>CAIVDS010000045.1 GCA_903904685.1 uncultured Verrucomicrobiota bacterium
AGGTCGAAAATTACTTCCGAAAACTCTTCGACTTCCGCCGTGTCGCCACCCGTTACGACAAACTCGCCCGCTCTTATCTCGCATTCGTTCATCTCATCGCCTCCATCGTCTTATTACGCAGTTTTCGTTAACACTCCCTAATCTTTCAATCGGCTCGTTTTAGCGGCATCACGTCAAACGTGTCTAGCGCTCTGGTGTAGTATCGTTTTTAGCCATTACGACATAGTAGTCCTTGTAAGACTTATCGTAATACTGAGCGTAATAGTAGCCTGAGACAGCGAGATTCAGTCCGTTCAATACTGCACCAAAAACAGGGACATTAGCCTCAAGTAATTTCCTTGCACTAAATTGTGCGGCTTTACGGCGCACCCTGTTAAAAAAGATGGTGAAGATGGACCCATCCATTAGAGGGAGCACAATCATCGCATCGCTTACGGCAGCCAAGGGAGGAGTATCAAAAAATATACGATCATAGCGCTTCCTGAGATCAGAAATCATTAGTTCAAACCCCTTTCCATTAAGTATTTGAGTTGGGTTTTTAGCTCGACCACCTGTTGTAATCACATCTAAATTCGGATGCACATTACGAATCACCACCTCGTCAATAGTCGTAGTCCCAGCGCAGACATCAATAACTCCCTTACGATTTTCCAATCGGAATGACTTGTGTATGTTCGGTTTCCTCAAATCGCAGTCGACAACCGCAACTCGTTCGCCATGAGCGGCGAACGTTAGTGCAAGATTGGTCGCTGTGAACGATTTGCCCTCACCTGGAATCGTGCTGGTTATAAGGATACATTGGGCATTTTTGCTTTCATCTTTTAGACGCAGACTGGAATGCAGCGTAAGAAAAGCCTCAGACACCTGTCGATCTGCATTATTGGCAACTATTTGAGCCTTATCTGGTTGCTCCATCTTTTTAATTTGAGGAATTATGCCGATTAATGGCAGTCCTACTACAGACTCGATGTCAAAAGAACTTTTTACCCGGTCATCAATAAACGCTACAAAGCAAGCAAAGGCTAATCCCAACGAGAGCCCACCAACAAAACCTAACCCTAGATTGAGGGCGATATTAGGAGACACATAATCACCATCTGCCGCAGGGGTCGCAGGATCGACCAATCGTGCATTTTGCGATTCCATGGTCGCTTTCATGGTGGTTTCACGCATGCGACTTATGAGATTCTGTAAAATCCCTTCGTTGATATGCAGTTCACTAGAACGGGCGTCATATTCGACGGCAGCCCGGTCCAATTCCATCGTTTCGGTTTGCGCCTGCACCAACGCAAGGCTTGCCTGTTCATCATTCTTTTTTGCGTTTTGATATTCTGCCTCGATAGTGGCCGCCGCATTTTCAATGGCTTTTTTTAATTCTCTCTCGGCCTGGGCCAGAGAATTCATGGTCTCCATCATGACAGGGTGTTTTTCCCGATAGCGGTCCCGCAGTTGGGCCACCATGATCTTCTTATTCGAGACATCCTGAATGAGCTGATTGATCGGTGACTGGCTTGCGATGAATGAAAGTTCTGTCAGTTCGCCGCCTGAGGCACGCCGATCTTGCACCTGCTTCCAGCGAATTTCTGAATCAGTAAGCTTTGTATTTGTTTGAGTGCGATAAAGGTTCAGGCTTTTAAGTTTTTCCGTGACGATGTCTTTACGCTGGTCAAGTGAGATCATATTGTTTTTCTCACGGTATGCCTGGAGTTCAAGAGCCAGCTCTCGGACCTTCCTCTGCTGCTGTTCAGCGCGGATTTTAAGCTCTTCAACCGCCTTCATTGATTCGTCGATGCGAACGCGGGCGTTATAAGCGATAAACTCATCCACAAACATATTGGCCACTTTCGCTGCAACCAAGCGGTCGGGATGCCGATATTGGATGTTAATGAGCAAGCTGAGGCGTTGTGGCAAAATCTTGCGATTGAACGCAAGCACATCAAGCGGCGTAATCGGATCCCCTCCTTTACCTTTTTCATAAGGCGCCATGAACTGGCGCAAATCATCCCCGGTGATACGCTCTGCGACTTTTTGGATGATGGATGCACTTTTGAGCACCTCAACAATAGTGTTCAGATCCTCCGTATTGGAAACGTCGTTACGAACGACTGACTCCACCTTTGTCATGACAGTGGGGTCGCTGCGGAAAATCTGAACGCTGGCATTTGCCTGGTAAATCTTGGTTTGGCTCAAGGTATAAACCAAGGCCGATGAAAAAATGACCAGAAATACGACGATAATATACCAAATACGCTCGCGCAAGATAAGCACATAATCACGAAACCCTCGCTGCACGGAATTATCGCCACCGTAGCCGACTGCGGAATATCCGCCATAACCACTGTAACCATATTCTCCTGGTCCACGATTCGCCGAGGGTTGCTGCTGCTGAAGATTGGAGTCCATTGAAAGTTTTGGCTTAGAGAATGCGTTCTGGAACAAAAATAATATCGTCAACGAGCACAGGCCATTTGTTGCCGCCTTTGCCCTTGATCAAGTCGTCGGCATCGATGATGAATGTCTGGGTCTTACCATCGGAATTAGTGCGTGTTAGTTTAACCTGACTACGATTTGCCAAGCGGCTAAACCCGCCCGCCTTGGAAATGGCATCAAGTAGTGTGAGCCCCTGTTCCTGAGGGAATAAAACTTGCCCTGGTTGGTTGACCTGACCGATTACGTTTACGCTGTGCTTGGAATAATCCGTGACGATAATGTTGACCTGAGGATTCACCAGATAATCGCGGCCATAAAGCTCGCGTACCATATCCTCGGTCTGGCGTAGAGACTTGCCCTTGACATCTACTTTGCCGATCAAGGGTAAGGTTATCGAGTATTCTTGGGAAACCCGCACATCTCGCGCGAGATTTTCCTCTTGGAATATTTTGACGTTCAACAAATCAGATGGCTGCAAAACGTAATCCAAGGAGGCGGCAGCAGGAACCGGAAGCTTGTCCTCGGCAAAGAGGAGCAGCGTCATCATTGTCGAAACGCAGAGGAAGGTGATTGTCTTTAAATTGAGCGGCATGGTTAAAAGGGAAAAAAAACGGAAGAAGACCATTGGATCTTCTTCCGTTAAAAAACGAGACCAATTTCAATGAATAAACACTCAGTAACGTGCCGAAATCGACAGCGAAACGACATTGTCAATGAAGCTATTGCCAACTGCATTCGAATAATTTGTCCGGAAGAGGTATGAACCGTTCACACTAAATTTTGAATTAATGATATAGGTGGCACCAATGGTTCCCTCGTAATAATCATCTGTGCGTGACGGCGTGGTCTTATAGTCGACTACGCGATAAGTAACCGCCATATTGGCCTTCCAATCGACAGCAATATCAGTCTGACCGCGAAGCGTTATAGCGGTCGCCTGTTGGGATGCGCCACTAGTGGCGTTGCTAAAATCCCTGCTACTATCAAGTCGGAATAGAGTCTTCTCCGTGTAATGGTAGATAAGCGCGGATCGCAGGCCCAGTCCGCCGCTATTCGTTGCGGTGGGACCACTGCCCTGACGCTCATTATAGCCGACGCTGAAACTGCCTTCGAGCTTAGAGGTAAAATCACCACGAGCACCCACGTTGTAGTAATAATCGTTGTACCTATCTCCATTGCTAAGCTCGCTCTTGAGATAGCTCACACCACTGCTCAAATCAACCTTCGGGGTGATAGCGTAGTAAACATTCACCGGCACACCGTAATCTTTGTCATTAACACCCACAGCCTGTTGGTACCTAGTTTCGGAATACGTGAAGGCAGAACCAATTTTTGTCTTATCGGATATGGAATATTCACCATCGATCCCAGCAGAGGTCAGATCACGGCGCATATTGGTTCCGTTGGCGGAGTAGGTGTTTTGATCGAGCTGGGTATAAGCGGCATTTGAATTTAACTGCAATTTCCCGTTGTCGTAGTGAGCCTCGCCCGTAACCGCACCAAGCTGGTTGTTGAACTTGCTGTTCTTGCTGTAGCTGGTCAGCGTTTCTTGGGCGGTAAACACACCTTTCACAAGGGTGTCTTTGCCGAAATTAAGTTCGAGGCCAGGGATGAACTGAGCGATCACATCATCTTTCCTCAAATTATTCGGAGCGAGTTCGATGTTGCTGTCAGAGCGAATACCGACTGTGCCGGTTACAAAAAGCTCGGCATTATCGCCGATGGCTAAAAACGGAGCTGCGAACGCTGCGCTGCTCACACAACCTAAGAGCATAAGCTGACGGAAGATATTATTCATGGAAATAAACAAGTAATATTAAGATGTAACCCAGTTTCAAGCTCAAGGCTAATTTAAGGAGCCTCTGAAAAGCTCAACGCTGAGTCAGGAAGTAAGTGTGTGACGTGATACCGTGAAAACGAGCCGATTGGAAAATTTGTCTAAGGGTAATAAAAAGGAACCAGACCATGCAAGGCAAAAGACACGCGATTCGGAACAAAATACTGATACTATGCAAAATCGATGGTGGCCCGAACATACAGGGAAGTCTGCCGGGAGAGGAACATCTCGGGGCAGACGTTTCATCGGTGGAAGCGGCAGTTCAGTATGGTTGTGCTGGTGGACAAGGCGACATCTGTCGCTAATCCTCTGTCGCAAGCTTTAAGGGGCGCCCTTGAATATGCGGTAAAAGCTTTGATGATAGAGCGTAGTTGGTCGTGCATCTCTTTGATCATCGTGTGCTCGGATAATTTATGGACTGGCTATGGAGTTGCGTTGGCCGGGGCACGAACTAGACTCTGCGCCGTTCCATAACATGTCTGAACTCTCGACCGAATTGATCATTATTTTCCTGCTGTTACTGGGCAACGGCGTGCTGGCCATGGCCGAAATCGCTGTGGTGTCTGCTCGCAAGGCCCGGCTCAAACGGCTGGCGGGGCAGGGCAACGAACGCGCCAAACAGGCCCTCGACACCGCCAACGAACCCACGCGCTTCCTTTCGACCGTCCAGATGGGCATCACGCTCGTAGGCGTGCTCGCCGGCGCTTTCGGCGGAACGACCCTCACCGAAGAATTAACAAGGGTGCTCGCAGAATTTCCGTCCGTCGCCGCGTATGCGCATCCTCTCGCGCTCGGTTCCGTGGTAGTAGCCATCACGTTGTGTTCGGTGGTGATCGGCGAACTGGTGCCTAAGCGCCTCGGCCTGCATTACCCAGAGTTTATCGCGATGGTTCTAGTGGGGCCGATTCGTGGACTGGCCCGTCTGGTGGCGCCGTTGGTCAACATCCTCACTTGGCTCACCGATCTGCTGCTCACGCCCTTCGGCCTCGCCAAGCCGCCCAAGGAAACGCCGGTCTCCGACGAGGAGGTCAACATCATGATTGCCGAAGGATTGACCGCCGGCGTGTTCAATCAGGCCGAGACCGAAATGGTGGCCGGCGTGCTCGAACTCGATAAAATCGCCGTCACCGCCATTATGACGCCTCGGCCGAAGATCGTTTTCCTCAACATTGACGACCCGGAGGAAGCCAATTGGCGCAAGATCGTCGCCAGCGGCCATTCGCATTTCCCCGTTTATCAAGGCAACCGCGACCAGGTGCTCGGCATGGTTTCAATCAAGGCCATCTGGGCCAACTCCGCCTTCGGACTTTCCACCAACATCAAGAACCTGCTCGTGCCGGCCGTGATCGTGCCCGAGACGATGACCGCCATCACGCTGCTTGCCCAATTCCAGAAGAACAGCCAGCACGTCGCGCTGGTATCCGACGAGTTCGGCTCGATCCAAGGCTTGGTGTCGCTCATCGACGTGTTCGAATCCATCGTGGGCGACATTCCGCAACGAGGCCAGCGCGGCGCGCCAGAAGCCCGCCAGCGCGAGGACGGTTCGTGGCTCATCGACGCCACGCTCGCCACCGCCGACCTCAAGGAAATCCTCAAGCTCGACGTGCTGCCGCACGAGGACCTTGTTGATTTCCAGACGCTCGGTGGCTTCGTGATGACGCATTTCGGACGCATTCCCCTTGCCGGTGATTACTTTGACCACGAAGGCTGGCGCTTTGAGGTCGTCGATATGGACCGTCACCGCGTGGACAAGGTCCTCATCGGAAAAACTCCCGCGCCCGCCGCTGCGCCATTGGCGAAAGCCAGTTAGCGAAAAATCGGCGGATGGTTTTTACCTGAAATCCACCAGTTCCACGTCGAAGACCAGCGTGGCGCGACCGGGAATCAAACCGGCGATGCCTTTTTCGCCATAGGCGAGCCAGAAGGGTACGAGCAGCGTGCGCTTCTCGCCTTTGTGCATGGTAAGGAAAGCTTCATCCCAGCCGACGATGACCTTGTTCTCGCCCACGATGAAGTTGAACGGGCCGCCGTGATCCGCCGAGGCGTCGAATTTGCCCTCGCCGTCCAACAGGCGGCCGGTGTAGTTCACCGTCACGAGCTGGCCGCGTTTCGGCATGGCGATTCCCGCGCCCTCGGCGCGGACGAGATAACGCAAGCCGCTCTTGGTATCGCTGGCGCCGTTGTAGTGTTGCGCGATGAGCTGGGTGTCTTTTTCCGGCCACTGGAAGGCGGATTCCGTCATCGCCGCGCGCATGGCTGCGTTCATCGGTTCGCCGGGATTTTTTCGGGCGAGCATGCCTGAACGCACCACCACCGCGATGGTCGCGAGAACCACTCCGAGCAATAACAGTACGAAAAAGGAACGCATGGTGACGGATGACGGAGGGCCGGCTTACAGGAACGAGCAGATGTATTCGCAGATGCCGCCGGCGACCTCGATGGTGAAGCCTGATTTGCCGGGCACGTCGAAATAAGTGCCGGCATCGTAGGCTTTGACGACGGTCTGACCGTCGAGCGTGACTTTGCAGCTCCCCGCGACGATTTCCATGCGCTCCGGCGCGCCGGTGCCGAAGTGGTAGGAGCCGGGATAGATGAGCCCGAGGGTTTTCTTGGAGCCGTCGGCGAAGATCACCGAGTGGCTGACGACCTTGCCGTCAAAATAAACATTGGCCTTGGTCGCGACCGTGACGCCGGGGAATTGAGTAGGGAGACTTGCCATAGGAGAAAGGATGAAAAGCGATGAAACCGGAAAGTTCAATCCTGCGTGTTGGAACTGCTGGCATAGCTCGGTGAGCCTGTGGCAGAGCAGTGGTCGGTCGGCGGAGACGTGTCCGGGCATCTCACCGATATGCGATCCACTCTGAGGATGAGTATTGGTCGGTGAGGCCGCTGAGCTCGTCTTCGTTTAGGTCGGGCCACGGGGTTTCGATGGCTTTAGCGTGAAGGAGTGTAGCGAGGCGGGTGGTAAAATCCGACTTGAATAAATCCCAGTCCACGGTGGCGGCGACGGTGGGTTTCCAGAGGGAGCCTTGGAAGAGGAGGCCGTGCTTGGTGCGTTTTTGGGCGGCTCCGGCGATCTTGGCTCCGGTGGTTTCGTGGAGGACGTCGTAGAGTTCGGGGCGGACGAAGCAGACGGTGGGGCCGGCTTCGCAGGCGGCGCCTTCGGCGGGCGGTTCACAGCGTTCTTTTAGGATGACAGGCTGATCTTGGGCGCGGAGGGACTCGACAAGCGCGGCGTGGACGAGGCGGTAGCTTTCGGTGGCGCGGGCGTCGTAAAGGGCGTGTCCTCGGGGGACGACGAGCGTATAGGTCCAGTCTTCGCGGTGATCGACCACGCCGCCGCCGGTGGGACGCCGGCAGAGGTCGAGGCGTTCGCCGGGCGCGAGGGCGGCGAGCTGTTCGCGGACGTAGGCGATTTTCTGGCTGAAGCCGAAGGTGAAGGCCGGCGCGCGCCAGTCGTAGTGGCGGAAGCGGGCGTGGGTGGCGTCGGGGTAGCGTTGCAGCAGGAGAAAATCCGTCGCCATGTTTTCGGCGGCACCGCCGGCGCGAAACGGGAGAAGGTGGAGCTGCATGGGACGAAACGGCCGCTCAGGCTTGGGTAAAATACCATGCGCGGAAGGCGGGTGGTATGATGAGTTGGTCGAGCTGGGCGTCGAAAGTCTCGATGGGCGTCTTCACTTTTCCGGCGAGGGGCTTGAGATCGAGCGTGAGCGTGGCCTGGCGTTTGGACGCGGCGCGCGGATCGGCGGCGCGGGTCATGGCTTCGATGGGCGCGGCGGTTTCGCTCAACTTGAAATGGGCGCGGACGCGGCGGGCGATTTCAAGGCGCGAGAGGGCATCGGCACCGGCCCAATGATAAACGCCGCAGGCGTCGTTGCGCTCGAGGAGTTCAAGCATGAGGTCCGCGAGATTGGCGGCGGTGCAGGGCTGGCGGATTTCGTCGGAGAAGGCGCGAGGGGTCTTGCCGGCGGACCAGTCGGCGAAGAGGCGTTCGTGGAGGCTGCGCGTGCCGGAGAGGCTGTTGCCGGCAAGGAGCGGAGCGCGGAGGGTGATGGCGAACTCGGGCGCGGCGGCGTGGACGAGGCGTTCGCTTTCGAGTTTCTGGCGACCGTAGAGATTGATGGGTTTAGGGGAACTCTGAAGCGAGTAGGGCGTAGCGCTGGCGCCATCGAAGACCTGCTCGGAGGAGAGGTGGATGAACTTGGCGCTCAGGTGGTGGGCGAGGCGGGCGAGGGTGGCGGGGAGGGCTACGTTGAGGGCTTGGGCGCGGGCGGGGTCGGCATCGCACCGGGCAGGTTCCGCGACGGCGGCACAGTTGACAATGGCGTCGGGAAAGGTGTCGAGGATGGCGCTGGTGAGCGCGGCGTCATCGGTGAGATCGAGGGAGCGATTTTCGTTCACACCGGGAAGCGTGCCGACGAAGGCGCCGACGATGCCGGTGACGTGGTGGCCGCGGCGGGAGGCGGCCTTGGCGAAGGCAGAACCGACAAAGCCGGAGGCGCCGGTGAGAAAGAGTTTCATGGAGCGGCAGGCGGGAGAAGCTCTGGACAGATATGCCAGCAGGCGTGCCAACGCGGGCGACCGGTGCGTTTGTGGACATTGCCGCTGGGTTCGAGGGCGAGCACGGCGCCTTTTTTTAGTTCGAAGAGCGCGGGTTTGCGCTTGCCGCGCACCAAGAGCGAAGCGAGCGCGCTGAGATGCGGTTCGTGACCGACAAGGGCGAGGTTTTCACCGGTTGGAAAGGTTTCCAAGCGGTCGGCGATTTCCTCCGGTCCGTCATCGGGAAGCAGGCCGGGGGTTTCCAGAATCACGACGTCGAGATCGAGGCCATGCGCGAGGATGGAGGCGGTTTCCCGGGCGCGTTCGAGCGGGCTGTGCCAGAGCTGGGCGGGGTTGAGGGCGCGGTTGGCGTTCAACCAAGCGGCGAGGCGGGCGGCATCCGTTCGGCCGCGCGGGCTGAGGGGGCGCGAGGGGTTTTCCCCTTCGGTGACCGCATGAGTGTGGCGGATCAGGTAAAGACGCATGAAGGTCGTCAGGAAGCCGTGGAAACTTGGCCCGTGTGATCGACTGCGCCTTGACCGTCGAGCAGGGAGCGCACGGCGCGGAGCAGCGAACTCAACGCATAGGGCTTGGTGAGTATGCCCTGGGATTTGGCGGGCAGGTCTTTAATTGCGGAGACCTCGGAGCCGCTGGTAAAGAGGACGCGCAAGGTTGGTTGAGAGGCGAGCAGCTGGCTGACAAATTTTTCGCCCGGCGCGCCGGCGCGGCCGGAGTCAATGACGAGCAGATCGACCGGCTTGCGATGGCGGCCGACGAGCTTGCGGGCCTGGGCGGAGGTGCCGGCGGCGAGCACGCGGTAGCCGTCGGCTGTGAGTATGCCCTCGACCATCTTGCAGACGACTGCGTCGGACTCGATCAGCATGATGGTTTCTCGGCCATGGGTGGAGGCGGCGGGCAGGGGCGCCGGCGGCGCGGCTTGTGCGTCGAGCGGCGCGTTGACTACGGGCAGGAAGATTTCAAACGTCGAGCCGCGGCCGGCGATGCTTTGCACGAGGATGTAGCCGCCGCTTTGCTGCACGACGCCGTAGACCAGAGCGAGGCCCAGACCGGTTCCCTTGCCTTGTTCCTTGGTGGTGAAAAACGGTTCGAAGAGGTGGGCCTTGGCTTCGTCGTCCATGCCGGCGCCGTTGTCGTTTACAGACAAGAGCACGTAGCGGCCGGGCGGCATGTCGGTCGCGCGCCGGTTGCGGCCAGCCTTGATCTCGCGGAACTCGGTGTGGATGGCAACGCGTCCGCCGGGGCTGAGGGCGTCGCGGGCGTTGATCGTGAGGTTGAGTAGAACCTGCTGAATTTGCGACGGATCAACGCGCACATGATCGGGGCTGGCATCAAGCGCTAGGGTGAGGGACTTGTCGGGCTGAAGGAGTTTAGAGAGGATGTCGGCGTTTTCCTGCACGAGCAGGTTGAGGCTCACAACCTTGGGGTCCAGTGCTTGGCGGCGGCTGAAGGCGAGGAGCTGGCGCACGAGTCCGGCGGCGTGGAGGCCGGCCCGGTGGATCTCGCCGATTTCGCGCCTGGCCTGGCGGGCCGCCATCGGCTTGCTGAGGAGGATTTCACAGTAGCCGTTGATGACGGAGAGGAGGTTGTTGAAATCGTGAGCGACGCCGCCGGCGAGCCGGCCCACCGCGTCGAGCCGCTGGGTGTGAACCAATTCTTCCTGAAGCCGGCGCTGCCGGGTCATGTCACTGTAGGTGATCGTGACATGCGTGATGCGTCCGCGTGCATCGGACACGGGGCTGATAATCCAAGCGGTGTGAAGACGCCGTCCATGGTTGCAGGCAAGATAGCCCTCGCCGGTGAAGATACGCCCTTGGATCGGCCGGGCGAGCCAGCGTCGAAGGGCAGCGAGATGACTGCGGTCGATGTGGAGTTTCCCGTGCGGCAACCCTTGGAGCTCCTCGGCGGAAAAATCCGTCATGGTGCAAAAGCTCTGGTTGGCGAAGCGGATGACGAAGCCGTCGCGTTGCAAGCTGCGATCGGCCACCAGCACGCCTTTGCCGAGGCTGCCAAGGGCGTCCGCAAGCAGGCTGGCGGAAAGTCGCCTAGGCCGAGTGTGCTGGCGGGCTTTTTTTGTTTTTTTCAAGGCGACAAGCGTTCGATGATCCAGTCGCCCGACTTTTCGCGACGAAAGCGTAGGCGATCATGCAGGCGGCTGCGCCGCCCCTGCCAAAACTCCACGGATTCCGGGGAAACACGGTATCCGCCCCAGTTGGGCGGCATCGGCACTTCGGTGCCGGCGTATTTCTTTTCCAGGGCCTTCATGCCGTCTTCCAGCACGGCACGACCGTTGATGATGGAACTCTGCTGCGACACCCATGCGCCGAGCTGGTTGGCGCGCGGCCGTGAGTGGAAATAGGCTTCGCTTTCCTCGCGGGGCAGGCGGACGACCGCGCCTTCAACGATGACCTGCCGTTCAAGCGGCACCCACTGGAACAGCAGCGAGACGAAAGGATTTTCGGAAAGATCGCGGCCCTTGCGGCTGTCGTAGTTGGAGTAAAAAACGAAGCCGCGTCCGTCGAGGCCTTTGAGCAGGACGGTGCGTGACGAAGGCCGGCCCTCGCGCGTGGCGGTGGAGAGCGTCATGGCGTTGGGCTCGGCGATTTTTGCGGCCTCGGCTTCTTGGAACCATTTTTCGAACTGGCGGAAGGGGTTGCGCGCCAGGTCCTTTTCAAGGAGTCCGGCTAGGTTGTAGTCTTTGCGGAGATCGGCGAGGGGCATGGCGTGTGGCCGGAGAGTGTTCCGCGGCAGGCCGTCTGTCAAAAATCATCGCGTCAATTTGCTTATTCTTCGCTTCGCACCGACGGCCGAATCGGCTAACGTTGCCCAACCGATGACTCCCGCCGCTTATCTCGACCATCATGCGCCTGATTTAACCGCCTTGCTCCGGCGGTTGGTGCGCACGTCCACCGTCAATCCGCCCGGCGAAAACTACGATATGATCACCGCTTTGCTGGCGGATGAACTGACGCGGGCCGGGCTCAAGGCGCGGCGCTACACCGTGCCGTCGGCTTTGGTGAAAAAAACCTTGCCGCAAGAGCAGCTTGGGTTTTCGCGCTACAACGTCCTCGGCAAGCTCGCCGTGCGTGGTGCGAAGAAGACGATCCATTTCAACGCCCATTACGACGTGGTGCCGGTTTCCGGGATGTGGCGGCACGGCGGGGCGTTTTCCGGCATGGTGGATCGCGGCTGGATTTACGGGCGCGGCACGGCCGACATGAAAGGCTCGCACGCCGCCCTGCTGCTGGCGTTGCGCGCGCTGCGCGCGACCGGCGTGACGCCGAGGATGAATGTCGAGGTCTCGTTCACCGCCGACGAGGAAACCGATTCCGCGCTCGGGGCCGGCTGGCTCGTCAGGCATGCGCCGATCAAGCCCGACTACGCCATCGTCATGGAAGGCGGCGAGGGCAATGCGGTGTGTTGCGGGCACAACGGCGTCGTCTGGCTCAACGTCACCGTGCATGGCCGCGCCGCCCACGGCAGCGTACCGCACAAGGGCGTCAACGCCCTCGAAAAAATGGCGGCGCTCGTTCGCGCGCTCGACGGCCACAAGAAGCAGCTGGCGCGCCGCACGTTCGCCGCGCCCGACGGCAAGGTCATGCGGCCCACGCTGAACATCGGCGGCATCTTCTCCTCCGGCGAAGGCGGCAAGATCAACACCGTACCGGCGCTGGCGAGTTTTTCCATCGACCGGCGCGTGCTGGCCGTCGAGACGGTGGCGGCGGCCGAGCGCGAGTTGCGGGCGTTTCTCGCGGCGGCGGTGAGAAAAATCCCGCAGTGCCGCATCACGGCGCGCAAGGTATCGCACAACCACCCGACTTTCCATCGGCCGGCGCATCCGTTTTTCACCACGATGGCCGGCTGCGTAGAGCGCGTGCGGAGCGAAAAATCCGTCTTTCGGGTGTCCACCGGGTTTAACGACATGTATTTTTTTGCGGAAGAATTGAAAATTCCCACGCTCGGTTACGGACCGGGTGGGGACAACTGCCATGCGGTGGACGAACGCGCCTCGGTTAAGGAGCTTGTCGCCAGCGCTAAGATCTACGCGGAGCTGCTCACGACGTTCGCGGGGTGATGACGGATTGAGCCTTGGTCGCGGCATAAAATCGTTCTCGTTCTCCGCTTTCCGATGCGCAACCATGGGGTTTCAATGACGGCGCCGCTACTTTACGAATCCCACTGCCATACGCCGCTCTGCGGACACGCCTTCGGCGAGCCCGAGGATTATGCGGCAGTGGCGGAGCAACGCGGGTTGAAGGGTATTATTTTCACCTGTCATGCGCCGTTGCCTGATGGGCTTTCGAACGAGGTGCGCATGGCGCCGGAAGAGTGGAGCACGTATGTCGCGATGGTGGCGCGGGCGCGGGAGAAGTTCGCCGGGCGCGTGGATGTGCGGCTGGGCCTTGAGAGCGATTTCTACCCCGGGGTGGAGGCGTGGTTGGAGGAGTTGCACGCCAGTGCGCCACTCAACCATGTGCTCGGTTCGGTGCACATGCAGATATCATTTTACCGGCAGCGGTATTACCGGGGCGACATGTTCGCCTATCAGCAGCTTTATTTTGAGCATCTCGCGCTGGCGGCGGAGACGGGGCTTTTCGACACGCTCGCGCATCCCGATCTCGTGAAAAACGAGTCGCCAAAGGAGTGGGATTTCGCGCGCATCAAGCCTTACATAGAGCGGGCGCTTGACCGCATCGCCGCGACCGGCGTGGCGATGGAGCTGAATACCAGCGGGGTGAACAAGGCGCTGCCCGAGATAAACCCCGGCCGCGCCCAGCTCGCGCTCATGCTTGAACGGGGCATACCCGTCGTGATCGGGGCCGACGCGCATACGCCGCAGCGTGTGGGCGACGGCTACGCGCAGGCGTTGCGCACGTTGAGGGAGGTGGGCTACGCGGAGGTGAGCACTTTCCTCGATCGGAAGCGCCATTCGGTTCCCATCGCCAAGGCGCTGGCCTCGCTTCGCTAACGCGGCTTGGCATGAAATAACTGTCCTTTGCGCGGCCAAACCGTATCTCGGCTTCATGGCTGCCGCGCCGCTTAATCTCCACGATTTCACCCGATCCGAGCTCGTCGCTCTCGTGGGCGCGTGGGATTTGAGCCCGGTGCACGCCACGCGGTTGTGGAACTACCTTTATTACGAGCGGGTGGACAACTTCGCCGCGATGAACGAGCTGCCGGTTCGCCTGCGCAAGCGCCTTGAGTCGGAGACGACGCTTGGCCGCCTGCCTGTTGCGCGCGAAACGCATTCATCCGACGGCTTCACTCGCAAATACCTGCTCGCGCTCACCGACGGCCACCGCATCGAAACCGTGCTCATGCGCTATACCGGACGCACAACCGCCTGCGTGAGTTCGCAGGTCGGTTGCGCGATGGGCTGCGTGTTCTGCGCCACCGGGCAGATGGGTTACACGCGGCACCTCACCGCCGGCGAGATCGTCGCGCAGGCCGTGCATGTGGATCGCGTTCTGCGCTCCACCGCCGCCGAAACGCCCGCGCTGGCCGAGGCCGGCCACGAGTCTCCCCACCACCGGCACGAGCGCCTGCGCAATATCGTCCTCATGGGTATGGGCGAGCCGTTGCACAACTACGACGCGGTCATGAAGGCCATCGACATCCTGCGCGATCCTTCGGGCATGGCGCTCGGCGCGAAAAAAATCTCCCTCAGCACCGTCGGCGTCGTGCCCGGCATCATCCGCCTGGCGGACGAGCGGCGGCCGTTTCATCTTGCCGTGTCGTTGCACGGTGCGACCCAGGCCGAACGCCTGGCGCTGGTGCCGGCCGCACGGGCTTGGCCGCTCGACCTGCTCATGGAGGCGTGCCGCTACTACGTCACGAAACTTGAACGCCGGATTTTCTTCGAGTGGACGCTTATCGAGGGGAAAAACGACAGTCTCGGCCAGGCTCACGCGGTGGGCTCATTGCTCAAAGGGATGCCGGCGCAGGTGAATCTGATACCGCTCAATCCAACGGCTGGATACACGGGTGTTCCCGGTCATCAAATGGCGGCGCGCCGGTTCCAGGAGATCCTCGCCGGTTATGGTTTGCCCAGCACGGTGCGTCAGCGGCGCGGCATCGATATCGGCGCCGGCTGCGGACAACTCGCGGTGGCAGAGTGAGTCCGGCTGGTTGGCCGCTCAGTTTTCCGTCGGCGCCTTGACGGTCTCGCCCAGCGAGCCGGGCGCGACATCGGTGCGCACTTTCAGCGTGGCGAGGACTTTGGGGACGTAGAGGCGCGTCTCGGTGGAAAGCGCATCGGCGATGCCGGCGAACGTTTTCGCTTCGCTGCCTTTCAAGGCGCGGCCGACGCGGCCTTCGCCGGCGTTGTAGGCGGCGAGCGCGAGCGGCCATGAATCGAAGCGGTCGTGCAGCGCATGCAGCAGCTTGGCGGCGGCGTGCGCGCTTTTCGCCGGATCGGTGCGGTTGTCGAAGGGAAACAGGCTCAATCCCTGCGCACGCGCCGTGTCCGGCATGAGTTGAAACATCCCGCGCGCGCCCGCCGGGCTGCGGGCATTGGGGTTGAAGGTCGATTCCGTCTCGGCCAGCCACGCGAGTTCGACTGGAACGCCCTCTGCGGCGAACGCTTTTTTCAAATCCGGCAAGAATTCGTCGGCCCGGGGTGGACGGGGACGGTCACGCAGGCGGCCGACCCAGAGATCGTAAAGCGGAACGATGTTCGCCGCCGAGACGATCGGCGGCGTTGGCCCGCCTTGCGGCTTGGGCGGGACGCTGGGTTGCGGGGCGGGCTTGGTTGGTGGCAACTTTTGCGCTTCCTTGGCTATTTCGATTTCGTCGAGACGATCGGCCAGCCAGTCGGCGTAGTCCTGATAATCGGGCAGGGTGCGTAACGCGGCGAGCGCCGCCTTCGCCTCCGGTTCGTAGGCGGCGAGGTCGGCGAGCGAACCGGTTCGGCGGGTTTTTTCGAGCCGGGCGAAAAATTCGTCCCATCTTTCGCGGGTGGGAAACTCGAACTGTTCCTTGATTTCGGGAGGCGCGTAGGTGTCGAACAGCGCCTTGCCTTGCGCGAAAAGATCGTCGTCCGACATGGTTGTCGTCGGTGCGGGCGCGGGAGTTCCTGCGAAAGCCGTGCCGGCGGTCAGCAGGGCGACGAGGCGGAGGGGAGTGCGGACAACGGAGTTCACCGGTAGATTGGACCTGGATTAAGCCTATTGGTGGCAGTCGGCGGGGCGAGCCCCGACCGCTTTCCCGTTTGACCCTCCTTCTGGCGTGCGTAGTTAAAGCCCTCTCTCGGATGAATCGGGTCTATATCAAAACCTACGGGTGCCAGATGAACGAGCGCGACAGCGATGCCGTCGCGGCGATGCTTCGCGCCCGCGGTTATCGCATCGTACAGGATGAGAACGCGTGCGACATCATGCTGCTCAACACCTGTTCCGTCCGCGACGCCGCCGAGCAGAAGGCCATCGGCAAGGCCGGCTACGTCTCCCATCGCAAGAAGCACCAGCCCGACTTCGTCCTCGGCATCCTCGGCTGTATAGCGCAGAACCGCGGCGCCGAGCTTTTGGACAAGCTGCCCGACGTGGACCTGATCGTGGGCACGCAGAAATTTCACCAGGTCCCCGGCTACCTCGACAACCTCCGCGCCGCGCGCGAGGCCGGCGTACCCATCGGCGAGACGATCATCGACATCGCCGAGGAGGCCGGGTCGCAAAACACGATTAAAGACCATTTCGTCTCCGAAGATGCCGCGCCGCAGGTCAACGCCTTCGTCTCGATCCAGCAGGGCTGCAACATGGACTGCCATTTTTGCATCGTCCCGAAGACGCGCGGCGACGAACGCTCGCGTCCGATGGACGAAATCGTCGCCGAGTGCGAGACGCTGGCTCGCCGTGGCGTGAAGGAGATCACGCTTCTCGGTCAGATCGTCACCAGCTATGGACGCCGCGACTACGCTCACACCGCCGGCGTGTCGCCTTTCGTGCAGCTCATCGAAAAAGTCCACGCCATCGACGGTATCGAGCGCATTCGCTTCACCTCGCCGCATCCGCGGGGGTTCAAGGAGGACCTCGTCGAGGCTTACGGACGTCTCCCCAAGCTCTGCGAATACGTCCACCTGCCCATGCAGAGCGGGAGCAACCGCATCCTGAAGGCGATGAACCGCCCTTACTCCCGCGAGCGCTACAAGGAGATCGTGGACGCGCTCCGCGCCGTTCGGCCCGACATGTATTTCTCGACTGACATCATCGTGGGTTTCCCCGGCGAGACCGACGAGGAGTTTGAGCAGACGCGCGAACTGTTCGAAGCGTGCAACTACGACATGGCCTACATCTTCAAGTACTCCATCCGCAGCGGCACGCCGGCGGCGGAACTTGGCGACCAGATCCTCGACGAAGTGAAGGAACGCCGCAATCAGGTGCTCCTTGATATCCTCCGCAAAAACTCCGAACGCCGTAACGCTATCCTGCTCGGCACCGTTGAGGAAGTGCTGGTCGAAGGTCCGGACAAGAACGGCCTGCGCTTCACCGGCCGCACGCGCGGCAACCGCGTCACGGTCTTCGATGCCGACCCGCGTCTCGTGGGCCGGCTTGTTCCCCTCAAGATTGATCGCGCCAGTGTGAGCACGCTTTACGGCGAGTTGCAGCTCGCGGGAGTCGAGAGCGATTAACAGAATAATTTCACAAACATGTCACTTCCCCTCGCCACTCTCATTCCCGGTCTGCTGCTTCTCGCGCTGGGAGTTCTTTTCCTGATCGGTAACTCGGCGATCACGGCGACGTTCAAGGCGCTCCCCCGTTCGCAGCGGGCCGCGTATGTTTTCTTTGGCATCGGTGCGGCGTGGTTTCTTTACAATGTCTGGCATCTTTCGCCGGCAGATTTTGGCGAATATCGCACGTTGTTGTTTGTCGGCTTTGCGCTGGTGGCCGCGCTGTCGTTCAAGCTGGTGCCTGATTTTCTGGCTGTGCGAGGACTGTGCGCGCTTGTGCTGCTGGGCGCGTCGCCGCTGCTTTATGCCGCCTACGGCGAATACTCGCATCCGCAGCGATTATGCATGGTGACGGCGGTTTACATCGCGATCGCGCTGGCGATTTATCTTGGCGCATCGCCGTTCCGTTTGCGCGATTTTTTCGAGTGGCTCTACCGCGTGCCAGTTCGTTCGCTTGTGTTGGGCGGTGTGCTCGCCGCCTACGGCTTGCTGCTCGTAGGCGTTGCGTTTACTTACTGATCCAATTCCGCTGTGACAACCGCCCTCGCCACACCTCCTGTTTTGCTGGTGCTTGCCGGTCCCGCCGGATCGGGCAAGACCACGCTTTGCGAGCGAATGGTGGCGGAGGTGCCGGGCTTCGAGCGTGTGGTCACGACGACGACGCGTGCGCCGCGCCCCGGGGAGATCAACGGCGTCCACTACCACTTTTTCTCCCCCGAGGAATTCGATTCCAAGATCGCGGCGGGTGCGTTTCTGGAGTGGGCATGGGTCCATAAAAAAAATCGCTATGGCACGCTCGCCTCGTCGGTGCTCGATCCGCTTGCGGCGGGTCGCAGCGTGATCATCAACGTTGACGTGCAAGGCGTGGGGAATTTTCGCCAGGCGGCGACGGGAAATCCGCTTCTCGCGAAGTGCATGGGCACGGTGTTTATCAACGTTCCCATTTCCGAGCTGCGCGTGCGGCTGGGTGGCCGTGGCGAGACCGATGAAGAAATCGCCCGCCGCATGGAGACGGCCGAGCGCGAGTTGAAGGAGATCTGCAAATTCGACTTCGTGGTCGAGAGCCACGACAAGGAGCAGGATTTTCAGGCGCTGCTCGCCATCTGGCGACAGGTGCAGAGACGCGGGTGAGAGTAGGGCGATTAACTGACAGGAAATGGGTTAATGATAGATAGAGCAGCCAGTTTTAAACCCCACACAAAGAAAGCATGGGCGGTTTGGCTTTGTTCGTGGCTGTTAGCCCAATTTTACGGGCCAAAAAGCGCATCGTGCATTCCAGGAACCGCGTGCCTTTCCTTTTTATCCCAGTAGCAAAATCCTGCGTTCCAGTCCCAGATGCACCAGCCGATTTTGAATTCCTCCGCTGCGTGCCGGACCGCGGAATAAAAATTTCTCCGCGATTGTGCGTCCGCTTTGGTATAAGCGCCAAACTCGCCGAGGTGAACAGGGCGTCCGTAGTAATCGGACCAGGCCCGGATATATTTCAGCTTCCCGGTGAACGCCAGCGGGCCGCTGGGATTCTTTTCCGTTGGCAGTGTGTTGTAATTTTTTATCCAGTTACGCACCCATGGTTTCAAATCCAACTTCGGATCGGACACCAGCGGCTGGATCGGCGGACCGGGAAAGACAATGCCGGTTTGTTTCGTGTCTGGTCCGGCCCACGTTGCGCCCTGATGCGTGAAATAAAACGGGTCGTAGCAATGCACCGAAACGATGATGTTGTCATCCGGCGGCAGCACTAGATTTTTTAATTCGCCGATGCCGCCCCATTTGCCAGGCTCCACAAAAATCGTCCGGTGCGGATTCGTCTGGCGGATTTCCGCGATGACCTGCGTGTAAATCGGGTTCATCGCCACCGTCGTGGCGGCGTCATGCGGTTCGTTATCCAGTTCGAATGCGAGCGGCTCGGGAAAGTTTTTGTAATGTTCCGCGACCTGCTGCCAGATTTTTAGAAATGCTTCCGTGGTGGCTACCGGGCCTTTGTCCAGCTCGTCGAAATGATGGATATTGATCATCACGGCCAGTTGGTTGTTGAGCGCGTTGGTTACCACCAAATCCACACAGGCGAAAATCCCCGGCGACAGCTTGAAGTCCGGTGCCGGCCCGGCGTAATGATGCCAGCCGACTGGCACGCGCACATGGTCGAAACCTTCGCGCTTCATCGCGACTAGTTCGTCCGCCGAAAAGGTGCCGCCCCAGTTTTGGCCTGGCGGAACTTCGAGGTAATTGCCCAGATTTGCGCCATGCCGGAAAAGTTTCGCTGCGCGATAGGCCGGGGTGTCGTGGTTGGCGAACGGCTTCATCTCAGGTGGATTCGCCGGTGTGAAAGCCGATTCATCGGTCGATTGCGCCGAAAGTCTGGTGCAAAGTACAACGGCCGCGATGAGAATACAGGGAATATTTTTCATTTGTTTACCGTCACTTTCAGTTCGTTCTACGCCAATGTGATGGCTGTCGGCAACTCCGCATACGTCTTGTCGTGGTCGTAGTGGTGGGTGAGGCGAGTGGGGAATGTCCGGTCCGCGTTGATGCGTCGCTGATGAGTGAACCGATGCGAAAGCTACAGGATTTTAACCGAGGTGGTGGTGGCTTGCATGGGCATGGGTGGAAACCCCAGCGACTGTTGCGCTTGACTTTGGTGGTCTGTTGTCAACCGTTTTCATCTAATGAAAACATCAAATCGGCTCATTTGTGTTTTTGCGGTAGTCGTCGGTTTGCCTGCGGCAAGCCTTTTGGGATCATCGTATAACTCCGACTATGTCGGAAGTTCCCCGCTTAGCGGCGCTGGTGATGCCGCCATGGATAATTATCAGTCTGGCGGCCAATTGACTAGTGATGAGCTTGCCCAGCAGTTTGGGTCGGACTCTTTGGCTGTTCCTTCCGGCACGTCCACATCATCCACACCATCGAGTACAGCGAACGTTGGCACGCAGCAACAGATGGGCGTAGAAGTGGGTGGTGGATCGTATACGGTTAATGGTCAGAAGGCCGAACTGTATACGGTCAAAATTCCCTACAGTCGCAGACTTGACGAACGCGGCACGCTGGAACTCACCCTGCCGATTTCCTATACGGTGTATGACAAAGCCCTTTTTGGTTTTAAAGACGCCAAGGCCTACGGGGCCGGGATCAATGTCGGTTATGCCTGGCAGGCTTTCCTTAAGAAAGACAACGTGCCATATCGCTGGAAAATTACGCCTTCGATGGGATTATATTACCGCGATTCCTCCGACCTTAACGAGGGTGCGTGGGTGATCAACGCCGGCTTATCCAGCTCGTTTGCCTGGCAGTTTTCTCCTGGTTGGGTGATCAATATAGGGAATGGTATCTCGTTTGCCTGGAATAATAGCATTAAGAACTACCCCGATCCAATTCGTGATAATCAGCAGACGCTGAAGAACGGCATTCACCTTTACCGTATGCTCGCTCGCTGGACGATTTACGCTTATATGATTGATACCGAAGCTTTGAATCCTGCGATTGTGGATTCTTATCAGACTTACGGTATTGGCGCAGGCTACAAGCTGACCAAGACCCGCACTCTGAAGGCTACCCTGCTCGATGAACAAGGGAATGGCAGCTACAAGTCGGTGCGTTTCACGTTGGGCACCAGTTGGCAATTCTAACTGCGTCGGGGGGGAATGTTGTTTATGCGTATTATCACCACTCGCTGGTGGATCGTGATAGGACTGAGTTTGACCTGCCTCTGCGGGCTTGCTGCGACCGATGCACTTGAGAGCACGCACAGACTTGAGCTCGCCAACGGCGAGGTGCTCGTGGGGGCTTTTGTGTCGGACGACGCGTCGGTGATTGTATTCCGTTCGCAGACTTGGGGCGAGTTGCGGGTGCCCAAGGTCGGCACGCATCTGAGCGTGATCGCGGCTTCCTCGGCTGAACCGGCGGCGCAGGCGCCCGGCTGGGTGAAGGCGCAGCCTGTTGCTAAGACAGCGTCGGCGGCACCGACGTCGGGTTCTGCCGCGGTCAAGTCCGCGCCGCCGGAGATCAAGTGGAAGAAGTCGCTGGAGGCCGGTTATAACTATCAGTCTCGAGGTTCGCTTGTCTCAACCACCTCGACTTATGTGCGTGCGGAGGTGTCGCGGACAACACCCACTGGGTTGGTCTCGTTGGACGGGCGCTATCTCTACGGCGAGCAGAATTCGGCGAGAAATACCGACAAGCTCGATTTGAATTTCAAACTGCGGGAGCAATTCCGTGGCCGACTCGATATCCGCAACGATCTGAGCTACGGCTACGATTACCTTAAGGAGCTGTCCCATGAGTTTCAGGATGTGCTTGGGGTTACCTATACGGTCTTCAAGACGCCGCGCATCTATTACATGATCGGGCCGGGCTTTGCCGTTCAGTATGCTGAGCCGAAGCTGGGTGACAGCGGCGTCAAGTATCTGGGCGATGTTTCTCATGAGTTTTTTTGGCAGATCATCAACCGGGTGAGTTTTAAAAACACCGCTAGCTACCTTTTCAGTCCCGATAATACGCAAGACTACCGTTTGTGTGTGAATTCAGTCTTGTCCGGGCAAATCACCGAGCATGTGAGCGTTAATTTGCGCTACGAATACGAGTTCGAAGCAATCCGTCCGGTAGCGGATGGGCGTTCCGACCACCGTATATTTACCACCTTGGGCTATACGTTTTAAACGCCGCGCCCCGTCAGCGCGCGCCGCAGGTTGTCGCATACGATGGCAGCGGCGACGCCTGCGTTGAGCGATTCGGCTCTGCCATATCGTGGGATCGTGACGAAGCGCGTAACCAACTTTCGCGCGGCTTCCGAGAGGCCGCGGCCTTCACTGCCAATTACCACCACGGCGTCGTATAGTGCGGAGATCGAGTGAATATCTTCGCCTCCAAGATCACAGCCGAGCACCGGTATGTCGGCGGTAGTGAGCACGGCGGGCAGATCTGCGGTGAAAGTCTTCACGCGGGCGAATGAGCCCATGCTGGCGTTGATCACTTTTTGCGAAAACAGGTCGGCGCAGTCGGGTGAGAGCAATACGCGGTCAAACGCGAACCAATCGGCCACACGCAGGAGCGTGCCCACGTTGCCAGGATCCTGAATGCCGTCGAGCGCGAGAGTGAGGCCGCGCGTGAATTCGTCCGCCTTTGCCACTGATCGCACGATGCGGCCTACCGCAAAAATTTCAGAAGGAGTTGGCAGGTGGCTGATACGCGCCATCTCCGCGGTGGTTATCTCGATGGATCGCGCGCTGGTCGGCCCAGCCCATGCAGGTGCAGTATAAAATTCGACGAATGTCGTGCCGACGGCGAGCAGTTCAGCGATGACCTTGGGATTCTCGACGACGTAAAGGCCCTCCGCTTCGCGGTGTTTTTTTTCGCGCAGGGAGCACAGTCGGGTGATCTGGGCCTTGGTTAGCATCCGGCGAGCAAGAGCCGCTGCGCCCCGGAAGGCAATTTCAGGAAACGTTTTGTTTTTGCTCTCGTCCGTTCTCGCTGCGATGTCTTTAGGCGAACCTTCTCGACTTCCCTATGAACGCAAAAATATTTTTTCGCACTCTGGGTTTCCTGCTTATTCTTTTACTGGTGATCCTGATCAGCACGGAGAACATCCAGCAGATTGACTTCCACTTCTCTCTCCTGCGCGACAAGCCGGTCCGTGCACCGGCGGCTTTCGTGTATTTCGCGCTGTTTGCAGTCGGTGTTGTGGGGGGCACTCTTTTGCACGGTGGCGGCTCCGGAGGAGCAGCCGGTTCTTCCAGGAGCAAAAAATAACCGCCCGCTTGCGCCTCGTCGTTTCCTTAACCCAACCTTCACATGAAACGCATCGCTTCCGTCTGTCTGGTGCTTGTCCTTTTCGCCGCCCCTCTCCAGGCCGTCGCGTCGGATTCCCTCTCTGCGCCCGTTGTGGATAAATCGCCGGCATCTCCCGTCGCGCATGCGGTCAGCACGGTGACCGGCATCGCCATCTCCCCGTTGCTTGGCACGGGCGCGTATGGCGCCTACCAGTGGTATGCCGCTAAGACATCCGAGCAGAAGGCGGCGTTGCCATGGTATGCGCAGACTGCTTTTTGGCTGCCCGCGTTGCTTCTCGTAGGGGCCTGCGCCGCCAAGGACAGTCTTGGTGCTGTTCTCCCTCCCGGGATGAAGAAGCCTCTCGATGTTCTCGAAACTATCGAAAACAAAGCCACCGGCCTTGTCGCCGCCGGCGCGGTCGTGCCGTTCACGATGGGTACGCTGTCGAAGATGATTGCCGATTATCACGTCGCGCATCCGGTGATGCCCTCGTCTGGGCTCGCGACCATCCTGCTCGGGTCCATCGACTGGTCGTGGTTGCTCAACATCCTCACCGTCCCCCTCGGCATCGCGGTCTTCGCGCTGGTGTGGATGGCTTCGCACGCGATCAACGTTCTTATCCTTCTCAGCCCATGGGGGGCGATTGATGCCGCGCTCAAGGGCGCTCGTACCGCCCTGCTTGGGCTCATCACAATCACCGCCACGCTCAATCCTTGGCTGAGTGCGATCCTTTCGCTCGTCGTCATTGTGATTGCCTATTTTGTTGCCGGTTGGGCCTTCCGTCTCACCGTCTTCGGCTCGATTTTTTCATGGGAATTCCTCACCGGACGGAAGACCCGGTTCACTCCGGGTCAGAGCGAAAACAAACTCTTTTCCGGTGCCCGGCTGACAAAAGACAATGTGCCGGTGCGCAGTTATGGTCGCCTCCTCAACGAGCCTGAAAGCGGGAAATTGACCTTTGCCTATAAGCCTTGGCTCATCCTTGCCGAGCGCACCGTCACGGTGTCGCTGTCCTCGCCTTCCGTGGGCAAGGGATTCTTTTTCTCAACGATTCGTGACGGCGATCGTACCGCCTTTATCCTTCCGCCGCGTTACCGCGGCCACGAGGATGCCGTCGCTCGCATTTACCATCTTTCAGGCGGTGTGCAGGATGCCGGCCTGCTCAAGGCCTGGGGTTCCATAAAAGAGCTTTTCGGTGGCAGCGCGGCCAAGGCGCAGGTGACGTAAAACCACGGCAAATCTACCTAGATGCGCCTTAATCCCGGTATCACGAACCGATGGCTCATTTAAACGCTCAGGGCTTTTCGTTTCCGCTTCTTGGCCTGATGGTCGCGAGGAGTGCTCTACGACCAATTTCAAAACTTGAGAACGCATTTGCTGCTGATTAGCATATGGGCTGCAGCCTGTTTTATTAAGAACGGCGTGAGGTTGCCTCAAATTGGCGGACACGAGTTGAGCTTTTAGGAAAGACTCAACGACGACAGCAAAGAAACAGCTTGGGCAACGCCGCGGAGCTATGACGAGGCGTTCAAGTTAGAAGCGGAACGCCTGTGGCAGGGTGGTGGCGTCATCGACAGCAAGATGGTCGTCAGGGCAACGCCCATGCCCAGAAGCGTGAAGAAAATCTGGGCGGGTAGTTTTGATGGAGACGGGTTTTATTTCACCTGAATTTTAGCCAGCCATATTCCTTGGCGATGCACAGGATGATCTCGTCGGGAATTGATTCCCCCTTGCGGTCGTTGTAGAGCACCACGGCACCCTGCCTCGTCTCGACGGTGCCAGTGAACTGCGCCTGAAATCCGGCGTTGGTTCCGCTCGCGCGGAAAATCGCGTTGGGCTGGCCTGGTTTTTCCAGAACCAAACCCAGGCCCATCGTCTTCCATTGGCTGCCCGGGACGAGGGTCAGCATCTTGTCGACCGCGTCCTTGGAAAGGATCTTGGTCGAACGGCCGGCGTAGGTGTCCTGAACATCCATGATGAACCGAGCGAGGTCCTCCGCATTGGTCCATAAACCGGCGGGAGCCTTTTCGGGGTAATTATTCCATCCCCAAGGCAGATACTCAAACTTGCCGCTTTTCGCCATCGCGTCGTTCCAAGGGCCGAAGGCATGCGCGGCCAGCGCCACTTTGTCGGCCGGCAATGGGCACTCAAAGGTGCTGTTCACCATGCCGAGCGGCTTGAACACCGTATCGCGCATGTAGTCCTCAAAGGATTGGCCGGACACATCGATGAGCAGTTGCTGGATGATGCAGTAGCCGCCGCCCGAGTATTCCGTTTTGGTCCCGGGAACCCAGTTAACCCGGATGGGCGGCGTGGTGGCGGGCGGCTTGCCATTGAGAATATCAAGCAGGGATGGAATGGGTTCGCCCTGATGATAGCCCCAGAAGCCGCCGATATTGATCCCGCCCATGTGTGCGATCAGTCGGCGCAATGTGACTTTCTCAACCTTGGTCAGTTCACTTTCAGGAACCTTCCACGACGTCAGTTTCGTGTTCACGTCGTCGTCCAGAACAAGGCGCTTTTCATCCACCAAATGAAGGGCTCCGACCGCCGTGAAAACTTTACTGATCGACGCCGCTTGGAACAACGTGCGTGGCGTCACCGGAATCTTACCGTCCGCATCCGCAAATCCATACCCTTTTACTTTCACGATCTTTCCCCCGTCAACAATCGCGATGCTCATCGCCTTAATTCCCGATTTCGCCATCGACTGGATGATGTAGTCGTCGATTTTGTCCGTCACCGGCGGAGCAGGGACACTTTGGGTGGCGGGAGGCGAACTTGTGGTTTCCGCAGCACGAGACGAACTCAGCAGGACAGAGCCCTGCGAGAGGAGAAGGGCCATGATCAGGATCGGGGTCGTTTTCATATTGAGGAGGAGTAAACTGAAAAGCCGCCGCGTCCTAAAACGCGGCGGCTCTTTTGCGCCTTGGCTCAGGCGGCCTTGGAATCGACCGTCTCGGGCACAGATTTAAGGAGGCGGGCGACCATCTCGTCGGCATTCACGCCTTCGGCCTGAGCGGTGAAGTTCGTGTAAATGCGGTGCCGCAGCACGGCACGGGCGACCGCTCGGACGTCTTCCACTGTCGCCTGCGGATTGCCGCGCAGGAGCGCACGGCTCTTCGCGCCAAGGGCCAGATACTGGCCGGCACGGGGACCAGCGCCCCACGCGATGAACTTCTTGGTCATCTCGGGCGCGGTCTCCTTGTTGGGATGAGTCGCGCTCACCAGGCGCACGATGTAGTTCAGCACATGGTCGCTGATCGGCACCTGACGGACCGCCTTACGCAACTCGAGCACGTCTTGGCCGCTCAAGACCGACTCCGGAGTTGGCAGACCACCGGCGGTCGTGCTCTTGATGATTTGGTGCAATTCCAAGTCGGACGGGTAGTCGACGTAGAGGTTGAACATGAATCTATCGAGCTGCGCCTCGGGCAGAGGATAGGTGCCTTCTTGTTCGATGGGGTTCTGTGTGGCCATGACCATGAACGGCTCTTCAAGTTTGTAGGTCTTCTTGCCCACGGTGACGCTTTTTTCCTGCATTGCTTCCAGCAGCGCGGCTTGGGTCTTGGGAGGGGTGCGGTTTACTTCGTCGGCCAGGAGCAGGTTCGTGAAGACCGGGCCCTGCACAAAGACGAACTGCTTTTTACCGGTGACGTGATCCTCCTCAAGGATTTCGGTCCCGGTGATATCGCTTGGCATCATGTCGGGGGTGAACTGGATGCGCTTGAAGTTCATCGAGAGCGTTTTGGCGAGCGTGCTTACGAGGAGGGTTTTCGCGAGGCCGGGCACGCCCACGAGAAGGACGTGGCCGCCGGCGCACATGGCGATGAAAACCTGTTCGATCAGGTCTTCCTGCCCGACGATGACTTTGCGCAGCTCGACGAGCAGCTTTTCGCGTGCGAGACGTGCGGCCTCGATGGATGCGGCGGCGGTGGGGGTATTCAGGGTGCTTGGATTGCTCATAGGTAAAGGGATGGTTGAGTGAGTTAAGAAATCAGACAGCGTGAAAAGTGGTTTCTTATTGAGGCACGACAATGTTGAATTTGAGTTCGATCCATGGAGGGTGCTCGCGTTGAGACAGGCCGGCGTCCTGAGGGACCACAACCGGTTCGATGCGGATGTCCTTCGGCCCGCCTTCGCCGGGGCTGCGCCAGTGGAACGCGCCCGGATACATCCGCGAATAACCGTCGACCAGCGAGCCGAGGTGCGAGCCGGACGTGATTTTCCCGAGTAGTGCGGTGAACGTATATGTCTGGCCTAGGCGCAGGTCGCGCTTTACCGTGCCGGTGGGCGTGAGCGCAAGCGGCTGTCCGTCCACCTGAAGCCTGAGTAAGCCGGCCAGCAGCTTCGCCTGCGCGGTGAAAAATGCGTCAGCCTCGGCGTCGTCGATGTGTCCATCGCCGTTGGTATCCATCGCATGGAATTGCATGAGCACGGCGCGCTCGGTGAGGCCGAGGCGGTAACTCACGTTAAACATCCCGTCTTTGACCGACAGGCGGAACTCACGGTCAACATGGTCCACCGGCGACTCGTGCGCCCAGGCAACAGGAACCAGCGCGGCCAGCAGGAGAAGAACGCGGGAAAAGGTGTTCATGGTTTTTCTCCTTCCCGGCGAAGGCCATAGGCGAAGGCGGCCGGCAGCGGGTGGATGTCGAGGCCGGATGAAAGCAAGGCGGCTATCCACGGTGATTTTTGCAGGACCGCGAGGCGGTCCCGGTAGGCAGTCGGATTGGAGAAGGCGGCGGCCTGCACCGCGCCTTGCAGCACGGCGAAGTCGGACGCGCCCAGCCCGGTTACGATCAGCGGGTCGTCGCGCTTGAGTTCAGCAAAGGCCAGCAGGCATGCCAGCTGGGTTCCGGGCGTGCCATCGGCGAAGCGTTGGCGCACCTCGGCCTCTGCGCCGGCGTCACCCTGCCGCAGGGCGGCGAGGGCTAGATAGAGGCGCACTTGCTCCAAGGTCTCCGGCACCAAGGGGGCCCCCTCGGGACTCTTGAAAAACGTTTCCGGGGTGCGGCGCAGTTTGGCGAGGGACTCGCGCGCGGTCGGCAGAGAATAGCGGCCGAGCGCCCATACGGCTTGGCCGCGCACGGGCATCGGCGCAGTCGGATCCTCGGCCAAGGAGACGAGCACCGGCACCGTGGCGGGCAAGTCGCGCCGGCTCGCGATATGACACAGTTGCGTGGCGAGGAACGGATCGGCGGTTCGCCCCAGCAGATCGGCCAGCCCTTGGCTGGCGGCGTCGCCTGGGATTTTTTCCAGCGCGAGCGCCAGCTTGAGCAGCACACCCACGTTTTGCTCGGTCTTCACCCAGCGCAGAAGCGGGGCGGCGAAACGCGTCTCGCCATACGCGCCGGCGGCATCGATCAGCGGCGGCTGCGCCTCGCCATTCTCCGAGACCATTGCAAAAATAGTGTCGGCGAGTTCCGGCACCGGCTGCGTGACGAGCGCATCCAGCGCCACACCCACCACGCCGCCGCCAGGTTCGTCCAGCGCGGCCTTGATGATCGCACCGCGTTGCGGCCACTTCATTTTGGCGACGGCGAACAAGATCGCGCGGCGCAGCGTGGTGTCGGTGGTGCGGTGGTAGACGTCGAGGATGGCTTGTCCGACCCTGGGTTCATCCGGCCATGACTGGGAGGCGGTGGCGAGGCGGGTTAGCACCGGGGTTTCCTGCTCGACGGCTGCGAGGCGGACGAAAGCGTCCAGGGATTTCGCGCCGGCTGGGGCGTCGGTGGCGGCCAGTCGGCCGAGGGTTTCGATGGCGACGGTGCGGACCTCCGGTTGTGGGGCCGAACATTGGGCCATCGCAAAATCCACGGCGCCCGTCGCGGAGGCGTCGGCGATCAGATGAAGAAGCGCCGCATCCGCCGCCGGATCGGCCGCGATGGCCGGGTTGGTGGACAGGGCTACGACAGCTTGGCGGAAAGCCGTTTCGTGCTGGCGTTCGCTACGGGTTCGGAGCCACCAGCCGAGACTGTGCGAGATCAATGTCAGTTTCCCGAAGGCTGGCTTGGGGTTGGTGGCCTGGGAGTTGAGCCACTCGATCAAAGGCACGGGGGCGATGCCGACCATGGCCTCGGGGAGAGCGTCGGGCCATTTTTTCCAGGCGAGACCCACAGCAAGGCGATGTTGGTCGGCGACGCCCTCGGGTGTGTAAAACAGATGAAACGCCTCCGGCTGGTAGAGACGCAGGATTTCGCCGAAGGAACGACGGCTGTTGCCGACGGCGGCCATGATCTCGTGCAACGCCTCGGCACGGGCGGGCTTGCGCTCGTCGAGGAACTCCGCGCCGGCCAAGGCGGCGGCGATGCCGAGTTCGGAGGCGTCTTTCACCAGGGAGGCTGGGATCTCGGCGTCGTCGTCCTGATCCACCAATTGCTCGATCACGGTGCGGGTGGAGCCGGGGGAGTGTTTGAACTCGTAGCGCGGCCACATGTCCTGGGCCTTGTGGAACCAGTCGGGGATGGGGCCGGTGCCGGAGTGGTGATAACGGGTCTTCAGATCGCCGTCTTGCACTACGGCCAGCAGGCGCATCGTCTGGCCGGCCATCTTCCAAGGACCCGGCAGCCGGGGGCTGGTCTTGGTCGCCTTGATCCAAGTCTGCGAGGCGGAGGGAGCGCCGATGGATTTCCACGGGAGACGGATTTCAGCCGTGTAGCCCGTGTCGGTGTCGGACGGATCGTTGATCGTGGAGGGCGTGCCGTCGGCCTTGGGCTTGAGATGCACGGCCATCGCGACGGTATTCGGGCCGTCGTCCTCCAGATATTCCTGGCGGTTGAAAAGGATGCCGTAATTAACCATGGAACTCTTGGCGATGGGCCACGCGGGGTCGACGGTGACGCACCAAATGTCGTTGAACTGGTTGAGCGCGTTATGATGCAGCTCCCAGAAAAAAAGGGGATCGCCAAACGTGACGAAGAACTCGGCCACATCGACCTTGGAGTCCTTCTGAAAGATGACCGCGCCCTGCCGCTGGCGACCGGGCGGGCCCTTGCGGACGTCGGTGCCGAGGGCGACGAGATTGGTGTCGAAGGTTTCGTAGCCGATGTAGAGATACTGGCTGTCCCAAGTGTATTTTACCGTCATCCGGGGAACGTCGCTTTTCTCGCCGGCCTTGCCCACGAGGACGTTGACCGCCACCGGAATGGCGTCGCGCCAAGCTGGTTTGTCGAGGCGTCCGTCAATCACCAGAGGCGTGGTGGTTTCATACACCGGGGTGGCCGCCGTGCCGGTCGCAGGTTCAGCGGCGCCCTCCATGGGACCTCCGGGAGTCGGGTCATTCGCCCAGACGACGGAGGCGGCGAGCAGAAAAGCGAGCGTGGGAAAGGGTCTCATGGGGCGGCGGTGGTCTGGCGTTTGAGGACGGGATCGCCCCAGACGGCGACGGCGAACCTGTTGCCGTCGCCGGCGTCGGTCACCACAAGACGCAGCCGGTTTACGCCGGTTACGTCGAGGTCGATATTCTTGGACGCGTCGAGGCCGGAGAGTGTCTGCGAGGACCAGAGTTTCTTGCCGTCGGCCTCGACCTCGAAGACGACCGAGCCGCGGCCGTCGGTGACGGCGTCGACCCCGACTTTGGCGGTGAAGCGGGTGAACTGTCGGTTGAGCGGGAATTCGAGCAGGCTGCGCGCGAAGACGCCGATGCCGTTGGCGAAGGACTGGGTGCCGATCCTGAGCGGCCCGCCCACGATGTTGCGGGCGAAACGGGGCGAGCCGACGCTTTGATCGGCGTGCAACGGACCGACGGCGGAGAGCGGGAACACCCCCGTGCGACACTCGAACACGCGCCAAGCGGCGGTGTTGGAGGCGGTGAGGTAGCGCACCTCGATGTCGGCTTGCGGCCGGCCGGCGAGCAAAGCCGCATCGATGACGAAGACGGCCTCGCGCAAGCCGCCGGAGAGCTCGGCTTCGGTGCGGTGAAGATCCCAGGTGCCAGCGGGTTTTCCGTTCACGACGATCTCGGCCTGCTGGCCGGTGGCGTCGAGCAGGTAATGTTTGCGCAGCACAAGGCCGGCGCCGGCGGGAACATCGACATGGAAGCGTTCGGAGCCGCCTGCGGCGAAGGTGAGACCCTCGGAGGAACGCGTTTCGCCCGTGGCTGTGCGACCGGCGAGCGTGGCGGGTGTGCCGCCGGTCTGGACGTAGGCCTGCCGCGCACCGGTGGCGGGAGTGAATGCGGCGAGCACACACTGCGGCCAGAAGATTTCGGCGCCGTCGCGCACGCGGAGGCGGCCGAGGGCAAGTGCGACGGGTTCGCCCGCCTCTGCGAGAGTGAAGCGGCAGGGAATCTTGCCGACGGCATACCAACCGTCGGTCACGGGAACGGTTGTGCCGAACAGATCCTCGGCGGCGGCAACCTTGAGGCCGGTGCCGGCAAAGGAAACCTGACCGGCGTCGTTGTTGCGCCAGAGGATCGCGGACGTGCAACCGTCCTTCGTCTGACGGATGAGACTGCGGGTGCGGCCGGGGATAATGTCCTGCACCTCGGTCTCGGCCACGGGCACGGAGTCGTCGAGCCAGGCGCGCATGCGGGTCATGGCCCACCAGGCGGGTTTCAACTGGTAGGTGAGCGGCTTCTCCGACATCGGGGGGATGAGCAGGTCGCGGCGGTAGGCCAGACCGAAGCCGAGGCGGACATAGTCGCCGTTGCGAATGGTAAGGGCGGAGCGGATACCCGGGCGGTCCAGCAGAAGCGCGGTGCGCGCGAGGTAGGCGGCCTGATCGAAGGCATCGAGGCCGGTGCCGCCCTTTTCGACGGCCCAGTCGAGTTCCGTGAAGAGGATGCTCTTGCGTTCGACGGTGCCGGGCGGGTTGAGCACGGCGTCCAGCTCGCGGCTGTAGCCGACCACGCCGGCGTCCTCGGGCGAAAGGCGGCCGACATCGAGGCGTACGTTGACACCGGTGATGACGTCGAGGCCACCGTGCTTGGCAAGTTCGGCGACGTAGTTGACGGCGGTATCCTTGGCGAGGCCGCCGAGGATGAGGGGTTTGGTCGGGCCATAGAGGCGTCGCCAGTGATCGGCAGCCTTGAGGAAGGGGATGAATTTTCCCGATTCAAAACCCATCGGACCGGCGCCGTCGGGGCCGTCCCAGATGATCCAACCGGCAACATCGTCGCTCGCGCCGCGCATGAGTTCGCCGACGTAGTTATCCCAGTCGTCGAGGCGAGCGGGAATCAGGAAGGTATTCACGGCATGACCGCGGTCGCGGAGCATGCGCACGAACGAGCCCGCCTTTAACTGATCGAAGCCGGGGCCGGCGGCCCAGTAGGCGGAATAGCCGAGGAGCATGTAGGGATCGGAGCCCGCGTCGGTGACGACGTGTGCGCGCTGACGGACGGTGTCGAGCTGGAGATTGCCGGGGTGGTATTCCACCCAGTCCCAATCCTCGTCCACGAAACTGAAGCGTTCGCCGATGGGTTTGCGCAATTCCCATTCGTTGGTGAGGCGATTAGCCCAGTCAGCGCCAAGAGTGGCCACCGGGTCGGCCACGAGCAGATCTTCCTCGATGGATGCGAGTATCTTCGGGGCGGCGGATTTAGCGGAGGTTTCGTCGGCGAGGGTTGCCTTGAGGATGTAGAACCCTTGGGGAAAGTCCTTGGCGAGCGTCATGGTTTGCCTGGTGCCTGGGGCGAGTTCGATGACCTGGTCCAGGCCGGCCACTCGGGTGCCGCGCCAATCGAAGAGGCCGCCGGAGAGCATCACGCGCCGAGGCGAGGTGACGTCGCGGTTGGCGACGACAACTTCAACGGGCGCACCGGGGGTGTGGAGGTTGGACTCGCCGGTGCGCTCAAAGATGAGATCCATGCGCGCTTCGGGCTTCAGGTGGGTGCTGACGACGATGTCGTCGACGAAAATCCGGCCGGTGTCCTTGGTCGCATCGGTGGCATCCACGGCGAGGTGCACTCCGAGCGGATAGTTGGGCACGAAGCCGAGCGAGGGCATGGTTTCGGCCCAGTTCGGCGCGACGGGTGGCAGGTGGAATTTCAATTCTCGCCAGCCGGTCCAGTCCACGCGGACGGCGTTTTGCAACGCGCCGTCCTCGGTGCGGGGGAGGAGGAGGTTCCACTGTGCATCTAGAAGCCCGTGGTTGATGCCCTTGCGATCACCGATGACGGGGTAGACCAACGCGCCGGAGTTGTCGCCGTAAACCCACATCGAGAGCTCGACCGGCACGCCCGGAAGCGCCGGATCAATCGATATAAAACGACGGGCGGACTCCTCGCGGTCCCATTCGATGAGCAGGGAGCGCCTGCCGCCGTGCGCCTGCTCGGTGCTGGTGCGGGCGGCGGTCTCGCCATCGGCGGGGGCGGTTCGCACCTCGCGGGCCTTGAGGCCGAGGTAGCCGCGGTCGCTTTCAAAATCGGCCACGGTCGCGCGGCTGTCGGGCTGGGTAAGGATGAGCTGGCGCGTGGTGGAAACGGAACCGTCGGCGACATCATAGGCGGTTGCCTGGAGGGTAAACGGCGCGGCGCGTTTCGCGATTGCCGCCGCGTATTTCGCGAGATCGAGGCGGACGGTTTTTGCCTCGCCGGAAGACAGGGCGAGATCGGCCTGGCCGTCGGCCGCGGATTCGCCGGCGCGGTCAAGCAGGCTCCAGTTAAGCTTGACCTGACGCGGGCCGGTGAGCGCGGAATTTTGCACGGTGACATCGGAGCCGAGCGCGGGTTGCCAGCGGTGCCAGGGATCGTCGTAGCCGAGTTGGACGGAGAGCATGCCGCTCTGCGCCTGCTGGGTGAAAACCTGGATGGGGCCGAGCAACACGGTGCCCTTCGCGCCGGGGGCGGCCTGGAGGCGGAAAGCGGTGAGTTCGAGGGGAAAATCAATGCCGTCGGTGGTGCCGTTGGGGGTGTTGCCGCCAAGTCCTCGGCCGGGGAGATCGACCTCGACGTAGCGCCAGCCTGTGAAGTCGAGGACGGCGAGTTCGCGTTCGCCCTCGTTGGTGCGCTTCCAACCGCTGTTGGAGGTTTCGGCGCCAGTGGTGTAATCAAGGAACATCGCGAAGAGGCGGGTCTGGCTGCCGTCGCCTTTGATCCAGAAGCCGGCCCGGTAGGCGTCGCCCGGCAGGTAGCGCTGGCGGCCGTTGTAGACGGCGGCGTCGCCGGTGTAGTCGATGCGGAGCGCGTGGCGGGCTCCGGGCGGAGCGTCGGCGGACGCGACGATGTCGGCGGGTGCGATGCGCGCGGTGGTTTGAGCGAGGGGTGTGGCGCGCTGGGCTTCGCCCTGCACCCAGCCGACCCAAGTGCGGTCGGTCAGCGGCATCGGGGCGCCAACGGTGAACCAGCGGCCGTAAACATCGCTGAAGTCGTCGAAGAGGTAACGGCAGTTGCCCAGCACAAGCGTGGCGTCGAGGCGCGCGGAGAGGGCGGCAAGTTCGGACGACAGCACATCGCCGGTGATCTTGAAAGGAGGGAGAAACGCGCCGAGGTTTTCGGGCGCGAGGTCGAGGAGAACCTCCTTGGATTCATTGGCGGCGAGATCCAATTGGAACTCGCGGTCGGCGACCGCGTTTTCGTTGCGGTCGGTCATGGTGACGCGGGCGCGGACTTTGGCGGGCGCGGCGGAGAAGTTGCGCAGATCGAGGAACACGCCCACCGGGCCGCCAAACTCGCGGACGCCCGGGCCGGCGAGGCCGATGGCGGCGAGGCCGGGCGGGGGATTCGAGGCGGGGAAGAAGCGGAGATCGTCGAGGCCGATCACGCCGTCGATTTTTTCGCTGCGCGCGGATGCGTAGATGGCTAGCCGATGCCACGACCAGGGGCTGTCGGTTGGCGTGGCCGGGATGTCGAATGAAAATTCCTTCCAGCTGGCGAAATCGAGTTTTATGCGCGGAAGGACGAAATCGGACGTGCTGACGACTGTCGGTGCGCGGCGTTTGTTGGCGGCCCCGGGAACATCGAACCGTGCGCGCTTGGGCGTGCCGGTTGGCGCGCGACTGACATCGGCACCCGTCTGTGTGACGGCGTTGCGCAGGGTCAGCTCCAGCTCGTGGTCGGAGTCGTTGCCCTTCACCCACAGTTTCAACACGCCCGGTCCCACCAAGGCCCGGGGTTTGTCGCCCAGGTCAAGCTGGGCGGCGCGGATGCGTGGGTTGAGGTGATAGGTGAGCTTCGCGGAAGCGAGGCCCACCTTGGCATCGGTGGTGTCGGCCTCGCTGATGATCTGCGGGGATGACGGCAGGGGCGCGGTGAAGTTCTCCACCAGCACATGGGCCTGGGCAAAGGCGGCGGCCGCGGATGCGAGGAGCAGGAGCGCGAAACGAAGACGGAACATGGTGAGCGGACGGATCATTTGGCCTCCTTCGAAGTTGTCTTGGCGGGCGCTGGAACCCAGATGGCGGTGATATTTTTAAATTCCGCGTAGGTGCGCGGACCTCGGCTGAGGTCGGTCCGGGCATAACCGGTGTGGACGAAGAGCTGGTCGCGCCACTTGAGGACGGAGAGAACCTTCTCCTTCAGCTCGGGGCCGGCGAAGCGGGTGTCGGGCTCGCCGTCGGCGCGGCGCAGCACGAGCAGGCCTTTTTCCGTGGGGACGAGGAGTTGGGTTTGCGTGGCGATGGGCTGGCCGCTTACGCGGACGCCGAGCGAGCGTTTCCATTTGGTCGCGCCGTCGAGGCCGATGAAGGCGAGGCCGCCTTGTTCGCTGGCGAAGGCGATGCCGTCGGGAGCGACGACGGGAGCGGTCGAGATGTAGCCGCCGAGGGGTTGATTCCAGAGTTCCTTTCCGGTCACGGCATCAAAGGCGCGCATCGCGCCGGCTTCGTCACCGAGATAAACGCGGCCGTCGTGAACGGCAGGCGTGGAACGGGTGAGTTGCGCAACGGGTGCCTTCCAAAGGAGACGGCCGGACTCGGCATCGACCGCATAGAGAGTGCCATCCCAGGAAGGGACAAACACGCGGCCGTCGGCGAGCGCGGGCGCACCGCGGACTTTGTTTCCGGTTGCGAATTCCCAGATGAGGATGCCGCTGTCCACGTCCACCTTGTAGAGATGGTGATCATCGGAACCGAAGAAGACGTCGTCACCCTGCGGGGCGGGCGAGGAGTAGATGCGGCCGTCGGTCGCGAAGGACCAGAGGTAGGTGCCGTTGTCGGCCACGGCGTGAAGCTTGTAATCCGCCGAGCCGACGAGGAGGCGTCCACGATGGCGGGCGGGCGTGGTCGTCGGCGTGACCGTGGCGAGCGTCCATACTGGACCGAGTTGGAGCCGATTGGCGCGAGGATCGGGTTTCTGGCCCCGCACGACAGGCTCGGACGCGGGCGCATAGACGGAGCGGATCGCCCCATCGGGGTCGGCAAGCGAAAACATACCGTCGATCACTGTGGCGCCGGAGGCGAATGGAGGGAATGGGTTGATGCGGAAGCCGCTGCCAAAAGGGAGCCACGAGCCGGTGAGATCGGTTGGTAGTTTCGCGGGAACGCGCGCCGTGGTGCCCATCAGCATGGGGACGGCGTCGGGATCGGCCGCGGCGGCGTCGGCGGGTTTGCCGCCGTCGAGCGGCCCGTAGACCTCGATCTCGGTGATGGAATCGGTGTGGGCCGCGTAGTAGCTGGGAATGATCTTGAGTGCGTCGGTGTGCAGGGGTTGCGGGAAGTGCACCACGATAAAACGCCGTTTGTTCATGCGCACGAGGCCGACGGACTGCGGGGCTTTGATCTCCAGGTTGTCGGCGAGAATGCTGATCATCGGATAAACATTCTCGGGGGTCGCGTTGTTGAGGTAGATGACGAGGTGCGAGATGTAGGCGGGCTTGGTGAGGGTGACGGAGAACGCCATCGGGTCGGGGGCGTTGGTCCAGGTGTTGCCGACATCATCCAGTTTGCCGTTCTGGAGAAAGGCCGCCTCCTGCGTGTAGATCATCGCGGTCGAGGTGATGCCCTGGGCAAAGCCGGCGGTGCGGTTGCGCGTCATGAGGCGCTCGCGGAGCTGAGGGGGGATGCGCTCATACTGCACGCGGATGTCCTTCACGTACGTTTGAACGACCGCCTGGAGCTCGGCGTTGGCGAGGAGATTGGCCGATGGGAAACGCACGGCGCGCAGGCTGGCGGCGTCCACATGCACGCGGCCTCCGGAGGCTTCGAAGCCGACCTCGATCGTCTTGGTGTCCGCCATGGTTTTGAGGGCGAGGCGACCGAAGGTCCACTCGCCGGGGCGAGCGGAATATTGCGAGCCGGTGAACGTCTGCTTCTCGCCTTCGAGCATGGTGCCGGCGGTGAGGCGTCCGTTGGCGTCGTCGGCGCGATACCAGAACTCGAGCAGATAGGTCGCCGAGGGAATCACCCGGCCGGCGAGTCGTTGGGTGACAAGGTGGCCGGCGTCGAGTTGGAGCGAGAGCTTTCCGGTCTTGGCGGGAGCGGAGAGGATGACGGGGGGCTGGGCGGTCTCCCAGCCGGCGGAGGTCTCGAAGTCTCCGTTGGCGAGCTGCTCGATGCCCATGCGCAAGACGCCCTTGTAGTCGTCGGGTCCGTCGCTGCCTGCGGGGAAAAATTCATCGGAGGAATCCGCGTCGCGCAGGCGGGCGGCCGCGAGGTAGGCGGGGTAGTCGCCGCCTGGAAGCTCGTGGTGTTCGCGCAGACGGGTCTGCCAGACCGGTTTTCCAGCGGCGTCGAGGCGGACGATGGCGCCGTTGTTGGCCCCAGCCACGAGTTCGTCGCCGTTGGGCGCGAGCACGGAGAAGAACGGCTGCTTGAAGTTCCAGAGCGTCCTGCCGGTGGCGAAGTCGATGGCGCGGATGAGGCCGTCGCGATCGCTGCGGTAGAAACGGGTTTGCGCATCGTTGAGCGCGTCAAGCTGAGGCAGCCAGACGGTGGAACCGACGAGGTTCCACCGGATTTGTCCGTCGGCGGAATAACGCGCGGCGGTCTTTGGCGTGGCGACGAGCCAGCCGCCATCCTTCAGCGCAAGGCGGCTGGAACCGGCGTCGGGCGTGTAGGCGCCGAGCGTGCCGTCGTCGCGCAGGGGCGCGCTCACGCCGGCGGTGCGGACACGCGGCGTGGCGGCATCGGGCGGCCAGACCACGCTCCATTGCTTGGGAGCGGTGTAGTTACCGGGATCCTCGTTGTTTTGGAGGAGAACCTTGCCGGTGCGGGCGTCGAGGACCTTGGGGGTGTGGCGCCAGAGGTAGTCCTTGGTGCCGGGTTTCACGCCTGGGGTGGAGCCGGCGATGATCTCCTCGCTGTAAACGAGACGCCCGCCGTCCGGACTGAGGGCGAAGTTGCCCACATAAACGCTGGAGCCGAAGGATGAGGCGACACTCTGCTCGGCCTCCTCGGGATAGGCGGCGATGGCTTCGGCCCGGTCGTGGAACCAGAGTTTTTTGCCGTCGAAATCGAGCGCCATCAGGCCGGTGAGGCCGCGTACGACGATCTCTCGAAGCTGGGTGTTGACGACGATCTGCAGCTCGGTGTTTTCCGCACCCTCAAGGTTGGGCAGTCCGTAGGATTCGTGGAACCGGGGGCGCTCGGTGGAGGCGAGTTTTTTGGCGACGGTGCCGTCCTGTCCGTTGACGAGGAAGAGAAAGAAGCCCTGACCGGTGGCGGCGACGATGCGTTTGCCGCCATCGATCCAGCGGGTGAAATAAACGTTATGCTCGGGCAGGAACTGCTTCCAGAGGAGCTTACCTTCGGCTGAGAAACAGAACAGATTGTGGCCGAAGCCGAAGGTGCCGATGACGATGCGGCCGGTGGCGGGATCGACATCGAGGGAACGCACGCGGTCCTCGGCGCTGAGGGCGTCGCGGAGAGACGCGGGTTCTTTGCCTGCGGTGGTCACTGCCGGAGGAGTTGCCGGCGCCTGATAGTTTGCGCGGGCGAGGGAGCGTGTTTCCGCAGGGCCGGCGATGTCGGGAAACGCGGCGATGCCGGCCGCGAGACCGGAGTCGTCATTGGCAAGAATCGTGACGGTGTCGTGGGTCGTCGAAAAGGCCCGGCGGGTCCAGCCGATCACGGCTTTTCCGGAGGCGGGGAAGTTGGAGGAGATGACCTCGGGCAACACATCGCGGCGGGCGAGGGCCTCGATCAGGCGGTTTTCGTAGCGGCGGCCGAGGAGGATGAGCGGAGCGTCAACGAAGATGCCGGGATCGACAAGATCGCCGCGCCAGAGGCGGCCGCCGTCGAGCACGGGGATTTCGCCCCAGTCGTTGGGGATGCGCACGACGTCGGAGACGGCGGCGATGGTCACGGCGCGACCGCGGGCCTTGAGGGCTGCGGCGAGCTTCTCCGCGTGGGGGCGGGTCCACGGTTGCTCGGCATCGAGGGCGATCACGATGCCCGGGGAATCCTTGGCGGACGCGTCGCCGGTGATAAATTTATGAATACGGTCGGCGTCGTGAATCCACACGGGACGGTTGTCCAGTTTACCGGCGACGGCGGCGGAAACCGGCGGGGTGACGTCGATCTTCGCCTCGGAGACGGCGCCGCTGATGAGTTCGCGCACGCGGAGCTTCCAGGCGCCTGAGGCGAGGTTGACGGGGACGCGCCAGGCCATTTCGAACGCTGGTTTGGCGGAGCGGAAGACGTGGAGCTGTTCCTTGCCGGCGGCGTCGAGCAGGGTGATTTCGAGCGGGAAGGCGGCGTCGATGGTCTCGCCGCCGGCATTGGCGACCGAGGCGCGGAAGCTCAGATCGGTGCCGGCAGCGAGCCGGTCGGCGACCTTGAGCGCGACTTTGTCGATGGCGGAGGGCAGGAAGGCGAAGACTTTGCCGGGAATGGAACGCATGTCGGCGTCGAGCGTCATCCAGTCGCCGTCGGTCTTCACGTCGACGCGGTGCATCTCAAGCACGTCGTAGGCGAAGGCGGGGCGAATGGGAAAGCGGAGCGGCGCGATCGAGGGGGCTTGGTAAATGGTCTTGTTCAAGCCGGTGAAGCCGGTGGGCGCCCAGTTGGGAATGACCATGTATTCGCCCTGGCCGCAGCGCAGCCAGTCGGGGCCGACGATCAGGTTGTGAATGGCGGCCGGCTTGGTCTTTTTGGCCAGGAATTCCCGGAGGAGCTTGGTGGTCTCCTCGGTGCGGTCCCAGACCATGGAGGTTTCGAAGTCCACGTAGCGGGGAAAGGCGCCGCCGAGCTTGTCGTCGTATTCGTCGAGATCGGAGTCGAGGCGAACGATGCCCTCGATGGGCAGCTTGCTGGAACGCTCGACGACAACGGTCTTGCCGGTGGCGACCAGACGCTTGAGGGCGGTGAGGATTTCGGGCGAGGCCTCGTCTTCGTAGTAATAGCCGGGGGCGAAGATCACATCATAGTCGAGCCCCTTGCCCTCTCGGATGTGGCGGTCGTAAAGGAAGTCGGCGGGAAAGCCGGCGCGGATGCACGAGACCCACAAACCCTCGGCGGTGAGGCTGAGGCGGTTGGGTTTTCGTTCGGCGAGGTAGTCGGACTCGCGCGAGTAGAAGACGGCGACCTTGCGGTAGCCGCGATTAAGCGAGGTGAAGAAGTCGCCGTAGGGAGTGAGGAGCCGATCCGCGATGTCGCGGACGGTTTCCCGGTTATCGAGCGGGTCGGGGTTCTCTGGGGTGACGTCGATGGTGAAGAAGCTGAGGCCGTCGAGTTTTTGCGAGAGGCCGAAGAGCGTCTGGCGGAGGAGGTGTCCGCCGAATAGTCCGCTGGCGCCGAAATTGTGGATCTGAGTCCAGACGGGCAGGTCGTCGCGAAACCGCATAATGTTGGCAAGCATCGGAGCGAAGACCGGACGGTCACCGTAACCACCGTCCTTATACATGACGGTGGCGGCGAAATCCAAATGGGCGAAGACCTGCTCGGGGATGCCCATGCCGGCGATGTTGCCGCCGTTGGAGCCCATGGCGCGGTATTGCGTCCAGTTTTTCGAGCCGGGGGCGGCCTCCTTCACGGCGGCGCTCATGCGGGTCGTGAACTGTTCCCAGTCGGAGTCGCGGAGGGCAGGCCAGGTGCGGAATTTGGCGAGATCCTCGTAGTTGCGCTGACTAGCGGGGCGGCCGATGAAGCGGTCGAGGGCCTTGGTGGCGTCGGAACTGGTCATGCCGGGGAATTGGGCGCGGTAGCGCAGTTCCTGCGCGTTGAAGAAGGCGGCGACGACGGAACGGGGCGCGCCGTTGTCGCTGGACTCGTAAACCTCGTCGTAAAGGCACACGCCGCGGAAGGCGGGGCTATGGCGCAGCGCGGCAGCCTCGAGGCTGGAGAAACGTTCGCAGGCGTCGAGGATGTGCGGATCGCGCGGCAGCATCGAGTCGTTGTAGGTGAAAAGATTTTCGTAGAACGCCAAGTTCCGGCGGACGGCGGCGTTGAGCACGCGGTCGCGGCCGCTGGGCTGATAATAGGTTTCCCACGGGCCGAGCTCGGGGCGCTCGCGCACGACCTGCTCGAGGTCGAGGTTGTGCCGATGAACACGGCTGATGTCGTAGCTCATTCCCATGAATGTGTTGTAGCCCATGGCGGTGATCTCGGAGACAAGGGTCTCCGCGCCCTCGCCGCTCTTGATGATGCCGCCGTAACTGAAGGACGAATGGCTGCCGCCGAGGACGTTGTATTTGCCGTTGAGGAGCGTGGTGAAATGCGTGCGCGGTTCCGGTTCGACGAGTTCGATCGCAAGCGGGGCGGCGGAGCGTGTGCCGATCTTTGCCTCGACGCGATAGCGACCGGCTGCGAGCGAGAGGGATTGCGCGCCATCGAGCTGCACGATCAGCGTCTGCCGCTTTTCGACGGCGGCGGATTTCTCGCGCAACAGCGGCAGGCGCGTGCCGGTCTCGTCCACGAGGTCCACCTCGACGGGCGCGCCGTCGGCGCGCGGTTCCCGGGTGAGCAGCGTGAGGCCGAGCCAGAACGTTTCGCCGCGATAAAAGGCATTGCGTCCGCGGGGCGTGAAGAGACCTAGCCCCGCGGGTTGCGGGATGGCGATGGACACCCATTGCTCGGCAAAGAGCGGTTTGCCGTTTGAGTCGGCCGGGCGCACGCCGAGGCGGAGGCGGTAGACGCCGGTGGAAGCGGCGGACGGAAGCGTGAAGCTGACCGCGCCATCGGCGCCTGGCTTGATCGCGAGGGCAATCCAGTCGCTGCCGCCGTAAGGCTGGAGTTCGGCAAACGGCGTGGCGTTGGCCAGAGGGTTAAGGAGCGACTGGGTTTCCACGGCGCTGGCGGCTTCATCGGCGGCGGCCTCTGTTTTATCGGCGAGGGCGGAGGCGGTCGCGACGCGGTCTTTCGCCTCGGCGAGAAGCTTGATGGAAGCGGCGAGTTTTTCGCGGGCGGCGGCCAGATTTTGTTTTGCCGCGGCTGGAGTCTCGCCGTCCGGATCGGTCGTTCCGGGTGTGGCCGACGGAGAAGAGGGGGCATCCTTTTGGGCGTCGGCTTCGGCGGTCTTGGCGGCCTGCCATGCTTTTTCGGCATCGTCGGACGTCTTTTGGGCGGTCTGCAGGTCGCGCCTGGCGATCGAGGCGGCGCGGCGTGTCTGGGTGGCGGCACGGTTGGCCGTGAAGGCGGGCGTTGCATCGATGGCGCGGATGCGCCCGGTGGCGGTCCCGCCCGGGACGAAGTGCCGGGTGGCCAGCTCGGCGACGAGGGCGCGCTGCGCGCCGACGGACGCATCCGGGATGTCCACACGGAAAGATTTATAGGGCAACGGGGCGGCGGAGAGCGCCAGCGCCGGACCGGGTTTGGTAACGAGAAACTCGAAGGGCTCGCGGCGGGGATACAGCAGGAGCTGGCGGATGGAGCCTTGGTCGTGATCGCCCCATGTGTATTGATTGATACCGGTGACGATGGCGCGGCTGCCGACATCGCCGACAAAGGGGAAGCCGTGGAGCGGAATCTCGATGAGATTTTTGTCCACATGGAGGCCCTCGATTCCCTGTCCGCCGCCCGCGCCGGCGGCGACGCCGCCGGCGCTGAGGTGAAACGTGAGTCCGACGGGATGGACGAGGTAGCCCTTGCCCTCGGTATTGGCGGGCAGCCAGAGGGTGAGCGGCGCGAATTCCTCAAAAATTGGCAGCAGTTCGCGCACGCCATCCTTGCCGGGCGCATCGGCATTGGCGGCGTCGCGCAACGTGAGGTTAGGCAGCGGCGTGGTGCGCATCGTCATGGGCAGGTCGGACTCGTCGGGATTGGCGAGGTAGGCGCGCAGGGTGACGGGGTAGCACTTCAGCTTGAGCACGCCACCGTCGACGATGAGCTCGGGGTCCGAGGTGGTGACGGCACCGCCGGCGTCGACGGCGAAGGCGTGGTTGCCGGGCCAGATCACATGTGCGCCGGGCTTGAGGTCGGGGCGCGCGACGGGCAGGCGGTCGATGTATTTGCCTTGGTAATACCGTTCAAAAACAGGGGCGTCGTCCACGAGGATGTTGCGGCCCCAGCCGGTGTAATCGATGCCAACCTGCCGCATTTCGACGCCATGCGAGGTCGAGACGGGGTTTAGGATGGGGCGCTGCTTCTCCAGTTTGTCCACCGTGAGGCCAGTCTGGTCGTAGGGCACGAGACGTATCTCGACCGGCACGGCACAGGAGAGGACGGGAAGTGCCAGCGCCAGCAGGAACAGGGGGAGAAGGCGGGGGGCGGACGGTGTCATTTCAATGAGTATAAACAAACATGAGCAGGTTGGTCGCCCATTGATACATGATCTCGCGCTGGCGGTTGTCGCCACCGTGGCCGATGCCTTCGCCGATGGGGTTAGAGGCGCTGGGGGGGGAGCTGATTTCCCAGCCGCAGCCGTCGTCGTTGGGGCTGAAGAAAACGGCGGGGCGGCCTTCGCTCAGGTAGTATTGCCAAGTGCGGTTTTCAAAATCAGCTTCTCCAGGCCAGGGGGTTTCGTAAATCATCTTGAAGGTGTCGCTGACGACAGGGTCCTCCTTGAGGAGAAGGCACGGCTCGCTGCCGGGGATCATCTTGCCGACCTCGGGACGGACGGTCTCCGTGAAACCACTGCCGCGCAGGTAGCAATCGTCGAGGATCAGCGTGCCGCCGCGCTCGATCCAGCGGACGAGGTTGTCGGTTTCCTTTTCGTTGAAGCTCCAGCGGGTGTGCGAAGTGAGGTAAATGACGGTGTGCTCAAACAGTTCGTCGGTGGAGACGTCGAGTCCGGCGGGGCCGTTGTAGGTGGGCAGATCGGTGCGCTTGCCGACTTGGTAGAGCATGTAGGGGATCGCGGTGGGGTCGGTGTTCCAGTCCACGCCGGGCATGGCGGGCTTGATGCCGCGCACGCAGATCTTGTTGCGGGCATCCTTGTCGCCGGAGGCGCCGCGGGTGCGGGCTTCGTCGGAGGAGACCTCGGTGCTGTTCATCTGCCGGGCGCGTTCGGCCCAGGAGGTTTGGGCGTTGGTGGAGGTGGCGAGCAGGACAAACGCCAGTGCGAGCAGGCAGACGGCGGGGTTCATCGCAGGGTGCGGTTTCATGTTAGTTTATTCCTCCACTCAACAGGTTGAAATAATCGGCTTGGGCGTCGCCGGCGGCGGCGGGCGCGACCTCCTGATCGGCGCGCACCTTGAGATCCTGTTTTTCGACGGGTCGCGGCTTTTCGGTACGCACGGTCTTGACGGGGTCGACGAGCAGATCGGTGGCACGTTTGACCTTTTGCAGGCCGCCAAGCAGGTCGGGAGTGCCGAAACCGAACTGCTTTTCCATGAAGCCGGACAGGTCGGGGCGCACGACGATGATTTCGACGGGCAGCGACTTGCCGATGCCGGGGCCTGTCTCGGTGTTGTTGTCGCGGGCGGTGAGCGTGATGGTGATGCGGTCGCCGGGTTGGAGGGCGGGATCAAGGGCCTTGAACATCTCGGCAAAGCGGCCTTTCACGAGGTCGCGGGCGGGTTCGATGCGGCGTGGCACGGCACCTTCGCGCGGCGCGCGGCCGAGCAGGGCGTCCACGGTATCGATATGGTAGTCGAGGTTGACCTCGGTCACGCCGAAGTCGTCCTCGGCCACCCAGTCCAGAACGAAGTTGGCGGCCTCCTCGGCCAACATGGTGATCTGACGGTTGCGCAGGGTCACGCGCACGGTGGGCGGCGCGTCGGTCTGCACGGCGAGCTCGAAACTCACGGGGTGTTCCATCTCGAAGCCTTTGCCTAGGATGCCGGTGAGGTGGATGGTTGCGCGGTCGGGCTTCGCGAGGGTGAATCCGAAGTGGGCGAATCGTCCGCTGACGGAGAGCGCCTGGCGAGAACCGTCGGCCCACTCGACGTAGCAGAGGTCGGGATGCAGATTGGTGGTGGCGGCGAAACTTACGAGCGCGGACGTGCCGGCAAGGCCGGCCACACGGGGCAGGCGTCCGGTGAGGGTGCGGGCGGGTTGGCCGGTATAGACGGGCGGTGCGAGCTCGTAATTGATCGCGTTGATCTCGGGCAGGTCGTCGACAAGGACTTTGTACGACGGCGTGCTGCGGCCACCGTATTCAAAGGTATAAGTGAAGGACTCGGCGGACTTGGCGACCGTGAAACTTGTTTTCTGCTGGTTGAGAACGAGGGCGGTCGTCTCGGTCAGCTTCGTCTTCAAGTCGGTCCGGTGCAGGCGCACGTCGGTGCGGCGGGCGCCCCGGACCTCGATGGAAAGTTCCACGGGACGTCCGCGCACGATGGCGGTGTCGCCGGGGCGGACGTTGAAAGTGACGGGGAAAAGCGTGTCGAGCACGGTGGCGTAGGCGTCCTGCAGACGACGGACGCGCTCGTTGACGGCGGCTGAGGCAAAGACGAGGCAGAGCAGGACGGCGAGCGCGACGGTGCCGGCGGCGGAGAGCAGGCGCTTGGACCGCTTCAGGTCAACCAGCGAATGGAACCGCAGACTGGAAAGGCGGGTGGCGGTTTGCGCGAGCAGCAGGGCGACGAACTCGGGGGAATAGCCGAGTTTCCCTCCCTTTGCCTGCGTGTCGATGACCTCGCGGCCGAGTTCGAGGGAGCCGATGAGCTGGTTGTCGAGTTTGCCATGAAGCGACTCGATGACGTGGGCCTCGCGGAGGATCGCGATGCGGCGGAGCAGCGGGCGGCCGAGGCGGAGGCAGGCGGTGACGACACCGTAACCGGCCGCGAGCACGAAGAGGACGAAGAGCGGCCAGTCGGGGAGCTTGAACGCCCAGTCGAGGGCGAACCACGCCAGCAACGTGCCAGGAAGCGCCAGCACGGCAAGGGAGAGGCCGTGAAGGACGGCCCAGCGCTTGCGGAAGGCGCCGAAGCGGGCGACCTCGCGATGGAGAGCGTCGAGGCTGGATTGAAGTTCGTGGCTCATCAGACCATCCCCCTTCGTTTGCGCAGCCAGCAGTCGAGGCAGACCAGCGTGATCAACAGGATCATCGTGAGCGGAAGATTCCACAGGGCGACGACGACAGTCTCGCTCACGCGGCGAGGCGTGAGATCAAGGGAGCCGAGCAACGAGGCGGAGTCGGCCGCGGTGAACGCGCGTCCGCCGGTGGCAGTGGCGAAAGCGGTCATCGCCGGGAGGTTGGCGCGCGGGTCGTCGAGTTCCTCGAAGCCGGTGCCGGCGATGATTTTTTCGACGACGGTCTTGTCCTTGTGCGTGACGGCGACCTCCCAAGAGCCGGCCTCGTCGAGGGGAATTTCGTAGTCGTAGACGCCGGGCGTGTCGCGACCGTCGCGCGGCAGGTAGTGTGTCACGCGTCGGGAGGGGCTGGTGACTTTCACGCGAACGTTGGCGCCGCGCACGGGCTGGTAAACCCCATCCACCAAGCGCGTGCTGAGCTTGAGGGTGCGTCCGACGGCGACGGAGGATTGCTGGCGGGTGATCTGCGGACGGTCTGGTTCGAGGCGCGGGTCGGGCGCGAGGGCGCGGAGGGCGTTGCCCCAGAATTTGCGGTAATAATCCTCGCCGACGGCGGGGCGCATCATCTCCCAGCGCCAAGTGGTGTCGATGGCGAGGCCGAGGACTTGGCCTCGGCCGACGTTTTGCACGGCGATGACGGGCATGGGGCCTTCGGGAAGGTCGCGTATGGCGAGGAGGCTGGCGCCGGGCTTCACCTTGCCGACGTGGTTGTTGCCATCGAGCGCGGGCAGGTCGAACCAGGCCTCGCGGTTGGCGGCCGGGTCGCCCTCGAGCTGCATGATCGGGTTGCTGAGGCCGGCGACGGTGGGGGTGATCTTGAAGGGCTTTGGGATTTGCGGCGCGTTGGTCGCCTCGATGACGAAGGGCGCGAGGCGGGCGAGGGCGGAGTCCTGATACTGGCCGGCGGCGTAGGCGCTGCGGCCGCCGAGCATGATGAGCCCGCCGCCACGACGGCTGACGAACTCGCCCAGCCACTGCATCTTAGTTTCGGCGGTGTCGCCGCCCTCGCGGAAATAGGAACGAGGGATGTCGCCGATGATGATGATGTCGTATTTGTAAAGATCGGGCTCGGCGCCGGGAAGGCCGTCTCCGGCGTTTTTGTGCTGGAGCGGACCCTGCGCATACCAGCCGCCCTTCGGCAGGAGCGTGAGCGTGGAGAGATCGACCACCGGATCTCGGGAAAGCCACTGGCCGAGGAGCTTCCGCTCGTCGCGCGGGATGTCGAGGTAGAGCACGCGTATCCGGGCATTGATGACATTCACGCGGTGCTCGGCGACCTGCAGGGCCTGGCTGACGGAATTTTTGACCCCGTCCACGACCACGCGGTAAACATGGTCGCCTTCGCGGTCGGGTTTGACGACGAAGGAAACGTCCGCCGGGTCCTTGCCGAGGCGGACGTTTTCACGGATGCCGACGGGGTCGGCGCGGCCATCTTCCATCAGGCGGACGGTAACGGCCTGCTCGCCGAGGTCGTTGGAAGAGAGCGTGGCCGACAGGCGCAACTCGTCGCCGAGGCGGACGTAGTTGGCGGCGCTGGAGATTTTGATGCGGGCGAGGCGGGGGGCATCGGGCGAACCAAAAACAACCGGGAAAACCGGCAGGCGGCGGGCCGCGAGCATGGGCGCGAGCAATTCGCCGCGATCGCCGGCGGTATCATTGCCATCGGTGAGGACGACGATTGCGCGCAGATCGTTTTCGCGCCGGGCGGTCTCGGCGATGGCATCGATAAGCCGGGTGGGGCGCCCGGGTTCGGCCGCGAGGCTGGCGGCTTCGAGGCGCCAGTTGAAATCATAGCGGACGAGGTCGGCTTTGTCCGCGAGGGCCTTGAGCGGGCCGGCGGCAAACGCGCGCGCGGCTTCAAGGCGTCCCTGGCCTGCGGCGGCGTCCTTAAGTCCCATGCTGGCCGAGGTGTCGGTGAGCACAGCGATGGTCGGGCGGAGGTTGCGCTCCAGCGTGAGGCGCAGTTCGAGCTGGCAGAGCATGAGCGCGAGGAGCGCCACGCCGGCGATGCGGATGGCGGCGAGACCGAGGCGCATCCTCCAGCTCATGACGTTGTGCGGCATGAAATTCAGGCCGACGGTGACAAGGCCGGCAAGCGCAAGAATCGCCATCGCCCACACGGGCAGCGGGGCGGAGGAGTGCCAGAGCCAGTGGGTGACGCTTTCGATGGAGCCGGGCGAATCGATGCCGAGGAGTTTCAGCAGGTGGTTCATGCGCCGTCCTCCGTGCCGCGTTGTTTTTCCCGGCGTGCGCTCAGGATGTAGCCGATGAGCGCCTCGACGACGTAAGCGATGACAAGGAGCCAGACAAAGAGACGCCAGAACTCGCCGCCGGCGGGGACAAGATCAAGCGGGTCGGAGAGGCCGGCCACTTTGACGGGTCCGCCAAGGAAGCCGGCGAGCTCGGGGCCGGAGGCGACCGTCATGTCGCTTTCGCGCGGGTCGGTGTGGACGGTGATGTTGCGCGTGTGGCCCGCGACCACCCCGGCGGTGCGGGGCTTGTAAAGCTGGAACGTACCGGCGGGAAGAGCCGGAACAATCACGGTTTGCTGCGGGCTGACATCGAGCAGGATCGGCAGACGCGAGGTGCCGCCGACGGAGGTGAGTTCGAGTTGCGTGGCAAAGGCGAAAGCGGGCTCCGAGACGTCGAGCACGGCGGGTTGCAACGCGGTGAGTACATCGGGAGGCAGCACCCGGAGCTGGCCGGTGAGGTGGTCGACGAGACGCCACATGAGCGAGGGGAAGACGCGGGTGCGGGCGAGGTTGCCCCGGTCGAGCTCGAAGCCGAAGGCGAGGAAGGCGACGCGGCCTTTTTCGAGTGGCATCTCGACGGCGAGCGGGCGTCCGTCGGCCCCGGCGAGCATGACGCTGGCGGCGTCGGCGAGGGAAAGGAGGGCGCGCGTGCGGGTGAACCGGATGGTGGCGAGGTCGCCTTGCAGGTGGTCGCGGAAGGGAGCGAGCCACGGATGCGTGCCGAGATCGGCGGCGAGCGCGAGCGCGGGTGCCGATTCGCGGTCGTTGCCGAGTTGGACGGGCGACAGGCCGGGGCGCTGCGGGTCGGCGCTGAAGAAGAGGCGGTTGAACTGGAGGGCGTTCACGCCACCGGAACCGACCATGAGGAGCGAGCGGCCTTGGCGGACAAAGGTGTTCAGGTCTTCGATGGCCTGCGCGGGCAGGCTGCTGACGTCGTAGAGCACGATGAGTTCGAAACGGCTGAGCGCCTGCCCGGCGAGCGTGTCGGGGGTGACGACGGTGGTGTCGATTCCGGTGCCGTTTGCGCGGCCAAGCTCGCGGCCTGGGTTGAGAACGTAGCGGAGAATGGTGGCTCCATCGACGGTTTCCTCGACGGGCGCGTTGGCGGAAGCAGGGCCTGCGGCGGGCTGGCCGAGCCCAGCCAGAGAGACGTTGGCCGCGACGGCCTGACCGGCGCCGTTGATAATGAGAACGCGGCGGGTATCGGCGACGTTGAGGGGAACGCTGAAGGTGTCGTCGAAGGGGAGCGCGTCGGGGTCGCGAAGACGGACTTGGGCGACGGTGCGGACGGAGCGGTTGACGGGCGTGGTGAGGTCCACGACGGCCTCGGCGCCGGGTTCGAGCTGGAGCTCGGTGACGGCTGGATCGGGCTGGTTACCGATCACAAGCTGGACCTTGGCCGTTTTCGTTTCAGAACCGCTGTTGCGCAGCCGGGCGAGGATGTGGGCGTCGTCGCCGACTTTCACGCGGCCGCCGCGCACGCTGGCGTCCGTGAAGGCGAGGTTTTCGTTTGCCCCGCCGGAGAGGTTGACAAAAATGAGGTCGAGCTTCGCGCCTAGATCGGCGCGGGCGCGGACGATGCGTTCGAGATCCTTCTGATTGCGGGTGGCGAAGGCGGTGTCGCGGAAGTCGGTGAGGACGACGATCTGGGATTTTACTTCGCGGCGTCCGCGCACGAGGTCGGCGGCGGCGGCGAGCGCATGGAGCAGGCCTTGGCCGGAGCCGTCGACCGGGGCGGCCAGGGCGGGGGAGGTTTCCAGCGCGGTGAGCGCGGTGGTCGCGCCGGGCTGGAGGTCGGAGAGGACGCGGGTCTGATCCACGGCAGCGATGAGCGCAGCCTGACTGGGCGCGGCGATCCCGGAAAGAATCTGTTTCGCCTTGCCTCGGGCGAGTTCGAGCAAGGTGACCTGGCTGGCGCCGGCTGGATTTTTGACGGACATCGCCATGCTGGCGGAACCGTCGATGACGACCACGAGGTTGCGCGGGGCGGGGGAGAGGGAGAAACCCGGCGTGAACAGGCGGGCCATCGCGAGCACGAGCAGCAGGAGCACGAGCAGACGCAGGAGGAGCTGCCACTTGTCGATGAGGCGGGGCGCGAAGGTGTTGGTGCGTTCGTCGCGCATCAGCAGCCGCAGCGTCGGAAAATCGCGAACAGGGAATTTGTGTTTGGCGATGAGGTGAAGGGCGACAGGAACGCCCAACGCGGCCAGACCGGCCAGCATCGCGGGAAAAAGGAAATTCATGTGGGGCTAAATCCGGCGGATTGTCCCGCACGTCGGTCGACATGACGGAGGTAGCTTGGCGCAAGTTTCAAAGTTGTGGCGTTTTTTAAAGTTACCTCGAGCGCTGGCGGCGGAAAAGCAGGTAGTCACGCAGGACGTTCTCGATCGGTTCCGCAGTGTCGACGAAGCGATAATCGGCACCGGCGGACGCGCAGCCGTCCTTGACGGCAGTGCGAAAGCTTTCGAGGCGGTCAAGGTAGGTTTTGCGGAGGCGCAGTGGATCGGTCATGAGCTGCGCCTCGGTTTCGAGATCGCGAAAACTAGTGAGTGCCTGGAAGGGGAACTTAACCTCGTCGGCATCGAGAAGGTGAATGACGATAACATCGTGGCGGCGGGCGACAAGGTGGCGGATGCCGTCGATCACCGATGCGATGCCGCTGTGGCAGTCGGTGATGAGCATGATCACGCCGCGGCGGGTGAGGCGCTGGACGATGTTTTTCAGCGTTGGGCCGAGGTCGCTGGGGCCGCCGGCCTTGAGGGACTCCAGCTTGGCGAGAATGGTGAAAAGATGCCGCTTCCCCTGCTTGGGCGGGAGGAAGTCGCGCATCTCGGTGTCAAAGGTGATCAGGCCGGCCGAGTCCTGCTGGTGGGCGACCAAGTGGCACATGGCGGCGGCGAGGTAGGAGCCGTATTCGAGTTTGCCGAGGCGGTTGCCGTCCTCGGGCAGGTAGCCCATGCTGCCGCTCACATCGAGCAGGCAGACGACGTTCATATTAGACTCCATCTCAAAACGCTTGACGTAGTAGCGTTCGGTACGGGCGAGCATCTTCCAGTCGATGGTGCGCAACTCGTCGCCTGGCGCGTAGTCACGGTGGTCCATGAACTCGACGCTGTAGCCGTAGTCGGGGGAGCGATGACGCGAGGCATACATGCCTTCGACGAGTAGGCGGGCCTTCAATTCAATGCCGGCGATAGAACGCAGGATTTTGGTATCAAGAAAGCGGGTGGGTGCGGTCTTCAGCATTAGCTCAGTAAGTGGCGATCTCGCCGGCAATTTCAAATCAAGGGGGCGACAAGGGGCAGGGGATTCATTTTGAGAGGTATGAACTTACGACGCTTATACAAGCTCCAGATTACAGCCGGTGCTTATTTTAACAAAAGGGTCTTTCCTAGCTGAGTCGCTTTCCGGCGCGATCCGTCGGATCCCTGTGGAGGGATGCTAACGCCTCAGCGCGACCTGCGGCTGGTGGGAACGGCGGGCGCGGCACTCGCCTGCGCTGTGGCCTGGCTTACCGTTAGGTGAAGTAAATCGTCGGGATGCGTTTTCTCGCGTTCGCTTTGGAGGTATTTTTCACCTTTGTGCGCCACCACGACCAGTTTCACGGTGTGAGCGCCTGTCTTGATGAAAAACGCGTCGGTGCCGGCCTCGATGCGGGCAATCGCTGCGGCTTGGGAATACTTCCATTGTGTGCGATCAGAATTAACCCCCGCGATGGATTCGATGCGTTCGAGCGGGTCGCGGCTGTATGCGCGATTGACGGAGGAGACGGAGCGTTGGTGACGAAGTCGTGCCATGGAGAATCTTTGGTTGGTGATTGGGGCCTTGTGGCGTGTCGCTGCCGGTTTGCGGCAAGGTTGTGGAGGAACAGAATAAGTGCACGTCGCGACAAAGTCCACCTGTGTTATGGGTTCCCTCCTGCGTGGGATGCTCACGGGAATTGACCCTCCGGGGGCGCACCGCATAACCGAGCCCCATTGAACCACATCAGCCAATCCATCATCGAGCCCCAGCCGCCCGTGAATTCCACGCGTCGTGTGTTACTCGCCAGTCTAGCGGGCACCACCATCGAGTTCTTCGATTTCTACATCTATGCGACGGCGGCGGTGCTGGTTTTCCCAAAACTGTTTTTTCCGGCTTCCGATCCGGCATCGGCCACGCTGCAGTCCCTTGCCACCTTTGCCCTCGCATTTTTCGCCCGTCCGGTGGGCTCGGTGGTGTTCGGGCATTTTGGGGATCGTATCGGTCGCAAGGCCACGTTGGTCGCCGCTCTACTGACCATGGGTTTGTCCACGGTGTTCATTGGACTGCTGCCCACCTATGCCTCGATCGGCATGCTTGCGCCTGCCCTGCTCGCCCTGTGCCGCTTTGGGCAGGGGTTTGGCCTTGGCGGTGAATGGGGCGGGGCAGTTTTGCTCGCGACTGAAAACGCGCCGCCCGGCAAGCGGGCATGGTATGGCATGTTTCCGCAGCTTGGCGCGCCTCTCGGATTTCTCGCTTCGGGAGGTGTTTTCCTGCTGCTTTCAGAAAATCTAAGCGACGCGCAGTTTCTCCGCTTCGGCTGGCGGCTTCCGTTTATTGCGAGCAGCCTGCTCGTGTTGGTGGGGCTTTATGTGCGATTGAAGATCACCGAGACTCCGGCGTTTCGGGAGTCCATGGAGAAACGGGAGCGGGTGGCAGTGCCCATCGTCACGGTGTTCCGCAGCCATGCGCGGGCCTTGGTTCTCGGCACGTTGATCGCGGTGGCGACCTTTTTGCTTTTCTACTTGCTCACGGTGTTCTGCCTGAGCTGGGGCACCAGTAAACTGGGTTACAGTCGTGAGGAGTTTCTTATTCTCCAGATGATAGGCGTCTTGTTTTTCGCGGTCACGATTCCTTGGTCGGCCGTGCTGGCCGACCGTTATGGCCGCCGGTTCGTCCTCATGCTGGTCACGGCGGGCATCATCGGGTTCGGCTTGGTGTTTGGTCCGCTGTTTCAAGCGGGATTGGCCGGCGTGGTGCTGACGTTTATACTAGGCTTTGCGCTGATGGGCATGACCTATGGTCCGCTCGGCACTCTGCTCTCGGAATTGTTTCCCACGGCGGTGCGCTACACCGGCTCGTCGATGACGTTTAATCTCGCCGGTATTTTGGGCGCATCGCTGGCACCCTCGGTCGCCACATGGTTGGCCACGAATCACGGGTTGCCGTCGGTAGGCTATTACCTGAGTGGCGCCGCTTCGTTGACCCTACTGGCGCTCTGGTGGAGCCGCGAAACCCGTGAGGGGGTCTGCGTGGAACCGGTGGGAGTTTAACCATGCTAGCGCCCCGCAGGTATCAGGGTCTGGTTTGTGCTCGTTTCGGTTCGTATCGTTGCTTGCGCAACGCGCGTGGACTGAGGCCAAAGTGGCGCTTGAACATCTTGGAGAAATGGAAGGTGTCATCATAGCCTACCTCCTCCGCGATCTCCGCCACGGTGCGCTTTGGATCCGCCAGGAGGTGTGCGGCATGCTGCATGCGCTGCTGGATCAGGCAGGTGATCGGCGGAACCTGGAACGCCCGCTTGAACTGTGCGCAAAAATAGGGGACGGACATGCCCGCCAAGGCGGCCAGACGATGCAGATCGATAGGCTCCGCATAATGACTTCTGATGTAACCGTGCGTGGTCAGCAGGCTTTGCTCGACCCATGATCCGGTGTCGGGAGCCTCTAGACTTCGAGCGATGGCCCGAAGTCCGTTTTCCAGCAAGTTGCCCGCGATCACGGCGTCAGGCCGGGCCTGCGACACGAGTTCCGCATGAATATCATTCAGGCTTTGCTGGAACTGCACCATAAGGGAGGCCGCGACAGCGAATGGCGTCCGCACCGGCAGGCCGGTGGATTTCAGAATCCTTTTTATCCGCCGTCCTTCGCAGTGAATCCACGAATGGGTGAACTCTTGCTGGCGATTGCCATAATGCTGCGGCACTCCCGCCGGCCAGATGATCATGGTTCCGGGCGCTTCTGGCGTTTCCGTGGTCGTTGGCCGCACTCCCATCTGCGCGGCATCATGAAAAATCATGATCAGGCAATCCCCGGTGCCCTTGGGGCGATCAATCATGCAGGGACGCATCCATTCGCGAATGCCGATGCCGCTGATGCTGATTTCCACCGTGTCCAACGGACGCGGCACAAAGAAACGCCGCAGGCCCGTTCCTGGACTGGATTCAAAATTGGTGGCGAGGGTGCCGGTCATCGGCAGAAAATCAGAAAACACATATTTTTGATAAGACATGACATGGATAACCCGTCTCGAAACATGATATAAACACTAAAACACCCGGGCGCACCGTCCGGCATCCTCACCCTGCTGATCTTATGAATCCTTCGATTTTCTCCCCTTCACTTGGCGGCCTGCCTTTGCTCAGTCGCGCCCGCACCCGGTCGATCAGCCCGGAAAATCCCACCGGCGAGAAAGGCTGCGGAGGCATGGCCACCGAGGGGGCCGGCGCGGGTTGCGCGCGGGATCTGGGGCCTGGCTGGAAGATATCCCCCTGTTGGAATATCCTGCCAAAGACCACCTATCAACTCGCCGACATCGTCGGCCCAGGGGTGATTCAGCAGATATGGATGACGCCGACCGGTAGCTGGAGGCAGCTCATTCTGCGCATCTTCTGGGACGATCAGGAGCACCCGGCCGTTGAGTGCCCGATCGGCGATTTTTTTGCCAACGGCTGGGGACATTATGCGCCCATCATCTCGCTTCCGGTGTGCGTGAATCCGGGCAGCGCGTTCAACTGCTACTGGCCGATGCCCTTCCGTAAGCGGTGCCGCATCACCTATGAGAACATCGGTGACGAGTCGTGCCGGCTGTATTTTCAGATCAATTACGCCTTGCAGGATATCCCGATGGATGCGGCGTATTTTCATGCCCGGTTCCGCCGGGTGAATCCGCTGCCCTACAAGGAAGTCTACACTATCCTCGACGGTGTCGAAGGGTGGGGACACTACGTTGGTACCTACATGGCGTGGGGAGTGAATAACACCGGTTGGTGGGGGGAGGGGGAGATCAAGTTCTATCTCGACGGCGACGAATACCCGACGATCTGCGGCACCGGCACGGAGGATTATTTCTGCGGTTCGTATAACTTCGAGAACAAGGTCACTAAACAATACGAGGTGTTCAGCACGCCCTACGCCGGACTGCCGCAGGTGATCAGGCCCGACGGCGTCTACAATTCCCAGACGAGGTTCGGCATGTATCGGTGGCACCTTATGGACCCGGTGCGTTTTGAGAAGGATCTGCGCGTCACCATCCAAGCGCTCGGGTGGCGCAGCGGCGGACGTTATCTGCCTCTGCAGGACGACATCGCCTCGGTCGCCTATTGGTATCAGGGGCTTCCTAGTAAGCCGTTCCCACCGCTTCCCTCCCGCGATTATTTGGAGATCATTTGAGTCAGGCTGCCGGCCCACGAATCCCGGGAGGCCATTTATTTTAGTGGGTGGACACGGAGCTTGCTTTGGCTGCGAGGTTGGCCGGCTGGCCGTCGCCCTCATTGGTGCAGCCGAAGGACGCGCCGCTCTTCATCGGCGAGCCTGCCGAGCCGAGGCCAAAATAAACACGCTTGAGTTTTCAATGTAATGACCAAAAACGCCCTATAAATCATATGCTGCCCCGCACCTTTCTCACCCAGCTTGTTCCCGCCCGTGTCGCCGAGGCCATGCGCCGCGCCAAAGTGCTCATCTGGCGTCCGCTGGCCGGCGACATCCGTGTCGAGCAGGCGCCGGCATCGCTTGTTTTTCGCACGGTGAAAGAAGTCGCGCGCTCCGATTTCAAGCCGGTGCCGGCCACGTCGTTTCATTGGGGCCCCAAGTTTGCGCAGAGCTGGTTTCGGCTGACGCTGCCCGAGGCGACCGGTGCCGAGACACGTTATCTGCGTTGGGAAGACCAGGCCGAAGGCACGGCCTACATCGACGGCGTGCCGTATTCCGGTTTGGACGTCGCCCACCAGCAGTGCCCGCTGCCCGCTGGTGCGCGTGAGGTGTGGATCGAGTCGGTGTGCATCCGTTCCGGCATCTGGCTGGCCGGCGAGTCTATGCGGCTCGATGAGGAGGGCAGCCTTTATCTGCCTCCGCATTTCGTCACCCGTGACGACACGGCGTGGGCCGTCTATCACGATCTGAAAGTGCTGTTGGACTTGCTTGAGGCGGAGTATCGCGAGTATCAGCCCGCGCATTCCGGGCACCCCAAGTCTCTTACCGATCCGGTGCGGCATAGCCAGCCGGCCTTCCGCGCCAGCCCGCTCTTCCGCCGCCTGTGCGACCGGCTCGACCGAGCGATTGATATCTTCGACCACGAGGGGCTCGCGCCTTTCGCGGTGGAGTTGAAAAAAATCTATGCCGGGTTTCCCGCCGCACCCGATGCGATCAAGGCCATCCTGACCGGACATGCGCACATCGATCTCGTGTGGCTCTGGCCGGAACGCGTGGGCGAGTTCAAGGCCGTGCATTCCTGGTCCACGCAGGCGCGATTGATGAAAGAGTATCCGGAATTCAAATTCGGTTACTCGCAGCCAGCCAGCTACGAAGCGGTCGGCAAGAGATCCCCCGAGCTGTTGCAAAGGGTGCGCGGTCTCATCCGCGACAAGCAGTGGGATGCGACCGGTGCGGCCTACGTCGAGGGCGACACGCAGGTTCCCTGCGGCGAGGCGATCCTGCGCTGCCTGCGCATCGGCCAGGAGGAGTTCAAGGCGCTGCGCGGCACGGTGAGCGAAGTGTTCTGGCTGCCTGACGTTTTCGGCTACAGCGGCTGCATGCCGCAATTGCTGGTCGGCGTGGGGGTGAAGGGTTTTTTCACGAGCAAGCTGTCGTGGAGCACGGTGAACCGCTTCCCTCACTCCAGTTTCCGCTGGCAGGGTCCGGATGGCGCCGAGATCAACGCGCACATTGTTCTGCTCCATGATTACAACGAGGCGGTGAGCGTGCACAACATTCGCGAAGACGCGTTGCACCACCAGCAGTCTGCCATGCATCCCGAATTTCTCCAGCCGACCGGCTACGGTGACGGCGGCGGCGGTCCGACCGAGGAGATGATCGAGCGCGCCCGTCGCGTGTCGAATCTCACCGGCATGCCGCGCGTGGAGTGGGGCAACATCGAGCCGTTCTTTGACCGGCTCGCCAAAGTGAAGGCCGAGCTGCCGGTCGTGACCGGCGAGCTCATGCTGGAGCTGCACCGCGGCGTGTTCACCACGCACGGCGTGCTCAAGTCGGCCTTCCGGGCGTTCGAGCGCGCCCTGCAAGTGCTCGAGGCGGCGCATGTCGTGCGCGGCCTCGGCCCCATCGACCGCCACTACTGGAAGCGCGCGAGTTTTTCGCATTTTCACGATTATATTCCGGGCAGCTCCATCTGGGAGGTTTACGCCGAGGCGATCCCCGAGTTGCAGACGCTCACGGCCAAGGCGCTGGCCGAGACGGCGAAAGTGTTGGGCGGCGGAACAACCAAAGGCTGGTTCAATCCGCTGCCGCTCTTGCGCACGTGGATCGATGGCGGCGTATGCTATCAACTCGCTCCGCTCAGCGGCGGACCGGTGTCGTCGTTGGCCATCAAGTCTGTCGCCTCCCCGAAGGCGTCCGCGACTTCGCTCGCAAGCGAGCGTGTCCGCGCGACGTTCGATGTGCAGGGATCGCTTGCCGCGCTCGTCATCGATGGTGCCGAGGTGGCGGTCACCGGGCACAGGCTCTGCGCCTATCCCGACCAACCGGCTTCGTTCGATGCGTGGGATGTTGACCGTGCCAACATGGTGAGCGGCCACGAGGCGCGTCTCGTTGGGAAACCGATTGTCGCGCACGACGGCCTCGTCGCCTCGGTGGCGTTCGCCTATGAGATCGCGAAGGCGAGCTGCGTGACGGTGATCTACTCTCTGCGTGCCGGCGAGGCCGCGCTGCGCGTGCGTTACGAGGCGGACTGGCGCGATCCGCAACACTGGCTGAAGGGGATTTTCTCGAGCGAGTATCGCGGACGGGAAGCCCGTTACGGCGCGCCGTTCGGCAGCGTGTTGCGCGGCCAGTGGTCTGGTTATCCACGTGAGGAGGCGCAGTGGGAAGTGCCGGGCAGTCGCTGGATGGCGGTGTGCGACGACGCGCAGAGCGACGGCCTCGCGATCATCACCGAGGCGAAGTATGGTTTCACCACGCGCGAAGGCACGGTGGGCGTCAGTCTGCTGCGCAGCGCTCTGGTGACCGAAGCCGACCTGCATCCGCAGATTCGCACGACACCGGACCGGCCAAGATATTCCGACCTGGGTCGGCATACCATCGATCTCGCGCTGGCGAGATATGCGCCCGACTTGCCGGTGCACGATCAACCGGCGGCGCTGGCCGACACTCTGTTCACGCCCTGCGTGCCCTATGCGGGTGATGCGATGATAACTGCGGATTTGGAGTGTATCGAAGGCTTATCCTCGCTGGTGCCTGCGTGGGCCGAGCCTGTCGAGGGCGGCTGGGTGCTGCGGTTGCACGAGACGCTGGGTCGCCGCGGCAACGCGCGCATTGGTGTCGCCAAGGGCGCCAAAGGCACGCTGGTCGACCTGCTTGGGCAATCGCTTGCCGGCGCCAAGGCTGCTTCCGGCGAAGTCTCCCTGCCGATCGCTCCTTACCAGGTGCGTTCGGTGAAGTTTGAGCGTTGAGCAATGATTCCCTCTCTCTTCCGCCATCATATGGCGGCTGAAGGGGCGGTGGGCTTCACGCCTGCGACAGGCGGCGGTATTTCAGCGGAGTGATGCCAAAGCGTTTTTGAAAACAGCGGTGAAAATGGGACATGTCCCTGAATCCGCTGTTGAGGCAGACTTCTAGGACGGACAACGAACTTTCCCTGAGCAGAGACGTGGCGGTGCGCAACCGGAGTTCGTTAAGCAGTTGCACATAACTGCGGCCAAAGAGTTCTTTGACGAGGTGGGACACGCGGCTTTCCCCAAGGTGAAGCGTCTTCGCCAGATCACGCAGGTTTGCCGGCCCCGTGTGATTTCTATGAAGAAAACTTTGGATCAATTGCCGTCGGCCTGCCATATCAGACAGATCTTCCGATCCCGGCGTCCGCGTGTTTTTCAGCAGAGCCGAAGCTTGTGTGTGCCACTCCAAAAGACGTGAGCGCAGTTGGCGGAGGGATTCAAGGATCGCCTCTGCCTGGGGCTCTCCGATTTCGCACAGCTTCCGGGATTGCGCCGCGTTGATCGGGGTGCTCCGGACATCTCTGACGAGATGCCGGTAGTCGCCGGTGGTCCTGCTTTGGCCGGCAAACAAAATCCAGACGAGGCGATCATTGATGAAGACCGGAACCACCCATTCCATAAAACCCGCATGGCAACGGTGGTAACGGCCTTCGGGCGAGCGCAAGATGTCCTTGCGAAGTCGGGTGATCTCGAAATCGACGCAGGCCCAGTCATGGCGCGCCTTGACGGCAATGCAGCAGGGCGAGCGATGTTTGAAACGTTCCGGCTGGAGAAATAAGCCCAGCGTAGAGCTTAGATCATGGACGACCACCTGCAGGTAGCTGAGCTTTTCAAAAGCACGGATAGCCCATTCGGGGTTTCCCAGTAGATCCGGTTGATGCATTGAATATAGCTAAAAAAACCATGATTTAAGCCGGATCAGCAAGGAAAAGAGACGCTCCTTTGTGCAAGAATAGCGACATGACTAAAACCATCGATGCCTCTACGACGCTCCAATCCCTCACCGGGTCGAAAACTTATGGACGTCCCGATGGCAGTTATGATCTCCGCCGGACTATCCGCGCGGAGACCGGCTACGACCTAGTGGTTGCGGGAGGCGGACCGGCGGGCGCGGCCGCCGCGATCTGCGCAGCCCGGCTCGGCGCCAAGGTTCTCTTGGTTGAATCCACGGGCTGCATGGGTGGCATGGGCTCGTCCGGTTTGGTCACGGCTTTCGATCCGATGGCCAACGGTGAACAGTGCTTGGTGGGAGGCTTTATGCTCGAATTGGTCGAGGCCATGTATGTGCGGGGGTTCATGTCGCCGGGCATCGATCCGAACTGTTGGCGGAAATATTTCCATCGCTGGTCTCCCTTCAAGGTGGAGGGATTGAAACTCCTGCTGGACGAGTTTGCCCTGGGCGCCGGGGTAGAAGTCCGTTTCTTCACGCGCGTGATCGATGCTGATACCGATGCGCAGGATGGCCGCGTCAATGGCGTCGTGTTAAGCAACGTCGAAGGATATTCCTACGTGAAGGCGCGGACTTTCATTGATGCGACCGGCGATGCGATTCTGGCCGATCTTTGCGGAGTTGCCTGTCGCGAGGCCGGGCGAGACACGCCACGGATTATGCCGTCCACGCTGGCGTCGCTTTTTACCGGGGTGGACTGGATGGAGCCCCGGAAATCCGATCAAGAAGACTATCTGCCCAAGGCGCTTGAAGACGGGCATTTCACCCAATACGACCGCCACCTGCCTGGGATGAGCAAGGTGGGCCATCAGGTCGGCTACCTGAACGGCGGACACATGTTCAATCTAAACGCCTTGCGCTGCCGTGATCTCAGCGACGGTGTGATGTGGGGACGGAAACTCGCGCTCGAGTATACGGAGTTTTATAGGAAATACGTTCCCGGCTGCACGACCATCGAGCACGTCACCACGGCATCGCTGCTGGGCATTCGGGAATCCCGTCGAATCGTCGGGGAATACGAACTCACCATCGGAGATTATCTGGCTCGGCGGGAATTTTCCGACCAGATCGGCATCTTCAACAAATTCGTAGATATCCACCCATACGATTGTTCCAAGGAGCAATATGAGCGTTTCTGCACGGAGCGATATGCGTCCGCGCGGCTCAACGAGGGCGAGTGGTTTGGGATTCCCTATGGCATTCTCGTTCCCAAGGGCTGGAAAAATCTCTGGGTGGCGGGGCGGTGTGCCTCCAGCGATGTGCAGGTGCATGGCTCCATCCGCGTGCAACCGGCCGCCTCGATGATGGGGCAGGCGGCGGGAACCGCAGCCGTGCAAAGCATACGGACAGGACGCGCCGCTGCCGATCTCAACACAGAGGAATTGGTGACAACGCTGAGAAATCACGGCGCCAACCTTCCCCAAGAAAATTTATCCCGAACCTTAACGAAGATCTAAGCCACTCGTGAACCGTTTCGTACTGGCTGAATACTCCCCAGTCTCGGCGGATGAGCTATAAAGCGTTTTGACCCACGGTCGATTCGTGTGAGATGGAGGTTTGCGCACCCTCAAAAGATGAGAGGCGGATGTCATCGGCGTGTCGAAGCCGAAGCGCCAATCGGGTCGGGGGCGAGGTCGTGTTCGAGCGGGAAACGCGTTGGCTCAATCCGACGGGGTGAGGAGGGATTTGAGGGCGAAGAGCGCATTGCAAAATTCAGCGCCCTGTTGATAGCGGCAGCCGTATTGTTCGTAAATCCCCACGAGCCAAAAGCCTTCCAGCTCCAGTCGGGCGATAAGGTCGGAGAGGGGTGTAAAGCGCGGATTGCCGGGCATCAGCCCCGCCTCGACCACGATAAAGTCGATCGAATGGGTGGCCAGAAGGGGGGCCGCACCGGCAAGGACGGCCATTTCGTGGCCTTCGACGTCGATCTTAAGGAGATCAATATGGGAGACGGATGCGCAGGTGCAAAAGGCTGCGAGAGTGTCGGTTTGGATGGGGATGCGTTCCTCCGGCCGGGTCGCCGCGGCCAAAATGGCCGGGACCATGGAAGACTGGTCCGAGCTTCCGTGGGCGTGTATCCAAGCCGGGCCTGTGGTGTCGGACAACGCGAGCGGATAGGCACTGGCCAGAGGATCTGAGGCAATGGCCTGCTCCAAACGCGCGAACGAGACAGGCACGGGCTCGAAGCAGATCAGGCGCGCGGCGGGGAAAAGCGGGCGGAGGCGGGCGTGGCTCTGGCCGACGTTCGCGCCGACGTCGAGGATGAGCGCCGGCCGCCATTCGGGCCAGTGGGACCGGATGGACTCGAACGCGTCGGCCCCTTTGGGAAGATGCGGCCTGCGATATATCTCATAACCCAGGCGCCCCAGCCAACTGCGCAGGGCCGTGCGGATGAAACGGGTGGGGGGCATGAAAACGATAGGGTGCTCAGGTTTCATCCGGTGAAGGCCGAAGCGCCCAGTCGAGGGCACCGGCGACGTGTTCGAGGGGAAACGCAGCCTCTTGGGAGGTCGCGCCAGAGGAGGGCGCGATGATGGCGGAGGGGTGGTCGAGGGCCGCACCGAGACTCGCGATGTAAGAGAACGGGCATTCGGGCCACAGCAGTATCACGATCTTCGTGCCGGCGGGGCAGAGGAGCGTATTAAAAAGATTGGAGCCTTCGACGCCGACGACCACCGCCGCTTCGCGGCAGGCGTGAAGGGCGCCGAGGTGGTCAGCTCCGTCGATTATCTCAAACCCGCGCGCGGCCAGCAGGCGCTCCAGATCGTCAGAGTTGGCGGGATGACGGGAGTAGCCTTTTCGGGACAGATATATCCTGCGGACGGGGTTTCGGGGACTGAGCAGGTTCTGGACAAATCGCACCAGCTCGGGTGTGTAGCGGGGCGTGAGGTGGGGGTGGCTGGTGAAGACCAGTTCGTCACAGACGTAGTCCTTTCTCAGGTCGGCATCCACGACTTTGGGCCCGAGATCCAGAGCCTTGATCAGCACCCGTGAACTGGAGGTGCGGGGATGGTAGATCAGCATGTGGTCGAACTCCTCCGCGCGATGGCCTGCTTCCAGCAACAGCTTCCAGCGCGGAAGCGCATCCGCAGCGAAGTGGGCGAAGCTTCCGCCCGACCAGCACGAGCCAATCAGCGCGACGCGTCCGCGCAGTCTTACCTTGGGGTAGGGGCGTCGTCGGCGCATAATCGATCGGTTCGAAAAATTCGGGGGGAGGAAGGACTGCCGCCAAGCGGAGTCAGTCAACAAGTGGTCGCCTGGTGCGACCGGATGGGCGTCGGGACCGAGGACGCGGGCGCTGGCTAGTTCAAAGACTTCCAAGGCATGACGAATCTCGCAAGCGGACTCCGGCGGGATGTACTCCGGAAGCGGCGGCCCGAACCAGATCGGCGCGGCGGCGGGCAGGTGTTCCGCAGGATGAACTCGCGTGGTGAGGACAAGCTCCTTTCGAGGATACCGGGCGCAGCTCGTTTCATGGCGAGGCGGGCCGAAGAAACGAGAGTCCATGGGCAGGAGGCGGAGCATGCGTGCGGAGATCATGCTAAAAGATGGTTCCACACCGGGAGGTGCGCGCGGGGCGGGAGACGAGTTCGTGGATGGCCGACGCGACTTGGGCGGGTGACCGGGCAGTCATGCAGGCGAGGTCGTGAGGGCGATAATACCGAAGTGGACTGGCCGCATTTGTGTGTTTTTGGGAGAGGTCGGCAGACGAATAATTGTACAGACGCGTCATGAGCGGTCGCGGGGTGAATGTCTCCCCGACGTCATTGATCTCGCAGAGCATCGGGTAGGACCGGTCCGGAGTTCATGGTGGCTAAGATCTTGCTCAAGGGTTCGATCGGAGGCGAGGCGAATCGAAAATCTGTGGACGGTTGACGGTGGGCTGATTCGGAAATGGCCGGGAGAAACAGAAAGAGGGGCGGAACGGCGATGACGACCGTGTGGAGACTGTGCGCGACCGCCACAATCTTCAGCGTGTGAGACCACGTGGTAGACCGTAGGCGGCCGAAGGAGGCGCGAAAAAGGCCGGTCCGTTTGCGGGACCGACCTTGGGTTAAACCAATCGTTGTGCGTCGCGCTGCTCAGAGCTCGTAGGCGGCGAGCTGCTTCTCGATGCGGTTTTTGTCGAGCTTCGCGAAGGCGGGGAGGCCGTTGTCGAAGGGGACGGCGGTTTCGCCTTGGATGAGCGGCTGGGCGTAGCGCATGAACTGGTGGTTCATGCTGACGCCGTCCTCGTTGATCCACTCGCGGGGGAGCTTCTTCACGCCGTTGGCGATCTCGCTCAAAGGAGCGAGGCCGGTCTCGACGGTGTAGTGGTCCTGGTCGCCGCGGAGGATCGTGACCATCTTGTCGGTTTCACCGGCGATGGCGGCCTTGACGGCGGCCTGACCGGCGAGGAACGCCTCGTCGGCATCGGTCTTGGAGCCAACGTGGACGGCGGCGCGCTGGGCCATGCCGAGCTTGACGGTGCGGGCCTTGATGCCGGGGAGGTTTTGCTCGACGAGACCCTGGAGATAATCGGCGGCGCCGCCCAACTGGGCATGGCCGAAGGAGTCGGTGGCCTCGGCGGCGGAGACGTAGTTGCCGTCGGCGTCGATCAGTCCTTCGCCAACGACGATGAGGCAGAATTTCTCGCGCTTGAGGACGCGTTGCACATCGGCGACGAATTTTTCGGTGCTGAAGGCGACCTCGGGGAGATAGATGAGGTGCGGGGCGTCGTGCGGGTGGTCCTTGCGCTTGGCAAGGGCGGCACCGGCGGCGATCCAACCGGCGTTACGGCCCATGACCTCGACGATCTGCACGAGATCGTGCTGGCCCATCGCCTCGTTGTCGCAGGCGATTTCTCGGATTGTGGTGCAGATGTATTTGATGACCGAGCCGTAGCCGGGGCAGTGGTCGATGATGGGGAGGTCGTTGTCGATCGTCTTGGGAATGCCGATGACGCGGAGCGCGTAGCCTTGCTGCTGGGCGAGCTTGGAAATCTTGTCGGCGGTGTCCTGGGAATCGTTGCCGCCGGCGTAGAAGAAGAAGCGGATGTTGTGGGCCTTGAAGACCTCGAGGACGCGCTCGTAGTCGGCCTGCTTCTTGAGTTTGTAGCGGCAGGTACCGAGGGCGGCGCCGGGAGTGAACTTGAGTCCGCGGATGGTCTGCTGGGACTCGGCGGCGAGGTCGATGAAGTCTTCCTGGAGGATGCCGAGAACGCCGTTGAGCGTGCCGTAAATCTCCTCGATTTCGACATGGTTGAGCGCTTCGGCGATGACGCCGGCCACGCTGGCGTTGATGACGGCGGTGGGGCCGCCGGACTGGCCTACGAGGACATTACCTGTGAGTTCTTCGGACATGTGCGTGTATTGGGTTAAAAAAGGGAGTGAAGAGAGAACGTGAAAGTGCAGGTTGGCGGCTGGCGTGCGCCGCTGGCAAACCCAAAGTGCGGGCGGGTGAACGAACTGGCTCAGGCCCGGGGCATCGCGGCGACTACGAGCGAGTAAACTTCATCCCAGTTGCGGGCGCGGAGGGTGTCGCCGAGGTGACGGTTGGTGGGGTTGTCGAAGGTGATGCAGGGGCGGCCGGCGGAGCGGTAGGCCTCGATGTTCTTCGGCGAGTCGTCGATGTAGAGGTCGGCGTTGATGGAGAGCTTGTCTTTCACGAAGCAGAGGTCGCGGTAGGGGATGTCGAAGCGTTCCAGCCACTCGGCGGTTTGGATGACCGACTTGCCGTGCAGGCCGCCGACGTAGAGACGGTGGGTGATGATGCGAATGTGGACGCCGAGCCGCGAGAGTCGGCGGAGGGTGTAGGCCGCGCCGGGGATGGCGGGGGCGGTTTTCAGCAACTCGTGTTCGTTGACGGCATGGCGGTGCAGCGCGTCATAGGTGAGGTCGTAGCCGCCGGGACCGCCGTGTTTGTCGAGGAGGCCCCATTCCTTCAGGCCGAACGAATACTCGTCGGTCAACTCTTCTGGTTTTTTTCCAAAATAGGCGGCGGCGATAGGTTTGAGGCCGCCGTAGAAATCGACCACCACGCCGTCGAGATCGAGGCCGAAGATGAAGGGAGCAGGGGCGGGCATGGGTGAAGGTTTACAGCAATTTGCCGGGCTCGTAGGTAGCGGAGCCGGGGATTTTGCGGGCGAGCGGGGCGACGGTTTTGACGAACGTGTCCACCTGCTGCGGAGCGGCGCCGACGAAGCGTTTGCTATCGCTGAGAATCGCGCGGATGGATTTTTCGGAGAGACCGAGGCGGGTGTCGGCGGCGAGGAGGGCGACGAGGTCGGACTCGCCTTGACCGGTGCGGATGGCCTTGGCGGCGGCGAGGGCGTTTTCCTTGATCGCCAAGTGCGCGGTCTCGCGGCCGATGCCGGCTTTCACTGCTTCCATGAGGATCGTCGTGGTGGCAAGGAAGGGAAGCTGGCGCTGGTTTTCGGTGCCGATGGCGGCTTCGAAGACGTCCATCTGGTTGAGGACGGCGAGGAGGGTTTCGAGGAGGCCGTCGATCGCGTAGAAGGCGTCGGGCAACGCGACGCGGCGGACGACGGAGCAGGACACGTCGCCTTCGTTCCACTGGTGGCCGGCGAGCGCGCCCGTCATCGTGACGTAGCCGGAGAGAATCGTCGAGAAGCCGCAGATGCGCTCGCAGTTGCGGGCGTTGACCTTGTGCGGCATGGCGGAGGAGCCAACCTGACCCTTTTGGAAGCCCTCGGTGAGCAAGCCTTGGCCGGCCATGAGGCGCAGCGTGGTGGCAAAGCTCGCGGCGGACGCGCCGATCTGGTGGAGGGCGGAGACAGCCTCGAAGTCGAGCGAGCGCGGATACACCTGGCCGACGGCGAAGAGGGAAACTTTGAAGCCGAGATGCTTCAAGATGCGGGCTTCGAGGGTGGCGACTTTCTTAGCGTCGTTGAAAAGCGTGAGCTGGTCGAGCTGCGTGCCGACGGCGCCCTTGAGCCCGCGCACCGGATAACGGGCGGTGAGTTCGTCGAGGCGGGTGAAGGCGGCGAGGAGCTCCTGACCGGCCATCGCGAAGCGTTTGCCGAGGGTGGTTGGCTGGGCGGGAACGTTGTGGGTGCGACCGGTGAGCATGAGCGTGCGGTATTGCCTGGCGCGCTTCGAGAGCTTGAGGAGAGCGGCGGCGGTCTTGAGGCGGACGACGGCGAGGGAGCGGGCGACCTGGAGCTGCTCGACGTTTTCGGTGAGGTCGCGGGACGTGAGGCCGATGTGGATGGACTCGCGTTTCGCCAGGGCGTTGAACGCCTCGATGCGGGCCTTCACGTCGTGGAGGGTGACGCGTTCGCGGGCGTCGATGTCGGCAAGGTCGATTTTCGACTTAACCTTCTCATAGTCGGCGATGGCGGCGGCGGGGATGGGCAGGCCGAGGTCGCGCTGGGCCTTCATGACGGCGATCCAGTAATCGCGCTCGATGGTGATGCGGCCGGTGGGCGACCAGATGTCTTTGATGAGCGGCGAGGCGTAGCGTTCGGCGAGGACGTTGGGAATGGCGGCGGTGGACATGATTGAAATGGTGGGTGATCAGGCGGAGAGGCAGCGGACGGTCATCTCGCGGAGGACTTCCTCCTGCTCGTGCGGACGCTGGATGACTTCCTCAAAGGCGCGGATGAATTCCTGCTGGTTGTCGATGAGACGGCGGAGCGAGGGCAGTTTGGCCGAGCCGGCGAGTTTGCCGACATACCAGGCGTTTTGGCTGAAAAGGTTGAACGAACTTTTCTCGGTCGCGCCGACGAAATGGCGTCCGTAAGTAGACGCGGCCTTGGGCAGGCCGTCGATTCCGCGCTGACTGACGCGCACCTCGCCGGCGTCGGCGAGCGCACGGACTGGGAGGAGGATGCGGTTGCGGTTTTGCAGCGCGGCGATGATCGGGCGCGAGTCGCCGCCGGTGAAGAAATGCCGATGGAGCGCGGCGATTGTCCATTGGATGTCGTCGCTGAAAAACGCCTCGGCGGCCTCGAAGAAATCGCCTTCGGCGGTGCTGGCGGTGAGCTCGGTGACGTGGACCTCTTCGATGACGGCGGGTTTGCCGTCCGCGCCGTCGCCGGCGTAGGCGGCGAGCTTGCGTGTCTCCTCGATGAGCAGGCGGGTGTTGGCGCCGACCTTGGCGAGGAGGAGTTGCGCGGCGTTTTCGCCGAATGAGACGCCGAGTTCGCGGGCTTCCGCGAGGATCACGCCGGAGAGTGTCTCGGCTGCGCCGTCGGCGTCGCCACCGACGAGGGTGAAATCGCCGGTTTTTTCGCACCACTTTGGGAAGGCGCGGCGGCGGTCCACGGGCGCGGCGGTGACGACCACGGCGGTTTCGCCGGGATTGATTTTTTCGAGGAGCTGCTGGAGATCCTCGACGAGTTTTAACGTGCTCTCGGCGCGCCCGGTGACGGAGTCGGCGAGGAAACTCACGTCCTTGAGCCAGACGACGCGCCGGCCGCCGAACATGGATACGGTTTGCACGCTGTCGCGGAAGCGGTTGATGGCGGCCTCAACCTCGCCGACGTTGCCGGCGAAGCCGCTGATGATTTCGCGGGAGAATTCGTCGGTGATATCCTTGGCGAGTTCGTCGTAGCGCGCCTTGCCTTGCCGGTTGACGAGGAAGTCATCGGCTCCGCAGATGAAGATGAAAGGCTTGGCGGCGGGCATCGCTGCACTGTGGGCGCGGGTTGGCGCACGAGGCAAGCGGGCAATCGCGCCGGCTATTTCGCGGTTGGGAGCGGCGGCGACTTTTCGGGTGGGAGAAACAGCCAGAAATGCTCGCGGTGGTCGCCTTGGCGGGCGCCGTCCCAGACCTGCCGCCATCCGGCAGGCGTATAAACGGGTCCCGTTTTGACGCGTCCCTGAATGAGCAGCACGTCGAACGGCGTATCGGGATCAAGTTCGCGGTGGATCGTTTTTACGCCGCAATAATAGAGCAGCATCGCGCTGGCGGATTCGTCGAGGCCGATGCTGGCGATCTGGCGATAGTGCTCTGGAAGGCGGGGCTGCATCTCGGTGAAAACACCGCGGTAGCTTTTGCCGGCGTCCATCCAGGGTAGCCACAGGGTCGCGAACAGCAGCCAGCTCAGCGTGATCCCGGCCGCCATGCCCGTCAGGCCGCGTTCTTTTAACAGAGGCAGCCGCGACCATGACAGCAGCCAGGCGAGGGTGGCCAGCAAGGCGACGACGAAAGCCACGGAGTGAAATGGCATAACGTAGTCGCCGGGCAGTGAGCGGGTGAGGAATGCCCATTCAGGTGCATGGCCGGTGACTCGCATGAGTATCCACACCGTCCAGAGAAAACCGGCGAGTATCGTGAAAAACCAACGGGATACGACGTCGGTGCGGCGGTTCAAAGTGTCTGGCAATGTCGCGAAGGCGGGCGCCGCGAGGACGGCCAGCGTCGCGAGCATGGGCAATCCGTAGCCGTTGCGGGCCGAGGCGGACACGAGCAGCACACCGAGATAAACGGAGAACGCCACGAGGCCGAATTGGAGCGCGGCGCTGCGGCGGATTTCGCAGCGCCGCCGCCACACGGTGAGCGCCGCCAGCGGCAAAGCGGGGAAGGCGAACCACGGGAGGGTTTTCGGCCAGAACCAGGGATTGTTGCTGGCGCCCAGTTTGTTGACGGAAAAGCCGATGAAGCGACCGACGTTGTTCATCCAAAACCATTCGTCGAACAAAGGCGCCGAACGCAGATACAACGCCACCGGCCAGATGAGCAGCCAAGGCAGCGCCGCCACCAGCGCGATGCCGAGCGAGCGGGCGTAGGTTTTTTCGCGCCATTGGGAAAATAGCGCAGGCAGGGCGAGCGCGGTGACGCCGAGTACGCCGGGCACCAGCAGGCCTTTGGCGAGAAATCCCACGCCTACGCCAAGGCCGAGCCAGAGGCCGGCCGCGAGCGGGCGTTCGCGGGATAAGGCGAACCCGTAGCCGGCGATGGCGAAACCGGTGAGCATCGGCACATCGGTGAGCATGATGTGGCTTTCATACACCAGTCCGAGACAGGACATCAGGACGAGGACGGCCGCGCAGCCGTGGCCCTCGCCCCACCAGCGCCGGGCGGTGAGGCCGACAAACAGGAACGTCGTCGCCATGAACAATCCGGTGGCAAGTCGGGCACCGTCGTGAAGTGGCAATCCAGCGGAACAACCCCGCGCCAGCAGCGCGGCCACCCAATAGTAGAGCGGCGGTTTTTCCATAAACGGTTCGCCAGAGGCGTGCGGCACGACCCAGTCGCCGCTTTGCATCATGTGGTGAACGATGCTGAAGATGTAGGTCTCGTCTTGTTTCCAGGGTTCGTGCCCGATCAGGCCGGGGAGCAGAAAGGCCGCGACCAGCAGGAGGAAAATGGCCAGGGGAAGACGAATAACGGATGCCGCAGGGGCGGGAGAAGGGGACGACATGCGAGTTGCCCGAGTCTGTTCAGCGTGCTTTTTTGAGGGCGTAGGCCATTGCCTCGCCGATTCGGTCGATTTGCTCATCGGTGTGCAAGGCGGAGATGGCCGTGCGGATGAGGTCCTTGCCGGGAGGGACGGCGGGGGCGACAGACATGACGGTGAACACGCCTTTTTCCAGCAGGGCTTTCCAAAAGGCGTAGGCGCGTTCCATTTCGCCGAGGACGATCGGCACGGCCGGCGTTTCGCTTTCCCATGTGTCGAGCCCGAGGGATTTGAGCATGGTTTTATAGCGGCGGGTGTTGGCCCAGAGGCGTTCGAGATGCTCGGGCTCGGTTTGGAGAACGTCCAGCGAGGCGCTGGCGATCGCGGCCTGCGCGGGGCTGAGCGCGGCGCTGAAGATGGTGTGTTTGCCGTGCGTGCGCATGTATTCGATTACGTCGCGCGAACCGGCGACGAAGCCGCCGGTGCTGGCAAGGGATTTGGACATGCTGCCGCAGATGACGTCGATCTTGTCGTTGACTCCGAAGTGATCGACGGTGCCGCGTCCGCCCCGGCCGAGCACGCCGAAGCCGTGGGCGTCGTCGAGAACGGTGAAGCAGTTGAACTCCTCGGCGACGGCGGAAAGCTCAGGCAGGCGACAGATGTGCCCCTCCATTGAATAGACGCCCTCGATCACGAGCATCTTGGGGGTGGCGGCGGGGGCGGCGGACGCGACTGCGCGCATGTCGTCGGGGTTGTTGTGCGAAAAACGTTCGATCGCGGCGGTGGAGAGGCGGATGCCATCCCATAGACACGAGTGAATGTTTTTATCGGCGAGAATGATGTCGCCCTTTTGGGCGAAGGCCGCGACGCCGGAGAGGCAGGAAAGGTAGCCGGCCGAGTGGACGTGACAGGCCTCGCGACCGAGGAAGGCCGCGAGTTTTTCCTCGAGTTCGAGGTGGTAGGCACGTGAGCCGTTGGCCGTGCGCGCTCCGGTGGTGCTGGTTCCCCACTGGAGCAACGCGGAGCGGCCCGCCTCGACGACCTTGGGATGGAATGAGAGTCCGAGGTAGTCGTTGCTCGCGAGCATGATCATGTCGCGTCCGTTCAACCGCACGCGGTTGCCCTGCTGGGCCTCCATCGCGTGATAGTAGGGCGCGTAGCGGAGCCGGCGTTTGGTCAGATCATCTTGGATACAACGTTTGAGAATTGGCTTCTGGGAAGACCGGCCAAAGAAGGGAAGAGACATAGTGGAAAGACAAATCAGGAGAGCTTGAAATAGCCAGCTTGGGCGGCGCGACGCCAGGAATTCGGAATGAGGCGGGCGAAAAGAGGTGACAGCCGGGCTTGAAAAAACGAACCCGTGCGCACCACGCCGCTGCTGTGGCGCCGCACGGCCCGGCAAAGGTCATCCGCCGCCATGGCCGGCAAGGGGGCCGCCGCAAGGGTCTCCTCAAGGCGCTGCCACACTTGACGGGCGCGGAGGTCTGTGGAATCGCTCGCGTGCTGGACTGCGTTGTTGAAAGGCGTGCGGAAATCCCCGGGACGGAAGTCGATCACAATGATGTCGGGGTTGGTGAGCTCGTAGAGCACGCTTTCGCTCCAGGCGGAGAGGCCGGCCTTGCAGACGTTGTAGCCGCTCATGTAGGGGATCGGAAACTCCGCGGCGAGGGAGCTGACGTTGACGAGGCAGCCGTGACCGCGCCGGTCCATCTCGCCGAGGGCGAGGCGGGCCAGCGCAAGGGTCGTCTGCAACATGGCGTCGATCTGGCGGGACCAGAGCTCGGGTTCGGTTGATGTGACCGCTCCGAACACGCCGTAGCCGGCGTTGTTTATGACAAGGTCGAAACCGCCGGCCTGACGCGCCGCCTCGGCAAAGGCTTCGGTGGCCTGCGCGCGATCATGGAGGTCGAGGACAACTGCGGTGAAACCGGAATGGCGGCGCAGTTCTTCCAAGCGCCCGGTCTCCCTTGCGGTGCCCCAGACACGCACGCCTTCGGCGAGCAGGTGTTCGGTGAATGCCCGGCCCAGTCCGGTGCTGGCTCCGGTAACGAATGCGGTCGTGCCTGCACCCAAAATCGACGGGTTTGCCATGATTTCAGCGCGGGCGTTTCAGCACGATGCAGACGTTGGCTCCGCCGAATCCGCTGCTGTTGTTTAACACCACGCCGGGGGCGGTCGCGTGGGTTTGGCGAATGATGTTCAGGCCTTCGCAGATCAGATCGAGCTCGGTGATGTGCGCAGACCCCGGCATGAAGCCGTCCCGCAGCGCGAGGGCGCAGAAGCCGGATTCCATCGCGCCGGCGAGAGAGCATCCGTGACCGGTGAGGGCTTTGGTGCTGCTCAGCGCAACTCGTGAAGCGTGTTCGCCCAAGACGGCGCGCAGGGCCTTGCATTCCGAGGCGTCGCCTATGGGCGTGGAGGTGGCGTGGGCGTTGACGTAGTCGATGTCCGCAGGGCCGACCTTGGCGGTGCGCAACGCATGGAGCATCGCGGTGCGCAGACCGGCGCCTTCGGGGTGGGAGATCGCGACGTTGTGGCCGTCCGAGGCTTGGCCCCAGCCGAGCACCTCCGCGTAAGGCGTCACACCGCGGCGAAGAATCTCCTCTTCGTTTTCGAGCACCAGAACGGTCGCGCCGCCGGTGCCGACAAAGCCGTCCCGCTGCCGATCAAAGGGCCGTGAAGCGGTCGCCGGATCCGGATTTGGGGACAGGGCTCGCATGCTGGCGAAGGGAAGGATGGTCTCGAGATTGCCATCCTCGGCACCGACCACGAACATGCGTTTCTGCCGGCCAAGCACGATCTCGTCGTGGGCAAAACCGAGTGCGTGCGCAGAGGAGGCGCAGGCGGAGGCGAAGCCGGTGGAGGCGCCCTTGATCTTGTAGTTGGCCACGAGGTTGAACTGCACCGTGCCGGCGATGCTGGAGACGATACCCAAGGCGGGGCTCCTCATGACTCCCTGCGCGTGGATGCGGTTCAAAATACGCGACAGCATACCGGGCGAACCGCAGGATGCGGCGTAGAGACCGGTGTCATCGTTGGAAATATCGGACGGCTCCAGCCGGGCATCCTCGACGGCCTGCTGCATGGCGCAGGAGGCATAGAGGGCGTTGGGGCTGAGGCTGCGAAGCTGGTCCCGGCGCAGGCGGTAACGCTCCGGTGTCTTCCAATCCTCGGGTTCGTCGCCCTCGGTGGAAAAATCACGCACGGGAGCGGCGACCTTGACAGGGATTTCGTCCCGTTCAAAAGGCGCGTAGCGAACCATGCCGTGGCGCAATTCCCGGAGGCTTTGCGTCACACTGGCGGCGTCGTTTCCGATGCTGGTGATGAACCCCAGCCCGGTGATGAACACTCGGGGCATAAAAATAGTGTGGCTCAGGCCGTCGGGGGCGTTTCCTTAAAGCCGAACGTGAGGGTGATTTCCTCGGCACCGACGGCCTTGTCGGACCCCACGCGAACGTCGCCTTCGAAAACGATGATGGGTGCCTTGATGCGCTTGGGTTTGAGGCGGAGAGACAGAGTGTCGCCGGGCCGGCAGACGCGGTGACAGCGCACGCCGTCCGCCGAGGTGAAGAGCAGTGATCCCGAGTCCACCTTGTGGTTGGCATCATCCAATTGGCCGCTGACCAGATAAAGGACGCCCAACTGCCCGAGCGCCTCCAGCATCAGCGAACCCGGCATCACGGGGTTGCCTTTGAAATGGCCCTGCAAAAAAACCTCTTCGCCGGTGATGCGGTAGGTCGCCGAGATACTGGTTTTAGAAATGACAGCTTCGTCGATGAAAAGGAAAGGAGGCTGCACGGGCATCGCAGCCAGCACCGCTTCGTGATCCAGCCGGGCCGGAGGCGAATAAGGCAGCCCGCGGACCCGGCAATCCACGAAGGTCCGGATATCGCCCAGGGTGCGCAGTTGGCGGAGTTCATCGTTGGCGATGGTGAGCCCGCCGGCCTCCTCAAGCAGCATGACGATCTCCATCAGGGTGAGGGAGTCGATGCCAAGATCTTCAATCACCCGCAGATCGTCGCGATTAGCGGATGCGAGCTTGGGCCGGATTTCCGGTTCGATGTAGCGTTCAAAGACGCCTCCGATGAGGGCGGGCAGGCATTGGGGATCGCGGGTTCGCCGGTAAGCGACAGCCGCCATGACGGTCTCGGGAGAGCAGCGTCGCAGGCTTTCGCGCAACTGGGTTTCGGCTTCCGGGGAGAAGGTGGCTGGGTCTGGATTCATTTATTGAAGCAAGGTGTTTGACGGCGTCGGGCGAACGGTGTTTTTCACCGGCCGGCCGTTTTTGCTGGGCATGGGTTCGTTGCCGAAGACCTCGCGAGCGGGAAACACTGAAGGCGGAAAAATCCAACTACGCAACGCTCTTAACAAGGCATGAAGCACTCGATTGCGGTGATGGACGCCGACAAAGAGCGGTGTGCAAACGGCCCCGAGTTCGGCTTTCACCTCGTAGGCGGTCTGGCCGAAGTCCACCCGGTGAATGCCGCGTTTCTCCGCCTCCTCGATGATCCGGTAGAAGGCGTTGAAATAGAGGCTGGAGTCTTTTTTCACCCAGTAGTCGAAACCACTGTAGAGCGGGTGCAGGGTGTCGCGGTCGATGAGCACCAATTCGCAGGCCACGAGCTTGCGGACTCCGTCCACCTGGCGGTAGCCGAAGAGAAAAAACATCCGGTCGCCGAGCAGTCGCTCGACTTGCGGGAAGAATTCGCGGTTCAGGCGTTCGAAGACGAAGGCGGAGTTTTCCAAGACCTGCCGGTAAAGATCGAAAACCGCATCCTCCTGCCCGCGGCAGGTGGGAGATATTTCCCAAGTGAGGTGGTTTTGTTCGCCGACGGATTTGCGCTTCCTGAGTTTGTTGCGGTAGCGCGAGCAGATCGCGCCGAGGTAGCCGCCCTTGGCGAGGTCGGGAATGGCCAGGTAGGTGGTCGGCAGGCTTTCCGCGAAAAAAAAGCGTTCGGCCAAGGCGGGCCGGAGCCGGTCGGTCAGCGCGGTGTCGGGCTCCTTGATGAGCACCAGACCAATGTTCAACGAGTAGGCGCGACGGGTGATCTCATCGAACAAGCCGGCGAGCCGGACGGAATCCCAGCGTGCGGCGCGTTCTCCGGTGCCCAGCCCGAGCAGGTCTCCGCAGTTGGAGATGGGACTACCAACGACAAACACGCGCAGTTGAAGGAAATTCGGGAACACGTTGCGGACGGAGGAGACGATGCGCTGCATCCGCGGTCCGGCCATGGTGACGAGGGAGACTTTGAACGTGAAACAGGGCGCCACGCAGGCCGCACCCTCGGCATCCTCGCCCACGAGGTAGTGCGTCTCCACGTCGGGCATCCCGGATGCCTCCGCCGCTGCCTGAAGCGCCTGTGAGCGCAGCGCATATTCGTCGCCGAAACACTGAGTCCAAGCGGTTGTCAACTCTGCGAGATGGCGCGTCCACCGATAGGTGGTCAGCGTCGTGGAGACCGGTCGATGTTCGATGGCGATAGGCAATTTATGATGACGGGTTTTGATCCCAAAGGAGGATCAAACGTATAGGAAACAACCGCCGGATCACAGGAAAAGTGATCGGAAACGATCAAAAAGATCGGTTGATGGATTTAGCGCGGAGGTTTCCTCCACAGGATTACTCATGGTGAAATAGACTGAAAGGGAGGTCAGGACGTTCAAATAAATAGTGATGACGAGTCGGTTAACGGAGATGTCGGGCTTTCGCAGCCTTGCCCTTGGGCGCACGAGGCTTCAGTTAATTTCTTTTAACCCATGACTTCCGTCCAAGCCGCTGTGTCACCGGCCAGTTCATCCCCCGTGTCCGATAACGCCTCTTGGGGACGTGATTTGGTGTTGCTGACGCTCGCGCTGAGCCTGTGGTTCGGACTGTTTTTGGGGAGCCGTCCGCTCAACAATCCCGACGAGGGGCGCTACACGGAGATTCCTCGCGAGATGGCGTCGACGGGCGACTACGTGACGCCGCGGCTGAACGGCGTGAAATATTTCGAGAAACCGCCGCTGGTCTACTGGTTGTCGGCGCTGACGTTCGAGGTCGTCGGCCCGCTGGCGGGCACGGATGGGGTGAACGAATGGACGGCGCGTTTATGGGGCGCGGTGTTTGCGCTGGTTGGCGGACTGATGACCTACGGCGCCGGCCGCGCGCTTTATGGAAGGGCGACTGGTTGGTGGGCGGCGCTCGTGGCGGTCACGTCGATTCTCTATTATGGGCTGAGTCGGATCATCCTGCTCGACATGGTGGTGGCGGTGACGATGGCGGGGGCGCTGTTTGCCTTTATCGTGGGCATTCGCGAGCCGGCGGGAACGCGGCGGAGGTGGCTGTTCATGGCGTTCTATGTGTGCATGGCGCTGGCAACGCTCACGAAGGGGCTGATCGGTTTTCTGCTGCCGTGCATGGTGGCGTTTGTGTGGCTGCTGGTGTTCAACCAGTGGCGCGCGCTGCGGCCGTGTTATCCTATCGTCGGCATGCTGGTGTTGCTGGCGATCGCCGCGCCGTGGCATGTGCTCGCGGCGTTACGCAATCCGAGTGTGGACGGGCTGGTCTGGCCGGGTTATGCGCACGGTCTGGATCTTCATGGTGCCGGCCAGGATCCGGGCTGGATGTGGTTTTATTTCGTGCGCGAGCATTTCCTGCGGTTTACAACGACGGAGCACGGGCGAGTCCAGCCGGCGTGGTTTTTCCTGCCGATTTTGGTGGGCGGTCTGTTTCCTTGGACGGTGTTCGCGGGGCAATCCGTATGGCGGTCGCTGGCCGGTGGCTGGCGCGAGCGCGGACGGCATCTCGAAGCCTGGTTTTTGGTGCTCTGGATCGTGCTGATCGTGGCGTTTTTCTCCAAGTCGCAGTCAAAGCTTATCACTTACATCTCGCCGGTGTTTCCGGCGGCGGCGGTGCTCATCGGGCATTATCTTGCGCAGGCGTGGGCGGAGCGGAGCTGGCGCGGGATGCACGCCGGGCTCTGGGTGTTTGCCGGACTCGCGCTGGCGCTGGCGGGCGCGGCGGCGTTTTTCCCACTACCGGCGAAGCAGGCGCCTCTTGAACCGCAATTGCTACCGTGGCGTTTTTTTGTCGGTGCGGTGATGGGTGGCGGTGCTCTCGCGGTCATCTTGTGCCTGCGGCGTGGTGCTGTTCGGGGCGCGTTGATCGGTCTTGTGGTGACGTGCGTGGTTTTTTTCGCTGCGGCCAACTTGGTCGAAGGGCTGTTCAATGAACGCTCGACCAAGTCGCTCGCGGCCGTGCTCAAGCCGCGGCTGCAACCTGCCGACGCCGTCTTTATCGTGAACGACTACGCCCAGGATTTGCCGGTTTATCTCGGGCGCACGGTGAGCGTGGTCAACTACGCCGGCGAACTGACTTACGGCATCGGGGCCGAGCCGCAAAAAACTGCAGCGCGGTTCATGGGGTATGACGCATTCTTCGGGCACTGGCGGGAGCCGGGTGTGGCTTATGCGGTCGTGCGCACGGACGGTTATAAGAAATTCTTTGCTGACGTGTCCGCGCCTTTTGCGGTGATTGCCGAAACGCCCCGATATGTTCTCGTGGTAAACCGTCAGCCCTAATCCATCCTGTGACCGCCACTGTGTCCAACGCCAGTCCCTTACTTCCGTTTCTCCCGCTCACGCGTCCGACCATCGACGATGAAACCATCGCCGGCGTGGCCGAGGTGCTGCGCTCGGGCTGGATCACCTCCGGCCCGCAGGTGAAGGCCTTCGAGGCGAAGCTCTCCGAGTATTTCGGCGGACGCCCGGTGCGCGCCTTCAACTCCGGCACGTGCACGATGGAGATCGCGCTGCGCATCGCGGGCATCGGTCCGGGTGCCGAGGTCATCACCACGCCGTTGTCGTGGGTGGCGACGAGCAACGTCATCCTCGAGGTCGGGGCGACACCCGTCTTCGTGGATATCGACCCGGTGACGCGAAACCTTGACCTCCGCCTCGTCGAGGCGGCGATCACTCCCGCGACGCGCGCGATCATTCCGGTGGATCTCGCCGGCCTGCCGGTGGATCGCGACCGGCTCAACGCCATCGCGAAGAAACACAACCTGCGCGTCGTCGAGGACGCCGCCCAGTCGTTTGGCAGCACGTGGAAGGGCCGCCGCATCGGATCATTCGGCGACTTCGTGTCGTTCAGTTTTCACCCGAACAAAAACATCACGACCATCGAGGGCGGCTGCCTCGTCCTTAACGACGAGCGCGAGGCCGGCCTCGCCGAGCAATACCGCCTGCAGGGCGTGATCCGCTCCGGTTTCGACGGGATGGAAGTCGAGGTGCGCGGAGGAAAGTTCAACCTCACCGACGTCGCCGCCCGCGTGGGAATAGGACAACTGGTTCATCTCGACAAGTTCACGGCGAAACGCCGCGAGCTTGCCCGCGCCTACTTCGAGTTGCTCGACACGCCCGCCGTTCGCGCGCTCGGTCTCGGCCTGCCGGTTCCCGATTTCACACAGAGCAACTGGCACATGTTCCAAGTGGTGCTGCCTGCGTGGCTCACGATCAAACGCGCCGACGTGATGGCCAAGCTCAAGGACGGGGGTATCGGCACCGGCGTGCATTATCCGGCGATCCATCTCTTCGCGCTCTACCGCCAGCTTGGCTGGACGGAAGGCGACTGTCCGCATGCCGAGCACACTGGGCGGAACATCTTGGCGCTTCCGCTGTTTCCAGCCATGACCCGCGCCGATATTACGCGTGTCGTCGGCGCCCTCGTCTTCATTCTTCAAGCCCACTCGAAACCATGAGCACTGTCCCCGCCGCCACCCTGCCGCTTTCCGTGGTCATCCCCGTTTTCAACGAGGAATCCAATCTCCCGCTGCTGTTCAAGCGGCTCTACCCCGTGCTAGACGGTCTCGGCAGGCGCTACGAGATCCTCTTCACCAACGACGGCAGCGCCGACCGTTCCCGCGAACTTCTCGCCGCGCAGTATGCCGCGCGTCCCGACGTTACGCGCGTGATCGAATTCAACGCCAACTACGGCCAGCACATGGCCATCATCGCGGCCTTCGAACGCGCGCGCGGCGCCGTGGTCGTGACGCTCGACGCCGACCTCCAGAATCCGCCCGAGGAAATCCCCAAGCTCCTCGCCGCCACCGACGCCGGTTTCGACTGCGTGGGCGGCGCGCGCCAGAACCGCCAGGACAGCGCCTTTCGCCGCTACGCCTCGCGCCTTGTCAATGTCGCCCGCCGTGAGATGACGAACATCGAGATGACCGACCAGGGCTGCATGCTCCGCGCCTATTCGCACGACGTTGTTGCCGCCATCGTGCGTAGCGGCGCGATCAACACCTTCATCCCCGCGCTGGCCTATACGTTGTCGCAGAATCCCACCGAGGTTCCCGTCGCGCACGAAGAGCGTCATGCTGGCGTGTCGAACTATTCCGTTTACAAGCTCATCCGGCTCAACTTCGACCTCATCACAGCGTTCACCACAGCGCCGCTCCAGCTCTTCACGATGTTCGCTGGCTTTTGCTCGGCGGGCAGCCTCGGGCTGGTGTTTGTGCTGCTCTTCCGCCGGTTCGCGCTCAACCTCGACCGCGAAACCTTTGGTGTGTTCACGTTGTTTGGCATTCTGTTCTTCCTGCTCAGCGTCGCCATGATTGGCATCGGACTTATCGGCGAATACGTGGGGCGCACCTATCAGGTCGTGCGCGGTCGCTCCCGCTATAACGTGAGCCATGTACTTGAGACCAAGGAATAATCCTCCCGTGACGACCAAGCCCCGCATTCTCTTCTTCGGCTACAGCGAAGTCGGTTACACCTGCCTCGACCTGCTGCTTTCCCGGGGCGACAACGTCGTCGCGCTCATCACGCACGAGGACAATCCCAACGAAAAAATCTGGTTCAAGACCCCCGCCGTCGCCGCTCGCGAGCGTGGTCTGCCGGTTTTCACGCCCGAATCCGTCAATAATCCTGAATGGCGCGAAAAAATCGCCGCCCTCAAGCCCGATCTTATCCTCTCGGTCTATTACCGGCACATGATCGGCACCAAGATCCTCGCCATGCCCCGCCTCGGCGCTTGGAACATGCACGGTTCGCTCCTGCCGCGCTACCGCGGCCGCGCCCCGATCAACTGGGCGATTCTCCACGGCGAGCCGCGCATCGGCATGACGCTCCATCGTATGGTGAAAAGCGCCGACGCCGGCGACGTGGTCGATCAGGAAGGCGTGGACATCGGCCCGCGTGATCCCGCCGAAGTCGCCTTCCGCAAGGTCATGCCTTGCGCCCGCATCGTCCTCGCCCGCCAGATCGACGCCTTGCTTGCCGGCACCGCCAAGGAGACGCCGCAGGAGGAGTCGCAAGTGACCTATTTCGGCGGCCGCACACCCGAGGACGGCCGCATTAACTGGCACCAGACCTCCGCGCAGATTTTCAACCTCATCCGCGCCGTTACCGATCCGTATCCCGGTGCGTTCACCGACATTGGTGATGCGCGCCTCATGGTATGGTGGGCCGAGCCCGTCTCGGTCGCCACGGTGGGCAGGCGCGGCAAGCCTGGCGAAGTGCTTTCCGTCAACCCCACGGTCATCGCGACGGCAGATGGCTCGTTGGAACTCACTCGCACCGGCTGGCGCAACGGTGTCGCGGCAGCCTTGCAAGTTGGGCAGATTCTCTGAACCCTCGTCCCTCTAAATCCCATGCCACTCAAAGTCCTTATCCTCGGAGCCAACGGTTTCATCGGCAGCAGCCTCACCAGCGCCATTCTCAAACAGAAGGACTGGGAGGTCTACGGCATGGATATCGGCAGCCACAAGCTCACCGCCAGTCTCGGCAACCCCCGCTTCACCTTTGTCGAGGGCGACATCACCATCAACCGCGAGTGGATCGAGTATCACGTCAAGAAGTGCGACGTCGTCATCCCCCTCGTCGCCATCGCCAACCCGGTCCAATACGTCAAGGATCCCCTGCGCGTCTTCGAATTGGATTTCGAGGCCAACCTCTCCATCGTCCGCCAGTGCGCGAAATACAAGAAGCGCATCATCTTCCCCTCGACCTCCGAGGTCTACGGCATGTGCCCCGACGCCGAGCTCGACGAGGCCACCAGCTCGATGGTTTACGGCCCGATCGAGCGCCAGCGCTGGATCTACGCCAGTTCCAAGCAGCTCCTCGACCGCGTCATCTACGCCTACGGCGTGCGCGACAACGTGGACTACACGCTCTTCCGCCCCTTCAACTGGATCGGGCCTCAACTCGACAACGTCATGGAGCCGAAGGAAGGCAGCTCGCGCCTCTTCACGCAGTTCATCTCCAACGTCATCTTCAAAAAGCCCCTCCAGCTTGTGGACGGCGGCAAGCAGAGCCGCTCGTTCACCTTTATCGACGACGGCATCGACGCGCTCTTGCGCATCATCGAGAACAAGGACGGCAAGGCCTCCCGCCAGATCTTCAACATCGGCAACCCCGGCAACGACGTGAGCGTGGCCGACCTCGCCAAGCTCATCATCACCGCCTTCAAGGACTATCCCGACTACGCCGAGCATGTGAAGGCCGCCAAGGTCGTGAAGGTTTCCTCCGGTACCTACTTTGGAAAATACTACCAGGACATCCAGAAGCGCGTGCCCTCGATCTCGAACATCAAGAAGCAGCTCGGCTGGAAGCCCAAGGTGAACCTCAAGACCGCGATCAAGCTCACGCTCGACTACCACCTCGCGCACAAGGACTACTCGCTCGAGTAAGTCTGGGCGCATCGGTCATGCCCGTCCTCGCGCTCAAGGTTGATGTGGATACCGACCGCGGCACGCGCCTTGGCGTGCCGGCGCTCACCGCGATCTTCAAGCAGTTCGGCGCGCCCGCGTGCTTCCTGTTTTCGCTCGGGCCGGACAACACCGGCAAGGCCATCCGCCGTGTCTTCCGCCCCGGCTTCTTCCAAAAGGTTTCCCGCACGAGCGTCGTGCAGATCTACGGTGTGCGCACACTGCTCAACGGCACGCTTCTTCCCGCGCCGCACATCGGCCGGCGCAACGAAGCCGTCATCCGCCGTGTGCGCGACGAGGGCTTCGAGGTCGGCATCCATTGTCACGACCACTTCTGCTGGCAAGACTACGTGCTCGACATGACGCTGGAACAGGTCCGCGCCGAGTTTGGCAAGGCCCGCGCGGAATTTCGCCGCATTTTCGGCACCGAGGCGTTCACCGCCGGCGCGCCCGGCTGGCAGGCGTGCGCCAACAGCAAACAGATCTACGACGAGGCGGGGCTGCTCTACGCGAGCGACACGCGCGGCGAGACGCCGTTTTTCCCTCGCATTGGCGGACGCGTTTTCGAGACGCTGGAGATTCCCAGCACGCTGCCGACTTTTGACGAGCTCATGGGCCGTCCGGAATATCCCGACGACAAGATCGTGGCGCATTATCTAAGCCTTCTGAGCGACGACCGGCTCAACGTCTTCACGCTGCATGCCGAGATCGAGGGCATGGGCCGGATCGGGCTTTTTCGTGAATTAATGACAGCCTTGGCCGAGCGAGGGGTGAAGTTTGTGCGGATGGACAGCCTTGCGCACGAGGTGCTGGGCAACCGCGCCGCCGTGCCGGTGCGCGACTTGGTCATGGGCGCGATCGACGGTCGCTCGGGTTTGGTTGCGACTGAGGGCGTCGCCAGGCAACTCGGTTAAGACGCGGCCTGACAGTTACACCCGCTCAGCCAGAAAAGACCCTCATTTTAATCCGCCCGTTTGAATGCAGTCCGACTCGGGTCTTTTTTGGTGAGCATCGGGCTTTTCGGACGGAGCGCGCTCACGAGTCTTTACTGGCGGGTCGCGCTGCCGTCGCCGGTTCGGGTTGTTGAGCATGCCAAAGGTGATACCGGGCGCAAAAAAACCGCCCATGCGAACAGGGGCGGTTTTGGGTGAGAGCGAAAACTTACTGGATGTAAGTGAGCGTGCGGGTGCCGGCGATGCCCGAGATGATGATTGGCGCGCTTTGGGTATAATCCTGAGGATAGCTTTCGTTGGCCACCGTTTGCAAAAATTTCACGTAGTTGCTTCCGCCGACCAACCCGACAATGGCCGCCTGGTTGGTACCGTTTTCGATGAAGAACTGGTCGGCGGCGGCACCGAGCTGGCGCATGTTGTTTAAAATCGCCTTGTCCTGGGCAGCATTACGGACCTTCTGGATGGCGGGCATGGCCAAGGCAGCGAGAAGTCCGATCATGACTATGACGACCATGATTTCGACGAGGGTGAAACCATTCCACGGGGTAGTATGTTTCATAAATAAAAGGTAGAGGCCTTTCTGCGAACAGACTGATCCAGTCAGGTCCATATAGCAATATAGCTTCAACTCCCGCGGTTAATCTTATTTATCATAATAATAATGGGCGGTTGGAGTCGTCCCCTATTTTAAAACTTCCGGGGCCGTATCTGCTGTTCATTGCCGACGGGCGCGTCACGAATACTCCGGCAACCGCATAAATCCCATCGAGGACGGGGTTTTCCTCCTTGGCGGAGCAAACGATGCCAGCCACGCTCAGGGTGTTTGCATCCTATCCTATGAACCCCTCCTCCTCGCCTCTTCGCTGGGGCATCCTCAGCACCGGCCGCATCGCCGGTGTATTTGCCCAGGGCGTCGCCGCCTCGAAAAGCGGTCGTGTCGTCGCCGTCGGCAGTCGCACGCCTGAGGCCGCGCAAATATTTGCCACTACCCATGGCATCGCTCGCGCCCACGGGTGCTACGAGGCGTTGCTGGCCGATCCCGAGGTCGAGGCCGTCTATATAGCCACGCCACACCCGCAGCACGCGGAGTGGGTCGTCAAAGCCGCCGAGGCGGGCAAACATATCCTCTGCGAGAAACCGATGGGACTCAACCACGGCGAAGGCATGGTGATGGTGCAGGCTGCGCGCGAGCACGGTGTCGTGCTCATGGAGGCGTTCATGTATCGTTGCCACCCGCAGACGTCGAAGATTGTCGAACTCATCCGTTCCGGTGCGCTCGGCACGGTTGGAATGGTGCAGGCGGCATTCAGTTTTAAGACGGACTACAATCCGACCTCGCGTCTCTGGGCCAACGATGCAGGCGGTGGTGGCATCCTCGATGTCGGTTGCTACGCCGTGTCGATGGCGCGACTGGTCGCCGGTGCGGCGTCAGGAAAGCCATTCCTTGATCCGGTGGCCGTCACCGGCGCTGGCGTGCTGCATCCGGAGAGCGGAGCCGACGTTTATGCGGCCGCCACGCTTTCCTTTGCCAATGGCGTGATCGCGCAGGTTTCCGCCGGTGTCGGGCTGACGCAGGAAAACGTCGTCCGCATCTACGGCACCGCCGGCTGGCTGCTCGTGCCCTCGCCGTGGGTGATCAACCGCGAAGGCGGCTCCTCAAAGCTGCTCCTGCACAAACCCGGCGCGTCCGCGCCCGAGGAGATAGTCGTCGAAGGCGGGCCGCTTTACGCGCTGGAGGCAGACGCCTTCGCCGCCGCCGTGCGCGCGGGTTTGCGCGACGTGCCGCAGATGCGTACCGACGACACGCTGGGCAACCTCGCCGCACTCGACCAGTGGCGCGCAGCCATCGGACTTACCTACGCGACAGAAAAACCCGCGGCCTTCATGCATACGATCGCACGGCGGCCGCTTCGCCGGAATCCCCGCGCACCGATGCCCTGTGCGGCCGTACCCGGCATGGCGCGTCCCATGTCACGGCTCGTGATGGGCTGCGACAATCAGCGGACGATGCCACATGCCGCGGCGATGTGGGACGATTATTTCGAGCGTGGCGGAAACGCTTTCGACACGGCCTGGATTTATGGCGGCGGGTTGCAGGAACGCCTGCTTGGCCAGTGGATAAAAAACCGAGGCATCCGTGACGAGGTGATCGTGATCGCCAAGGGTGGACATACGCCCTGCTGCACACCCGAGGGCATCACCCGGCAGTTGCATGAAACGCTTGAGCGTCTGCAAACCGGCTGTGTGGATATTTACCTGATGCATCGCGACAACCCCGACCTGCCCGTCGGCGAGTTGGTCGATGCTCTCAATGAGCACGTGCGTGCGGGTCGCATCGGCATCTTCGGCGGTTCCAACTGGACCATAAAGCGTGTGGTTGCGGCCAACCGCTACGCGAAGCGCAAGGGGCAGCAGGGCTTCGGCGCACTCTCCAACAACCTCTCGCTCGCCCGCATGGTCGATCCGGTGTGGAGAGACTGCGTTGCGGCGAGCGACGCGGCATCGCGCAAATGGCTCAAAAAAACGCAGCTCCCTCTTCTGGCATGGTCGAGCCAGGCGCGTGGTTTTTTCACCGACCGCGCCGGGCGTGACAGGACGTCCGATGCCGAGTTGGTGCGCTGCTGGTATTCCGACGACAACTTTGCGCGACGCGACCGGGCGGTGTCGCTGGCGGCGAAGAAAGGCGTGGCACCCATCGCCATCGCGGCGGCGTATGTGCTGCACCAACCGTTCCCGACCTTCGCGCTAATCGGCCCGCGCGTGATCTCCGAGACGGTGAGCTCTCTGGAATGCCTTGGGGTGGAACTCTCACCCAAGGAAATCGCTTGGCTCAATCTGGAGCGTGATCGGATTTAAGTACGGTCGGCGCAGCTGATGACGGTGAGCGCCTCCTTTAAAAACTCGCGACTGGCCCCCTAGAGCCTGTCAGGCACTTTTTGGGTGAAGCATCTTTAAGGCTGTAGCCCTGGAGGAAGATGGGATGGAGGCTTGGGAGGGCGAAAACACGAGTGGGATACATCGGCGAGGTGAGCGACGAGGAATGGGCGTTCTGCCA
>CAIVDS010000046.1 GCA_903904685.1 uncultured Verrucomicrobiota bacterium
CATTTAGGACTTCGTGAGAGTCCGTCGCCGTGAGGCAACGGGTTTTCGGCGGAGTCGGGCCGCACAGCGGCCAAGAACTGAGAGGTAAAATCGTAGGGCGGGGCAAAATCCAGGGTGACTTTCTTTCGCGAAATCAGGCGGCACTGCTCACGCCGGCAAGGCCACCCATGTTGGCCTTGTTCAGATTTTTTGATAAGATGAATTCACATTGAAACATCAGACCTCTCCTCTCACGAATCGAGTTACACCTATGCCAAAACGCACCCGTAAACCTGTCGGTAAGGTAAAGAATCCCGCTGCCGTGGCGTTAGGGCGGATGGGTGGACTTAAAGGCGGCAAGGCTCGTGCGCAAAGCCTCACGGCAGAAGAGCGCAGCGAGGCGGCGCGCAAGGCCGTCAATGCCCGCTGGCACGGCAAAGAGCGCACCTAAACCCACCCCTGTTCGATCCAGAGACTAATGCTTGCTTATACGTGAGCGGTCACGTATAATAACAGTATCATAATTAGGATACAAATACAATGATCCGATACATCATCTACATCCGAAAGAGCACCGACGAAACGAAGCGCCAAATCATGAGTCTCGACGCCCAGCGGCGGGAACTACGCGATTTCGCGAAGCGCGAGCGACTTGTCATCGTGGAAGAGGTCGAGGAGTGCAGGACGGCAAAAGAGCCGGGCCGCCCCCTTTTCAACAGCGTGCTCACGCGCATTGAAAATGGTGAAGCCAACGGGCTACTCTGTTGGGACATCGACCGCCTGTATCGCAATCCCGTCGATGAGGGTCGTGTTCGCTGGATGTTGCAGCGCGGCATTATCGCATCCATCCGAACCCCGAATCGCAGTTATGCTCCCTCCGACGCCGGGCTTCTCATCGCGGTTGAGGGCGGGCGGGCGACCGACTTCATTATCCACCACAAGCGCGACGTTGCGCGGGGCGTGCGAGAAAAATTGCTCGGCGGCGCGTGGCCTGGCGGGACAAAGGCCTTCGGCTACATCTACGACCACGACCAACACAACATCGTCCCGCATCCAAAACAGGCCAAAATCGTCGCGAAGATTTTTCAAGAATTCAGCGGCGGCAGAGACGGCTTAACGAAGGTTTCCGAACGACTGGCCCAGTTGGGCGTCTTGAGCATAAGCGGGAAACCATGGTCGAAATCGCAGGTTCACAGCTTTCTCACCAATCGGCTCTACATGGGCGTGATGGTGTGGAACGGAGAGGTGTTTGAGGGAAAGTATCGCCCCATCATCACCCCTGAGCTTTTCGCAAAGGTCGCGGCAGCGCTCAAGGTGAGGAGCAAACCGCGCAGAACGCGCGTGGGGCACAACTTTCCCTTCTGCGGCCTTTTTCGCTGCACCTGCAATTCCATGATGACCGCCCAATGGGCCAAGGGAAACGGCGGCCTCTACCGCTACTACCGTTGCGTGCGTAAAAGCACCCTCACCGACTGTTCCGAGCCGTATGTTCAGGAAAAAATCGTCGCGGACCAGTGCGCCGAAATATTGTCCGCGCTCGCCATCGCCCCGGAGGACGCGGCCCTTTTACGCGACCTCATCGACCGGGACGCGGCGAAAAACGGCGAAGCCGTTGAAGCTGCCGCGTCCGAGGTCGGCGAAAGGCTCGCGACCATTCAAAATAAGCTCAACAAGCTCACGCGGGCGTATCTGAACGAGGTTCTTGACGAAGAAAGCTTCCAGGCTGCCAAGGCCGATCTCGTCACCGAAAAAGCGGCCTTGAAGCAGGAAAAAACACGTCTCCAGAAAACAGGCGCGAGTTACTGGATCGAACCGGCCAAGGAAGTCATAAACACCTTAGAATCAGCCACAAAAATACAAAATTCGAAATCTCCACTGGAGATTTCGTCACTGGTTCAAAAAATCGGAACGAACCGCCTGATTTCGCGAAAGAAAGTCACCCTGGATTTTGCCCCGCCCTACGATTTTACCTCTCAGTTCTTGGCCGCTGTGCGGCCCGACTCCGCCGAAAACCCGTTGCCTCACGGCGACGGACTCTCACGAAGTCCTAAATG
>CAIVDS010000047.1 GCA_903904685.1 uncultured Verrucomicrobiota bacterium
AGGTCGAAAATTACTTCCGAAAACTCTTCGACTTCCGCCGTGTCGCCACCCGTTACGACAAACTCGCCCGCTCTTATCTCGCATTCGTTCATCTCATCGCCTCCATCGTCTTATTACGCAGTTTTCGTTAACACTCCCTAACCTTAATAATCAACCAACAACGGCATCCCCCTTGGGATCGACCATCCATCGAGTGGTGTATCCGCCTATCATCGCATCGTCGCACTCAGATCGACCAACATCTGGTCATAACGATCGACTCGAATGAGTCCCCGGCGAGGAAACTCAAGATCGAGGATGACATAGATGGCCAGCAGCAGGCTGCCTGCAAAGCACAGGATATGGAGCCAACTGCGCGTCCTGCTCCCAGCCATCCCATACCCGGCCATCGCGGAGCAAATCAGGGCCAGCACCAGCAACAACACGAAGACCACCGGCGGTGGATGCGTCTCCCTTGCCACCTTTCGCTCGGTCGCGACGTCGAACATCTCGTTCAGGGCTGGCAACACCAGTTGTGCGACCTTGGAATCACCCGAGTCACCAGCGACCGCCACAGCCTGCGACCAAATACGTTGCTGTGTTCTTGCGATGGTCTCCGCTGCTGCGGTTGTCGGCGTACGGGTGGCGGCCAGTCGCAAATCGACATAGTGGACAAAATCCATCCGTAGCTTTTGGCGCGCGGGTTCTTGTAGCAGATCGAGCCTCAACCAAGCGGTGCCAATTGCATTGGTTTCCTTAAGAATCAATTCGCGGCGCCCATCAAAACGTGTCGCGGCTCCGGAAAAGGTAAACGCCAGCAGCAGGCCCATCAAGCCGAAGACGGCGCCCTCCAGCGCACCAACCCCACTATGAGCACCGGTCGCATCAGCCATCAATCGCCGCCGCCCAATGCGTCGGCCAACTTCCAGCAACACTAGCATGGCCGCAAACAGTCCCAGCAACAGTGCGCCGCTCTCGAGCAAGATAGACATGGGGCCACACTAACGCTCCGAATCACATCGTCCAGACTGAGATGACGCGCTTCTTGCGCCAGAATTATTCTCGCCCCCGCTCGCCCGTGACGCTATTGGTTTTAGTCAATTCTTATTACCATGACCATTCCCCAACGAGTCATTCTCTGCATGGGCTGCAATACGATCATCTGGATATGGATTCATCCACCCGTATACCAAGTGACCGCGCAAGGCCGCCTGGAGCACAATCTCTATTACGCGTGGGAGGTGCCGATGGATTGGTCGGTCAACCTTCCCATGGTTGCGCTGCGCCTGCTTACCGTCGTCCTTGTGGCGACCGGCTTCTTTCTGGCGTTCTCTTCCAGTAAGAAAAAGGAGGGCGCATGAATCCGCGGATTCGCCGCGACCGCGGTTTCACGTTGGTCGAAATCATGACCGTCGTGGTCATCGTTGGCATCCTTAGCTCAATCGCCGTACCGGCGCTGATGCACGTCAAGCACAAGTCGGAGGACACACTTGCGTTGAACACCATTCGCCAACTCTACGACGCCAAGGAGATTTATTTCACCGAGGACGGAGCCGGGAAGCCATGGGTGAATGTGCCGATGCTGGTAAAGGCCGGTTACGCGTCCCACTCGCTTGACGCCGCCACGCAGCACAACATCGGCCCTTGGAACACCACGGGGCTTCGAACCCTATGGAGCAAGCCCGGTAACGCCGTGAAGGTCTTGGAGCAGTTTCGCTCTGGGAATAGAATAACTTACGGTAGAACGATGGTCTACCCCGACGGAAAATGATTCCTGATATTTATGGGGTTATTTGACTTCCTTCGGCCGAAGCCGCCGGTTCCTGTCGAACGAATTTTTGTCGTGCCGGTCGCAGCCCGCAAATTCACCAACACTGGCGCGGAGTCCAAGGAAACCTACATGTTCTACGCGTTCCTTTTCGCCGATTCGGCTGAAGCCGCCGTGGCCCGCCTGCGCAAGGAACTGCAAGACGAGGGCTTTGAATTTCTCGAACTGACGGGCAAGGTGCTCGTCACCACCATACCTGAATGGACGAAATTCGTCTCTAACAAGTTCGACTGGATCAAGGACGCTCTTCCAACCGCCCGGCAACTGGACGACTACAGCCGCAGTGTCGTCCATTATTCCCCGAAAATCACGCGGCTCTAAGGAAGATCCGGATAGGGTCATGTTTTCATTCTAATCCTCGCCCGATGGCGGCTAGGCTAACGCTCGCTCATTCCAAGACAACCGCATCAGGCCGAGTTTTCAGGACGAAAAAAGCTGCGCTGCACTTAAGCGGTTGGAACGGTCTGAATCGTCTTGAAGATGCTGGAAGCAACCTCGTGAGGATTCGCAGTAGAGTTCAGATGCTGGTCATCGAGGTCGCCGTTGTTGGCGAAGCTGTGGGCAGAGCGGACAAACCCTAATAATTCTAGATCAGAATGACATGCTTCTTGCATCCTTAGTTACACCGGGGTTCCTCCGGCTCAGCCACCGGTCCCCCATTCGGCTTCGCAGGGCTGTCACTTTCCATACTCTGCCCAGTCGGCGTTGGGGGCTGAGAGAGACGCGATTCGGCGAGGCGGATCTGCGGGTCGACGGCAAAAACGGAATTTTTAGCAAGAACGCAGCCGGGGCGCCCGCAGACGCATTCATCGTGCACGCGGTCGCACCAGTTGGTGGCGGGATCGAAGTGCGGGCAGGAAAAACTCATGACGATGCGAAGATGTGCGAGAGAACGAGGATTTTGCAGAAGCTACAACCGAGAAAGCGATACGCAACGGGATCGACGGAGATAAAACTCGCTCGCATCTCTTGGCTTGGCGCCGCCAATCGGCTTGCCAGACAGGCGGATATCATGGCCTATTCTGCCGTCATAGTCGTCTCCCTTTGGCTCGTTCATCAGCCATGCGCATCGTTGTCCCGCCATCCCCAATTCAAGATTCCCATTCGCATAGGAGGGGGCCCGGCCGATGCATGATTGTTTTCGGCGCCGTCTGTTTTCTCCTGTTGCCACTGGCGACTCCCTCATTCGCCCAGTTTGCCAAGCTTGAACCGGAAACCACCCCCGCCGGTTATATCTCCAGTTTGCTCATCAACGAATCGCCGTTCCCCGGTGAACGCGGTTATGTGAGCGAGGAGGATACCAAGGCCGCCATGTTGGCCATTCTGTGGGTCCTGCACGGCCGCCTTTGCGCCGTGCCCGCGCCTTATACTCAATGGCAAGTGGCCGGAATCAAAACCAACCGCATCCTAGACATCATCACGGGTGATGGCGACCACCGACAATGCGAGGGGTTCTTTCGAAATTCTTCAGGCATCCCAGTCACCACACCCCGTGTGCAGGAACGGCTGCAATACCTGTCTGCCATTGCCAACAAGGGAACCCAGCCCGGCCGCTTCGCCCGTTTGCTCAACTTTGCCCAAGGCCTGTCAACGGCCTATGTCGAATCGGGCATCACGGGTGCCGACCGTTTTGCCCTGCTGCGCAAGATAGGTCCCGTCGAAGTGACCGGAGGTGCCTTTTCCTGGATGACCGACAAGGATTACTACAAACCCGGAGGTAATTTTGTGCGCATCCCCGATGCCGACAGCGGCGCTTTGGGCGGAAACCGTTTCTTCACCCTTCGAAAATCTCCCAAATGAAAACTCTCACTCTCGCCGCCCTTGTCCTGTTCTGCGGTTTGGCCTGCGGCAAGGCCGAACCCATGGTCCCGACCATCCCCAGGGATGCAGTCCACCCGTCCCTGCCTCCGGAACTGGTGGATCAGCGCATGCTCAGCGAAGTGGCGCGCTATCTCTACCGTTGGTATGTGGACGAAGCGGACATCGAACAGGCCTCAAATTTTCCCGATCTTATTTTGTGGATTGGCCTCTCGACGCCGCCCCTTGACGAGGAAGACAGGAGTATTTTCGCCACGATTCACCTGCCGCGCCAGAGCATCACCGTGCAGCTCAAGAAGGCCGACTATTTTATCGAGGAGACAAAAACGGCCGTGAAAAGCAGCGGCTTCAAAATCACCTCGGTCTCGCGCGGCCAGGTGCCGCCGGCTTTGCCCACCGGATACGCCGAGATCAAGATGGACATGGAAAAACTCAAGGAACACCTGTTTGCCACCCGCCACCAGTTGGATTTCCCGCAGGATATACTGATCAAGCGCCTGAAAGCCGAGCTCGTGGCCGAATTGGCCCAGGAGAAAATCTCCGTGATGGACGATCCCGCCGCAGCTCAGACAATTTACGTCGGCTCGCTTTCTCCGCTGGCCAACGACATTTGGGCTTATTGGGAAAACAAGAAATGGCTGGTGCATTGCACCTCTGACATCGACTTGGCCAACCCAGCCGTATGGTCGCAGGAACACATTCGTATCCGCTGGTTTGACACTTTCACGCAGGTGGTCGTTTCCATGGAAGAAGCGGCCGGCAGCAACCGCTTCATGACGCGCGACCAGATTGGCCGAGCGCTCTACAACTGCATTGTGCTGGGCAAGCGGATTCAAATAGCCCCCGCCGCCATGCCCGAATTGGCTAAGCCGAAGATTTTACACCGCAGATGATGCTCTCATAGAGTTCCTAGCTGCCTCTCTTCGAAGTGACTTCGCTGTTCCCGACCTCGGTCGGTCAGACGGTCGCGATCAACCGAATACAGTGCCATGAGTAGGCGGAGAGTCGGAGTGTAAGGTGGCCGTCGGCGGAAACCGGAGTGAGGCCGATTTTGCGGGGGGCGACCGTCGAGGGAGACTCAGGTGAGTTGGTGGCTTCAAGGTCGGTCGAGGACAGAAGTTCGTGCGCAACCATTTTCCAGCACACAGCACCATCCAGTCGGAGCTCCAGCGGGTGGGCGCCAGCTCCGCGATTAAGGGCAAACACCGTGAGTTGATCGCCATTGCGAGTGACGACGGTATCGAGATCTGGACTGGCGCCGTGGTTTTTGGTTTCCGTGACCGGGGTTCCGCTCATGCGGGTTTCGACAAGATCGCCGCGACCATGAAGCGAGCCGTGCAGGTAAATCCAGTAGATGGGCTGGCGCCACGCGGCTCCACCGGGGCGGGTCATGATGGGAGCGATGACGTTCACGAGCTGGGCGAGACAGGCCATGCGCACGCGTTTCGAGTGGCGGATCAAGCCGAGCATGAGGCCGGCAAAAAGCAGGGCGTCGGCAAACGTGTAGATCTGTTCCACCTGGGGCTGGGCTTCGCTCCAGCGCACCATGCCGGGAGGATTCGCCGGACCCTTCTTCATGTCCCAGACGTTCCACTCGTCAAAGGAGAGAGCCATGGGCTTTTTATGCCGTCCGCGGGCCTGCACGTAATCGCAGGTGGCGACGATGGCATTGATTTGATTCTCAAGGGTAACGGCGGAGGCGAGATAGTCGGCAAGCGAATGTTCGTAGCGCCCGAGGTAAAGGTGGAGCGAGATGGCGTCCACACTGTCGTAGGTGTGTTCGAGCACCTCTCGATCCCACTCGGGAAAGGTGATCATGAAGGCACCGCTGGATCCGCAGGCGACGAGTTCGAGCGTGGGGTCGAACTGGCGAAACGCACGGGCGGTCTCGGCGGCGAGACGACCGTATTCCAACGCGGTCTTGTGGCCGGTCTGCCACGGACCGTCCATTTCGTTGCCGAGGCACCAGACACGGACGTTGTGCGGATCGGCGTAGCCGTGGCTGCGGCGGAGGTCGGAGTATTTGGAATCACGCGGATGATTGCAGTATTCGAGCAGGGCGCGGGCGGCGTCGAGGCCACGGGTGCCAAGGTTGACGGCCATCATCGAGGTGGTACCGGCGAGTTTGCACCAATCCATGAATTCGTTGGTGCCGACCTGGTTCGTCTCGGTGCTGGCCCAGGCGAAATCGAGACGGCGGGGGCGTTTTGAGCGCGGGCCAACACCATCTTCCCAATCATAGGCGGACACAAAGTTGCCACCGGGATAGCGCACGATGGGAACGTGCAACGGGCGGACCAGGTCGAGGACGTCGGTGCGCCAGCCGGCCGCGTCGGACGCGGGATGGCCTGGCTCGTAGATGCCGGTGTAAACGCAGCGGCCAAGATGCTCGATAAACGAACCGTAGAGCCGGGGGTCGATGGTGGCGATGGGGTCGTCGGAAAAAATGCGGAGAAGAGAGGACATGCGTTTAAGGGGAAGACGAGGCGGTTGGGAGTGATCGTGTCTGGCTCGGGGCGGTTTCCCAAGATCACAAAATTCATCGAGACAAAAGGGGCAGCCGCTCGGTGCCAGTTGTTGAAGCAGAATCACACCGCCTCATCAAAAAACCCGCACCAGTGACGGTGCGGGGGTTGGTTGAAATCGACTGAACGGCCCAAGCCGGGTTTAGCCGAACCTCAGATGTGGCGGAGGAGGATGCTCTCGTAGAGCTCCTGCTTGCCGCTCTTCGGGGTGACTTCGCCCTGCTCATGGGCGATCTTGTGGAGGTCGGCGAGCGAAAGCTTGCCCTGCTCGTAGGCCTTGCCCTTGCCGGAGTTGAAGGAAGCGTAGCGGGTTTTCATCAGGCCGGGGATCTCGGACTTGGAGAGAACCTTGTCGGCGGCGATGGCGGCGCGGGCAAAAGCGTCCATGCCGGACACGTGGGCGATAAAGAGGTCGTCGAGGTCGGTCGAGTTGCGACGGATCTTGGCGTCGAAGTTGACGCCGCCGTGGGTGAAGCCGCCGGCCTTGATGATGACCATCATGGCTTCGGTGAGCTCGATCGGATCGATCGGGAACTGGTCGGTGTCCCAGCCGTTCTGCACGTCGCCGCGGTTGGCATCGACGCTGCCGAGGAGGCCGGCGTCGGCGGAGACTTGCAGCTCGTGCGGGAAGGTGTGGCCGGCGAGCGTGGCGTGGTTGACCTCGATGTTGAGCGCGAAGTCGCCGAGGAGATTGAATTCACGCAGGAAGCCGATGACGGTCGCGGCGTCGAAGTCATACTGGTGCTTGGTGGGCTCGCAGGGCTTGGGCTCGACGAAGAACTTGCCCTTGAATCCCTGGGAGCGGGCGTAGTCGCGACCGATGGTGAGGAAACGGGCGAAATGTTCGCGCTCGCGCTTCATGTCGGTGTTGAGGAGGGAGAGGTAGCCTTCGCGGCCGCCCCAGAACACGTAGCCTTCGCCGCCGAGGGCGATGGTGGCGTCGATGGCTCCCTTGAGCTGGCCGCCGGCTCGAGCAAGGACGGAGAACTCGGGGTTGGTGGACGCGCCGTTCATGAAGCGCGGGTTGCTGAAAAGGTTGGCGGTGCCCCAGAGGAGTTTCACGCCGGAAGCCGCCTGCTTCTCCTTTATGTAGGGAACGATCACGCCCATGCGTTTCTCGAACTCGGCGAGCGTGGTGCCGGCCTCGTCGACGATGTCGGCATCGTGGAAGCAGTAGTAGGGCGTGCCGAGCTTGGTGATAAACTCGAAGGCGGCGTCAGCCTTGTCCTTGGCGCGCTGAATCGGATCGGCGGCGGAGAGCCAAGGCATCGGGCGGGTGGGCGCGCCGAACGGATCGGAGCCGTTGCCACAGAAGCTGTGCCAGTAGGAGACGGCGTAGCGCAGCCAGCTCTCGAGGGAGCGGCCGGCGACGACGCGCTTGGCATCGTAGTAGCGGAACGCGAGCGGATTGGTGCTTTCGGGGCCTTCGTAGGCGATGCGGCTAATTTTCGGGAAGTAGGTCTTAGAACCGGTGGTGAGTTTGGTGGGCATGGGAAGAGAAAAGGGGCAGTAAGAAGGGTAAATGTGGAGTTAAGAAGAGGTGATCAAGCGATGGCGTGTTTCAAGGCTTTTTCCCAGCGGGCGTAGGCTTCGGAGCAGGGACCGACGAGGGCGGGATTGGGCTCGATGGTCTCAAGGACTTCGAGTCCACGGAAGGCTTCTTCGGATGTTTTGAAAATTCCGGCGCCGAGACCGGCGGCGCGGGCGGCACCGGCGGCGCCGTCGGTGCTCACGAGCTCGATGGTAACACCGAGCGTCGAGGCGAGCGTCTCGCGGAAGATCGGGCTGAGGAAAAGATTGGCGTTGCCCGCGCGGAGACGCTTCGGCGAGAGGCCGGTGGCCTCCATGCCTTTGATGCCGTAGCGAAAGGCGAAGGCGATGCCCTCTTGCGCGGCGCGGCAGAGGTGTCCGGGTTTGTGACGGTTGAAATCAAGTCCGAGCCACTGCGCGCCGACCTGGCGGTTGCCAAGCATGCGCTCGGAGCCGTTGCCAAAGGGAAGCACGGTGAGGCCGTCGCTGCCGGCGGGAACGGCGGCGGCAAGAGCGTTCATCTTCTCGTAGGTCATGCCTTCGCCAAGGGTGCGGCGGAGCCAGGCGTTGAGAATGCCAGCGCCGTTGAGGCAGAGGAGCACGCCGAGACGGGGATCGGCGGCGGCGTGGTTGACGTGGGCGAAGCTGTTGACGCGCTGCTCGACATCGTAGGCGAGTTTGTCGGTGACGCCGTAAACGACGCCGGAGGTGCCGCCGGTCGCGGCGATGTCGCCGGGCTGAAGGACGTTGAGCGAAAGGCATTGTTGGGCTGGTCGCCGGCGCGGTAGGCGACGGGAATGTCGGCGGGCAAACCGAGGGCGGAGGCGACGGCAGGGAGCACGGAGGCCTGCATGCCGAAGGTGGGCGTGAGCGCGGGGAGAAGCGCTGAGTCGATGCCCCAGTGCTTGAGAAGGAAATCGGCAGGGGCGTTTTTGGAAAAATCCCAGAGCGCACCTTCGGAGAGACCGGAGGCCGTGGTGAGGGTTGCGCCGGTCAGCCGCAGGGCAAGGTAGTCGCCCGGAAGCATGATCTTGCGAATACGGGAGAAATTGGCAGGCTCGTTTTCTTGCACCCAACGGAGTTTCGAGGCGGTGAAATTTCCGGGAGAGTTGAGCAGGCGGCCGAGGCAGGTCTTGGCGCCGAGATCGGCGAAGGCCTTGGCACCGATGGAGACGGCGCGGCTGTCGCACCAGATGATGGCTGGACGGACGACTTCGTTGTTCGCATCAACAGTGACGAGACCATGCATCTGATAGGAGATGCCGATGGCGCGGACCTTTCTGGCGTCGGCTTTGGCGAGGACAACACCGATGGCCTTGACGGCATGTTCCCACCAGACGACGGGATCCTGCTCGGCCCAGCCGGACTGTGGAGCATTGATCGGCATCTCGGCGGCGGGAGATTGCGCCGAAGAGACGATGCGACCGGTGGCGGCATCAAGAAGGGTTGCTTTAACGGCAGAGCTGCCGAGATCGAGGCCGAGAAGAAACATGGGGAGAATATTCAATATTAACAAATACCACCTCACATCACCTTAACAAAAAGACCATAAATTAGCACAATAGCGCCAGCTAGGTTTGAAGCCCCGATCGGCGGCGAAACGAAGACGGGGTGCAACCACAAACACGACGGAACTGACGGGCAAAATAGTTGCTATCGGCGAAGCCGGTTTCGAGGGCGATTTCGGTGATGCTCAAGTCACTCCCCAGCAGCATGCGTTGCGCCGCCTCGACACGTAGGCTGATAAGATAATCAATCGGCGACTGGCCGGTGGCCTGACGGAAAATGCGCAGCAAACTGGTGCGCGAAAGATGCGCCAACCGCGCCAATCGATCCAGCGTCCATGGTTCGCAAAATCGCTGCTCCACGGTGCTGATCAGTTCGCCAACCCGCAACAGAGCGCGACTCTCGGTAACATCGCTTTTCTCGTAAAGCCGGGAGAGGAAAACGATCAGCTCGATCAGTAATCCCAGTAAAATGGCCTCGTGGCCCGGCTGGCGAAGATTCGACTCGTGCTCAATGCGTGCGGCCAGCAGATCGGCCATGCCCAACTCACTGCGATTAAGCATCAGCCGACTGGAGAACTGGTGCGCTCTGCGGAACGTGGGCTCAAGCACAAACAGCGCGCTGTAGCCGGGCATTCGCCGCAAAAGCCCCGTCGGTAATGCCAGGCGTGCGGGGTCATACATCACATTGATAAGCCTCAAGCCCTTGCGCTCACGGAAACAATGAATCTGTCTCCCCTGTACAACGAATACACTGCCTGCCGTCACTGGGAACGCCTCGCCTTCGAGTACGTGCAGTCCCCTTCCCCCGCACACGATGGCAAGTTCGCAAAAATCGTGGTAGTGATCCACCTCGGTGACATCATGCGGATGCGAAGGACGTCCATCCGGTTCCGTAACCACGCGACGCACGGTAACAGAAAATCCATCCACGCCGAAATAATCGATACCTTGAGCAAGCAGAGCCATGTAGGAAAAGATAAAAAACTAGCATTAACGGTCTCACACCTTGGAAGACAAGAGGCACTTTTTTACAGCTCGTTAAAAGTCCTCGCTTGGCGACGAGTCGGCATCTCTATCCGGAAGTTGCAAACTCACATCGGCTGCATTCCTTGCAGATTGTGTCCGCTTCGCTCGCATTACCCGGCCTCACCGCCCGTCTCGACAAACTGGTCTACCACCACGGAGGCAAGACCCTGCCGCCGGACAAACCTCATGCCTTCGTCTATTTCGTGACGTTGCAAAACAACTCCGAACACACGGTCACCCTGCTTGGCCGCAAGTGGATCGTCTATAATGAGGATGGCAACCAACTCATAATCGAAGGCGACAAGATCGTGGGTGAAACGCCGCGACTCGCTCCCGGCGAACAATTTTCCTACAACAGTTACCACATCACTGGCTGCAACGCGCGCGGCCATGGCAGCTTTCACGGAGTCGATGATCTGGGACGGCGGGTTCACGTCGTGCTACCGCCATTCCAAATGACAATCCCTCCCGAAGAGGCCGGCCCATGCGATGTTTGACTTCATTGACGTCGACCGCTCATTTGCACGAACTCAAACTTGCGCTTGCGCCCGCTCATCGCGGGTGTCTGTCTGACCGATTCTAAATGAAGCTTATTGATCTGAACCGCAATGGCGGTATCGGCGCCAACTCCATGTATTTGAAGATTGGCGACTTAAACATCCTTATCGACTGCGGGCTGAATCCCAAGCTGGCCGGACGGCTGGCCACGCCGGACCTTGGCCTCTTGAAAGACGTCGATCTCGACCTGATTATAATCACGCATTGCCATCTCGACCACATCGGCAGTCTGCCGGTCGCGATGCGCCTGCATCCCAACACGCCGGTTCTGATGACGCAGTCCAGCCGCATGCTCATCGAGCGCATGCTGCACAACTCCGCCAACGTGATGATGCGACAGAAAGAGGAGGCCAATATCCCCGACTACCCGCTCTTCACCCACGACGAGATCGATCGTTGCGCGCCGCGCATCGTCGGCCTGCCCTTCAACCACGTCAAAAAAATCCACGGCAAGAAGGATGAGATCGAGATTATCTTTCATCGCGCCGGCCACGTCGCCGGCGCCGCCGCCGTCGAGATTCATCACAAGCACCGCCACTTCCTGTTCACCGGCGACGTGCTCTTCGAAAATCAACGCACCCTGCTCGGTGCCCAGTTCCCGTCCGGACACTTCGACACCATTTGCATCGAGACCACCCGAGGCACCACTGAGCGCCCCATCGGCAAGGAACGCGTGAACGAAGTCTCGCGCCTGACCACCTCGATCAACGACACCATCAAGCGCGGCGGCTCGTTTTTGCTGCCCGTGTTCGCCCTCGGCCGCATGCAGGAGGTTCTTTCAATTCTCCACGATGCGCGCAAATTCGGGCGCCTTGTCGAATGCCCGATCTTTGCCGCCGGCCTGGGCATGGACCTCGCCGACTATTTCGACGAAATCTCCCGCAAGACGAAGGATGTTCAATTCAGCCGCGGCATCATCAAAGACCTCAAAATTAAGCCAGCTCCGCGCAAACTCATCCCTGGTGAGGATCCAAAACAAAACGCCCTTTACGTTATCAGTTCAGGCATGCTCGTGGAACGGACTCCCAGCTACACTCTGGCTTCCGGTCTCCTCAGCCATGCGCGCAATACCATAGGCTTCGTGGGCTATTGCGATCCCGATACGCCCGGCGGCCAGTTGCTCCAGGCGAAGACCGGCGATGATTTCCTTTTCGCTACCGCCAACGTAAAGGCCAAGGTCAACGCCCGCGTCGAACGCTTTGAGCTCAGCGGTCACGCCGACCGAGAAGAACTGCTGGAGTTCGCAATCCAGACGCAGGCCCGTGCCGTTATTCTCACCCACGGTGATCCCGAAGCCCGCGCTTGGTTCATGGCGCAACTCACCGCCAAGATGCCCAACGCCAAGATCCTCGACCCGGTGCCATTGAAGACCTATCAGGTCTAAGTTTCGAAAAGGCGGACGAGGCTCTCTCGTCCGCCTTATTTGTGTTCCCCGTCAAGCAACTCCGTCTTGCGCCTTGGCGACGATCGCCGACTCCTGCTCGGCTTTAGGTGCGGGGCCACCCACTAGCACGCTCAATTGTTCTTGAATGGATATAAAAAACTCAGGGCTGAGCTCACCCGCCGGAACGCGATAAAGCTGTTTCGTCTTAATATGCTCGAAAATATCCCTGTTGCTCTCAGGGTCTCGTCCCTTGGGTCTCAGGACTCGTTTTCGCTCAAGCATAATGGCTAAAAACTGAACCAGTCGTTCGTTTTCGGGGGCGATTTCGACCGCTGTATCCGCGAGAGTGAGAAACAGATTTTCGGCTGTCAGCTTGAGTTCACGCTCGGGATTCTCACCTGCCTTGCGGGGCTTGTACGCATGAGTCCAGCTACATGCGATGAATCCCTCTGTTGTGAATCCCTCACGAGCGGATGCTAGCACATCATAGCGCATCACTTCCGTGGACGCCTTGCTGCTGACGAGGAAACTGATCACACGGTCACCCTCCTGAAAAGCTTGACCGGATACAAAACAAGAGGAGGCCAGCGGCTGAAGATTCAATTCCATAGGCTTTCTTGTTTACTTTCATAGGGTGCAGACGCTAGCAAATTTGCGCACCAGCACGAATGAACGGCCGCCTCATCGCCATCGGCGACATCCACGGGTGTCATCAGGAGTTCTCCGAACTCCTTGAACGCCTATCCCTCACCAAGGATGACAGGCTTATTATCCTTGGTGATCTGGTGAATCGCGGCCCTGACAGCGGTCGGGTGATCGACCTCGCCCGACAGCACGATGCCATCTCTCTGCTCGGCAACCATGAACTCCGGTTGCTTAATTACCGGCGCACCCACGAGACCAATATCGTTCGGGAAACGGATGCTGATACTTTTTCAAAGCTGCGCACGGAGGACTGGACTTATCTTGAGGCGATGCCCCTCACCCACTACGTGGAGGAATTGAACACCGTATTTGTGCACGGGGGGTTTCTGCCCACTGAACCTTGGCAGCAGCAGCCTGCGTCCATCGTCACCCGCATTCAGGCAATCGATAAAACAGGGCAGCCTTGCAAACGAGCCGAGTCGCCTGATTCGCCTGTTTGGGCCGATCTGTGGAATGGCCCGCCCTTCGTCGTGTATGGACACACCCCGCGGCCAGAAATCTATAAGCTCAAATGGTCCGTGGGTATCGACACCGCTTGCGTAATGGGCGGCTATCTTACCGCCTATATCCTACCCGAAAAACGATTCGTGCAGGTCAAGGCCCGCCGACGTTACTTTCCCTGATCATGCCCACATCCTCCCATTCATCCGTTGCCGGTGTCTTATTGCTATGCGTGGACCTACAGCCGGTTTTCATCAAGGCTATGGCAGACAGAGATGAATTATTGAAGCGTTGCTCCTTCGCCATCGAAGTCGCCTCCGGTTTCGGCATGACAGTTATGTTTACCGAGCAGGTTCCACTAAAACTCGGCGGCACTGACGAGAGGTTACTCAAGCTGGCCAAGGCCCCCATCGTTTATGCCAAGACTACCTTTTCAGCTTTCGAAGATAACGGCATCCATGACGCGTTGCTGGCCCAGAACATCGAACACGTGATCATATGCGGACTGGAAACACCGGTGTGCATCTATCAGACTGCTCTGGGGGCGCTAAATGAGAATATGCAGGTGACCGTGCTAACCGACGCCATCGGTGCCAGAAGGCCGGATGATGCGGCATCCTGTCTTGCCTCTCTGTCCCGCAGCGGCGTTCATCTGTTGCCGTCCGAGACCGTATTTTATTCGCTACTGCACGACGTGAAACACCCATTTTTCAAAGATTACACCCGGCTCGTTAAGCATTATGCCTGATCAATTCCATGGCCGACGAAATCCCCCTCCTCTCAGTCCGTGAACTAAAAGCCTTGGAAGAGGCTTCCGGCAAACCGTTCGCCAGTGTGCTGGTCATCAAGAAGCTCGCAGGCAAAACCGCCTCCAACGGAAATCCATTTCTAGTCCTTGAACTGGGGGATCGCACCGGATCTTTTGGCTGCACGCTGTTCAGCGACGGTGCGGTGTTCGATACCGTCAAGGCGGCGGACGAAGGCGGTGTTCTCCGGGTCGAAGGCCGTATCGATTATTATCAAGGTCGGTTTTCCCCAAAATTGCTCAAAGTCGTCCCGCTAGCTGAAGAGGAATTGTCCGCCCCTGGACTGATCGACAACCTAGTCGAAGTCGCCCCTGAATCGGCCACCGCGCTCTGGGAGGAATTTCAGACCTTCATTGAGTCTATTAAACACGACGAACTGCGCATGACCGTACGTGGTGTTTTTGAAGAAATCGGCGACATTTTCCGTTGGAGCCCTGCAGCGGTTTCGATGCACCACGCCTACCGCCACGGCCTGCTGGAACACACCCTCCACATGGCCCGTGCCTGCAAGGTACTCCTGCCACTCTACCCGGAGGTGGATGGCGATCTCGCGATGTCGGGAATTCTCCTGCACGACACCGGCAAGACCATCGAATACGAGGGGACGCTCGCCACCAAGCGCAGTCGACGTGGCCTTCTCCAGGGGCATGTGGTGCTGGGCTATCAACTCGCCCGCAAGCACGGCATCAAGGCCCGGCTCGATGCCGAATACCTCGAACGATTGGAACACATCATTCTCAGCCACCAAGGCGAGCCCGAGTGGGGCGCAGCCGTTTATGCCGCCACGCCCGAAGGCGTCTTTGTTTCCATGATTGATAATCTGGACGCAAAAATGGGCATGGTGCAACGAGCCCTGCGGCAGGCCAACAAGCACGATGAATTCTCAGAACGCCTTCCCGGGTTGAATACCTCGCTTTTGACCAAGCCACTTGGGAAACATGACTGATTAAAAAATAGCAAAGCGGAGGCGTTCAGGCCTCAGCTTTTCCCCCCGGCCAAATTTCTCCATTTTCAGCTGAGACTTTGAATGATTCTGATGATGGGCAGGAATAGCGCGATAACGATGGTGCCAACTACCACAGCCATGAACACGATCATGATCGGCTCGATGATGGAGGTCAGGGCCGCGACGGAGTTGTCAACTTCCTCGTCATAGGTATCGGCCACGCGGTTCAACATTTCTGGAAGAGCACCGGTTTCCTCGCCGACCTCGATCATGGATGTCACCATCGTTGGAAATACATTGGTCGAGTCCAACGGGCGGGCGACATTATCACCCTCCTTGACGCGATCATGAACGATATTCAAGGCATCCGCAACGTGAACATTACCCGACGTATCACGGGTGATCAATAGCGCCTGCAGAATGGGAACGCCAGACGAGAGAAGTGTGCCTAGAGTGCGCGTAAAACGACTGATCGACGCCTTCAAGAACAAGGGGCCCAGCGCGGGAGCATGCAGGAAAAGCCAATCCACCACACGGGTTCCCTGCCGCGTCTTGTGATAGACCTTGAAGGCAAAATAGAGCACAGTCCCGATACCAATGGTGATAACGATATGGTTTTTAATGAAATTACTCACGTTCAAGACGGCCTGAGTGAGGAGAGGCAGGCTCTGCCCCTTAAGCATACCGGTGAAGATTTCCTGAAATTTTGGAATAACAAATACCATGAGCGCACTGACGATGGCGACAGCCACGCAGAGAATGATGACCGGATACATCATAGCGGACTTCACCTTTCCCTTGATTTTCTCGGCCTTTTCCATGAACCGGGCGAGACGCTCAAGCACGGTGCCAAGCACGCCGCCAGCTTCACCAGCCTTCACCATATTCACGTAGAGTCGATCGAAAACCTTGGGATGCTGCAACAGGCCGTCAGAGAAATTACCACCGGAGCGAATGCTTTCGACCAAGGATTCAATGATCTCCTTAAAAGCGGGATTTTTCTCTTGGCGTCCCAGAGTCTCTAGACTGCGCATGATGGGCAGACCGGCATTGACGAGGGTGGCGAGTTGACGGGTAAAAACGGTAAGACCGGCGGTGTTGATAACTTTCCCAAAGGTCATCCCCTTACTCTTTTTCTTGGCGTGAAGAGGCGCGGCTGTCCCCAAAGAGGATGATACGTCTGATTTCTTTTTGGTCGGCAAGCCCTGCCTCGGGGTAGCTCCATCGGCGGCGAGGGCGGTGGGGATGAGTCCCATGGCCTTTAGATCGGCGGAAGCCTGTTCCGAGGAAACGCTGTCAATAGAACCTTTTTTTTCTTTGCCTGATGATGACTCGATGGCGCTGTAATTAAACTTGGGCATAGGGGATGAGAGTTTTAGTTTTTTCAAATAAGCTTATTCTACGAGTCGACAGGGCAAAATAAATAATCGACCTTAGGTGTACTTAACGATTTCCTCGATGGAGGTAGCTCCGTCGAAAATGGCGCGCAATCCGTCATCTCGCAGGGTACGCATACCCTGTTCCAAGGCCTTTTGCTTGATCACCATCGTGGAGGAGCGCTCCACGACCAAATCACGCACCGCCTCACTCAACCGCAACCATTCGTAGACGCCCATGCGTCCCTTATATCCGGTGTTATTGCACTGATCACAGCCACGACCATAGAAAAATTCACGATTACCGATATCAACCACGTCGATGCCCAACTGTTGAAGAAGAGATGCCGGTGGCTCATAGGCTGTTCTGCAATTCTTGCAGATACGACGCACCAGACGTTGGGCAAGGACCGCCTCCAGTGAAGAGGCGATAAGGAACGGTTCCACTCCCATATCTACAAGGCGCGTGATAGCGCCGGATGCATCATTCGTGTGCAGAGTAGAGAGAACCAGATGCCCCGTGAGCGAAGCTTGAATGGCAATCTGAGCAGTTTCGAGATCGCGAATTTCACCCACCATGATCACATCCGGATCTTGACGAAGAAAAGAGCGTAAGGCTGCGGCAAAAGTAAGTCCGACAGCATGATTAACAGGCACCTGCATGATTCCCTCGATTTCATATTCGACGGGATCTTCAGCGGTCAGAAGTTTAAGATCCGTGGTGTTGATGACCCGGAGGGCACTATAAAGAGTGGTTGTTTTGCCCGAACCAGTGGGTCCAGTGACAATGAAAATACCATTAGGGCGCTTGATGATCTCGTTGATACCATCAAACACATCTGTCGGCATACCGAGGGAACTGATATCGAGTTGGACTGCAGATTGGTCCAACACGCGCAACACGACCGATTCGCCAAACTGGGTAGGTAGTGTCGATACACGCAAATCGACAGAACGCCCCCCCAGTGTGAGCTTGATACGTCCGTCTTGAGGGATACGCCGTTCGGCAATATTGAGATTGGCGAGCACTTTGACACGCGAGGTAATAGGCAACGCCAGATGCTTTGGAGGTGGCGCCATTTCATAAAGCGCCCCATCGATCCGGTAACGAATCTTGAATTCATGCTCAAACGGCTCGAAGTGAATATCGGACGCCTTGTCTCGAATCGCCTGACCGATTACCAGATTCACGAAACGAATAATCGGTGTCTGACCGGCCATCGCTTCCAAATCATGCTCGGACAGATCCTGCTCTGCTTTCGCGCCGTCATGATCATCGCTCGTCATCTCCTGCAGGAGATCATCCATCGAGGTGTTGTCTTCTCCGTAGTGGAGCTTCAGCATGACATCAATCCGCACAGGGTCGCCCACAACAAGACGGACATCTTTGCCCAACGCGAACGTAAGATCGTCAACAATTTGATTGTTGAATGGATCGCTGGCAAACAGATCGATACTGTGGGAATCCATCCGGATCGGCACCACTCCATACATACGGGCGAGACTGCCCGATACCGTTGCGATGACCTCGCCTGATATTTCACCCGGCGATCCTTCGATGTATTCGCAACCAAGCATATCGGCGATTTTTTTCAACAACACCGATTTTTCGATCATACCCATTTCGATGAGTATATCGGCTAAAGATTTGCCCGTGGCCTTATGTTCCTCGTTAAGGTCATTGAGCACGAGAGGAGGCACGAGTTGTTGATCGCGGCAAAGTTCGAGAATTGCCTGACTGTGGCTTTCAAACATAGGGGGACGGCAGAGCAGTCGAAGTAAAATGGTTAGATTAAAAAAGGGCTCAAACTTGGCGAAGCTGAGCCCCCATCGAAAGGAGTTTCTCTTTCATAACTATCGAATCTTGAGCTTTTTCAAGTGCTTCGTCAGCGGTGATGAGATTGCGGTTAACCAAACTCATGAGATGCGAGTCTAGCGTGATCATGCCTAAACTCGCCCCAGTTTGAATATCAGATGAGATACGGAAGGTTTTGTTCTCACGGATCAGAGAGGCAATCGAAGTCGTGTTGACCATAATTTCATAAGCAGCAATACGTCCGCCGCCGATTTTCTTGCACAGCACCTGTGAAATGACCGACACGATCGAAGACGCTAACTGGGTGCGAATCATATCCTTCATGTTGGCTGGAAACGCATCCACAATACGGTCGATGGTTTTGGCGGCACCATTGGTATGCAACGTGCCAAAAACCAAATGCCCGGTTTCAGCCGCACTAATGGCTGCTTCGATGGTTTCAAGATCACGCATTTCACCCACCATCACAATATCGGGGTCCTGGCGCAAGGCACGTCGGATGGCTTCGGAAAAACCAGGAACGTCCACCCCCACTTCGCGCTGGGTGACGATGCAGTGTTTGTGAGAATGATAATACTCGATCGGATCCTCGATGGTAATTATATGACCGTCCCGGCTCTCGTTGATGTAATTGATCATCGATGCGAGCGTCGTGGATTTACCTGATCCAGTCGGGCCCGTGACCAAAATCAATCCACGCGGACGATAAAGCAGTTCTCTTATTTTATCCGGCATCCCGATATCGCGGAGCCCAAACATTCGGTTGGGTATTTGCCGCAGAACCAATCCATAGTTGCCCTTCGATTTGAGCACGCTCACGCGAAAACGCGCTTTCTCAAGAAACGCGAAACCGAAATCGGCCCCGCCGTTCAACTTCACGCTTTGCTGATGGTTATCAGGCGTGATGGAAAGCATCAGTTTCTCCGTGTCGGTCGGGGTGAGCGCAGGGCCTTCGATGGGAACCATGCTGCCACTAAGGCGCAAAGTGGGAGGCTGGCCGACCTGCAGGTGCAAATCCGACGCTCCTTGCTCAACCACCAGATCCAGCAAGTCGTTCATTTCATAGCTCATGGTTTATTGAAAATGACACACAGGTCAGTTGGCATCTCCTACGGTGATTGAAACAACTTCCTCAATGGTGGTCATACCGGAGGTCACCTTGCGGATGCCGTCTTCGCGCATCGTGCGCATGCCCAGAGAACGGGCCTTGTCACGCAATTTTGAGGTGCCGGCATTGTCGTAAATCATACGCTGGATCTCCTCGTTCACCACGAACATTTCGAAAATGCCCATGCGCCCGCGGAAACCGGTCGTATTGCAGTTTGGACAACCTTCACCGTGCATAAACGTGGCTGATGACGCCTGCTGCGGCGTGATATTAAGCGACCGCAGTTCCTTGGCATCGGGTGTATACGCCTTTTTGCACTGCTTGCATATCTTTCGCACGAGACGCTGGGCCACGGCGGCACGCAGCGATGTCGAAACAAGAAATGGCTTCACTCCGATGTCGATGAGACGCGTGATCGCTCCTGGCGCATCATTGGTGTGCAGGGTTGAAAACACCATATGACCGGTCAACGAGGCATTGATGGCGATCTCGGCCGTTTCCAAATCGCGAATCTCACCCACCATCACGATATTGGGCGCTTGACGCAGCATGGCGCGCAAAGCCGAGGCGAAGGTCATACCGACTTCGTGGCGGACCGGAACTTGATTGATGCCCGCAAGCACATACTCGACCGGATCCTCAACCGTGATGATTTTCCGATCCGGCTTGTTGATAAAGTGAAGACAGGAATACAGCGTGGTTGTCTTACCTGAACCGGTCGGCCCGGTGACCAACATGATACCGTCGGGCAGCGCGATCAGGCGTTCCACGATTTGCTGGTCGTCGCTAAGGAATCCCAGCTCAGGAAGGCCGAGTTGAAGGCCATCCTTGTCCAGAATACGCATCACGATACTTTCGCCATGTGCGGTGGGAAGCGATGAAACACGTAAATCAATCTGTTTACCGGACGTATTGATCTGAATGCGGCCATCCTGCGGAATACGTTTTTCGGCGATCGAGATATTGGCCATGATCTTGAGTCGGGCGATCATGGAAAGTTGCAGGCGCTTGGGCGGGTTTTCGATTTCGAGCAAAACACCGTCGATGCGGTAGCGAACACGGAACCGTTTTTCCAAGGGCTCCAAATGAATGTCGGATGCACGGCGCTGGATCGCCTCAAGAATAATCTGGTTAACCAGTTTGATAATGGGTGCATCTCCCTCGTCGGTTGATGTCCCTCCATCGGCGGCGACGGTTTTGACCTCAACTTCCGCTCCACTCATGGAGAAATCCCCTATCATGGCATTGAGTTCCGTCTCGTCCTTACCGTAAAAACGTTCGATGGTGCGCTTAATGTCGTCGACCGGGGCAATAGACGGTTCTATGGTCAGTTTCAGGATGTGTCCGAGACTGTCGATCGTATCGACGTCAAGAGGATCGCTGATCGCAAGCTTTAGGACACTCCCTTCTTTCGCCAATGGGAATACTGTATAGCGAACAGCCATTGCCCGTGAAAGCGTCGCCAGTGCCTCTTGGTTGGGAATACGCAGACTGGGAAGATCCACGATAGGCATGCCAAACTCGTCAGCGAGGAGCTTGCTGAGCTGGAGAACATCAACCGCTTTCCCCTCGATGAGTGCATCGACGAGTTTAGGCGGCGCCGTGGTCAAATCAGTGTGCGCGTCAATTCTAGCCTGCGCGACATTGATCTGGCTTTGGGTGATCACACCCTTTTCCAAGGCTAGCTGAATTACGAAATCGTCGGCAGAAGTCACAGGGAGGTATCGTTTGGGCCGCTTAAAATGGGTAGAAGAGGGGCGATGAGATAAGAGAAAGGCCTAACGGTTCAGGCTCATAAGGAATTCCGCGTTAGTTTGGGTTTTCTTCAAGCGTTGAATCAGCATATCCATCGCCTCGATCGGTGGGATGCCCTGCATGGCGCGACGCAATCCATAAACGCGCTGCATTTCCTCCGGGTGGTAGATGAGCTCTTCTTTGCGCGTGCCAGAACGATCCATGTTGATCGCAGGGAAAATTCGTTTGTCCGAAAGACCTCGATCCAAGTGAAGCTCCATGTTTCCGGTGCCCTTGAATTCCTCGAAAATGACCTCGTCCATGCGACTGCCGGTATCAATGAGAGCCGTGCCGATGATGGTGATGCTGCCGCCGCCTTCTATGTTGCGAGCGGAGCCGAAGAAACGCTTGGGCTTCTGGAGCGCGGTTGCCTCGACACCACCGGACATGATCTTACCGGAATTGGCGGCCAGGGCATTGTAAGCGCGCGCCAGACGAGTAATGGAATCAAGAAGGATGATAACATGCTGACCCTGCTCAACCAGGCGGCGGGACTTTTCAATGACCATTTCTGCGGCATGCACATGGCTTTCGGGGGCCTCGTCAAACGTCGAGCTAACCACCTCACCCTTGGTATGCCGGCGGAAATCCGTGACCTCCTCGGGGCGTTCGTCAATCAGCAGCAGAATAAGTTTTTTCTCCGGGAAATTATGCGAGATCGAGTTGGCGATGCTTTGCAACAAAACGGTCTTGCCCGTGCGCGGCGGAGCCACCAGCAATCCTCGCTGACCAAACCCGATCGGGGTGAGCAAATCAACCGCCCGCATTGAAATATCTTTGTGAATTTCGGGAGCTTCCAGCAGGATTCTTTGGAGCGGATAATACGGCACCAACTCTTCAAAGGGCGTAACTCGTGAAATGGCATCGGGAGCCCCGCCCATGACGGATTTAATTCCGACCACCGCCGGACACCGATCGTTGCCCTGCGGTGTCTGCAACACAACCTCGACCTGATGGCCGCGCTTGAGTCCGTAGCGTTTGATGAGCACCTCGGGGACATACGAGTTGTCCGGATAGAGACGGTAATTGACCTGCTCGTGAACGATGAATGCATACCCCTTGTCGTTCAGGTCGATCAACCCGCGATCAATCAGAGGAATCTTGGCATCGGCAACATGCTTGAAAATCGCCTCCAAAACTTGAATGCGATTAGGCACACCTTCAATCGTCACACCAAGTGCGCGCGCCTGCGGGGTCAGTTCACTCAAATGGAGCGCGTATAGCTGGTCTAGGTAAATAGGCTCGGCCCCGCTGCCTGTGGCAAGTTCGGCAGCCAGCGTGTCCAAGGCGGCCATATCCGTGAACCGCACCGGATCAGGCAAATCACCATAGTGCTGCACGAAAACAGGTGGCGGCGGCTGGGGCGGATGCTGAGGATGGGGATGACCACCATGATGGCCTCCACGAGCCTGCTGTTTTTCCATCCACTTGTTCTTTTTTTTGTCTTTTTTCCGCTTCCACCATGGGCCGCGATCTTCTTCAGATACGTAGGGTTGAGCAAAGCCACCGGTCGGTGCGGGCGTTGAAGGGGCGCTTTCAGATGGAGCGGCGCTAGCCTCAACCGGAATACTCACCGCGGCTTCAGCTGCGAGCGATTCGACCCTTGGGACAAAGACTGCCCTTTCGGGGGCTGGCACAGCCGGTTCCTCGCGAATAGGTGCCGCCGGTTCAGGCGCCGGCTCACGATAAAGAGGAGGCGGGGTTTCCGTGAACAACGTCGGCTCTGAAGCCTGGGCTTTGATCGCGGCGGTCTTGCTGATCTTGGCCTTTGTTACACGGGCACGTGTCGTCGTCGTGCGCGGGCGTTTGGCTTTGGATTTACTGGCTCCACTCTTGGTCTTGGCCGAGGCGGCGTTTTTCGAATCAGATTCTTCCATTGTAAAATTACGTCGAGGAAACCCTTGCGGCAGAAATATCTGAAAGATCAACCACGATCCGCCAAAATTCTGGCAAGCCGCGCCACTTGCAGACGCAAGGTGCGGGGGGTGCCATCATTGGTTAGGACGAAGTCGGCTTTTTCTATTTTCTGTGCCAAGGGTAATTGCTTGGATATTCTCTGCTCGGCGAGCGTTTGGGAAATTCCACGCTCTTTCAACCGGGCGAGTTGATGGGGAGACGATGTCGCCACGCATACGATGAAATCAAACCAATTTTCCAATCCTTTTTCGAAAAGTAGAGGAACCTCCACCACCCACGAGGCATTGGGAGCGGTTGCCAATGTCTCTCGCCAATACGAATACAGCCTCGGATGAAGCAGTCCTTCCAGCCAACCACGCGTTTCATCATTGGCAAAAACATGCCGGGCAAGGATGGATCGCTGCACCCAGTTTTGCTCATCGATGACATCGGGTAACCGTTGACGTATCAATTCTACAACCTCGGGATTGGTCAATAAATGGTCGCGCACGATCTCATCGGAATCGATCCGCCGATATCCTATATCTTCAAAAAAACGAGCGGCAGTCGATTTGCCGCCGCCCATACCGCCTGTAAGTCCAAGAATCATTGAGTGAAAGTAAGCTATTGCAAAGAGATTGGGCTTGCCCGCACTTTGCGCAAATCATTACTCACAGCTCGCTTCATCACTGCTTTTCACCTCATCCTTGTCCCCTCAGACTAAGCCAAGTCCAGGCATGCCTCTCACGACTGATACTACCAACCCTGCTGCGGTCACGGAGATTACGCTGAGCGTCGCCCGGCGACTCTTTGCCCAATCGTCGCAGGCGTTTATTCCCAATGTCTTCGCCGGCGCTGAAACTTTTTTCTCGGGAAGGCATCAGGATTATCAGGCGATCGATCTTAAATATCACGATTTTCGGCACACGTTGCAGGTTACGATGGCGTATGTCGATTTGATCGCGGCGCGCCAGATGACGGACGCGCCTCCCGTCACACCTCGCGAGTTCGAACTGGGACTAGCCGCCGCGCTTTTTCACGACAGCGGTTATCTGAAGTTGCGCTCCGACCATGAAGGCACCGGCGCAAAATATACATGGTGCCATGTATTGCGCAGTTGTGCTCTGGCGGCTTCCTATCTGCCCACGCTGGGACTGACCATTGACGAAGTGGATGTTGTCCTCGGCGCGATCCGCGCCACCGGTTCTTCGATGATTGGGATGCGCCTGAAATTCACCCGCAAGGAAGATCACCTCCTCTCCTGCATCGTCGCGAGCGCCGATTATCTGGCCCAGATGGCGGCGTCCGATTATCCCGACAAACTCGGGATGCTCTTCGATGAATTTGCGGAAGCCGACGACTTCATGCACATGCCTGCCGACCGTCGGCCCTTTAAAACTGCCGCCGGATTGGCCGCCGGGACCACGGAGTTTTGGCAGCGCGTCGTAAAACCGAAGTTGGAAAATGATTTTCGAGGGGTCTATCGCTTCCTCGGCGCCGACGACGGTTCGCATCCTTACGTCGACGCCATCGAACATAATCTGCGTATCATCACGCAACGCGCCGCTCGTGGCGCTCCTTGAGTCATGCTTGCCACGATTTCGTCTGCGGCGCTTCAAGGGATCGATGCCGAACTCGTGCACGTCGAGGTTAACTCGGGGGAAACCGGCGAGCCAAAATTAATTTTGGTGGGGCTGCCGGATGCCGCGGTAAAAGAATCGGACGACCGCGTCTTCTCCGCGTTGAGCAACAGCGGTTTCAAGGCTCCGCGCACCCGCACCACCATCAACTTGGCGCCCGGCAATCTGCGCAAGGAAGGCCCGTTCTATGACCTGCCCATCGCGCTGGGCATCCTCGTGGCCACCGAGCAGATCCCCGCGGTCGATACCGCGGACTATTTGATAGCGGGGGAACTCAGCCTGTCCGGTGCCACCCGCCCCGTGCGCGGAGCTCTGGCCATCGCCAGACTGGCGAGGAAACTGGGCAAACGCGGCGTGCTCCTCCCTCCCGTTTCCGCGCAGGAGGCGGCTCTCGTCGAGGGCGTGGCCGCTTATCCGGTAAAGTCCCTTGATCAAGCCGTGCGTTTTCTTACCGGCGAAATCACCATTGCCCCGGTCGAGCACGTGACCGCCATCGGCATCACGCCCGATCCGGAAACACGCGCGGGCGATTTTTCCGAAATCAAAGGACAACACGCCCTGCGCAGGGCCGTGGAAGTCGCCGCAGCCGGTGGTCATAATCTGCTGATCATCGGACCCCCCGGTGCCGGCAAATCGATGGTGGCAAAACGCATCCCCGCCATCCTGCCGGATCCGACTCTGGATGAATCCCTCGAAATCCTCAGCATCCACTCCGCCGCCGGGCAAACCCTGGGCGGCGGACGCGTGTTCGGCAAACGCCCGGTGCGCGCACCGCACCATACGATTTCCGACGTGGGCCTGCTAGGCGGCGGCGCGATTCCCGGCCCCGGCGAGATTTCCCTCGCCCACCACGGCGTGCTCTTTCTCGACGAACTTCCCGAGTTTAAACGCAGCGCCCTTGAAGTGCTCCGCCAACCGCTCGAAGACGGGGTGGTCTCCATTTCCCGCAGTGCGGGCAAAGTCACCCTCCCATGCAGCTTCATGCTCGTCGCGGCGATGAACCCCTGCCCCTGCGGCTACCTCGGCGATCCCCGTCACGAATGCCGCTGCGCCCCCGCCCAGATCCAGCGCTATCGGGCCCGCATCAGTGGTCCGCTGCTGGACCGCATCGACCTGCATGTCGAGGCCCCGGCCTTGTCCATCACCGAACTCCGTGACGAAAAATCCGGCGAGACCTCCGCCGCCATTCGCCAGCGCGTGCAAACCGCCCGTCGCCGTCAACTGGCCCGCTTTCATGGCACCTGCACGCCGGCAAACGCCCGCATGACGCATGCGCAAATCCGTTCGCATTGCGCCATCGACGCTTCGCTGGGCGACCTCCTGCAGCAGGCCATGGAACAACTTTCGCTCTCGGCGCGGGCTTATGATCGCATCCTCAAAGTCTCCCGCACCATTGCCGATTTGGCGGCTTCGGAGCGCATTGAAGCCCCCCACCTGCTCGAAGCCATCCAATACCGGAGTCTGGACCGGAACCTTTTTTACTAGGGAACACCGCCGGCCGTCGTGAACTTTTGGGTGCTAAAATCGAACGGATTCTCTCTAAAATTGAAACGATTCTTCATAACAATGAAGCGACTTGAGATAAAAAGTAATGGATTATCGCCAAAACGGAACGGATTCACGCTAATTTTGAACGGATTCTGTCTAAAAAGTAAGCGATCTCTGTTAATTAGTAACCGACAGTAACAAAAAATGAACCGACAGCTTCTAAGAATGAAGCGATCTTTTTCAAAGTTGAACCAAGACCACTTGATAATGAACAAATTCAATCTGTAATCGAAAGGATTTTATCCAAAAAGTAACCCACACAGCCTAGAATTGAAGAACCCTTTGTTAATAATAAAGGAATACAGGCTAATAAGTAACGGATACAGGCCAAAATTGATGGAAAACATCTGACTTGGACACGTTGGCGGTCATAGAACCTTAAAAATCACAGAGTCGGGATACAATTTTGTCGATTCGGGAAGCCATTCCGCCCTGTCGGATTATGATTTTATGAAGTCGGGAAACAATTATACCCTGTCAGGAAACAATCAAACAGAGTCGCCCACGATGTCCGAAGAAATTCCCACCGCCGGCGCGGAGTCCGCGCCCGCACGCGCCAAAACCTGGTGCACCCGCTCCGCCGAGGTCACGGAACTGCGCCGCAAGCTGAATCCGTTACTTTTTAACAGGTTTCCGTTACGAAATATCTATTAAACATCTCCCCGACTACCTCTGATATATCCCAGATTACCTCTGGTGAAGCCCAGATCAGCGTTGGGGAAGGGTTTTTCGACGCCGATGAAAGGTTTTTTGGCATTGGTGGAGGGTTTTCCCCTTCCGATGAAGCCCAGGACGCCTCCGATGCAGACTTTCTCTCCTTCGATGCAGTCTTTTTCGGTTCCAGCGGAGTCTTTTCGGCTTCGATGAAACCTTGGACGACTCTGGTGAAGGCTTTTTCTGCCGAGGTGGAGGTTTTGAGGGCTCCGATGCAGCCAAAGAAGGCTCCATCATATCCTGCCTGCGCGTCGGGAAATCCCCGCCGGGTATTGGTTAAACCCGTTCGCGTGCCGGTTAATCCTGACGGGACGTTGGTTCACCCCCCTGCCCTATCCGCCAATGGCGGCGGGCGTTCAGGGGATGGCCGTTTCATGCCGGCGCGGCAAAAAAACATCCGGGGTCTATTTCGCCGAAACCGGCGGTTCCCAGGCGGAAAGCAGTCGCTTGGCCGGAGGATAGTCGGGTGTCTTGCGCAACACTTCCTTGAGGAGCAACCGGGCCGCCTCCTTGCAGTTGTTCGCATACAAATCACGGGCCAGCACAATGCCATGGGCCGCACGATCACGACTGCCATTGAAGTATTCATTCACCACCATGCGAAAGGCCAGCATGTCGCCGATTCGTCCGTTGAAACGGATTTCCTCGTATTGAATGTCATCCTCGCGCCCTCGAAACCACGACGGCTTCGCCAGACGCAGGTCAAGAATCTGACGCAAGCCCGCGCCGAAGTCCTTTTTTTGGTCAAACTCAACCAACCGTTTGAAGAACACGTCCGCGGAAAGCTCCTCGTGGACAATCACAGGTTGCGGCACCACCGCCGGTGCGGGCGCCCTGACGGAGAACAACTTTATTTTTTGCGTCTGGGCGGCGACTTCCGTTTTGGCCAGCTCGGCGTCAATTTCATCACGCCAGCCCTTGAGCGTACGGTTCTCAGGATAAACATTCTGGGCATAGACGACCAACAAACGTGCGGTGGCCGGCCGCCCGGCACGGCGCAAGATGTCGACGAATTCACGATCCGTCTTAAATGACAACTGGCGCTTCGAGACAAAATCAATCAGATGGGATTGCACGCCCTCGGACGGATTGATCGCCGCCTTGATCAAACGTCCCATCAACTCGATCCAGAGAGTCGTGGCGAGATCGGGGGTTTTCAAAGAGTCCTTGAGAGTGTTCAGATCCTCCAGCGCCCCCGCCCAATCCGATGCGTCCAGCAGCACCTTGATGCGCGCCAGACGATAAGGCTCCAAGGCAAACCCCTGCTCGCGGGCGTGGTCGATGAGACGCTCGATCTGGGGCAATGCGGATATCTCGGCCAGCGGGGAAACAAGCGTGGCCACCGCCTCTGGCGAACCGCCAAAGCGCAGCAGAAATTGCTCGATGCTCTGATCCGCGTCCTTGCGCCGCCCGGCCAGATAGCGCTGGGTGATTCCATAAATGTAAGGATGCGGATCGGCCGGGTCCAGTGCGCGCAGTTGATCGATGGCCTTGTCCATTTCGTCCAACCGACCGGTCTCGCGAAACGCCCGCACCTGCAGGCGCAGCACTTGCGGATCAAGGCCGGCGATCTCGCGCCAGTTCTGAAGGAACGCCACGGCTTCCTGCGTTCGGCCTTCCTTTAACAGGGCGAGGACCTTGAACTCCTTGAAGAACGCACGATCACTCCCTTTGTCCGCATCAACCAAGCGCAGCACCTCGCCCGTGCGACCGGCCGCCATGAGGGCGCTCAGTTTTTGCTGCATGATCTCCTGGTATTCCGCAGTCTGCCCCAGGGTGTAGGAAAGCTGGGCAAGGGCCACGTTGCAGGTGGATATCCACCAATCATAATCCTCGCTGTCGGCCGCCAGCGTGCACACATGCCGGACATAGGCACGGCCCGGATAGCCGAAATCAAAGGCATCGCGTAGCAGTTGCTTCGCCTGCTTGCGCTGATTCGCCGCCACATAAAAACTGGCCAGTTCGATACGCGCTTTGGTGGCCTCGGGATAGCGATTGACGCCTAGCTGCAGCTTCATCGCCCCCTCACGCCATTTGTGCTTACGGAGATCATCCAGGCCTTCGGAGATATACGCCTGGCCGCGCAGTTTTTGGATTCGAGACCAATGCGAGGGCAGCACGAGGTCCTTATAGGCCACAAAATTATAGGGGCGCCGATCCAGCACCAGCCAAAGCATGCCCGCGCCCATAAAATACGCCACCAGCGTCAGCATCCCCAGCCATGCGAACAAGCCGCGCAAGCTGATCAACAGTTCGTTCGAACGCACTCGGCTCGCACTCCCCGGATGACGATCATAGAGCACAAATAAACCGGCGCGCCACTTCGTGGCGAATATCCGCGAGGTTCCCCAAGTGAGTTTGAGTTGAGGGAGTGCCATGCGGTGCGTTCCGGTTCGGGTCAGACGCCGGCGGCGGATTTAGCTCCACGCACGGATTCAGCCATGTTTTCCGGCTGAAGTTCGCCATCGCCATGGGTCGAATTGAAACGCATCGAAACAGTCTTCGACACGCCGCGCTCCTCCATCGTCACACCGTAGATCGCCTGCGCGGCGGACACGGTGCGCTTGTTATGCGTAATGATGATGAACTGAGACTCGCTCACAAACTTCTTCAGGAGATCGGTGAAACGGCCGATGTTTGACTCGTCGAGCGGGGCGTCCAATTCGTCGAGCAAGCAGAAGGGCGACGGCTTCACCATGTAGAGAGCAAAAAGCAGCGCCACGGCCGTCAGTGTTTTTTGTCCGCCGGAGAGGAGTGTTATTGACTTAAGCCTTGTGCCCGGAGGTTGGGCGGTAATCTCGATGCCACTCTCCAAAATATCGTCGGCTATGACCAACTCGAGATTGGCCACACCGCCGCCGAAGAGCGTCTGGAAGGTGTATGCAAAGTTCTTTTTGATCTGGTCGAAGGTGATCTGAAACTGCGACATCGAGGTCGCGTTGATCTCGTCGATCGTCTTCACGAGGGCGGCCTTGGCGTTGTTCAAGTCATTGCTCTGGGCCCGCAAAAAATCGTAACGTTGCTTAAGTTCGGCGTATTCCTCAATCGCCACGAGATTGACCGCACCCATGCCGGCGAGTCGCTGGCGCAGGGCGTCGATCTCGGCTTTGATGTCATCCCACTTCGTCGAGGTTTCGAGCGCGACCAAGTCTTCCTCGGTCGGATCGGGTTTCGGACCTTTCTTCTTCCGCCGTTTGACAGGCGCCGCCGCCACCTCGGCCACGACCGGTTTGGCTTCACCCTCGGCGGGCTGAACCTCTATCACCGCTGCGGGTGTTCCGAGCTTTGCCTCGGTTTCATCCTCGTCATCGTCGAGGTCGAGCGTCTTCAGATCGGGCGGATCATCCTCGGCTCGCCAAAGCAGCGCACGCCAATCGTATTGGCCGACACGAATCTGGAACTCTCGCTGCACGTCCTCTTCGATGAACTGGGCGCGGGATTTGTTCTGCGCGAGGGCGATCTCGCAGCGGCTGAGTTCGCTCTGGGCTTTATCGGCGTCGGTGCGGATGCCGTCCTGCGCATTCTCGACGCCACCGATCTCGCGCTCGACTTCGACGAGTTCAACCCTGATCTGTTCCACCTGCTGCTGGGCGACCACGAGGGTCTCGGCGATTTGGGAGCCGCGGGCGCGCTGGCCGGCGCTTTCCCGCTCCAATTGGTCGATCTGCTCGGTCCAGACCTCGATCTCCTGCTGGCGCTGGACAAGAATCTCCGAGAGTTGCGCACGGCGTCGCTCCATGTCGGCGATGCCGCGGTCGAGGACTTCGACCTTCTGGCGGCGCTCGGCAAGTTCAAGACGGGCCTGCGCCAGCGTCTCGCGCTTCACATCGCGGTCGGTGCGGAATTCCGCAATGCGCGTCTCCAGTTCGCCGATGCGCACGCGGCCCTGTTCGACCGCCGTGGCGGCCTCGGTGAGAGCCGTCTGAGCGCGATCAAAGCGGGCCTGCGTCTCGTTGCGCTGGGTTTCGAGGCCCTGCAACTCCGACTCCATGCGGGCGGCACGGACGCCGATTTCGTCAACGGCACGCTGGGCGTTGCGCTCCTCGGACTGCACCGTGGCGAGAGTCTGGGAGGCTTCGAGCACTTCGGCGCGCTTGGCTTCGAGCGTGGACTCGGCCTCGGCGAGACGGGTGTTGAGACTGTCGATGATCGCCTTCTGATCGTCGTGTTGCTTTTGGTCGTCGGCGAGCGCCTTGCCCGTCTCGCGCAGGTCGATCTCGCGCTGGACGATACTGTTGCTGTTCTTCTTGGCGAAGCCGCCGAAGATCAGACCGCGGCGGTCAACCACCTCGCCCTTCGGCGTGGCGACGGCGAGGAACGAAAAGGCGGGATTCGCCTTCCAGAAATCGAGAAACACGTGGAGATCGTCGGCGACATAACACGCGCCGAGCAAGGCGGTGGCGGGATGGTCGGCGTCAAAATTGAGCAACGCACCGGTGGCGGGACGCAGACCAGCAGGCAAACCACCCTGCCCGTGCACCGCCTGCCGCAAATTGGCGATCTGCAACACGGCGCTGCCGATCTGCTCGGTTTCAAGCTGCGAGAGGATTTTCTGCGCGGTAGCGACGTCGGCCACGCTGATGGCCTCCACGGCGGAACCAAGAAGCGACTCGACGGCCTTCGCGTAGGCAGGCTGCACCTCGAGTCCGCGCGTGATCGGAGTGGCTTTGCCCTCGCCGAGCACCGGAGCGAAACGACCTTGAAGAATGGCCTTCGCACCTTCGCCGAAGCCTTCGAATTTTTCCGCGAGCTGCTTGAGCAGGTTCAGGCGCGCGGTGCGCTGGGCCAATTGGCGGTCGATGTCCTGGAGCTTTTTCTGCGCCTCACGGAATTCCTTGGTAAGATCGCCAATCTGAATCTGCACGTCTTGCGTTTCCTGATGGGCTCGGGCCTTGGCAACGTTGGCTTCCTCGACGCGGGCGTTGAGCTCGGCGGCAAGCTGCGCAGCGGAAGACTGCTGCTGGCGGACCTGATCCAGTTCGCCGACGACGGACTCGTGGCGGTGCGCGGAGGTTTTTTGATCAACCTCGTAGCTGGAACAATCGGTGCGGAGACGGGCGACGTTGCTCTCAAACTGGAGCAACTGGAATTTCGTCTGCTGAAGCTCCTGCTCGGACTTCGACAACTCGGCCTCGACGACGGCGAGCTCGCGATTGCGATCTTGGAAAACCGCGTCGGAACCGCCGAGAAGAGTCAACTGGAGCTGCTTATCCTGCGAACCGGTGTCCACCTGTGACGACAACTCGTGGAGCTGCATCTCGAGTTCGCCGAGATTGGCACGCGAGGATTCCAAGCGGTCCATCAGACCGGAGCGTTTGATTTGTGAAAGATTGGCGGAATTTTCGGCCTGTTCTTTCTCGGAACGAAGATCGAACACCGCCTGCTGGGCTTCCTGCACGCGCTGGTTGAGAAGGGAGCGGCGGGTCTTCTGCTCTTCCAGCGCCGACTGCTGCTGCTGGAGATGCACGCGGCGCGTCTCGGCGGCGGCGCGGAGTCGCACAACCTGTTCCTCAAGTTGAGCCAGACTGCTGCTGACCTGAGCATGATGAAAACCATGATGCGAAAGCGCGAGGTGGCGTAGGCGCCAGGAGAGTTTCTTGTAACGAAGCGCCTTCGACGCCTGGCGGCGGAGAGAGCCTATCTGGCGACCGATCTCGGCGACGACGTCGGCCACGCGCACGAGATTCTGATCGGTCAACGCGAGCTTGGAGAGAGCTTCCTTGCGCTGGGATTTGTATTTGGTGATGCCGGCAGCCTCTTCGAAAACGGCGCGGCGTTCCTCGGGTTTGGACGAAAGGATCTGGTCAATCTGACCCTGCGCCATGATCGAGTAGGATGTGCGGCCGATGCCGGTATCCATGAAGAGTTTTTGAATGTCCTTCAGGCGGCAGGCCTGGCCGTTGAAGAAATACTCGCCCTGCCCGTCGCGGTGGACGCGGCGCATGATCTCGATCTCGTGAAACTCGCTGCCGAGTTGTTTTTCGCAATCGGTCAGGAGCAGAGAAACCTCGCATAACTGGGCGGGCTTGCGGGTATCGACGCCCTCGAAAATGACGTCCTGCATCTTGCCACCGCGGAGAGCTTTTGCGCTTTGTTCGCCCAAGACCCAGCGGATGGCATCGGCAATATTGGATTTCCCGCAGCCGTTGGGTCCGACCACGGCGGTGACACCGGGTTCGAAACGAAGGGTAGTGGGATCGGCAAATGACTTGAAACCTTGAAGCTTGAGCGCCTTGAGATGCATTTAAAAGAAGCGGTCATTCAGACGCCCTCGGTGCCCGCGGCAAACGCAAAGTTTAACCGTTTAATGTAAGGTGGCGGAACCCAAACAATGCTTACGGGCTGAACCACCCCATTCGACAGATTCTTCGCCGATGCCAAATTGACAGGTGGAGGCGAGCCTAAGTGGTGGCGGACGTTGCCTGTTGCTTTCGCCTCGTTGAAAATGAGGTGCCAGGCTGGGTTTTAAGACACAAAAAACCGCGCCACCCGAAGGCGGCGCGGTTTTCAAAGCGGCGATAAATCGCGCTGAACTTAAGCGGTCGGAACCGTCTGGATCGTCTTGAGGATGCGGGAGGCAACCTCGTAAGGATTCGCAGCGGAGTTAGGACGGCGGTCCTCGAGGTATCCCTTGTAGCCGTTGTTGACGAAGCTGTGGGGGACACGAACCGAGGCGCCGCGATCGGCCACGCCGTGGCTGAACTTGTCGATCGACTGGGTCTCGTGAAGACCGGTGAGGCGCAGATGGTTGTCCGGGCCGTAAACCGCGATGTGCTCGGCGGTGAACTTGGAGAACGCCGCCATGAGCTTCTCGAAGTATTTCTTGCCGCCGACTTCGCGCATAAACTTCGTGGAGAAGTTGGAATGCATGCCGGAACCGTTCCAATCGAGGGCCTGATTATAGGCGCCGAGAATCGGCTTGCAGTGGAACTCGACGTCCACCTGGTATTTCTCACAGAGACGCTGCAGGAGGTAGCGGGCCATCCAGACATCGTCGGCGGCCTTCTTGGAGCCCTTGCCGAAAATCTGGAATTCCCACTGGCCCTTGGCCACTTCGGCGTTGATGCCTTCGTGGTTGATGCCGGCATCAAGACACAGGTCGAGATGTTCTTCAACAATCTGGCGGGCGATGTCGCCTACGGCCGCATAGCCCACGCCGGTGTAATAAGGACCTTGGGGAGCGGGATAACCACCCTCGGGGAACCCGAGAGGACGGCCATCCTGCATAAGGAAATATTCCTGCTCGAAACCAAACCAAGTTTCGGGATCGTCAACAATGGTCGCACGCGAGTTGGACATATGCGGGGTCTTCCCGTCGGGCATCATGACTTCGCACATCACGAGGGCGCCATTCTTGCGAGTGGTGTCAGGATAGACGGCCACCGGCTTCAGCACGCAATCGGAGCTTTTGCCCTCGGCCTGTTGGGTCGAGCTGCCGTCGAAACCCCATAGGGGAAGATCCTTGAGCTTCGGGAAGCTATCAAAGTCCTTGATTTGCGTCTTACCGCGGAGGCTCGCGACGGGTTTGTAACCGTCGAGCCAGATGTATTCCAGTTTGTATTTAGCCATAGAGTTAGGTCGGTTTAGGTGGATTCACACCGTAGTGAAAAACATCTTTGGCGACGTCAATCATAGGTGTAAACTCTGCGCTGGTATGAGCACCTTACATGCCAGAGGCAAACGTAACTTGACGAAGTCTTCGCCTTTTTTGACGGATGGCTCCTGTCCAGCTGATGGGAAAACCCACCCTTGCCAGAATCCCGCCCTCGGCGGATGGTCTGGCCAACTTCCATGCACGAGGTAAAAGACACCGCCCGCGCTTTGGTGCGTATTGGCTACGATGGCCGGGTTCACAAAACCTTTCGCGGCCATCAGGCCAAAGAGCGGTTTGAGAATGAGGTTTTGGTGCTTAAACACCTCGAAAAACAAGGCTGCGACTTCGTGCCACGCCTGCTGGAAGTCGAACCGGAGAACCTGAAATTTATCACCACCAACTGCGGGATGCGCGTGGAGCACCTGAGTGACGAACGCATCAAGGATATCTTCGGTGAACTCGAGCGCTATGGCGTTCGCCACGACGATGCCTTCATGCGCAATATCACCTACCGGACTTCCGACGGCCGATTTTGCATCATCGACTTTGAATTTGCCACACTGCTCGACGGCAGCAACCACCCGCCCGAACAAACCGGCTGAACTCCGTGTGCAATTTTGTCCAAAGACTTCCCTCCTTTGATCAAATATGAGCAAATCTCATTTCTACTCCTGACACATTTTCCCGCCGGCTTCCGTTCTATGCCTCCCCATTCTTCCGCAAAAAAAAACGTCTCGCCTTGTTTAAGCTGGTCCGGCTTGACCGACAAAGGCCGCATCCGATCGAATAACGAAGACGCCTTCCTCGGCCTGACCTTCGACGGCCACGAGGTCCGTTATCTGGGAAAAACGGGCGAAGGATCGACGGCGTCATCCGATTTCGTTTTCGCCGTGAGCGATGGCATGGGAGGCGCCCAATCCGGCGAATTCGCCAGCCGCATCGCCATCGACAAGATCACCAAGCTCATGCCCAAAGGTTACCGTCTGTCGGCCCGCGGCATGGCGAGCGATTTCCAGGATTTGCTGGCGGAGCTTTTTGAGGACACCCACCACGAGTTGCTCAAGCTTGGCCAGTCCTACGAGGAATGCGCCGGCATGGGGGCCACGCTCAGTCTATGCTGGTTTTCCCCCGAATGGATGTATTTCGCCCACATTGGCGACAGCCGTATCTACTACCTGCCGAAAGAAGGCGGACTCAACCAAATCACCCACGACCACAGCCAAGTCGGCTGGATGCGGCGCGCCGGCCAGCTCAACGAGCGCGAAGCCCGCACCCATCCGCGTCGCAACGTCCTCCACCAAGCCCTCGGCGCGAGCAACCAGTTTATCGACCCGCAAATCGGCGCGGTTGGTTACCGCCCCGGAGATCGTTTTGTCATCTGCTCCGACGGCCTCGTGGACGGCCTCTGGGATCATCACATCGAGGAAATCATCCGAACAACGCCGCCCTCCGAGCGCGCCGATCAATCCCCCGCCCGCCGCCTCGTTGAGCAAGCATTGGAGAACTCCGGCCAAGACAACATCACCACCGTCGTGATCGAAGTGATGAAACCCGCCGACTGAAGGCACGTTCCCTGCACTCCACCGGCCTGCGATGAAACGCATCTTCGTTTACGGCACACTCAAGCGCGGCTGCAAAAACCACCGCCATCTCGCCGGCCAAACTTACGTCGGCGAGGCGCGCACCGTTCCGGGGTTTCGTCTCTACGACCTCGGTGATTATCCCGGCATGGCAGCCGATCCGACCGACCTCGAAGGCGTGACCGGCGAAGTCTGGGGAATTGACGCCGCCACGCTCGTTCGCCTCGACGCTTTTGAAAGTATTGCCGAAGGTCTCTACCGTCGGGAAGCGGTCCCGTTGGAGGCTCCCTTTGCCCAAGTCGAAGTGCATGCCTACATCTATGCCCGCCCCATCGAAGGCCTTCCGGAAATCGGTGCGACGTGGCGCGAATAATCACATCATGCCAACGCCGTCTTCACCTATGAACCGACACCGACACGGTTCCCGAAGCAGTGCTTTCGCTTAGGACGGGGAGCGGCATGGCGGGACATTCTTCATCTCTGGCAGGATAATCAAGGTTGAGAAGGACGCCATCTGCCCTCCATATAAAACAATGTCCACCCACCACGCCTTTACCCTCGCCTCCTGGATCGCCGCCTCGCACGGCGGCGGCAAACACAGCTCGGCCCCCGCGCCCCACCTGCGCAAGACCTTCATCGTCCCCGGTCCTGTCGCCTCGGCCCGTCTCGCCGTCACCGCCTTGGGCCTTTACGAATGCGAACTCAACGGCCGTCGCGTCGGCGACCTCGTATTCGCCCCCGGCTGGACCGACTACCGCTTCCGCCTGCACTACCAGACCTACGACGTCGCCTCGTTCCTCACCGAGGGAGAAAACGCCCTCGGCGCCATTCTCGGCGAAGGGTGGTATTCCGGCCACATCGGATGGCTCCAGCGGCAGAACTACGGCGACCGCCCCCGCCTGCTCGCCCAGCTCGAGATCACGTTGACCGACGGTCGAGTGCTGCAGATCGCATCCGACGCCACGTGGAAAGTCACCCAAGGCCCGATCCTCGAAAACGATTTCATGCAGGGCGAAACCTACGACGCCCGGCTCGAACTCGGCGCATGGTCCTCACCCGGTTACGACGACTCCTCCTGGCTCCCCGCAACGCCAGTCGAGGCACCCTCCGCCAACCTCATCCTCGTCGAATCACCCGGCCCGGGAGTGAAGCGGCACGAGGAAATCGCCCCCACCCTGCTGCCCGCGAAGACGGCCAACACACGCCTTTTCGATTTCGGCCAAAACTTCTCGGGACGTGTCCGTCTCAGCATCGAGGCGCCCGCGGGCACCACTATCAAGCTCCGCCACGCCGAAGTGCTCAACACCGATGGCGCCCCCTACTACGAGAACCTCCGTGATGCGGTCTCCACCGATTACTACACCTGCAAAGGCGGCGGCCCCGAAACATGGGAACCGCGCTTTACGTTTCACGGTTTTCGCTATGCAGAGGTGTCTTGGTTGGGCGAGAAACAGCCTCTGAGCCTGGTCGGAATCGCGCTCTATTCGGACGTCCCCGCGACCGGCCATTTCGCCTGTTCGCATCCATTGCTCAATCAGCTCCAAAGCAACATCGTGTGGGGACAGAAGGGCAACTTCCTCGAAATTCCCACCGACTGCCCGCAGCGCAACGAACGCCTCGGATGGACCGGCGACGCCCAAGTGTTTGTCCGCACCGCCTGCTTCAACCGCGACGTGCGTGGATTCTTCCACAAGTGGACGCAGGACCTGCGCGACTCCCAGCTTCCCGGTGGCTCTATCCCTCCATTCGCCCCTGACGCCTCGATGGGCAAAGGCACGCTCGACGGCGGCCCCGCGTGGGCCGACGCCACGATCATCTGCCCGTGGACGATCTATCTTTGCTACGGTGACACGAAAATCCTCGCCGATCATTATACCTCGCTGAAGGCGTGGTTCGACGACCAGAAAAAGGAACGGTGCCTCGGTTATATCCGCGCCCACCCCGATCTTGAAAAATGGGCCGGCTTCGGCGACTGGCTCGCGCTCGACGGGCACGACAACTGGAGAGGCTCCACGCCCTCCGAGATCATCGGCACCGCCTTCCTCGCCTACGATCTCGATCTGATGGCTCGCATCGCCGCCGTGCTCGGCCATGCCGACGATGCGAAGGTTTATTCCGCGTGGCGCGCCGAGGTTGTCGCCGCCTTTCAACGCCGCTACCTTACCGGAGAAGGCCTGATCGCCTCCGGCACCCAGACCTCGCATGTGCTCGCGCTCCACTTCGATCTCGTGCCAGAAGCGCACCGTGCGACCGTCGCCCTGACTCTGGTCCGCAGTTTGAAAGAGCGCAAATTCCATCTTGCCACCGGATTTGTCGGCACGCCCTACCTGCTCGACGTGCTCGAGCGCCACGGCCACCTCGACACCGCCTACAAGCTTCTGGAACAAGAGACGTATCCGTCGTGGCTCTTCCCCGTGAAGAACGGCGCCACCACCATCTGGGAGCGCTGGGATGGCTGGTCTCCTCAAAAAGGATTCCAGAGCGCGGACATGAACTCCTTCAACCACTACGCCTACGGCGCGGTCGGCGCATGGATGTATCGCACCGTGGCGGGCCTCGACCTCGATCCCGCCGAGCCGGGCTATCGCCATATCATCTTTCGTCCGCATCCCGGTGGCTCGCTCACGTGGGCCGAAGCCCGCCTGCAAACGGCCTTTGGGGAAACATCCATCCGATGGGATCTGGGTGCGGACGAACTCCGCATCCAGTTGCTCGTGCCCAACGGGGCACACGCCACGTTTATGCCTCCTCCCGGCTACTCAAAGACTCAACCCCTGACCTTCGCACCCGGCCGTCACCAGCTCACGCTTACTCGTTAGACTCGCGTCTGCTCACGCCCAGCCGGCGTAAGATTTCGGGTGTGACCAGCTGTGCATATCCCTCGGCCTGCGGATGCAGGCCATCGGGCACCCATGTCCGAAAAGCATTCAAGTCACGCTCGAGCAAACTGCTCCAGGCCGGCATGTGATCGATGACGAGCAATCCGCGCTCGCGGCCGATCTGACGATAGCCCTGCTGATAATGGTCGAGGTGCGGACGATGCCCGGTATGGCCGAGAGGGCGGTCGAGCACTGGATTCATCACCTGCAGGATCACTTTGCAATCGGGATGCCGCGCGCGGATGCGATCAAGCATGGATTCAAGATTGGAGCGGGCTTCCTCCATGGTGATGCCAAAGCGGGCACAGGCGTCATTCACCGAAAACTCGATGAACACCACATCAGGAGCATGCGCCAGAACACGCCCCTCGAGGTTTTCAAGCCCCCAGCGGGAATGCATGCCCGGCTCCGCTCCATTTGAAAAGGAAACCTGCCCTGGGAAACGTTCCTGCAAAGCCGCCAGCACCTGAGGCACCCAAGCGCCTTCCGCCGTCAGGCTTGTACCGAAGAAAACGATATGTTGATGGCTGCCAGCGACGAGTCGGACGACAAAGGAATGGGCAGGCGCGGTCACGATGCCTTACTTTAAAACCTGCTCGGTGACGCCGTCAAAGAGGTGAACCTTGTCCAAGTTGAAGGTGATGCGCACCCGCTGGCCGGCCTCGAACTGGTCCGTGGGGCGAACGCGGGCGATGAACGATGAACTGCCAGTTGTGAGATAGAGAAACGTTTCCGCTCCCATGGGCTCGGAAACCTCAACCAGAACCTCGATCGTCTGGGACGGAGAGGCATGCGCAAGCGTCTGAGTGTCCAACGCGTCTTCCGGCCGCACACCGAACACGACAGGCTTGTCTACATGGCCGGCGCCGAGGGTGGCCAAGCGCTCATCCAGCGTGATGATCGCGGGAGCAGCGACCGTGTTGTCCTCAACGAACTGCACCTTGCCATCGGCCCTGCGGAGCTTGCCGCGCATAAAATTCATCGGCGGACTGCCGATGAAGCCGGCCACAAACATGTTTACCGGATGATTATAGAGGGCGAGCGGTTCGGCGACCTGCATGATATGGCCGTCCTTCATCACGCAGATGCGGTCACCCATGGTCATCGCCTCGACCTGGTCGTGCGTGACGTAGATCATCGTCGCGCCAAGACGCGCGTGGAGCTTGGAAATCTCTGCGCGAGTGGTGACACGCATCTTGGCGTCGAGGTTGGAAAGGGGCTCGTCGAAGAGGAAAACCTTGGGTTTGCGCACGATGGCGCGACCGACGGCCACGCGCTGGCGCTGTCCACCGGAGAGCGCCTTGGGCTTGCGATCAAGGTAGGCGTCCAATCCGAGCATGGCCGAGGCTTCCTTCACGCGGGCCTTGATCTCGGCGGCTGGAAATTTGCGCAGTTTGAGACCGAAGGCCATGTTGTCATACACGCTCATGTGGGGGTAGAGCGCATAGTTCTGGAAGACCATGGCGATGTCGCGGTCCTTCGGCAGGACGTTGTTCACTTCCCGTCCGTCGATCGAGACGGTGCCGCCCGAAATTTCCTCAAGGCCCGCGATCATGCGCAGCGTGGTGGACTTGCCGCAGCCGGAAGGGCCGACCAGCACCATGAACTCGCGGTCGCGAACCTCCAGATCGATGCCATGCACGACCTTCACGCCGGGACCGCTGCCATCAGGATAAATTTTGACGAGGTTTTCGATTTTGACGGTGGCCATGTGGAGAGATGGATAGAGGTTATTTCATGGAGGGCACGATGATGCCACGCATGATAATTTTCTGGCAGAAAAGGAAGACGATCAAGGTCGGGATGGAAGTCACCACAAACCCGGCGGTGGTTACCCAAGGCGAACCCGCCCACCAGGTGTTGGCCTGATAAAGCCAGACGGAAAGGGTCCACATGCTCTTGTCCTGACAAATGAGCAGCGCCCAAGCCCAGCCGTCGTAGGCGGCGATAAAGGCGTTAAGAGCATTGATCGCGAGGATGGGCGTAACCATCGGGATGATGACAAAAGAGAATATCTGCCATTCTCGGGCCCCGTCGATGGTGGCGGCCTCGTAAAGTTCCTGCGGAAGCGAGTCAAAGAAACCTTTCAGGATGAAAATGCTCATGCCGCTGGCCGCTCCGGGCAGCACCAAGGCGAAGAAGGTGTTCAACAACCCTAGGTCGCGCATGAGCAGGTAGCCGGGGATTGCGCTGACCATCGCCGGGAAGGCCGAGGTCGCCAGACAGAACAGGATGATCCTGTCCTTCCTTTTGAGGTTGAAGCGAGAGAGGGCGTAGCCGGCGATGGGATTGACCGTGAGCGAGGAGACGATGCTCAGGATGATCAGCCACAGCGTGACGGGGAGCGAGTTGCCCTGATCGACGAGGAAGCTGAGAATCGTGCGGTAGTTGAAAAGGGCGGGCTCCAGAGCGAGGGCCAGTTTGTGATTAGAGTAGGTGACGGCGTAGGCCTTGTCCAAGGGCAGTTGGGCCTCCTCCCAATGGGCGAGTTTCCAGCCATAGGCCGCGTTGAGAGCGTCGAGTGTGCCGTATTTCGCCTTCAACAAAGCCTGATACGACGCGTTGGCCGACGTAGGGTGACGCTCGGCAGCGGGCAGTCCTTTGACAAAGGAAACCCAGACTTGGCGAAGGCTAGGAACATCGTTGACGCTGGCGGGAGGCATGGTCCGCTCCAGCGGCACTTCCACCCAATCGCGATAGTCCGTGCCTAGCTGTTTATTCAGAGTGCCGATACTCTTGTAAGTCGTAGCCAAGAAGTCCGCGTAGCGCGCCTTCATGTCCGGGGTAACGTCAAGGATGAGCAGACGCAGCGGATACTGCGTCTCGATGAAACGTTGCCAGACAGGCTGAAGCCCGGCGAAGCCCTCCGTCGGCAGAGGGAAAGGAGTGTCCTCCAAGCGTGCGTAACTCGTGCCGGCAAGCTGGTTGTAGCGGGCGATGTCGAAGCGTTCGCCGTCTGTCAGCTTCAGCAGCTTGCGAATATCATCGCTGCTCAAATACGCCTGCCAAACCGGACTTAGCGAATAGGGGATGACGGGCGACAGCGGTGCGTTCCAACGGGCAAACTCACCCCAGAGCGCCTTATCCTTCTCCGAGGCGTCCTTCGGGAGCGTGGTCAGCCGCTCGATGTCGGTGTCCGGATAGTCGTGCTTCGCCAAAAAATCGCGCCAAGCCGACAGCACGCCGGGCGTGCAGGCGCCATGCTGGAGGGCAAAGCGCATGACGTTGAAATCATTCCACTTTTCGCTGGTGGACGGCGCCCACGACTGCTGGCCGAGAGGAAACCCGCGTTCGCGGTCAAAACGGATGGCAATATAGTTCTCAAACGGCACCCCCCAAGCCTCGGAAAGGAGCGCAAGAGCGGCCTTTTCCCTTTGGCCTCGGCGCAGGGCGGCGACGGGCGGATCCAAGTCTGTCGCGAGTTTCACATATCTCCGTAAAATGAACGCTGAGGCGTTCTCATTATTAAACGTCGCTTGCGTGTCGTCCAAAGGATGATGAAGGGCAAAGTCGGAGTAATCGGCCGCCTGTAGGCGCCAGAAGGCGAGCTGTCGATCATCGGCGTCCAAATAGCTATGCGCGAGGCGATCAACCCCCTTGGTGTCGAGACCGATCGCCCGCCAAGTAGTCCACTGCACCGGGGCGGCGGGGAAAAGAGCGACGCGACCTGCATCCCTGAAAAAAGGCACGCCCTTCATGAAACGATCCGAATCCGACCACAACGACCGTGGTAGGATGGAATAGCGGTCGTAGTCGAACGAGTTCGACATCGAACTCGTCAGCATGATCAGGAACGGCACCGCCATGGAGGCGCCGAAGATGCTCAACATGCCATAGAGGAGCCAAACGAAGCACTTCTGCGACCAAGTTTTGTTTCCGATTGTCGACAGGATAGGCATGGCGATTAGTCCTTGGCTCGACGAAACTCGACCCGTTTAAGAAGCTGCATCTGCAGGAAGGTAAAGCTGATCAAACACGCGCCCACAATCCACGCCATGGAGGTGGCAATGCTGAAGCGCAGGTTGTTGTAGGCTTCGATCCAGATTTTCATACTCACAACCATGGTCGTTTCTCCGGGACCTCCGAAAGTGAGCAGGAAGATGTTGCCCATGTTCTGGAACGTGGCGATGAAAGCGCCGAGGAAATTGATGATGATGAGCGGCAGCAGCACCGGCAGGGTGATGTGGCGCAGCTTAACCAAGATGCCGCCTCCGTCGATCTCGCAGGCCTCGTAGGTATCCTCCGGCACGCTCTTGAGCGCGGCCAGATAAATAAGGCTGGCCATGCCGGCGCTGGCCCACGCACCCGGGAGAATCACACACAGCATCGCCAACTTGGGATCCTCCAGCCAGACCTGCGGATGGATGTTGACGCCGGGAATGTAGTTAAAGATCGAAATCATCTGGTTGAAGATGCCGTTCGGCCTAGGGTCGAACATCAGCTTCCACAACAGGGCTATAACGAGACCGCTGGTGACCTGCGGCAGAAAGAACAGGGTGCGGTATAAAATCTTACCACGCGGCACCTCGGAAAGCATGATCGCCAGCACAATCGGCGCGGTGAACGAAATGGCCATTGTGAGCGTCGCGTAATAGACGGTCGTCCCCATGCTCGCCCAGAAACTGCGGTCCAAAGCCAGAGTAATGAAGTTGTCCAGCCCCACAAACACGCTTCCCCCTGCCACGCGGAAATTTTGGAATGCCATCACCAGACCACGGACGAGGGGATAGTAACCCCAGAGGCCGATCAAAACAAGAGCCGGCAGGAGAAGTAGCCAAGGCAAGTAGGGATTGTCCACCATGCCAGAAACGGCCGCCACCTTTGCGCGGCGCTGAAACATAGAGCGCACGATCATCACGGACATACCCACAAACGCGATGGCGATGACCGCGAAGACGATGCGCGCGGTGCCGCGGTGCTCGTCTAACTCGGCCCGAGAACGGGCGAACATGACGCCACTGTTAGCCTTGCGGTTGACCTCGTGGAGCGCGGAACGGTAGTCGAAATTTTCCCCGCTCTGCGAGATGACGATACCCAACACCTCGCGATTGATGGCGCCGTCCATCGTCGTCCAGAAGCCCTGATAAGGCTCGGTGAAACTCTTCACCTCACCCGAGTCGATGCGTCTATAGACATCGCGCAGCGCTTCGGGAATGTTGCGGATGTAATCCTCGTAGCCCAGGTGCTCGAGCATCTTCGGGTGGACAAACCGAGAGAGACCAAAGGCGACCATTTTGCGCGCTTCCTCGTCGCGCGCCTGCGAGGTGGTTATACCGGTCATGACCTTCCAGACCTTGTCCCGCTCAGCCTTGGAACGCAGACCGACATTCACCGCCATCGCGGCATAATGCCTCTGCAACTGAACCACGGGAGACGTGGTAGCCGAGCTCGCCGGAAAAGGAAACCAGCTGAGCAAGTCAGGATTGAGCCCGGACTGGCTCCCCGAGTATACCAAGTTGGTAACAAACCAAGTCAGCATCGCCACTTCTCCGCGGCCGAGCAGTTGCAGCGGATCAGTGTCGCGGGAGCCAAGATGCGAACGGGAGACACCGTGCTGCACATCAGCGGGATCAAAATGCACCATGCGTCCACCCACCGATACTGACCCCGCCGCGACAGCATCATCATCAAGACTCACCGGATCGCCCGTCACAGGATCGACAATCCATTTTCCCCAGCGTAAATGATGATAGAAGTCGGTGGCCTTGATGGCCTCCGGCGAGTCAAAATTGGCACGATATTCGGGTTTGATCTTGGACAAATCCGTGCCGTCCGGCAGAAGGAATGATTTCTCCTCCAGCGGAAAAAAATGAGCCGTGCCGGTGCGAGGATCGGTGCGCACCTGAATGATGGGTTCGCCGCCGGCAGACTGCACCCATGGGAGCCAGGTAAAACCGAAAGGCACCATGGCGATCGCCTTCTGTCCCTGATTATAAACTCGACCCGGCACCGGACGTCCGGGATCCGACAATATCATGCACCAGCGGTAAAACTCCTCCCACGTCGCGGGCGGATGGTTGGGATCGAGACCGGCATTGCGAACAAGATCGGTTCGGAACAGCACGCCCATCGTCGATATTCCAGGCTGAGGAAGGCCATATATCTTGCCGTTCTTGGTCGCAACCTTGCGCCACAGTTCGGGCACATCCTTCCAACCCTTCCACTTCGCCTCGGCTATGCTGACCTCGCCGTCGCCGTCGAGATCGTCGCCAATCCACTCATTGAGCGGGTAAAGAAACCCCTGATCGATGTCATTCCGAATAACGTGAAAGAAAGAGTCCATGATATCCGGCGAGGTCCGACCGGCGATGGACATGATAAGAGTCGCACGCCCCCCGCCGCCCGGCAGGCTCAGCCCGCTCCACTTATTGATCTTAAGATTTGGATCTTCCTGCATCATCTTGAGCAGGTATGGAGTATTCTCCGGCTGGTTCGGATCGTAGAACCGGTCTACGACACTGACCTTCACGGGATTATCGGCGGACACAGGCGCAGCACCTTGCAAAAAAGAAAGTCCCCACCACAGACAAAAAAAGGTCAAAAAAACGAGTCGCCTAGAAGGCAAAAATGCGGATGAGGAAAGACGAAAAGGAGCACAACCATTCATGCGGGGTTTACGATAAACGGGACAACCTTTGGAAAGGCGATGGGAAGCGCATGCCCGAGAAGCGGCTTGTGGCTCGAATTGCGTGAAAATCCACGCTGCTTTGATCGTTTCTAAATGCACGTAAAAACACCTTCTATTGAGTCGTCTCCGGTTTCGATAGCAGAGTCGGATCATACTTCCAATGATTGTCGAACAATCCGTGCGCCTCTATTGCAATTTCTGTCGTTCCCCCAACCGGCGCTCCATGAACCAGCACATAATCCACACCGGCGCGTTCAGCCCACACCTTGTAGCCAGAATCGTCGGCTGCGGTAATAATCACGACATAGCGGCCGGCCGTCTCCGGATTCGGATAAATCATGCACGCGCCTGCCCCCGGACCCGTGACGCTAGTTTCCCCGATCCGCAACGATCCGCCATCCCATTTCAAGGGCAGCTTTCCGGCGATCTTCGCAAGGACCGCGTTCGTTTGAGGCGTGCCCACGAGCACGAGGTTCGCACTTGCCCGATCCTCGTCCGTAAGATCGCGATCCGCTTTCACAGTGAAATCAGTACCCAACCCGCGATTGGCGAGTTTACGCGTCGCTTTCTCCAGCGCGGTCGTCTCCTCGGCGGCGCCTAGAGTTCCATAAATGTAAATGAAACGCCCGAATTGGAAATCGTCGATCGGGCCGGACAACCCGTGATGCTTGTCGGTCATCGGCACGCTTCCACGACTCCACTTTCCGTCGGCATCCCTCATCAGCGACGCATCCGTTCCGATGTCCGGCAGGGATTGCCCGTCGATGACGAGAGCAACCTTTTCCCCGCCCTTCAAAAGCGGCGACAACGCCGACACACCTGTCGTGGTGATCGTAAGTTTTTTGCCGTCACGAACGACCTTCACCCGGCCCGGCTCGACCGGAGAGGTCAACGCATCGATGCGCGTCAACCAAGCGGCATTGTCGCGCAGCCCGGTTGCCGTGAACGAGTAGGTCTGCGGCGCTGGCGGACGACGCTGATCCAGCAGCCAGCGATAAAACTCCGGCTCGTCCAATTCGGTGGGCTGATTGCCATGCTGGGCACCGATCTCATGACGCACGGCAACCTGGGCGCCCAGCGTCTGCAAGCGCGCCAGCAACGCCAGCCGCTCCGCCGCCGCATCGGGCTGCGCCTCGCCATGCACGAGGCGGATTGGCAACGCGGCGATGTTCTCGGCCCGCGTGGCCAGCGAAAGCATTTCCATAATCTTTTTTTCCAACGGATCGGTCAGGGGTGCGGGTGCCGGAGGTGTCTTGTAAATGGGAGCGGGGATAAGATTCCCCAAGGCGGCCTGTTCGTAATACTGCGGATAAAGCCGGAGCGCCGCATAGGCGGGCTTCGTGTCGATGCCCGGATACATTGGGGCCAGGGCCGCGAACAGATCGGGCCGGTCCATCGCCAACTGCAGGACTCCTCGTCCGCCGATGTGATGGCCGATCAGATATATCCGGTCATGGTCCACCGCGTACTCGGCCAGCACTTGGTCGAGCCCCGCCCACGTCTCCGCCGCCGATATGTCCGCCCAGTCAAACTGCCGGTAGGACGCCGCCTGATAAACAATCGCTCCTAGGTTGCGCACCGCCGCGAGTTGCTGGAACAGGTGCCGGTCATCCCCGAATATCCCATGTAAAACAACGATCAGCGGACGCGGTTTCTGCGGCTGATCGGATGGCGGCACATAAAGCGAGTGCGGACGAAAATCTCCGGTCAATGGCGAGCGATACGCGCATACGAACGATCCCGTGCGCCCTGCATAAGGATTCTTGCCCTGCTCCAACTGGTCGAGCGCGCCGGCGATATCTTTCAACTCGACCAGCATCTGATCCAGCATGGGCGCCCGCACCGCCTCCGGACGCGCCTCGTTGGCCGCCAAGGCGGCGGTGCGCTGCACCCAGAAGCCCAAGCCTGCGAGCGCCGCCGGGTCGGCTGCGGTCAGGGCGGGCGATTTCAACCGACTTTGCACCACCTTTAACCGCGCAAGCATCTCAACGTAACGCCTGCCAGCCAGCTCGGTTTGGAAACGCCGCTCCGCAAGGACTCCGCCGTCCGTCGCCAGCACCGTGGCGGTGAAATCGGCCTTCCCTTCCCTTGCCGAAATCGGAAATGCGCCTGCTGCCACCGCGAGATGCTCCCCGGATTTTTCCAGCGGCAGCACCAACGGTTCGGCTCCTTCAAGGCTGATGCGCACGGACGCTGCACCGGGCACCGCAGTCAGAACTGAAAAGGCGGCCTGCTTCGGATTGGTAATGATCGCCGACGACGGCCCCACTAACAGGGGCGGACCGATCAACCCCGCCCCCGTCACACCCAAATGCAGCACGTTCATATCAAGCGGATACACATAGGTGACGGCCGATGGATACCAGCAAAGCTGCGACTTGCGACCCTTGCCGTCACGGTCGTTGAGCATGACCTGAAAGCCAAGCGCAGCCCCCTCCGTCGGGTTGAAGCCCACGAGATTTTTCCAAGGGATACGACACTCAAGGGTGTAACCGTTGGCCCGGGTCTTGGCTGTGCCCTCAACCTCCACAAAATCGCCTTGCGGGCACAGCACGGCCAGCTTCGCACCGGGAACGAGCGGAGGCACGAGTGCAACCTGCCAGAATCCGGTTTTGCGCTGTTCGCCGGGATGCACGTTGAAAAACAGCTCCATCGAGTCGCCTGCCCATGGTTCCGCGCCGGTGGCGGCGGCTTGCATGAGCTTGTCGTCCACCACCTCCGCCGCAAAATAAAGGAACGTCGCATCCCAAGCAAGGTGCACCGCACCCGAAATATCCCGCGTCCCTTCCCACTTGGCCGGACGAGACAGCGTATTCGCTGCCTCACCGAGGAGGATAGTGGTCGCATCGGCCGGCCAGTCATCAAGCCGTCCATCAAGCACGGGCGCAACCGCCATGCGCCCGATACCCACGATCTGCGCCTCCGGACGGGTGGAGGCATTGACGATGCACATTCCGGCCAACATCAGCAACAGTCGACACACGCAAGGGGCAGTTTTCATAATATCAGGCGATTTTGAAAAGAGTTCACGAACAACCTAAGGTCATTCCAAAGGCGAGATTCTTATTCCCGAATTGGATCGGCCGTCGCTTGCAAACCCATTTCACACGCAATCGACCGGATTCCAATGGTCCAGAAACGCTCATCCGATGACACCGGGCCAGGTCGCGGGCCAGCCAAGCGCGCGCAACTTCGCCAGCACGGTGCGGGCGAGCACGATTTCGCCACCGGGGTTGAGGTGAATGCCATCCACCGGGCTCGCCAGACTGGCCAGCGAACAAGTCTTCGCCGCCTCGTCAAAAGCCGTCCGCAAATTCAACACCGACACACCTGTCTCGGCGGCCACTTCATCCGCGACCGGGTTGCCCGCGTCGCAGTGAGTCCAGACCTTGTCCATCACCTCCGCTCGAGGAACGGGATATTGGAGCAACAGCACACGAATGCCCGCAGCCTGCGCGCATCGCACGATCTCGCGCAAATCGGCGCGCAGACGGACCGAGGCCTCTTCGCGCGGAGCGTTGTGCCCGAAATTGTTCGCACCGATGAGCAGGACGACGACATCAGGGGAGTGTCTAAGCAGGCGTTCCTCCAATGCCGCGCATACACCGGCGGAAGTCTCCCCAGCCTTGCCTTGGTTCACCACCTCGATGCGCCCCTCCCCGAAGGCGGCATCGAGCCCGATCTGCAGGAGGTCGGACCACTTGATGTATTTATCCAGATAGCGGGCTCCGGGCGTGGGGCCGGTAAGCGAATCACCGAGACAGACGATCTTCATAAAATTTATGAGTGGGGACCGATCAGGCGGATCAGAACGTGTAGACGCAGCCGCCCTTCAGCATGGCGCCTGCGGGCTTGCTCGTTTCTGCATCGATCAATGCGCCAGTCGGTGCCGGTACATCCTTGAATGCCCAGATGACGGAAGGCCTTCCTTCCGCATCATGCCAGATGACATGCGTACCGTTTTCCTGCAGGCGCGGGCGGTCCATGCGCGGGACCAGACGATTATAAAGGTGGTTCACGCGAGCATAGGCCTCGGCCTGATCGCCGCCGGGCAAACGATCCTTGGCGCCACCGAGTTCCCACGGATCGGCGTTGATGCCGGGCACCGATCGATGCGCGACCATCCAGAAATAGCGTTCGGGGCTCAACCGGTCGGGCCCGACATGACTTTTCTTGCCGCTGAAGAAGGCAGGACTGTTGTCGATGAGGGCGAACGCCTGGTCGCCCTTGACGAAATCGTCCCACAGGCGGCGACGGAATTTGTCGCTTTCGAACCCAAAAGTGGCGACCTGGCTGACGCCGAAGATCGTCACAACCTCGACGCGCTGCCTAAAGCCCTTGCGCTGCAATTCCGCCTGCATTCGAAAAATCTCATCCGCCTGCGGCGCCTTGTCGGGAGAGCCCCAATCGATGCAAGTCACGCCAAGGTTTTGGTAGGAATCCCAGAAGATGCCGGCGATACCGGTGTCGGTGTTGACGTCCAAAATCTGGTTTTTGAACCAGTCACCAAAACCGCTTCGCACGCGGCCACTCCAGAGCGAACCATAATTGCCGTCCCAAGGATCGCCGTTGGCCTCCTTGAGCACCCAATCGGGATTTTTTTTCCAGATGGGCGCGCATCGGGAGAGGTGGAACGAGAACCATTGCATCAGACGCAGGCCGTTCTTTGCCGCGGCGTCGTTGAGCTTCTTCATTCGCTTCGGACCACCGAAGGCCTCGGCAAACGTGAAGGTGTAGGGGCAACAGATATTGCCCGGGATTTCCGGACTCGGATCGGAGGTAATGCTATCCCACACGCCGTGGATAAACGCCTGTTTATACCCGAGGCGGGCATACTCAGGCATGTCGTGCTCAAGCGGATCGAGCCACTTGTCCATGCGCTCCTTCAGGTCCTTGTCCCACAGGTGACCGCCGCTGCACGGTTCGGGGATTTCCAATTTAAAGCCATACTGACCGAGGATGCGGCGACGCACCTCCATGAAGCAGTCGAGCCAGAGGTTGCGGCGCTCGTAGCGTTTGAGCGGCTGCGACGCCTGAAAAACGACCAACTTGCGCTCGGGCGACTGCACTTTGGTGCCGAGTCCGAAATAGGCACGATCCAGATGATGGATGACGTTTTCACCGGCAAATTTGTCGATGCGCACCCGCGTCATGCCGGGATTTTCGGCAAAGAGGCACAGCGCAAGATTCCCCTTGGATTGAAAGTCGCAGATCCCCGCGCCGGCGGCGCGCGGCATCATGTCCATGGGGTAGCTGCCACCCCACCCGTCGGTGAAAAATTTCTCGATGGTCGAGTAGGCGCCGTCGACGGTCGTCTCCTGTTCCAGCTGGACCGTCGAGACGTCCTGCTGGATAAGCGTCGCCCCCGCAGCCTCGCCACCGATTTCCCAAGTGGCTACTTCCATCAGCCAATGGATGGGCGCATCGGCGCACTCATAACCGATCTTCATGGCGAGACCGTGCCATTCATTCTCGTAGATTTTCTCAACGACGGGGCGGAAGCTCCACGTGAATACCGCCTCGGGTGTGTCCACGCGGCGGGTTTTGATACGAGCCTCGCCCATGGCGTCCGCCTCCTGCGCACGCGGCATCCAGCTTCCCTTCGAGCGCAGCACGAGCGAGACGCCTCCATCGGCTTCCTTGCACACCTTCTGCAGGGAAAAAGTCTCGAAGCGCACGGCGGCGTCAACGCCTTCGCTCTCGGTGTAGATTGTCCACGGCAGGCGCGCAGACCTCAGCGACGTGCCGCGATAGGATACGTTGCCAAGGCCAAGAAAACAGCCGGCCTCAATCTGCAGTTCAAAAGCGAAGCCGTTGGGGAAAGTGATCCGTTGCGGGGTGTTCATTCACCGACACATCTGGAGAAACTTATCCATGACAGTAAGTCATACGGTATGCATACAATCACCTACGCCACCCGACCTGAATTCAATTCATGCCTTTTACCAAACGCAATGGAAGGGTCTGATTGGGCACCGATTGGCCGGCCCAATGTGCCTCCAAATTATCCATCAGGGCCGTTGCGATCCTACTCACGCTGACCTCGAGCCAATCGCAGGGCATCGGAACAACATAAGGGAGCTCCGCATTGCGGTGTAAAACCAGCCGAAGTTCACCGGGAACCTTTATTCGCTTTTCCAGTATGGCCGACACCACGCCGCGTGCCATGCGGTCTGGAAACACCACCAGTCCTTCCGGGCGCTGCTTGAGCTCCCAGAGCGCGGCCAGTTGATCGTAACCGCTTTGCTCCTGTCCCTCCATGGAAACAAGGATCCATTCGTAGTTCACCTTAATGCCAAGTTCCTCCGAAATTGCATCCACCTGCTCCAAAAAATTGGCGGTTGGCATACTCGGCGGAATCATGAGCCCTGCCGTATTACAGCCGAGGTCAGTCAGGCGTTTGAGCGAATCACGAACCATGCCCGTATAATCGAGATCCACATAGCGATCTTTTCCACCCTCGCAAAATACGGTCCAAGGGAGGCCCGATTCCTCCATCCACACGGTCATTGCCGGGTATATCATAAACCCGATCAGGCCGTCTGCCCCGCCCTCCCGCTGAATGCGCTCGAACTCGGGAGGTATCATCACACCCATCGGTCCCGGACGCTGATCAATCACCGGAATCATCTCCACTCCGCGCTGCTGCCCCAAGGTCATCAGACACCAGAACAGGTTGAGGTAGAACATCGAACTGTCGCGCTTAGGATCACTTCCGATGTATAGAACCACGCGCCGTCCAAATCTCAAAACCGCTGACAAAGCCAGTTTGGTTTCATGTGCTGCAGGCTCCATACTATGTTCTTTGCTGCATCAATCACTCGATTTAATCGACATGGAACAATATGCATACTTTAATTAATTTAATGCATTCACCTTGTCACCAGACAGTCAGCTTGGCGAGCCGCCTGCGCTAGAATGGCTCGCAAGCGGATCACCAACGACCTGCCCCCGATCAAGGAGGCCTTTCCCTGCTTTCGAGGCTTCACGCCCGATCAGAGCAGGCAACGGGCAATCACTTTATTGCTGCGTGAATGCGCCCGGTCACTCCAGCGCAAGGACGCACGGCCGTTTTACACCATGCGCGAAGTCGCCGCGTTTTTCGGTGCTCCGCTCCGCACCGTCGCCATCAGCTATGAGACCCTCGACATGGAAGGTTTCCTAGCCCGAATCCGCGGTTCGCAGACCATGTTGGCAGGCAAAAGAGCATCTCCTCGCCAACCCATCAACGCCATCGTCGGCCTGCCAATCTCGCTTCAATCCATGCTGGCATCCCCTTTCGAATGCCAACTCCAGATGGAGCTTGAGGAACGCCTGCGGGTGCGCGGCTTTGTCGCCGATTCGATTTTTTTCCGCCCCAACGAGGACTACGAACCCGCCTTCACCGACCGCCTCCTGCGCCACAATCTCGACATCGTCATCTGGCACTCGCCGCACCCGCTCGCTTCGCACGTTCTCATGTCACTGCGCGAACGCGGTGTGCGCCTTGTACTCCTGCAATCCGCCGAGGCCCCACTCCGTGTCGCAGCGCGCGGGCACCTTCTCGTCTGGCAAAACGCCTATCACGAAATGGCCGCGTATTGGGTCAAAGCGGGTATTCGCAAGGCTTTTTTTGTCGAGCCGATCAACCTGTTGTCGCGTCGCGCCCTCCGCCAACTGCCCCCTATCCTCGATGAACACGGGATCACCTTGCATACGATCGATGCAACCGAGATCGCCCTCTCTCAGCATCTTGCCAACCAAGCGGCTATTCCCGGCCAGACCGTCCTCGGTTTCATGGACTTCATCACTGCGGACACACTCTGCAACGGCTACCCCGAACTCATCGAGCGGATATCCACACACACACGGCTCGCCTTCTGCCGGGGCGCAGTGCGTGTCCCACGTCTCGTCACCCGTCGCATCTGCGTCGACGTCGTTGACCTGAATCCCGTCACGCTCGCAGACGGCGTGGTGGCGGACCTGTGCGACGTGCAAAATACCCAAGAGGGTCTCCGCGCAACCTTTCAGGCCGAATACCATCCCCAAGTGATCGTAAGTTCAGGCGTTGAGCGCCCATACCATAACAGAACTCCGTTGAGTAGTAATTGAACTAAAAGTGATGCTGTTAAATGAGCGGACATGATGACCGCGCGGCAAGCCATAGATGTTCGGTAACCATTGCAGGATTTTGCGGAGGAGTCCTCCGTGGATGCCGACATTGGCAAGGCAGGTAGTGCTAGTTATCTCTCAAACAACTTGAACCATCCCTTAATTCCGGCGGGACTGCGGCGGGCGGCGGGAAAAAGGAAAGAGGTTGTCTGTCTCGATGACGGACGTAGAAACCGCAGGCCTCGGCAATGCAACTGAATCGGCCGTGGGAAGCCTGCTCTGCTGCAAATACTGGGCTAAGCGGCCCAAAAAATTTGATTCGTTGTTTTCGTTTCCTTCTGGCGGTAATGCTCTCCGTCTTTTTTTAATCATCCCAATCTGTAATTTCGCACCCCGATACGCGTCGTTGTCACTCCTAAGTCTTTTCATGAACGCCGATCCTTCCGCCCCAACCGCCCACACCAGCCACCGCTCCTCCTGGTTTTTCAAGCTCCTGCTCGGCGCCTCGGCCCTCTTCATCGCCGGTTGCTCCGCCTATTTCTCCGTCCGCGGCCTGGGGCTTCTCTTCATCGGCTCGGCCACCGCCGTCATGGTCATGGCTGCCAGTCTCGAAATGGGCAAGCTGGTCGCGGCCTCGTTCCTCTATCGCTACTGGTCGCAAATCACCATTCCCCTGCGCATCTACCTCACCCTGGCGGTGGTGGCGCTCATCGCGATCACCTCGCTGGGCAACTACGGCTATCTGGCCCGCGCCTACGAAGTCACCCACACGCAGCTCGCCGGCATCGAACAGCGGATTCTCCCCCTTCAGCAGGACATCGACGCCACCCAGATCCAGATCGACGCCTCGCGGAACCAGATCGGCAAGTTCACCGACACGGGCCGTGAAGACCGTGAAAAAATCCAGGCTCAGATCGCCGAGGCCAACCAGGCCCTCGACCAATCTCTCTCCCGCCTCGAAGACCGCCGCAAGGCCGCCAAAGATCGTCAGGACCACGACAGCCAGACTTTTTCCTCCCGCCTGCCCGAGGCCGCCGAACTCCTCAAAAAGGATCTCGCCTCCGAGGACGCGGCCGTCGCCAAGCTGAACGAGCGCGTCGCCGTACTTGATCGCGCCGTCGACGCCTACACCGCCCAGGGCGGCCCCAGCATCCTGCTGTTCAAGAGCGATGCCATCAAAAAAGGTCAGGTCCTGCGTGAGCAGCAGGAGCTCGAACGCAAGGCCATCGCCGACGAAATCATCGTCCACCAAAACAAGCAGGACCGGCTCCGCGCCGATTACGCGAAAAACACCGATGCCATGAACCGCGATCTCACCGGCGTGCAGACCCAGTATCGCCAGGATCTCGCCGCCCTCGACTCCGAGGAACAGTCCCTCCGCAAAAACTGCGCCGACACCATCGCCAAGGTCGAGAAGCAGATCAGCTCGCTCCAGACCCAGACGACTACCGTCAGCCGCCAGGGCCAGGACCAGATCGCCGCCCTCTACCAGCGCATCGAAACCGACAATCAGGAAATCGCCCACCTGCGCCAGCAGATGGCCGGCGTCGATATCGGCCCCTACCGTTTCATCGCCCGCACCTTCAACACGGGTGCCGATGATGTCGTCAAGTGGCTCGTCCTGCTGCTGGTCTCCGTGTTCGATCCGCTGGCGGTCGTCCTCACCGTCGGCCTGAACGTCGCGCTCATGCATGATCGCCGCGCCTCCGCCTTCGTCCGCACCGGCGCCACGCTTCCTCCAGCGCGCAGTCGCACCGCCAGAATCGTCATTTGGGTTATCCTGCTCCTCATCGTCGCGGCATTCGCGTTTGCGGCCAAACGTTTCGGACCCGCCTTGCTCAAGCAGTGGCAGAACCACACCGAGCAACGTGCCACCGCGGGGCTGATTCCAGCCGACAGCTTTGCCGTCCTCGCCTTGAGGCCCGACCGGATGAGCGACCCCACTGGCAATTTCGTCTGGAACAGGACCGTCTCCAGCCTTCTCGGAAAATCCGCCTTGAGCCAGCTCGCCGACCTCTTTGGCGACAGCCTCGATGCCGGCTCGGACGTCTATGTTTTCGTCAAGTACCCCGCGCGGCAAAATTCCGCGCAGGCGCAAAGCCCCGTCATGCTCTGCGGCCTGATTGCGCGTCTCAAGGACCCCGCCGCCGCCGAGACCGGCCTGAATCGTTTTGCCGACGCCTTCGCCGACAGCCTCCGCCACGGTGCCCCCGCCGGCCAGCCGCGCCACAACAGCATGGTTCGCTACGGCAGCGGCCGCTATCTAGACCCGCAGGGCAACTTCCTGTCCTTCGCGATCACCGGTCAACACGCCATCCTGCTGCTCGAGATCGACGGCGACCCGGCCAAGCCGGCCGTCGAGGACGAAATCCGCCACATCCTCGCCCCCGTCACCACCGACGTAGTCGCCAGCGGCGGCGCCACCGTCCTTCCCAAACGCGCCCTCGACACCGATGCCGCCGTCTCCCTCTGGTTCGATTCCTCCCGCTGCTTCGCCGACATGCCCAAGAACATCGCCGCCCAGAACCGTTACCAGCAACTCGCCGGCCGCATCAATTTCGACCTGCTCCTGACCCTCAATCCCACCACTGAGGGCCAGCTCGATCTCGCGGCCGACTACAACTACGCCGGCGAACGCTTCAAACCCCAGCCCTCGCTGCAGGACATCTTTGGCAAACTCGGCCCGGTTGAACCCTCCGGCGTGCCCGGCCGCCTCATGGATCGCTGCGCCGTCACCCTCGACATGGAGGCGCTGATGGACCGACTGCCCGCGATGCTCTCCGACTCCGCCAACGCCGCCGCGCAAATCCACGTCGAGAAAACCATCGCGTCAACGCGCAGCGGCCGGTTCGAACTCGTCGCCCAGTATGACTCAAAAGCCGGCCTGCCGTTTCAAGCCGCGCTCCGCAACCTCGTGCGCTGACCGGCCATGTCGCCACGCAGGCACCTGTTTATTTGCCTGATCGCCCTCGCCGCGCTCGCCGGCTGCCATACGAAAACCACCCGGACTTCCGCCGACACTGCGGTCGCAATCACGGGCGACGGCCATGATCACGGCGGCTCACCGGCCCGCCATGCCGCCCGCCACGCCAAACAGGAAGTCTCTCAAAACGATGCGCCCAAAGACGCCAACCCGACCGACACGTCCTCGGCATCGGTGGCATCACCAAGCAAGGCAAGCCCGCCCGGCAAGGTCTCCCCCAATTTACCCTCAGCGCATTCTGATTCCCGCAAGTCGGCAGCCGCGCAGCCGGCAAAGCCCGCCAAACTCTCAGCCTCCGGCATCGCCTCATCCCCCGCGAAACCTGCGCAGGACGGACGGATTTCCATCACCATGCCTCCAGCCACCCCCACCCCTCAACGGACCGTCGCGAGCCTGAGACTTGGTGAATCGTCACGCTCGACTGCCGCGCCCAAAATAACCCCGCTCTCCGTTGACCTGCCCGGCCTCGTCACCAGCGCACCAACGACAGCGCCCACCCAACGGTTGTCCGCCGTCATCCCCGCTCCGTCACTCTCGGATGTCATGTCATCACGGACCAAGCCGCAGTCCATCGACCTCTTCTCACGACTCTCTTCACCGCAAGTTGCCGCCGGTTCACAGGATCAGCCCCTGTCATGGTCGTTACCACGTGCCATGGCACCCGCCCAAATCCAAACCACTAGCTTCGATCAAACCATCATGGCGCTTCCGTCCGACACGATGCCGGTCCTGTGGCAAACCAAGGGAGGGCCAGTTTACTCCGTCCCAATTTTGTCAAATTGGCTTTCCGCCCCGGCCCCGCCGCCTCCACCAGATTCCTCCACCACCCGCGAGGATCGGGAAATTCTTCACGTTAAAATTTACCAAATCCTCCTCGGCCATCAGTAAGACGACCGGATTCCCGTGGCCTATTTGCGACTGGCAGGTGGTGGTGCGCATCATCAGACGCGTTTTCCGCAACTGCTGCTAGAGGAGATTCTGCCGGGCTAAAAAACGCCGGTACTCCGGGCCTGGCTCTCGAGGGCGGCTTCGCTTTGGAGGATTTTGTCGGCGGCACGGCCGCCGGTTGACTGCGACACATTTGGAAGGAAGACGTAGCTGGGGTCAGTCTGTTGCCGGCGATGGATTTCCAGCATGCCTTGCCAAGTCTTCCAGAGCCCTTGTGGAGCTGGAGGGAGGTCTTGCGCAATGGCCGCTCGCAGTTTTGGCAGGTTGTAGAACGGCACGGCGGGGAACATGTGGTGTTCGATGTGATATTGCATGTTCCAGTAAAGGAGGGAGGGGAGCCAAGAACAGGTGAAGGTGCGGCAACAGAGGCGGTGGTCTGGGACGTTCGCCGTGAGGCCGTAGTGCTGGGGCATGCCGCAAAGAAAGCAAAGCCAGCCACAGTAATGGGCGCCGAGGTTGAAGATAAAGATCAGGAACCAGTGCCCGGTCGCGATGAAGAGGGCGGCGAGCAGCGCGTGACCGAGCAGGGTGAAGCGGGCCCAGTTGCGATGTTCGCGGCGGAGTTTTTCGTTCTCTTCGGGCAGCACGAATTCATACCATGCGTTGTCCACATGTCCGGTGGCTCGCCGATAGCAAGTCCGGATCGTTTTCCACGTTTGTTCCGGGTTCCAGGCGAACAGGCCCAGCCAAAAGCGCCAGTCTTCGAGCGAGATCTTTTGCGGCAAGACAACTTCGCCGTCGTAGTCGTTGTGGACGGTGACCTGATGATGGCGGATGTGGCTTGGACGATACCAGACTTGGTCGTGCCAACCCAAGAAGGCGAAGAGCTTGAGGAAGAATTCGTTGATGGCTTTTGTTTTGAATGGAGTTTTGTGGCTCAACTCATGGCAGGCGATTCCGCCGAGAAATGAGCCGACGGTTCCATGCGCAAACAATGCCAAAAGCAGGAGCGGTAGCATCCACATCCAGTTATTGCCATTCATCTTATAAAAACTCAGATATGCCAATGCGCCGGTCGCAAACCAGAGCCCGAGATGTCCCAGCGCTTGACGAAAGCCTTGGTAATCGCTGCATTGCATCAGCTTAGTCATGACTTTCGGATCAACCTCACAGCGATACCAATTGATTCTTATATCATTGCGGAACTTTTGCGTTGTTTCCATAAATAAAAAGAGTCGGATAAAGAGAAAATAGCCGCGGGGTAGGCTAAGGCGGGGCAGGCAGCCACGATGTGATTCCAGCGGCTGTCACGTCAAGTGCAACAGTGCCTGTCTTTATGATTGAGTAATGGAATCAGACAAAGATTTAAAGAGGAGTGCAGTGGAAGGATTAAACACCTCACCTTCCTATCTCGCTGGCCTCACTAGGCTGCGTCGTCTGCCTCATGCAGCAATCTTCTCCCTTCAGATGCCATTAACCACCTTAGGTTGGGTTCCACCTGTTTTTACGTGATTTCGTCCGTGATCGCCAATCTTTTCCCTCCTCAAATTCAGGAGTTGCACAATCCCCACGGTTTCGTTTGAACGCTGCCGTCAGTATTTGAACTAACCTCCGTCAGAAAACTTAACCGAGGCACATCTTGGACCTAAAAGAGATCAAACAAATCATCGACTTAATGAAAAAATCCGAGCTGACCGAATTTGCGGTCGAGGAAGAAGGCTTTAAGTTGAAGATCCGTCGCGGTAGCAACGGCATACCAATCGTAAGCACCAGCCAAGGTTCTGGCACGCCCTTTCAGGCGACGCAGCAGAACCCCATCCCTCCTGCACCAGCACCAGCCACACCTGTCGTCGCACCCGCCACCGCACCTGTTCCTGCGGCAGAAGAAGCCGGAGTCTCCTACATCAAGTCCCCCATGGTGGGCACTTTTTACCGTTCTGGCTCGCCAGAGAGTAAACCCTATGCCGAAGCCGGCACCAAGATTACCGAGACTTCGGTGGTTTGCATCATCGAGGCCATGAAAATCATGAACGAGATCCAAGCCGAAACCAAAGGCGTGATCGTCGAAGCTTTGGTTGAAAGCGGCCAACCTGTGGAATACGGCCAGAAGCTGTTCAAAGTAAAACAAGCCTGATTTCCCTTCCTCCCGCAAATCTTCTTAAAACCGCTAATCCCACTAGCTTCGCTTCTAAATTAGCGTATCTTAGTGTGAATTAGCGGTTTATTTATATACTACCTTTCCGATGATCCAAAAAATTCTCATCGCCAACCGTGGAGAAATAGCCCTGCGTATTGTGCGCGCCTGCCGCGAACTTGGCATCAAGACCCTCGCGGTTTACTCCGAAGCCGATGTGCAATCTCTCCATGTCCAACTCGCCGATGAAGCCATCTGCATCGGCGGCCCTCGCAGTTCGGATAGCTACCTCAAGGCCGATCGCATCATTGCGGCGGCGGAAATCGCCGACGTTGACGCCATTCACCCCGGCTACGGTTTTCTTTCTGAAAACGCCAAATTTGCCGAGCAATGCGAATCGTGCAATATCAAGTTTATAGGACCTAAATCACATTCCATCAAAATGATGGGAGACAAGGCAGTCGCAAAGGATACGGTTAAAAAAGCCGGTGTGCCCACCGTGCCCGGTTCTGATGGCCCCGTCGAAAATGAAACCGAAGCCGTCAAGATTGCTCGTAAAATTGGGTATCCCGTGATCATCAAAGCTGTCGCTGGCGGCGGCGGGCGCGGCATGCGTATCGCGCACAACGACATCTCCTTCGCGAAGGAATATCACGTCGCACGCAACGAAGCTGAAAAAGCCTTCGGCAACGGCTCCGTTTACATCGAGAAATACATCGAGAAACCCCGTCATATCGAATTTCAGATCCTCGCCGACAGCCATGGCAAAGTGCTTCAGCTTGGCGAACGCGACTGCTCAGTGCAACGTCGGCATCAGAAGCTCATCGAAGAATCACCTTCCCCGTTCCTCACTCCCGACCTGCGCAAGCGCATGGGCAAGTTCGCTGTCAAGGCCGCCGAGGCCGCCGAATACGAGAACGCCGGCACAATCGAGTTTCTCGTCGATGCCAAGGGCAACTTCTACTTCATCGAGATGAACACGCGCATTCAGGTCGAGCATGCCGTGACCGAGGAATGCACCGGCATTGACCTCATCAAACAGCAGATCCTCATCGCCAACGGCGAAAAACTCGACTTCGACCAAAGTGACGTGAAGTTTGAGAAGCACGCCATCGAATGCCGTATCAATGCCGAGGATCCCGCGCGCAACTTCGCGCCCTCCCCCGGCACCATCGGCCTCTACTACGCCCCCGGCGGCCATGGCGTGCGCGTCGATTCTCATGCATATTCCGGCTACGCCATCCCGCCCTATTACGATTCAATGATCGGTAAGCTCATCTGCTTCGGTCACGACCGGCCCACCGCCCTCAAGCGCACCTATCGCGCCCTCAGCGAATACATCATCAACGGCATCAAGACCACCATCCCCCTCCACAAGGCGATCATGAGCGATCCCACCTTCATGGAAGGCAAGGCGACCACCGCCTACATGGAGGACTTCTTTGCCCGCACGCCGACCGATCTCTTCTCTTAAATCGTCTCGCCAACGCCAACTTCACTGCTCCCGCGAACCAACCGTCGCGGGAGTTTTTTTGCCCGATCTTGCGGGCCGGTCTTGCAACTCCCGCCTCAACCGCGTTTCTTAAACTCATCATGACGCCATCGTCCGCGTTTAATCCCACCCCCCGCTTCGACGACCAACCGGAACTGGGCGACATCAAGATCAACCACAATGTCGTGGCCAGCATCGTGCGCCTCGCCGCCATGCAAGTTCCGGGCGTGGCCGGTGTCGGCGGCGGTATTGTGGACGGCATCAGCGAACTTTTCGCCAAGCGTGAATCCGACCACCGCGGCGTAAAAGTCAGCGAAGACAACCAAGACACCTACGCCATCGAGCTGCGTCTCGTCGTCAACTACGGCGCCGAGATCGGCAAGACCTCCTACGAAGTTCAACTGGCCGTGCGCAAACAAGTCATCGCCATGACCGGTAAAAACATCTCCCGCGTCGATGTCATCATCGAAGGCGTGCGCCTCCCCACCGATCTCGCGGCCGGCCGTGATAAAGCCGACGACCTCTGGCCCGACGCCCCGACAACCGATTAACCCCCAAAGTGCCGCCATGCCGCCTTGGATCGAGTTTCTGCAACCGACCGCCTTTCAGGTCACCCTGCTATGGTCCGCGCTGGCTTTGTTGGCCTTGATGATTTTGCTGCGCCAGCCCAGCACGTTGGTGCTCTCAACCAGTGAAACGGGCCGGTTGGAAATCTCCCGTCACGCCCTGCATCGCCTCGTCGAGGCCTGCTGCGAACAGCTCAAAGGCGTCGCCTCGGCCCGCGCCACCATTTCGCGCCGTCGCGGTAAATTCGAGACCGTCATCCGGCTCAAAATCCGCCCGAACGCAAAGCTTGACGCCATCCAAGGTTATTTGACCCAGGAAGTCGGCGACATTTACCGCGAAAATCTGGGCATCGATGCCGTGGGCCGCATCGAAATCAAAGTGGTGGGCATCACACCCGAAGCCACCGGCTTCTGAGTCAAAAGATCAGGTGGCCATCAACCGGTGGTCGCTGCACTCCGCGGCTTGCCTTGCGCCCGCCGCCCTCTTCACTCCACCGCCAATGTCCGTCCGCCGCTCATCGAAGGAAAAATCCTGGCCCATGAAGTGGATCGTGATCGCGATCATCGCCTTGGTCGTGCCCTACACCTACCTGACGCTGCACTACCGCAAACCCGGACCTGCCTACCGTCCTTATGAAGCGTTGAAGGAGCGCGCCAATGTCGAGCGCCTGCTCGCCGCCGGCTACCGGCGCATCAACACCCTCGCCGAACGTCCCGCCGATCCGCAGCGCATCGCCAAAATTCTGGGCGCCTCCGCCACCGTGACCGACGCGCCCGGCGGGCTCCCCGCCGGCCTTGCCACGACTCTGGTCGAGACTCCGCTGCTGCCTCGTGCGTTTCAATCGGTCTCGGCCCCGCGCGAGGCCGTCGCCTTCCTGCCCTACACGATCCTTTTCAATTGCACGCTCGCCAACCAGAAGGAGCAACTCGGCGGCTCGCAGGTGTTCGTCAGGGGCGACACGCTCGTGATCATTCCTCAATTCGAGCCCATCGAAGGCGGCCTGATCGCCCGCACCAACGAAAGCGTCGTGACCATCACCGTGCCCGCCGGTACGCTGAAATCGGGTCGCTACACCGTTGTTCTCGCCGCCAGCCAGCACTCGAAGCAGTGGACGGTTGACGTGAAGTGACGAAAAACGCCCGGCCTCGTCTTGTGCAATGACGGTTGGCGGCATTGGGCGTTGGCGTTTGCGGTTATTGAAAACATGGCCATGGTTTTTGCGTCCTGGCCTACATCCTGTTCCGTTTTCACCCCCGTCATGCCGTTGTCGTTGCGATTCCTGTTTTTTATACCGCTCGCCGCATCCGTTTCCGCCGCCGAATTCGGGCAGGAAGATATCGCCTTTTTCGAGAAAAACATCCGCCCGCTCCTCTCGTCCAAGTGCTACCAATGTCACTCGGTCGCCGAGGGGAAATCCAAGGGTGGCATGGTGCTCGACACCCGGGTCGGCCTGCTTGCAGGCGGCAATGACGGTGCGGTCATCGTGCCGGGGAAACCCGCCGACAGCCTTCTCTTGCGAGCGCTTTCCTACGAAGACGAGGACTTGAAGATGCCGCCCCAAAAGGCCGGAGGGCGGCTCACCGACGGGCAGATCGAACTTATGCGCACTTGGATCGAGCGCGGCGCGCCCGACCCGCGTGACAGCCCCTCCAATCGGCTCACCGGCCTCACCCCCAAGGCGCGCGCCCACTGGTCGTTTCAACCCGTCAAAAACCCCGCGAGTCCCCGCGTGATCGACCGGGCGTGGTGCCAGAGTCCGATTGATTTTTTCGTGCTCGCGAAGCTGGAGGCCGCCGGCCTCAAACCCACTCCGCCGGCCGATCCCGAAGGCCTGCTGCGCCGCATGTATTACGACATGATCGGGCTGCCGCCCACGCTGGAGGAGGTGAACGCCTTTTCCCACGACTACGAAACCGCCGCCGCCAAGGAACAACGCTACATCGAATACGGCCGCATTCCCTACGGCGAAGGGGCGAAGGGCTTTTATCCGCCCCGCCGCGTCGTGCTCGAAAAGTGGATCGACCAGCTCCTCGCCAACCCGCACTACGGCGAACGCTGGGGCCGCCACTGGCTCGACACCGCCCGCTACGCCGACACTCAAGGCGCAAGACCCAAAAACCGGCTCGAAAGTTACCGCTACGAATACGCCTGGACATATCGCGACTACGTCATCAACGCGTTCAACGGCGACAAACCCTACGACCAGTTCGTCATCGAGCAGCTCGCCGCCGACAAACTCCCCGACATCAAGCCCGACGACGACCGGCTCGCCGCCCTGGGTTTCCTCACCGTCGGCAAGCGTTTCGAAAACCGCAACGATCTCATCGACGAGCGCATCGACACCACCAGCAAGGCCTTCCTCGGTCTCACGGTGAGCTGCGCCCGTTGCCACGACCACAAGTTCGACCCGATCCCGACCGCCGACTACTACGCGCTGCACGGCGTGTTCAACTCCATCGATGAAAACTACGTCAAACCCCTCCTGAAAAGCCACGCCACGCCCGCCGAGCAGGATGATTATCAGAAAAAGCTCGCCGCCTTCGAGGCCGATAACCGCGCGCTTTACTACAATCTCGTCGGCCGGTTGTCCGCCGAGCTTCAGAAAGAATCGCACCTCGTCCTGCACGGCTACATGGTGGCTTTCGGACCCCAGTCCACCCAAGCCTTCGACGCACGGACCAAATATGGCATCGATTTCATCAAGGACGTCGACTCCTCCGTTTCACGCCGGGAGGACGATCCCGTTTTCGGCCCCTACAACCGTCTGGCCCGCCTGCTCCGGGAAAAACCGGGCGACTTGGCGACTCTCGCTCCCGATATATTAAGAAAGTCCCTCGCCAGCCCGAAAACAAACCCGATTGTCGCCCGCGAACTCGCTCCTTTGCAGCCTGCCGCCATCGATGATGTCGGCGCGGCCTACGCGAAATTGTTCGCCCGCTACCAGCAGCCGTTTTCCGACTACCTTGCCGACCAGCGCGAATCCCGCGTTCCGACGATCAAGCCCGATGCGGCCACCGTCGAACTGCTCACCTGCTTCTACCCCGTTCCCGCCGGCAAGGACATCGCCAGGGTCGAGGACCAGATGCGCGTTTTCTCCAAGGTGCCGATGCCCGACGCCGATGCCGACAAATTCCTGTTTTCGAAAATCAACGAGCTGCGCATCACCCACCCCGGCGCTCCCGGCGCCGCCATGGTCGTGGAAGACATCGCGAAACCCAAGGATTCCCATATCCTCGTCCGCGGCGACGCCTCGCGCCAGGGACCGGTCGAGCCGCGCCATTTTCTCACCTGCCTGTCCTCCGGCGACCCCGAGCCTTTTCACGATGGCAGCGGTCGCTACGAACTCGCCCGGCTGATCGCCACCCGCGACAACCCGCTCACCGCCCGCGTCGCCGTGAATCGCGTCTGGCAGGGGCATTTCGGCGAGGGCTTCGTCCGCACGCCCGACGACCTTGGCAACATGTCCGAGCCGCCGAGCCATCCGGAGCTGCTCGATTTTCTCAGCGTTTGGTTTGTCGAAAACGGCTGGTCCCTCAAGAAACTCCACAAGCTCATTCTCCTCAGCAGCACCTACCAGCAAAGCGCCAACCCCGCCCTGAACCCGCTCGTCTCCGCCCGCACCGCGTTGGCCGACCCGTCGCTCGCCTCTCTCGCGAATCAGGCCAACGATCTCCTGCGGGATCCCCGCACGGTCGATCCCGACAATCGTCTCCTCTGGCGCGCCAATCTCCGCCGCCTCGATTTCGAGAGCATTCGCGACTCCCTGATACTGCTCACCGGCAAGCTCGACCCCGCCATCGGCGGGAAGCCCGTCAACATCACGGACGAACCTTTCTCCTATCGGCGCAGCATCTACGGCTATGTTGACCGGCTCCAGCTCAGCGACGAGCTCACCCAGTTCGACTACGCCGTGCCCGACATGGCGAACAGCCGCCGCATCAGCACCATCGTTCCGCAGCAGGCCCTGTTTTTCCTGAACAACCCGCTCACCGTCGATGTCGCGCGGCACATCGTCACCCGCCCCGAAATCGCCGCCGCGCAGAACGACGCCGACCGCCTGACCGCCATCTACCGCATCCTTTTCCAGCGCAAACCCAGCTCCGACGAAATGATCGTCGCCCTTGATTTTCTCAAGGAGATCGGTCCCCTTGTTCCGCTGCAGGCCCGGCCCAACAAACCGGCAAACCCAAAACCGCCCACGCCCGCCGGCTCCGCGATGATCCCCGTGTCCATGGTTGCCGACGGCATGAACGGCCCCATCCGCAACACCGGCGTCCGCGTCACTCGCGCCCCGCTCCGCCCTTGGGAACTGCTCGCGCAGGCTCTCCTGTTTTCCAACGAATTCATCTACGTGAACTGATCCGTCCACCGTCTTCCGCCCCATGTCCCACGAAAATTGCTCCCACCGCCTCGCGCCCCCCCTCACGCGCAAAGAGTTTCTCAAGCTCACCGGCATGAGCCTCGGCGCGCTCGCTCTCGGCACCCTGCTCACCGACGCCTTCGCGGCCGACGCCCCTCTGGTCATGCCGCTCGACCTGCTGCCGCGCCTGCCTCCCCTGCCCGCCAAGGCCAAGCACGTCATCCACATCTTTGCCGGCGGCGCACCCTCCCACATCGACACGTTCGACGCCAAGCCGGCGATGGAGCGCCTCCGCGACCAGACGGTCGGCGGCATGAGCGGCGTCATCTGGCCCTCGCCCTTCAAGTTCGAGGCCTGCGGCAAGGGCGGCGTGCAGATCAGCGAACTTTTCCCCCGCCTCCGCACCGTGGCCGACGAGCTTTGCGTCATCCGCTCCATGAACTCCGAGATTCCCGCGCACGGCCCCGCCTCGAAGCTCCTGCACACCGGCTCGGCCATCCTCACCAAACCCTGCCTCGGCTCGTGGGTGCTCTACGGCCTCGGCACCGAGAGCCAGAATCTCCCCGGCTTTGTCTCGCTCGGCGGCGCACCCGAGGCGCGCCAGGCCGCCTTCCTTCCCAGCATTTACCAAGGCTCGCAGGCCAATTTCCGCGCCGGCGCCGCGATGAACAAAGTCCTGCCCAACCTCACCAGCGAGTTCAGCGGCCTCGATGTGCAGCGCGCCCAGCTCGACCTCGCCCGCACCCTCGACGAGCACCACGGGAAAACCGTCCAGGGCGACGAGCAGTTGGAGGCGCGCATCGGCTCCTTTGAACTCGCCTTCCGCATGCAGACCGCCGCGACCGACGCCTTCGACATCACCAAGGAATCCGAGGCCACCCGCGCCGCCTACGGCAAAGGCGACCTCGCCGCCCGCATCCTCTGCGCCCGCCGTCTCGTCGAGCGCGGCGTGCGCTTCGTGCAGATCGACGCCGGCGGCTGGGATCACCACACCAACCTCACCGCCTCCATTCGCAAGACCGCCGACTCCATCGACCAGCCCGCCGCCGCCCTCATCAACGACCTGAAAGCCCGCGGCCTCCTCGACGAGACCCTCGTCATCTGGGGCGGGGAATTCGGCCGCACGCCCAACACCCCCGGCCGCGTGAGCGAGGCCAGCGGGCGCGACCACTGGAGCAACGCCTTCTGCTGCTGGCTGGCCGGCGGCGGCGTGCGCGGCGGCATGATGCACGGCGAGACCGACGACCTCGGCCGCGAAGTGGTGAAGGACCCGGTGCACATCCACGACCTGCACGCCACGATCCTGCGCCTGCTGGGCTTCGACCACACCAAGCTCACCTACCGCTACAACGGCCGCGACTTCCGCCTCACCGACAACTTCGGCCAGATCGTCAACCAGATCATCGCCTGACTCCACGGCCCCGTTGGGAATACCGATCCTTTTTGAAACGCTCTGCTCCGTCACCAAGCGCGTCCCGCGTCTCTACCGCGCCACGCTCGGGTTATAGGAAGCCGCCGCTCGTCTTTTATCCCGCCTCGCCCTTCGCCTTTTGGTTTCGCAGCACTTTCGCCGAAACCAGCGTTGCGCCGGCGCTTTTCGCGCTTCACAACTTTCGCCATCCCATGGCCCCGTCTTCCGAGATTCATACCCGATCACTCGCGCTCGCCGCCTTCGCCCATTGGGCCCAGGCCCACATCACCGGCGACGAGAAAGTGAGGGGGACGCCAAAAGTAGTCCAGGTGGAGAGTTAGTCCGAGCGGTTGATTAGGGTATGTTGGTTATGGTTTGGGTTGGCAAGCCGTGGCGGGGGAAGGCCTAGCTTGGCGGGCCTGACCGTAGCCAGGGCTTGGAGAG
>CAIVDS010000048.1 GCA_903904685.1 uncultured Verrucomicrobiota bacterium
CTCTCCAAGCCCTGGCTACGGTCAGGCCCGCCAAGCTAGGCCTTCCCCCGCCACGGCTTGCCAACCCAAACCATAACCAACATACCCTAATCAACCGCTCGGACTAACTCTCCACCTGGACTACTTTTGGCGTCCCCCTCAATGGGATTTTACGAAGATCGAACTGCATAATGGCTTGCTGATTTTTGTCACCGGCGTGGGGCATCCGGAGTTGGCCTTGTGGAGACTGGCGTCGTGACTCTGGCTGGTGCGACTCTGGCCGGTAGATTGGCAGGCACTACCGGCCAATCGTCGGTTCGGAAAGGCGAAGCGGGCAGGTTTTCCTTGTTGTAGAGGTTGCAGGCGGGGCCGCCCGCCCAGCCGTAGCGGACAGAAATCGGCTTGGCCACCTTTGGGCTGGATACGACGACGCTATTGCCGTCGATTGTCGCGTCCGCCGAGACCCAGTTTTTGTCCTCGCCCGCGATGCCGAAGCCCTCAAGCTTGGTCTTTGAAACTGGGGTTGCTCTGGGATCAAGCCAGGGTGAGCTTCCGATGACGAGGCCGCCGCCGACCGACGGGGACTTGAATGTGATCCGGATCTTATCGCCCTCAGTGGTAAACGAATCGTAGATCGGCCCAGTATAGACAATTTTTTCGCCGTAGGCGATGTGTCGCGCCGCCAGCGCGAGGCGGGCACCGACATCGGCCTTGTCGGAATAATGGACTTCCTGGCTGTTACCGATGTCGATGGTGACGGCCAGCCCGGTGTTCGGCAGCGCGAGAGTCTTGAGCTGCGATTCTCTCAGGATAGCCCAGTTTGAGGACTCCACTGGGTCCTTCGGCGACTCGCCGAAGTTGGCAAGCTGGACGATGAGGAACGGGAAATCGCCCTGGCCCCAGCGTGTTCGCCAGTCGGTGATCAGCGCCGGGAGAAGAGTCCGGTATTCGAACGCCGAGGCGGGGCCTTCGGCGTTTCCCTCTCCCTGGTACCAGATCACGCCCTTGATCGCGAAGGGGATCAGGGGGTTGAGTTCGCTGTTGAACATGAACGTCCCGGCTGGAAGGTAGTGAAGGGTCTGGACGGGAGCGGGAATGGGCGGCACGGGCTGAGGTGGCGGGCGTTGGCCACTGGCTCTGACTTGGGGAGCTGAGGCAATCCAAGCCTTCATGGCCGCTTTGTAAGTAGGGTCGGCATCGACGGCCACAGCCCACTTCTGATAGGCTGCGATTTCGCCGTTGAGCTTGGCGAAGAAGTCGACGTTATTTCCGGGAGCGGTCGCGGCCCACGCCTTGAATACGTCGGCGTAGTGGCTGAGAACCGGGTTGGAGGCAAGCGCGGAGAGGCTCGTCCAAGCTTGGGCCGAGGTGCCGCCTTGGGCCGATTCGATCAGGCCAACGGGCCGGTTGAGCGCGGTCCGCAGATTCTTCCCGAAATAGTAGCCGACGCCGCTGAATTTCCAGAGGAAATCACGCGCGTAGGGCGACTCATATGAGCAGACCTGCCAGGAGCCTTTCACATCGTCGGCCGGAACGACGTCCCGGGGATCGTCGCCGTAGAAGTTGGCAGAGTGGAAGAGCCGGAGTTGGCTGTCGTTCACGTGTTGGGTATCCGTCGGCCTGACTCCGGGCGAGCCGAGATGATACTCCATGTTCGACTGGCCGGAGCATAGCCACACCTCGCCAACGAGGACGTCACTGATCGTGATCGTATTTTTGCCGGCCACGACCAGCGTACCCGGCGGTGTCCCGGCGGGAACGGGGGGGAGATCGACGCGCCACTTGCCATCGGGACCGGAGGTCGCCTCGGCCTTTGCGGAGCCAAAGGTGACGGCTACCTTTTCGCCCGGATCGGCCCAACCCCAGACGGGGAGCTTCGCCTCCTGCTGGAGAACCATGTGGTCACTGAAAATCGCGGGCATTTTCACCTCCGCATGCAGCGCGCCAGCCAGCAGGCAGTTGAGGGTTACAATGAAAGAACCAAGGGGGTAACGCATCTTCATCTCGATTTTTTTCTATTTTAATGTGGGAGTTGCAGAGGGAGCGATTGCCGGACCCGTATCAACTGACGTCGTGGGATTGGAAGTAGATCGTTAGGCCCAATCAAGCTCTATATCCCCTAACACACCCAGTTGAAACGAGTAAGACCAAGTCGCAGTTTACTCCCCAAGCCCCCGCCTTGACAGCGAGGGCTTTTTTGTGCCCGGAAAACCGGATTTATTCGGTTGAGGGGGACGCCAAAAGTAGTCCAGATGGAGAGTTAGTCTAAGGGGTTGATTAGGGTATCCGTGCCTTGGTGGGAGTTGATCGTGCGCGCCCTGATTATTTATGTGTTGTTGATCGGCCTTCTGCGCATATCGGGGAAAAGACAGATCGGCCAGCTGGCCCCGTTTGATCTGGTGCTGCTGCTCGTGCTGTCCAACGCGGTGCAGAACGCGATGAACGGCGGCGACAATTCAGTGCTGGCGGGGATCATTTCAGCCGTCTCGCTGATCGGATTTAATTTCCTAGCCGGGTATCTGACATACCGCAGCAAACGTCTCGAACGTCTGGTCGAGGGACAACCTGAAGTCATCATCCATAACGGAAAACTGTTCGAGAAAGTGATGGCCCGTGCTCAACTCACTCACCACGAACTGAACGCCGCGCTCAGACATCCCAACGAAACGCTCAAGGCACTCTGGACGGATCATTTTTTGGTGAGGGCGGGGGGTGAACCAGAGTGCGCTGTTGGGATCGTTTTCTCCGCGCATTTTTTTGACGATTCTTGATTGAAAACGCGTCCAGTGCCTCCCTCTCATGCGTTGTAACCGATAAATATATACTTTTGTTCTGTTTTCATTTCCTCGTGATGTCACTTATTGCGTGCTCATTAATAGTATAAGCACTTGTAAATCTATTGTTATAAATTAACTCTGGGCACCACTGAAGAGCCTTCATTTTAAGCTTTTCCTGACGCTATAATGGAAACCAAGAGCGTAAAGGGTTCAGGTGGAATAAAGTTTCTTGAGCTGAGGCAGGGTGCTTGTTCGGTTAAGATTTACTCCGGCGAGCAGACGAAACCCGGTAAGGTTTACCAGGCCCATTACTTGGCCTTTTTGGAGGCTGGGAAACGGCAGCGACAGTCTTTTGGCAGCATCGAAACAGCCAAAGCCCAGGCTCACATTGATCCTGACCCGTTTGGTCAACGCTGAGATGGGGGCGCAGGGTTTGTGAGGGTCACCGGCGTAAAAGCCGAAAAAATGAATCAGCTGGTTGAGGCCATAGTTGATCCCAAAGCAGGCAAGACGTAGTTGAAGAGCCTGAGCGGGTGGATGGAGGTTGCCGATTCCCAGAGTCGTTTTGGGCCGTAGATGGCAATAGCCAAGGCGATGTAGGCCGACCTCCGCCGGCCAAGGTTGTCTTGTAATAAATGTCGTTCAGGGAACGGCAGAATTCGATGCTCTTTACGGGGAACTTCAGAATGACGCCCAGAAAATTGATGACGCCGATGCTTTCATGCCAGATGATCCATTGGCTGGGACAGAGGGTGAAGATATTGACCTTAATATCGCCAAACTGCTGTTATTAAACTAATGAGCTTTCATAAGAAAACAATCGCCTCCGCCTTGCAGGCACTCAGCCTCGCCGCCATGCCACTGTTTGCCGCCGACACCGACGAATCAGCTTATCTTAAGACCTGGGCAGATCATGCGCTCTTAGGGAAGAATGCTGAATCCCCAGCCTATTCGCCGGGCCTGACGGTGCTCCGACAGGATTACGGCACCCTCGGGATAAGGAAATCCGTGATCGGTACGCCCCTGTATATCGGGACCCAAAGCTATGAACACGGGCTTGGCACTCATGCAATCAGCGAAATCCAAGTTCGCCTGCCAGCTCCGGCCAAACAGTTTTCCGCGCAACTCGGCATCAACAACAATGACGTACACGGCAAAGGCCGCAGCGTCGTCTTTGTCCTGGAGGCGAATGGGAAAGAACTCTTCCGGTCGGGGACCTGTCGCGGAGGAGATGCAGCGGTCCCTGTCCAGCTCGATCTGCCCGCTGTCAAAGAACTCACGCTGCGGGTTCTTGATCCTGGAAACGACACCAATTTCGGCCAGGCCGACTGGGCGGAGGCAAAGGTAAAGCTAGCCGACGGCACGGATCTCTGGCTCGACTCATTACACGAGTCCTCCAAGGACGAAGGGATGTCGACTGCAATCCCGTTCTCCTTCGTATACGGCGGCAAGTCCTCGGCAGGCCTGTTGCCGACCTGGCAACGCAACATAACCTCCGATAAACCGCAACCCGGGACCGAGCGCCACACCATCACCTACACCGATCCGGAGACCAAGCTCCAGGTCCATTGCGTGGCTACCCAGTACGCGGCCCACCCTGCCGTTGAATGGGTGCTTTCCTTCCAGAATACCGGTACCGCAGACACTCCCATCCTGGAGCGAATTTCGCCTCTCGACCTCCACGTGGCGCCGCCTCCGGCAGCGAGCCTGGCAGCAGGCGGACAAGACGTCACCTTCCATCATTCCCGGGGCAGCTTGTGCAGCCCGACGGATTTCCTCCCCACAGATGAGCCTCTTGGGGTGAAAAAGTCCATCGACCTTGCTCCTGCCGGAGGGAGATCCTCCAACGGCACGCTCCCCTTCTTCAATTTGCAATGGTCCAACGGCGGTCTGGTTGGGGCCATCGGCTGGAGCGGGCAATGGGGGCTCCATCTTGCGCGCGAAGAAAAATCGCTGCTGACCCTTCGAGCGGGGCAGCAGACCACCCATCTCACCCTCCATCCAGGGGAAACGATTTGCACTCCGCGGATATTGCTCGTTCACTGGCAGGGCACCGACTATTTGCGCGGACAGAACTTGTTCCGCAAAGTGATGCTCGACCATTACACCATGCGCGTGAACGGGGAGATCGCCGTGCCACCCATGGCTCAAATGACCTGGTTCACCTTCAATGTAGGCAACGATGTCACCGAATCCAATCAGCTGGCTTACATGCAGGGGATGAGAAAGGCGGGCATCGAAGCTTTCTGGATGGATGCCGGGTGGTTTGAAGGCGGCTGGCCCGCGGGGGCCGGAAGCTGGGTCCCAAAGAAAAAAGCGTTTCCCCAAGGATTAAAACCGATCGGGGATGGAGCGCACAAACTCGGGCTGCAATTCGTCCTCTGGTTTGAACCGGAGCGGGTGACAACCAACAGCCTGATAGCGAAAGCGCATCCCGAATGGGTGATGCATTACCCGGGGGAATCGGATTGGGGCGCCCTCTTCAACCTGGGCAACCCGGATGCCCGCAAGGCAATGACCGATCAACTTTCGCAGTGTATCGGCGACTGGGGCGTCGATGTGTTTCGCAACGATTTCAACATCGACCCGCTCCCGTTCTGGAAAGCCGCCGACGCGCCAGATCGCCAGGGCATGGCCGAGATCAGGTATATCGAAGGGCTCTATGCCATGTGGGATGAGTTGCGCGCCCGCCATCCCTCCCTGACCATCGATAATTGCGCCAGCGGCGGCCGGCGCATCGACCTGGAAACGACCTCCCGCAGCTATCCCCTGTGGCAAAGCGACACCCAATGCGGAGGCAAACCCGCGCCGGTCGTGGACCAAGTGCAGAACGCGGGGCTGAGCTTGTATGTCCCCCTGCACGCCGCCGGAGTCTGGGCGTTCGATCCCTACAACTTTCGCAGCGTAGCCACCGCTGGCTGCTGTGTGTGTCCCAATATTTCCGATCCGGCAGTTCACGAGGCTGCGACGAAGATGATCGCGGAAGCAAAAATGTTGCGGCCTTATTACTTGGGCGACTATTACCCCCTCTTGGGACTCAACGCGGATGACCAGTACTGGTGTGCCTGGCAGTATGATCGCCCCGACCTGGGCCAGGGCTTCGTCATGTGCTTCCGCCGCGAGCATTCGCCATTCTCCAGCGCCGATCTGCGCTTGCGCGGGCTGGAGGTGGCCTCCAAGTATCTCCTCACCAACAGGGACGACCGCACCACGCAAACCCTGACCGGGGCCGAGCTGGCCAAACATTTCGCAGTCCAAATTGCGAAGGGTCCAGGAAGCGTGCTTTTTACCTACGAAAAGGTGAAGTGACCTCATGACTCACTTTCTTCGCAGTCAGAAAAGAACGATTGCCTGCGTATTACAGGCTCTCAGTCTGGCCGCTCTTCCGTTGTATGCCGCCCCAACTGAGGAAGCGGCTTATCTCAGCGCGTGGACGGGCAATGCGCTTTTAGGGAAAAACATCCCGATGCCGTCCCTCTCGGGTTCAATGGTGAACGCGAAAGGACCCGCGGGTGCAATTGGCCTGTCAACAACCGTTCCCTTCTCCTTCGTGTATGGCGGAAAAGCCTCGGCAGATCTCATTCCGAAATGGACGAGAGAGATGACGGCAGAGAAATCGGACCCGGGGACGGAGCGCCACACCGTCACCTACACCGATCCGGAGACGAAGCTCCAAGTGCGTTGCGTTGTGACCCAATACGATGCCCGCCCTGCCGTTGAATGGGTAATGTCATTTTGCAACACCGGCACGGCCGACACCCCCATCCTCGAGCGAGTTTCACCTCTCGACCTCCAGATTATAACGCCTCCGGGAGTCCTCGGGAAGGACGTCACGTTCCATCACTCACAGGGAAGCTCCAACGGCCCGACAGACTTCCTGCCGTCGGATGAGCCGCTCGGCGCGAAAAAGTCGATCGACCTTGCTCCCGTAGGGGGGATATCCTCCAACGGCACGCTCCCCTTTTTCAACCTAGAATGGGCCAACGGCGGGCTGGTTGGAGCCATCGGCTGGAGCGGGCAGTGGACTCTGCATTTAGAGCGGGATCAAAAGTCAAAACTCGTACTCAGGGCCGGGCAACAGACTATCCATACCACCTTACACCCTGGAGAAACGATTCGCACCCCGCGGATACTCCTCGTTCACTGGCAGGGGCCCGACTTTTTATACGGGCAAAACCTTTTCCGCAAAGTGATGCTCGACCATTACACCATGCGAGTGCAGGGGCAAATCGCGATGCCGCCTGTTTCGGGAATGACCATCGCAACATGGGGAAATGAAGTCACCGAAGAGAACCAATTGGCAA
>CAIVDS010000049.1 GCA_903904685.1 uncultured Verrucomicrobiota bacterium
GCGTGCGGTGACAAGAAAGTCTAGTGCGGTCGGATAAAAAGCGAGTGCGGTAGAATAAAAACCTAGTGCGGTGATAATAAAAGTTAGTGCGGTGATAATAAAACCGATTGCGGTGATAAGAAAAACTAGCGCGGTAGTCGTAAAAGAGATTGCGGCAATAGGAAAAACTAGCGCGGCGATAAGAAAACCGATTGCGGCGATAATAAAAGTTAGCGCGGTAGGAGTAAAAACTAGCGCGGAGATAATAAAACCTATCTCGGTAATAGTAAAAAGTATCGCGGTAATCGTAAAACCGATTGCGGTCGGGTCAATTTGACCCGAAAACACGCCAAAATCGGTCGAAAACACGGGAAAACCACCCCCAACCCTCTCAAAAGCACCGAAATCCACACGGTGAGTGATCGCCGCAAGATCCAGTTCGCGGTGGATGGGATCTGGCCCGAGCTGATCCCGGCCAACGCGGGCATCCGCGTCGAGTTCAAGCTCTCGGCCTCCACGCGTTGAACTGAACGCAGGTCGGGGCGAACCCCGACGCGAGGCCCGGCCTAATTGGTCGGGCCTTTTTCGCGCGCGGCGTTCAGACTGCGTGATCGCAAAAAAATGAGAGGGGAGCGCGGGGAAGCAGGCTGGAAACGATGTCAGGCGGGCTGGGAAACTCAGGATTAACGAAACTCGCGGCAATCCCTGCGGCTAAAACGAGGTCAACGCGCTCCAGAGTGTTTCAACATACCACGGCAGCGAGGGTAGGTGGAGCAACCCCAGAACGGAGTGAAATCACCGGTGCGCCAGACCATGGGCGATTCGCATTTGGGGCAGTGGTGCTCACGGGAACTTAGCAATGAGGTGAGTTCGCTGTCGGCCAAGCGGTCACTGGCTCGGGAGGACAAGGTCTGTCCGGTCACGATATCTATGCCGTGATGGGTGGCAAAGGCCTCGGCAGGGCGGGTAGCCCCTTTCAGCACATAAAGGGAGCCTCGTTTCACCTGATAGTGTGTCATGCTGCCCAGCAACTCTCGAATGACCTTTTCCTGCACCACCCATGTTTTCCAGTGTTTGCACTGCACGAGCATGGGCTCGCCGTTCTTGGTGGCGATAAGGTCTACGCCGCCATCGGGCTGGGCGCCGCCCTTGCGTTCCACGGAAAATCCTTCGCTGCGAAGAAGAGCCGCGCAGAACTTCTCAAATTGATACCAGTCGATTTCACCGAGAGCCTCCTCGATACGTCTCTGATTCCAGACTGGTTCAACCCGAGGAGGAACCGCCGCCGCACGATAGCTTGGGGTTACGTTCCGAATAGGAGAGGAGACGGCCTCATTGAAATGGGCGTCCTCCATGGCCTTGGCCCTGTAAAGACGATAGACAAGGTAACCGAGTCCGCCAACCAAGACAGCGCCAAGAACCCAAAAGATGAGGACGAAGATGGAGCTAAGAACCTTCGCGAATCCTCCGATGCCGCCAATGACGAGCGCGAGCATGACCACGCCAAACAACACCATCTTGCCTACGAATTCAAAGAGATCGGCTTCCTTATTGCGGCGGCGACGGCTCATATAGATTTGATCCCTTCAGTTGGCGTTGAGGCCGTGGATGCGGGTCAGGAATTTTTGTTTCCAACGATTCTCCATCCGAATGAGTTCCTCGGCGGTAGCCGCTGACGACGCGACTTCCAGGATACTGACTTGGTAATCGGATGCCGGCAGGTCCATCATGCGTTTATTGCCTCCGTGCCCGCTGGCGACGTAGTCCTCCCAGCGCCCCCATAAGCCGCGTTCACCGCCAGCCGAGCCGACGTAGTTCATTCCGGTTTTTGGGCAGGAAAGGAGGTAGACACCGCGAACCGCCGAAAGCGCCTGACGCCACGACAAGGGCAGTGAAACAAGAGTGCTCAGGCGTTCGCAGAAATCCAGAAAACCGGGGAAGGGGGGATCGCCCGCACTGCGACGGAGCTCCAGAATCTGCTTGTCCTGTAGGTGGGCACGTTGCACCCAGCTGCGTTTGCCCGGACCCCATTCGATGATGAGCTTTGCGCGATACTCGGCCAGCGCGGCCATCAACTGCAGATCATAGAAATGGCTTCCGGTTTCGTCGCTGCCCGATGCTGGATCTACCGTCCCGGCGGGAGCAATCCCTGCACTGGCGACACGATAGAGGCCGACAAACAAAGTCTCATTGAGCGGTGTGGCTACAAAGGAGGCCGCGTAGTCAATATCGCGAAACCACGGGTTTCTCTGGATGCGCTGGTAGAGTTCGAAGCTGCCGTCATTGGCCCGCCAAAGTTGGTAAGGGCTCTTGTCGAAGCGATGATCTTGATTCCGGACCAGTTTGACGCGGGCTGGATCGAGCGATGCCTCTGCGAGGAGTGTGTTAAAGGTTATCATTTTTCTTAGCTCAGTGCGCTCCGGCTATCGGGAACGGAAGCGAGGCACGATTTCGGCAACATCACGTAGCACGACGCGGTTCTTTCTATGGTTGTAGTAATCGCGAACCGAGGGGAATCGATCAGCGTATTTCTCACGGAAGGCGTCACCTAGTTTCTTGTTCCCTTTCAAGATAGAGGCAATGCCGCGACCGCTTTCGAAGAACTGCCGAGGCAACTCGGTTCCTATGGTATAAAGCTCTTTCTTCTTCGGAGATTCATCCTCGGCTAGAAAGAAAAAGTCCTTAAAAATTTTATTTTGGCGGATTACCTCGGCGCCACCTTGCCAGTTAATGAAGGTGAACTCCGCTATCCGTCGGTTTGTGCAAAGGTCGAATCCGCGTCCGGTATTGCCCGCCGCGAGTGAAACCGACTGCACGCACTCTCCCTGTTCAAGAATGTGAGGCAGGGCTAGCAATATGCCCGCAGCATGAACGATCTCGTCTATCTGCCGTGAATGCCACTTCATCAAAAGCGCTGCTGATAGCAGGGCATCGGTAATACCGTTTTGTTGAAGATTACTGCCAGCGTTATCTCCTGAATATGTGGAGCAGTTCTTTTCAATACGTGCGATCGTATCGCGAAACGAGGATGCGCGAAATTCTTCTAAAGTTGCAGCGGCAAAATTGAGATCGATTGGTGACTTCGATTCCATCGTTTACTCCTTCAGATCGGTTTCGATCTCGCCGAATTGTTCGAGAGCGGCGCGGCGGGCGTCGATCTGTTGGCGGGCGAGGGCTTCGGGGGCGGACGACATGCGGGAACCCCGAAGGTTGTGAAGACCGCCAAGAGCGGGCGCAACGCCGGTTTCGGGGAAAGTGCGGCGAAACCAAAGGCGGCGGGCGAGGAGGGAGAATCGTGACGATGCTTACCCGCCTTGACGTTCGCTGGACCGATACCAGCGGTAAAAGACCGTCATGAAGGCGAGGAAGGTGACGCCCATGCCGCCGAGCTTCATGATGACCGCCCCGAGGAGTTGATCATTGGCCGGGGAGAAGTCGGGGAACAGGCGCGGCGCGTATTCGTAGGTGGCGTAGAGGATGTCGTCGGAAAACGCGATGTAGGCGAAGACGGGCGTCATGCCGATGACGACGGCGACGAGGTAAAGCATCTGGGTGGCCGGGCGGGCGGGCGGAAACTCGGCGGACGGGCTGAGCAGCGGCCACCAGTAAAAGAGAGCCGCCCCGAAAAACATGAGGTGTTCGGCGATGTGAACCCAGCGGTCTTGCAACGCCCAGTCGTAGAGCGCGGGCACATGCCAGAGGGAGTAGGTGAGGATGTAAACGAGGCCGCAGACGACGGGTTTGGTGAGAAAGCCGAACAGGTGGCGGAGAGAGGGGCGCGAGGTCAGCGGACTCACCAGCCAGCCGGGCAGGCCGAGGAGGAAGAGCACGGCGGCGGGATAGATGAGCAGGGCGTGTTGCACCATGTGGGCGCTCAGGAGGAAGCGTTCGCCGGCCTGATCGAGCGGCGAGCCGACCGCCAAATAGAAGAGCACGAGGGCACCGTAGAACTTGAGCGCATGGCTGCGCGGATAGGCGGCGCCGGGGGCGATCCTGTCGCGCAGCGGCCCCGTGAGCACGGCGTAGAGCCAGCCCAAGAGGATGAGCCCGCCGATGAGGTGGGGCTCGTTATGCCAATGGCGCCAGTCGATCATGGGACGTCATAGACGCAAAAAAAGGCGGCCATGGGAAGCCGCCTTGATGCAGGAAGAGGATTTAATCCGCCGTCAGCCGGTCCGGAGCGCGGGCGCGACGGTCACGGAGGCCGCCTGTTGCGAGGTGAGCGGAACGCTGTCGGAGTTCTTGAAGAGCGCCAGCAGCGAGAGCGCGATGCCGAGGGCCAGAATCAGGCCGATGAGAAACAGGATCGTGCAAAAAACCTTGTCCCACTTCAGGTGCATGAAGAGGTAGATGCCGAGGGTGAACTTCACGCTTAGCATGACGAGAAGCGCGCCGACGATCACGCCCTTGGGGAGCGGCAGATAGACCGTGAGAACCTCAAGACCGGTGATGACCGCGAGAACCATCGCAATCTTCACGAGCAGGTGGAACTTGTTTTCCGGGGGCGGGCCTTGATCGGTCGCGGGGGCGGGAGAGGGAGCGCTCATGGAGGGAATCAAAGGAATTCGAACAGGTAGACGACGGTGAAGATCACGATCCAGACGATGTCGATGAAGTGCCAGTAAAGGCCGAGCGACTCGACATCGATGGCGTTGCCCTCGCCGAAATCGACGGCGGCTCGCGGGCGGGCAAACCACGACAGGATCGCGAGGCCGGCGGCGAAGACACCGGCCGCGACGGCGTTGTGCCGGACGGCATGGGCGAGGGAGCGAATGGCGAGCCCGTGATCCTCGACGGAGTGGGCCGCGCTCACGAGAAGCGTAACCCCCGCCACCACGACACCGGCGAAGACGATCAGGTGGGCGAGCGAGCGCAGCACCCAAGGGCTTTCGTCGGCGGGCTTGAAGGTGCGGATATACATGAGCGTCAGCCAGAGCACGCCGATGCCGACGTGGCAGCCGTGCGTGCCGGTGAGCGTGTAGAACGTCGTGCCGAACATGCTGCCGGAGGGCGTGAGGCCTTCGGCGAGGAAGTTGCCGTATTCGAAGACCTGGCAGGAGAGGAAGGTGAGGCCGAAGACGATCGTGCCGAGGAGCAGGCGGCGCACGCTCTTGAGGTTGCCCTTCTGGCAGGCGTTGACGGCGAGCGCGACGAACAGCGATGAAACGAGCAGGACGAAGGTCGCGAAGAGCGTGAGGTCGATCGAAAAAAGCTTCTTCGGGTCCGGCGAGCCGGGCATCGGGTGCAGGCGGTAGATCAGGTGCGTCGAGATGAGCGCGCCGAAGAACATGCAGTCCGAGGCGAGAAACGCCCACATGAAGAGCTTCTTGTTGGGAATGCCCGTCGACGTGGCGTGGTCGTGATGGTGGTCGATGGCGCCGGTGGCGTGATTGCTCATGCTGGAAAGAGTAAGGTGAGAAACTTAGTGCCTGCCGTCGCCGTGGTCGTCGTGTTTTTCGAGATGGACGTGGTAGCCGCCGGGGCCTTCGGACGCCCAGAAGTAGATGCCGAGAACCATGATCCCGCCGCCGATGATCGCCCAAAGGAAGAGATGGTTGACGAACAAAATGGCCCCGATGAGCAGACCGGAGGCCGCGAGGAGCGGGAACCAGGACTGGCTGGGCATGTGGATGCCGCCGTGGGCCGTCTCGGACTTGGCGTGCTCGGCGGTTTCCTTGGCGATCTCGTCCTTGTGGGTCTTCTCATACCAGAAGGCGTCGCGGGCGTGGATGGTCGGGATGACGTCGTAATTGTGTTCGGGAGGAGGCGTGGGCAACGACCACTCCAGCGTGCGGGCATCCCAAGGATCGCGCCCGACCTTCTCGCCCTTGAAGTAGGTGCGGATCATCACGGTGAAGTAAACGGCGATGCCAACGCCAAGGATGAAGGCGCCGACGGTCGAGACGAGGTTGGCGTCGCTCCAACCCATGTTGCCGTCGTAAACGGCGGTGCGGCGGGGCATGCCGTTCAGGCCGAGGAAATGCATCGGGAAGAAGGTGACGTTGAACCCGACGAAGATGAGCCAGAAGGAGAGCTTGCCCCAAAACTCGGAGACCTTGCGGCCAAAGATGAGAGGGAACCAGTAGTGAATGCCGGCGAGGAGGGCGAAGACCGAACCGCCGATGAGCACGTAGTGGAAGTGGGCGACGACGAAGTAGCTGTTATGCTGCTGGGAGTCGGCCGGGGCGGCGGCATGCATGATGCCGGAGAAGCCGCCGAACATGAACATCCATACGAAGCCAAGGGCGAACATCATGGGCGTGCTCATGCGGAGCTGGCCGCCCCAGAGGGTGCCGATCCAGTTGAAGATCTTGACGCCGGTGGGCACCGCGATCGCCATCGTCATGAGCGAAAAGGCGGCGGTCGCGACCGAGCCCATTCCCGTGGTGAACATATGGTGGGACCACACGCCGAAGCCGAGGAAGCCGATGCATGCGCCGGAGAAAACGATGATGGGATAACCGAAGAGAGGCTTGCGCGAAAAGGTGGGCAGGATTTCGGAAATGATGCCCATCGCCGGAAGGATAAGGATATAAACCTCGGGGTGGCCGAAGATCCAGAAGAGGTGCGACCAGAGGATGGGCAGACCGCCGTTGGCGGCCTCGAAGAAGTTGGTGTTGAAAGAGCGGTCCATCATCAACTCGACGAGGGCGATGGTGATCGCAGGGAAGGAGAGGATGATGAGGAAGGCGGTGATGAGGGTCATCCACGTGAAAACCGGGAGGCGCATCATCGTCATGCCGGGTGCGCGCAGGTTGATGATGGTGACGATGAAGTTGAGCGAGCCGACCACGGAGGAGACGCCGAGAATCTGCAGGCCCATGACCCAGAGGTCGGTGGACATGTCGCCGGCGAATTGATCGGAGTAGGCCTTCGAGGTGAGCGGGGCGTAGCCGAACCAACCGGCGTCGGGAGAGCCTGATTTCACAAACCAGCCGATGTTGATGACGATGGCCCCGACGATGAAGACCCAGAAGGCGAACCCGTTGAGCCGGGGAAAGGCGACGTCGCGCGCGCCGATTTGCAGCGGCATGATGTAATTGAAGAACGCCGCCGAGAGAGGCATGACCGCGAGGAAGACCATCGTGGTCGCGTGCATCGTGAACATCTCGTTGTAGGTCTGATGCGAGATGAACGTGTTGTTGGGAACGGCCAGCTGGATGCGGATAAGAAGCGCCTCAAAACCGCCGACAAGGAAGAAGAACAGGGCGGAGATGCCGTAGAGCATGCCGATGCGTTTGTGGTCAACGGTGGTGAGCCAGCTCACGATGCCGGTCTTGGCGGTGGGGCGGGTGAACAGCCACGAACGTTTCCCTGCGTGAGTTTCGGCGCCGGGATGGCCGGCATTGGCGATTGCTTCCATGATGAGAGACGGTGTGGAGATTACTTCAGGCTTTGCAGATAAGCGACAATCGCGGGGGCTTCTTCATCGGAGACGACGATGTGCGGGACGAGTTTGTCGTCCTGCATCATCATGTAGCCGGGCATGCCATTGATCCCGAGATACATTTTGTTGCCGGGCTTGACCTCATTCGGACGGGTTATCCAGCGGTGGAGATTGACGGAATTATTCTCAAGCAGACCGGCGGCGATGGTGGTGCGGCTGCCGATGTGAGTGAGGTCCGGGGCAAACGGCGCGCCGCCCATGTTGTTGCCTCGAACGACATGGCAGGTGACGCAGGACTTGGCGGTGAAAAGGTCGTGGCCCTGGGCGATGAGCACGGGATTTTCGTTGGCCGCGGGCTTTTGCTGTTTCAACCAAGCTGCGAGCGGGTCGGTATCAAAGGCGGAGCTGTAGCCAGGTGCGTTGCGCCCGGGGTTTTTGAAGGCGTAGCCTGCGGGCTGGGTTTTGGCGAGGGCTCCGTCGGAAGGCGGAGTCAAGGCACGGGCGGGAGCTTTCTGAGCGATGATCCATTCGGCATAATCTTTTTGAGCGAGCGCGATGAGGCGGAAGCGCATGACCGCGTGGCTTTCGCCGCAATACTCGGCGCATTGGCCCCAAAAATATCCCGGGGCGTCGGCCTTCAGCCAGAGGTGGTTCCCTCGGTTGGGGATCATGTCGACCTTGCCGGCAAGCTTGGGCACCCAGAAGGAGTGCATGACGTCGTTGGCGCGCAGGTTGATTCGGATGGCGCGGCCGACGGGGATCACAAGTTCGTTGGCGGTGGTGAGCGGACCGACGCCGTCGATCTGCTCGGAAGGGTATTCAAATTTGAACCACCATTGGTAGCCGGTGGCGTTTACCTCCAGTGCGTTTGTTTTCTCGGCGGCGGGCACATCGTAGGCATACCAGATGGCGCGAAGGGTCGGGATGGCGATGAACACCAGTGCGAGCACCGATGCGGCGATCAGGCCGAGTTCGATGAAGGGATTACCGTGGCCTTGCGGAGGAGTCGGGGTCTGCTCGTCGCTGTCGTTGCGGGCCTTGTATTTGAGGGTCGCGTAGGTGAGGACACTCGCAACCAAGACGAAGATGATGCCGGTGACCCAGACGGTGACGTAAAAGACGTGGCGTTGGGACTCGGCCACGGGACCGGCGACATCGATGGTCGATTGCGGGCCGGTCAGCCAGTTCAACCAACCGCCAAAAAAGAGAGGCATGCTGGCTACAGCCGCGCAAGGGAGGATGCGTCGCTTGAATAAGCGGGAAGGGAAAAAATGACTCATGTGGCCGGATGCGAAATGACCCGTCGATTACACGAGTCTTGGGGGGAGAGAGTCCGCAACAAAAGGGCCATTTCAAGCTATAAAACTACAAGCAGTGTTTATAGAAGCTAAAGCCTCCGTGAATAGATGAGGGGGCCGACGTTAAGGTAACTGCGGTTCAAATTTTATCGAGAGTGAGATTTGGTTGGGGGACGGATCACTGGTGAGATGCACCTAATCCCAAATAGCGCTGGTTTTTACAGGCAGGATGGATTGGCTGGTTTTGATGAGAGTTTATTTCATGGGAATCTGCGGGACGGCGATGGGCAACGCGGCGTTGCTCGCGCGCGCGGCCGGGCATGAGGTGCTCGGTGCCGATACCGGGGTATATCCTCCGATGAGCACCGTGCTTGCCGACGCGGGGATAACATTGCACGAGGGCTACGATCCCGTGCGGCTCGCCAAGCTCGCTCCCGATCTCGTCGTCATTGGCAACGCCATGTCGCGCGGGAATCCCGAGGTTGAGTGGCTTCTGGACGAGCGGACGCTGCCGTTCACCTCGCTGCCGGCTCTCCTGCACGACACGATTCTCAAGACACGCCAAAACATCGTCGTCGCGGGCACGCACGGGAAAACCACGACCACGTCGCTCACGGCTTTTCTGCTGCGCGAGAACGGGCTCGATCCTGGCTTCCTCATCGGCGGCGTGCCGATTGATCCGCCGATGGGCAACCACCTCGGCACGGTGGGTGATCCGTTCGTGATCGAGGGCGACGAATACGACAGCGCATTTTTCGACAAGCGGTCGAAGTTTATCCACTACGCGCCGCATATCGCCGTGTTGAATAATCTGGAGTTCGACCACGCGGATATCTTCCGCGATCTGGCCGACGTGCAGCGGACGTTCAGCCACCTTACGCGTATCGTGCCGCGCAACGGCTTCGTCGTCATGAACGGCGACGACGAGAACCTCAAGGCCCTCGGGCCGCTTCCGTGGACGCGGGTGGTGCGCGTCGGCATCGGCGAGGTCAACGACGTGAGGATCGTGGATTTTGTCGAGACGCCAGACGGCGTGAGTTTCAAGCTGCTTTGGCAGGGGCGGACATGGCATGAGGTGAAGTGGTCCACTCCCGGCCTCTACAATGCCCGCAACGCGGCCATGGCGGCGGCGGCGGCGGGATTGGCGCTCGATGCGAAAAATCCGACCGTGCTCAAGCTCGATGCGCTGGCGCGTTTCCGCGGAGTGAAGCGCAGGCAGGAGGTGTTGGCGGCGACGCCTGCGCTGACGGTGATCGAGGACTTCGGCCATCATCCGACGGCGCTGGCGGAGACGCTCAAGTCGTTTCGAAACCGTTTCCCGGAGGCGGTGCTTACGGCGGTGTTTGAGCCGCGCAGCAACACGGCGCGCACCAATACCCTGCAGGCGGGCTTCATGGCGGCGCTGGCGCTGGCCGATGAGGTTTATCTCGGAGCGGTGAACCGTGCCGACAAGCTCAAGACGGAGGAGAGGTTCGATACCGAGGCGGTCATCAAGCACCTGTCTTCTCAAGGTGTGGCGGGGCGCACGGGGGCGACGAATGCGGATGTGCTGGCCAAACTTGTGGCGGCGACGCTGCCGGTGAAGACAGGAACCAAACAGCGCGTAGTGGTTTTTTTCTCCAACGGGAGCTTCGACGGCATCATCGCCAAGTATGCCGCGGCGCTGGGTGGGTGACGGTGCGAAGGCTTTGCGCCATCACCGTCAGTCGTTGAGGGCAACGTTTATTGCGCCTGCTTGGCGACCTTGTATTCCTTGGGCTCGACGCCTTTCGGGAGGGCGAGGAGGTCGTAGTCGTGGTGGCCGGTGATGGTCACGTCGATGAATTCACCGACGGGCAGTTTCTTGTCGATATAGACGCGGCCGTCGATGTCGGGGGCATCGGCTTCGCCGCGGGCGACGCCGGGTTCCTCGACGAGGACGCGGAGGGTTTTGCCGACGAAGGTGGCGCTGACCGCGCCGGAGACTTCCTGCTGGAGCGCCATGGTCTTGTGCCAGCGGGCTTCCTTGGTCTTGGCGGGAATCTGGTCGGGCATCTTCGCGCCGCGCGTGCCGTCTTCCTGCGAGTAGCGAAAAACGCCGAGGCGCTCGAACTTGGTCTCGCGGATGAACTGGCAGAGTTCCTCGACGTCGGCGTCGGTCTCGCCGGGGAAGCCGACGATGAAGGTGGTGCGGACGGCGATGCCGGGAATGCCGGTACGGATGCGCTTGATGAGGTCGCGGATGTAGTCGCCGCTGGTCTCGCGCTGCATCAGGCCGAGCATACGGTCGCTGATGTGCTGGAGGGGGATGTCGATGTAGCGGGCGACCTTGGGGCACTCGGCGATGGTCTTGATGAGTTCGTCGGACCAGTGCGCGGGATGCGTGTAGAGGAGGCGGATCCAGAAGTCGCCCTCGATGGCGTTGAGCTGGCGGAGGAGGGTGGTCAACGCGGTGCCGCGCGAGGAATCGACGGGCGTGCGCGGGTTGGGGCGCTGCTCCCAGGTGTCCATGCCGAAGTAAGTCGTGTCCTGGGAAATCAGGTTGATCTCCTTCACGCCCTCGGCGACGAGACGGCGGGCCTCGGCGACGACGCTCTCGACGGTGCGGCTGCGATGGCGTCCGCGGATCTGCGGGATGATGCAGAAGGTGCACGGGTGGTTGCAGCCCTCGGCGATCTTGAGATAGGCGAAATGTTTTGGCGTGAGCCGGAAACGAGGCGTGTCGTAGTCGGGAATCCAGGTGGATTTGCCCTCGATGAACGACTTGGGAGCCTCGTTTTTGCCGCGTTCCTTGGCGTAGATTTCCTCGATGACGGGAACGATCTTGGTGATCTGGTCGAGGCCGATGAAGGCGTCCACCTCGGGGAGCGCATCGGGGAGATCCTTGGAGAAACGCTGCGACATGCAGCCGGCGACGATGAGCTTCTGGTGCTTGTTGCGCTTCCGCATGCCGCGGTTCTTGTTCACCTCGAGGATGTGCCCGATGGATTCTTCCTTGGACGAGTCGATGAAAGAGCAGGTGTTGACGATGACGACGTCGGCCTTCTCGGCGTCGGGGATCACGCTCATGCCGGCTTGATGGAGGTGGCCGATCATCATCTCGCTATCGACGAGGTTCTTGGCGCAACCGAGGGAAATGAGGCTGACGGTGATCATGGCGTGGGACGGTGGACGAACGGGGAACTTAAGCGCAGGCTGTGGGAAAACACAAAAACCGCGGCCCAAAGGCCGCGGTTTTAAAAGGAGTCGGGGGAAGCGAAACGTTTACTTCTTCCCCTTGGAGGCGGTCTTCTTGGCAAGCGCGGCGGCGGCTTTGCGACGTTTGTGGTAAGCGACCCGGCGCTTCTTCTTGATGATCTTGTTGAGTTGTTGGCCCATAGGTTTTGTAAAGTTAAAGGGTGAGAGTGCGGGAAACCCGCGGGACGAGTCAAGCGTGAGGATGAGGTTCGTCAACTTGGGGCGGTTCGTCGGCGACAAGCGGCTCCATGGAGGAGACATGGTGGCCGTCGTGGACGAGGGCGTAGAGCGGCACGGGCGGGTTTTTGTCGAGGCGCTTGATGAGGGCGGGAGCGGTGCGCTTGGAGAGTTCGAGCGCGTGCAGGCCGGTGGCGTCGCAGCCGAGGAAGCGGGCGTAGGGCTTGAAAACCTCGATGCGGCCGAGGAGACGCGTGGGCGAGGCGGCGAGATGGGCTGAGAGTTGCAGGTTAAGAGCTGAGAGATCGGAGGGGGCGTGGGCGCGATCGAGGACGAGGCAACTGTAGGCCTGGCTGCGCAGGTCGAGGCCGGCGCGATGGGAGAAGCGGACCCAGTCGGGATCGTTTTGGATGCCGGCGGGTGGCGGCGCGAAGAAATGGCACCAGTGGTGCTCGTTGGCGGCCAGGAAAAGCGGGCAATCTTCGCGGTGGGTGCAGGGGGCGACGATGGCGTGCGTGGCGCGGACTTCGTCGCGCACGGCGGCGAGGGCGCGGCTGTCAGCGTGCGTGCCGGGTTCGACCCAGATGACGGCTTCGGCGCGGGCGACGAGCGCGAGGAGGCCGGCGCGCTGGTCGGCGGCGAGCTCGTTGAGCACGTGGCTGACGAGGAGCAGTCCGATGGGTTGGCCGGTGTCGGCAAATTCGGAGACGGCGAGCGCGGGGAACGTCTCGCGGGCGCGGCCGATGGCAAACTCGCGGGCGAGCGGCGAGTGGTCCCAGACATGGAGCGTATCGAAGTTATCCGCGCCGAAAGCGGCGAGCGCGCGGCGTCCGGCGACGCCGCTGCCGCAGCCCCAGTCGAGGACGGTGGTTCGGGCGCGGGGTTGCCAGTGACGTTGGGTGAGCTCACGCAGGACAGCATCCCACTTCCAGCCGATGCGCTCGGCGTAGGTGAGGTCGTAGTTCGCGAGATCGGCGGGCGACTGCCAATAGGGGCCTTGCGCGGCGGCGCCGTTCAAGAAACCTTCGCGCAGGCGGTCGAGCGCACCCCAGTCGAGTTGCTCACAGTTCATAGGTGGAGAATAGGATAAAACGTCAAAGGCAGAATGATTTACCGCGCCACGTCAAAGCGCATGAGCGCAAGCATCCCTAATCCAACACTGTAACAACCACCAATGACGGTGGTTTCCACGTGACAGGAAGGCTCTGTGTTTCCTTGCCGCAAGAGAAAGCGCCGCGACGTGCAGCGCTGGCTTGCGCTGGTATGCCTTGTCGATGCAAGGTCGGGACAGTGAAATCCGCCGACTTTTTTACTCTGCCGCCGTCGCTGGTCCGCTTTGCCGGACATTTTCGTGCCGACGTGGCTCCATGGGAGTGGTTGCGGCATATCGGTCCGGCGTTGCAAATGCTGCCACCTGTCGAGCGTCCGGTCGTGCCGCCGGGAGTGCGGATCGAGGGCGCGGTGTGGATAGACCCGACGGTGAAACTGCCCGCCTACGCCACGATTATAGGCCCGGCGTGGATCGGTGCGAAAACCGAAATCCGCCCGGGTGCATTCATCCGTGGCAACGTCATTGTGGGCGAAGGTTGCGTGCTCGGCAACGCCTGTGAATTTAAGAACTGTCTGCTCATGGATGGCGTGCAGGTGCCGCATTTCAGTTATGTGGGCGACGCCATTCTCGGCAACGGGGCGCATCTCGGCGCCGGCGTGATTTGTTCCAACCTGCGCTTAGATCAGCGGCCCGTTACTCTGCGGATCGACGGTCAAGTGATCGAGACCGGCTTGCGCAAGTTCAGCGCCATCGTGGGCGACCAAGCCGAGGTGGGCTGCAACGCCGTGCTCAACCCCGGCACGCTTCTCGGCAAGCGAGCGCTGGTGATGCCGACGGTGGCGTTCACCGGGTTTCTGCCGGCGGGCATGATCGCCCGCATTCGCGGAACGATCACCCAGATCCCTCGTCGGGATTGACGACTGGCGTCTGCAACCAGCACCCTTCACGTCTCGTCATGCGCATCCTCACCGGCATCCAGCCATCCGGCCAGCTCCACATCGGCAACTATTTCGGCGCGATCAAGCCCGCCGTCGATCTGCAGAGCCGGGGCGATTGCACCTATTTCATCGCCGACTACCATTCGATGACCTCGCTCACCGATGCCGTGGCCCGTCGTAAAAATACGTTTGATGTCGCGCTCGACTGGCTCGCCTGCGGCCTCGATCCGAAGAAAAACGTCCTCTTTCGCCAGAGCGATGTGCCCGAGGTGTGCGAGCTCATGTGGATTCTCGGCACGTTGACGCCGATGGGTCTTTTGGAGCGCGCCCACAGTTACAAGGACAAGACCGCCAAGGGCATTTCTCCCAACTTCGGCCTCTTCGCCTATCCGGTGCTCATGGCCGCCGACATCCTGCTCTACGATACCAACATCGTTCCGGTCGGCCGCGACCAGAAGCAGCATGTCGAGATGACGCGCGACATCGCCATCAAGTTCAACCACGCCTACGGAGAGACGTTTGTGGTGCCCGAGCCTGAGATTCGCGACGAGACGGCGATCGTGCCCGGTCTCGACGGCCAGAAGATGAGCAAGAGCTATGGCAACACCCTGGAGATTTTCGGAGAAGAAAAGGCGACGCGAAAAAAAATCATGGGTATCGTGATGGACTCTCGCACGCCTGCCGAACCCAAGCCGGATGCGAAAAAAAATCTCGCCATCCAGATGCTCAAACTTGTCGCACCCGCCGATGTAGCGGCCGATTACGAAAACCGTTTGTGTGCGGGAGGACTTGGTTACGGTGACTTAAAGAAGGCGCTGTTCGAGCACTACTGGACTTTCTTCGCTCCTTATCGCGCGAAACGCGCCGAGTTGGTGGCGAATCCCGACTACGTTCACGGCGTGCTGCGCGATGGCGCGGCGCGGGCGCGGGTCACGGCTGGCGGTGTGCTGGGTCGTGCGCGCAAGGCGAGTGGGTTGGCGTGACTCCGCGTTTATCGACTGGATTGCCTTTACACCACCGTCACCGGCCGCTCCTTCAAGGCGGCGATGACCGACATGATTTTTTCGGAGGCGCGTTGGTAGCGCTCCTTGCGAGCCGAGGGATCATCGTAGTCCGCAGGCTGGATTAGCGGGCCGAAAGTGATGGAGACTGGCGTGCCGAAGCGGATTTCCCCGTCTCGACCGAAGGCGACGTGAGAGTTGAAAATACGCACGGGCAACACCGGCACCTGGGTCTTGCAGGCGATCAAACCGACTCCTGCCTTCGGTGGCTGAAGGACGCCGTCGGGCGAACGCGTGCCTTCGGGAAAAAGAACGACGGCTTTGCCGGCATGAAGCGACTGGAGCACGCGTTTGATGGCCGACACATCGGAGCCGCCGTCGCGGTCAACGGGGATGCATCCTATGCCATTCATCCACCATGTCGCGAAACCGGGTTTCCAGAGAGTTTTACGGGCAAAAAAGGCGATCTGGCGCGGCACCTGAGCACCGATGAAAGGCGGATCGAGATGGCTGGCGTGGTTGGCTGCGACCAGGAATGGGCCGGTGCGTGGAATGTTTTCCAGCCCGATGATCTCGCCGCGAAAAGCGGCATCGTAGATTCCGATGACGATGTAGTGGCCAAGCCCGTAGAGCCAATCCATTGAGGCGTGCTGGTAACGGCGGTTCATGCGAAGCGGCTCAGCGGAGTTTTTGCGCGATGGCGGCGGCGATTTTTTCCACGACCTGTTCGAGGTTAAGGAAAGTGCTGTCGATGTCGGTTGCCCCCTCGGGAATTTTAAGCGGGGCGGTCGTGCGCGAGGTGTCGAGGCGGTCGCGCTCGGCGACGGCGTCGGCGCGGCCCTCGAGCTCGCGGCGCTTGGCGCGGGCGACGGGGTCGGCGTGCAGAAAGAACCGCAGGTCGGCAGTGGGGAAAATGACCGAGCCGATGTCCCTACCTTCCATGATGAGGCCGTGAAAACCATGAGCTTGGGCGACGTCGATCTGGCCTCGCTGATAGGTGAGGAGGGCCGTGCGGACTTCGGGAATGGCGGCGAAATAGGACACGGCGGCGGTGACCTCGGGGCCGCGAATCTCCGACTCCGGCACGACGCGGCCGCCGATCTGCATGCGGGCGGTGCGGCCGTCTATTTGCGTGCCGAATGCGAGCGAAGGCAGGGCGGCCTTGACCTCGTTGATTTGGTCGATGCGCAATCCGCGACGGAGAAATTCGGCGGTGATGGCACGGTAGTAGGAGCCGGTGTCAACATGGAGGAAATTGAACCGTTCGCTCAGGGCGCGAGAGGTGGAGGATTTGCCGGAGGCTGCTCCGCCGTCGATGGCGACGATGAGAAAGGAGGACATCAGGAAAGGAGTGATTGTTGACGCAGACTCTCGAGCACATCGAAGAAATCGGGAAAGGTCTTTGCGCAGCAGGCGGGGTCTTTGATAGAGAGCCACGGGCGGCCATCGCCGTGAAGATCGTGGCAACCGAGGATACCGAAGCTCATGGCGAAACGATGGTCGCCGTAGGTCTCGATTTCGACGCCGGACTTGATCGGGCGGGGCGTGATGGTGAGGCCGTCGCCGTCCTCGTGTTCGTGGACGTCCTGACCGAGCTTGCGCAGTTCGCGCACCATGCCAGAGACGCGGTCGGTCTCCTGTTTGCGCGTGTGAGCGATGCCGGTGATGCACGTCGGACTGGAGAGAAGAGGCGCGATGGCCGCGAGAGTGAGGAAGGTGTCGGAGAATTCGTTGAAGTTGGCTGTGAGACCGGCGCGAGACGCACCACGAGAGATACGTTGGTTGGACGTTGAGGGGTTTAACGGACCTATCAAGCCGTGCGTCTCCAAGAGTCGTCCAAAACGTACATCGCCTTGCAGTCCATCAAGCGCGTAGCCCTGGATGTTAAGTTCCCCGCCGGTTACGAATGGCAACGCTAGGTAGTAACTGGCGGCACTGGCGTCGGCTTCAATGGCATAGGAGGTGTCAGGAAGCTGGTAATCGGAGCCGGATTTGATAGTGAAGCTAGCTCCATCGTCAATCGGTTCGGGCTGCCCAAATTGTCCCATCTGAAGGATGGTCATGGCTACGAAGGGTGTGCGCACCTGACCAATCAACGTGATGTGCATCGGCTCTCGGGCAAGCGGCGCGACCATCAGCAGGGCAGACAACATCTGGCTGCTTTCGCTCGCGTCGATGGAAACGGAGCCCCCGCGCAGGCCCTTGGCGTGAATCTCCAGCGGGAAAAATCCTTCGCCGCCCGTGCAGCGCACGTCCGCGCCGAGCGAGCGCAGGGCATCGATCAGGCCCTTCATCGGGCGTTTGCGCATCTGAGGTATGCCGTCGATGCGATAGACGCCTCGCGGCGCGGCGGCGCAGAGCGACGTGAGAAAACGGGCGGCGGTGCCGGCGAGGCCAACGAAGATGTCGACAGGTTTTTCGCTTTTGAATCCGTTGGCCTGCCCGGAGACTTTAATGGTGTGCGCTTTTGCGTTGGCGTTGATGGTGAACCCGAGCACCTTGAGCGCCTCGGTCATCAGGTTGGTATCTTCGCTGAAGAGCGCGCCGGTGAGTGTCACCTTGTCTTTGCAGAGGGCGGCGAGCAGGAGGGCTCGGTTGGTGAGACTCTTCGAGCCGGGCAGCGTCACTTCGCCGCGCACCGGACGGGTGAAAGGCGTGATTGGGAGGATGGCAGACAGCGGCGGCAACATGAAGTGATGACGGTCAGGCAAAGGCATGAAGCCGCCAAGGCGATTTTGAAGTCGGCTTACGGGCGGAAGCCGTCGCGCCAGGTTTTGCCGCGTTCGAGGCGGGCGCGTACTTCGGGCCAGTCGCGATTGGAGAGAGCGGATTGGAAGCCTTGCAGCTCATGCTGGAATTGACTGAGCGCCCGCAGGACTTCGTCGCGGTTCTGCTGGAAAATCTCGATCCACATGGTGGCGTCGCTCGCGGCGATGCGGGTGGTATCACGGAGGCCACCGCCGGCGAGGTTGCGCCAACCGGGCGATTTGGTCGCAAGGACATCGGCCAGCGTGGTGGCGAGCGCCTGCGGGAGATGACTGATATGAGCGACGATCTCGTCATGCTGATCAGGCGTGACGGTGGTGACTTCGCCGCCGAGATCGTGCCAGAAGTGCGCAACGGTTTCGATTGCGGTCGCGTTGGTGGTTTCAAGCGGGGTGACGAAGCAGATCCGGCGATCAAAGAGGTTTTCGGTGGCGTTTTCCCAGCCGTTTTTTTCACCGCCGGCCATCGGATGCGCACCGACAAAATGACGGTCTGCAAGCATGACGGCATGGCAGGACCGGCACAATTCGCCTTTCACGCTGCCGACGTCGGTGACGATGGCCCCAGCGGGCAGGTGTGGCGCGATCTGACGGGCGAGCCCGATGATTTTTTCTACGGGTGCGGCGAGCACCACCAGCGAGGCGTCGTGCACGGCGGTCTCCGGAGTTTCGGCCACCGTGGTGCACCATGGTTGATCGGCGAGTTTGAGTCGGACTTCGGGGCGGCGTGCCCACACGGTGATGCGGCGGGCCAGCCCGCGGGCATGGGCAGCCTTGGCGACCGAGCCGCCGAGCAGGCCGGGAGCGAGGATGACGAGGTGATCAAGCACGTAGTGTGAAAACGACAACAATCGGCTGATGTCGAGTTTATCGGTGTTTTGGCAGGGATCGCATTGCATTTTGTCCACGCTGTATTTTTGCTTACATTTCATCGTATGCCGGCCCACCGAAGCAAAATTCATTTTGGCGCATTATGGCTCATCGTGCGCCCGTGGTTTTTTGGTTTTTTGGGGGTCGCCGCGTTTGGATACCTGCTTTATTTCATTTCTACGATGGGGCCTCGTCGCGTGGGGTCGGCTCAAATTGTGATGAAGGCTTTGGATGATCCGGTGGTGGATAAGCTCTTGCATGAAATCGGCGAGCTGGAGAAGAAGTTCCGGAGCGCGGACGCCGCCAACCTGATGACGCCCGAAGCACTCGATGCCCTGGCCCAGGCGCTGGACAAGCAACGCGAGCTCATTCGTGTCTGTCCGTCCGCTGGCACGGATCAGACCACGCGCCTGATGCGGCTGGATACGGAACTCGCCAGTGCGCGCGCCAGGGATAAAATAAGTCGCATCGACCGCTTGGAACGAGAAGGCGAAGAGATGTTATCAGGTTCGGAGGCCGATCAAGCCGTAGAGAAACTGCGGGAGGCGTTGCGTTTGCAGCGTGAGGTCAACAGCAGTTCGGCCAGTTCATTGTATAAGAACTATGTGCGCGAAACTTCGCTCTCACAGACGATTTCTTCGATTGAAGCCGCACCGCTCAAGAAGGAAATGGACGTCTTCCTTGAGAAAGCACGGAAGGCCACCGTCGAGCAACGCTGGTCCGACGCGCTGTCGGCCTATACCTCGGCGCGAGATATGCAGACCCGGATTAATCGTGAGTTTGGCCGGACCCGTTATGCCAATCTTGCCGACGAGGATAATCTGGATGCCGAGATAGAGTCTCTCAACGCCGCCGGGATTGTTGCCGATATCGATGCGAAGGAGAAGGCGGGCGACGAGGCGATGGCCAAAAAACGCGTCGTCGAAGCGGCGGCGTTTTTCGCCGATGCCGGCGCACTCCAGCTGCGGGTCAATCAAACCTTCAAGCGCAGCCGGTTTGTTTCATCGCAACGTATCGAAGACATGGAGGTCAAGCGCCAGACTGCGCTTTCCTCGGATATTGCGGATGTGTTGGCCGACACGGATCGTGCCATCGAGGAATATCTCAAAAAACGCCAGATTGTGGCCGCCGAGCAAAAAATTCAGGAGGCGGTGAAACTGGTGAATAAATTATTCGCTGATTTTCCAAAGAGTCTGCGGCTTGATGGGGCGTTGAAAATTAAGCTGACCTACCTGTCCTTGCGCTTGGGGGTTTTCCGAAAATTGCAGGATGAAGTTTATGAGGGTTTGCTGCCGCTTCCCGGTGCGGCGGAGCGCATGTTGTTCAAGACCGAAGTGCCACAGTCGCTTTACGTCATGGTCATGAACATCAATCCCAGTCGTAATCCTGGGCGTACGTTCCCAGTCGATTCTGTCAACTGGAACGATGCTCAGGAATTTTGCACGCGGCTTTCTTGGTTGCTGGGCACAAAGGTGCGCCTGCCTTCATTAGATGAGTTACACATGGCTATGGGCCGGTGTGATTCCGAGATGTGGAGCAAGCAAAACAGCGAGGGACACAGTCACGAGGTCGGCCGTCTCAAACCGAATGCAGGCGGCTTTTATGATCTGGCCGGGAATCTAGCTGAATGGACGTCGGCAGAGAACGCCGCAGATAAAGCGTTGGTGTTTGGCGGCAGTTACCTGGATGAGCCGGAGGTTTTGATCAAAGCACCGCAAGAATCCAGGCTCAAAAGCGACCGCGCCCGCCATGTGGGCTTTCGTATTATCGTTGAATTGCCTTCGTCGTGAGGGTGGCCGCCGCCTCTTTCGCATCGCGCCAAGGCTGCCGATTTTCCAAGAGATCAAGAAACTACCTTCCCCTAAATCTGATAAAACCTGTCTAAAATCGGGAACAGTTGTCCAAAGTGATTTTGTCCGGTGGTCTTCGGAATCTCCGTTTTGAGAGGAGAAAAGCCGCTTTTGACCGCACCTGTCCAACCGGGGCCAAACGCAAAACTGGCGGAGAGGGAGGGATTCGAACCCCCGGAACCTTGCGGTTCACGCGCTTTCCAAGCGCGCGCATTCGACCACTCTGCCACCTCTCCGGAAGTGTTCGTCCGGCCACCTTGCAGTGACGCGTCCGTCGGGCGAAGGGGCCTAAGAAGAGGAGTCCTGCTGCATCGGTCAATGGCGAAAATCCGCAGTCTGGCCTTACACTTGCTAACACGTCTCCTAAGAGAGCGATAGTTTTCTTAAAAGCGCTTGCGCGACTCCGCTCCACTGCTACGTTCCAACTTTTCCAAACTTCGACGAGTGATTTAAAATCATGGTTTCCGCTAACACCGAACTGGCTTACAATACAAAGATTGAAGGGGACATCGTTGTCACCAAGGCAGATGCCGTGATCAACTGGTTGCGCAGTAACTCCGTGTGGCCCATGCCGATGGGGCTCGCCTGCTGCGCCATCGAGCTGATGGGTGTGGCCGCTTCCCGCTTTGATATCGCCCGTTTTGGCGCCGAGGTTTTTCGTTTTTCTCCCCGGCAGGCCGACTGCATGATCGTCGCCGGCACCGTGACCTACAAGATGGCTCCGCATGTTCGCCGCATCTATGATCAGATGGCCGAGCCGAAGTGGGTCATCGCCATGGGTGCCTGCGCCAGCACCGGCGGTATGTATCGCAGCTATGCCACCATGCAGGGCGTCGATCAGATCATACCGGTCGACGTTTATATCAGCGGCTGTCCTCCTCGTCCGGAAGCATTGCTCGACGCCTTGATCAAACTGCAGGCCAAGATCGGCCACGAGCACTCCGCCAAGAAGTTGTTAGCTTCCGCCTAACTCTTCGTCTACCGCCGCTCTTCTTCCATGACCGCGCTCGCCGACGTCCCCACCACTCTTCAGTCCAAGTTTCCTCAAATCACCCTGCGTCCCAGCGGTGATCATCCCGCCGTCAACGTGCCTCCCTCCGAGGCTGTGGCCGTATTGAAATACCTGCGCGACGAGTTCGCCTGCGATTTTCTCGTGGACATCACGGCGGTCGATTGGGGTGTGGAGGCATCACCTCGTTTTACTGTTATCTGGCACCTCTATTCGACCACGCAGCATGGTTATGTGCGCGTGGCGGCGGATTGCGCGAGCGACGCCGAGCCCGTCGCCCCGACGGTGACCGGTCTTTGGCTGGGGGCCAACTGGCACGAGCGCGAGACCTACGATCTTCTCGGTGTTAAATTCACCGGCCATCCCGACCTGCGCCGCATTCTCATGTGGGACGGCTATCCGTATCACCCGTTGCGCAAAGATTTCCCGCTGGCCGGCATCGAGGTGCCGCTGCATGATATCGAGGTGGCAGAGCTGACCGGAGCCTCCGCCAAGCCTGCGCCGATGATGGGCGGGCCGTTCGTCGCTTCCGTCGGCGAGATGAACCTCACCGACGCCGAGCCGCGCGCCAAGGACGAGAGCTGGACCGAGCGCAAAGCAAAACCCGCCGGCGAATAACACGGCACACCCAACCCATTTACCGACGCACCATGGCGACCGAATATGCATTTCCCGACAGCGCTGCCAAAGCCGCGAGCGCCTCGCAGGAGTTCCAGACCGAGAAGATGTCCCTTGCGATGGGGCCTTCCCATCCGTCCACCCACGGCGTGCTCCGCCTTTCGCTCGAACTCGACGGCGAGATCGTGACCAGTTGCGACCCGGTCCTTGGTTATCTGCACCGCGGCGACGAGAAGATCGCCGAGAACATGACCTACAACCAGTTCGTGCCCTACACGGACCGGTTGGACTACCTCGCCCCGCTCGCCAACAACGTCGCCTACGCCATCGCTGTCGAAAAACTCGCCAAGCTCGAGGTGCCCGCCCGCTGCCAGGCCATCCGCGTCATCTGCAGCGAACTCGCCCGCATCTCGGCCCACCTCCTCGGGCTCGGCGCCTACGGCATCGATATCGGCGCGTGGACGGTGTTCCTCTATTCCTTCGAGGAGCGCGAAAAACTCTACAAGCTGTTCGAGGAACTCACCGGCGCGCGTTTCACCACCAGTTACACGCGCATCGGCGGCGTTTCCCGCGACGTGCCGGAGGGCTGGCTCGGTCGCGTCGATGCGTTTTGCGAACAGTTCCTGCCGATTCTGGAAGAAACCCTTGCATTGCTGACGCGTAACAAGATTTTCCAAGACCGCACCGCCGGCGTGGGGATTATCTCCAAGGAAGACGCCATCGCCTACGGCCTTACCGGCCCCAACGCCCGCGGCTCCGGCATCACCGTCGATCTGCGCAAGGACAAGCCCTACTCCGGCTATGAGCAGTATGAGTTCGATGTGCCCGTGGGTGCGAAGGGCGACTGCTACGACCGCTACCTCTGCCGCGGCGAGGAAATGCGTCAGTCCGTCCGCATCGTCCGCCAGGCGATCAAGAAATTCCCCTCCGGCGCTTGGTATGCCGAGGATGCGAAGAAGATCTTCGCTCCGCAGAAGGCCAAGGTCCTTTCTTCGATGGAGGAGTTGATCAATAACTTCATGATCGTGACCGAGGGCCCGCAGATGCCTGCCGGCGAGGTCTATTTCGAGGCGGAAGTGCCGAAGGGACTGCTCGGCTTCTTCATCGTGAGCAAGGGCGGCGGCGTGCCTTACCGCATGAAGATCCGCAGCCCCTCGTTCTGCAACCTCTCCATCCTGCCCAAGGTCTGCAAGGGCAACCTCGTTTCCGACGTCGTCTCCATCCTAGGCTCGCTCGACTTCGTCATGGGCGAGTGCGACCGCTAAAAAATTTCGCCTCGATGAATCTCAAGCCCGAAACCCTCAAGCGTATTGACGAAGTAATCACGCATTATCCGGTGAAGCGCAGCGCCACGCTGCCGCTGCTGCATCTTGTGCAGGAGGACGCCGGCTACATCTCTGACGAAGCCATCGCGTGGATCGCGAAGAAGCTCGAACTCGAGCTCATCAACGTGCTCGAAGTCGTGACGTTCTACCCGATGTTCAAGCGCAAGCCCATCGGACGCCGCCACATCAAGGTCTGCCGCACGCTGTCCTGCGCCCTCGTCGGCGGCTACAAGACCTGCGAGACCTTCGAAAAGGAATTCCTCACCCACGCCGGCCCGACCGAGGTCTCGCCCGACGGCGAGGTGACGGTCGAGTTCGTCGAGTGCCTCGCCTCCTGCGGCACCGCTCCCGTCGTCCTTATCGATGATGTTCTCCACGAGAAGGTCGACTGCGCGAAAGCCAAGCAGCTCGCCGCCCAGATCAAGGCCGAGGCCGCCGCCCGCAAGTAATCCTTACGCTCATCGCCATGTCCGCTCCCGCCCAAAAACGCATCATTTTCCAGCACATCGACGAGCCCGGCTACACCAACGACCTCGCGTGCTACCTCAAGCACGGCGGTTATGAGGTGATGAAGCGCTCCTTTGCCCGCCCGCCCCAGGAACTCATCGACGAGGTCAAGAAGTCCGGCCTGCGCGGCCGCGGCGGTGCCGGTTTCCCCTGCGGCGTGAAGTGGGGTCTTGTTGATCGTAAGAGCGGCAAGCCGATCTATCTCATCGTCAACGCCGACGAGTCCGAACCCGGCACCTTCAAGGACCGCTACATCATGCAGCAGGACCCGCATCAGTTGATCGAGGGCACGATTATCTCGTGCTTCGCGAACAACGTGAAGCAGGCCTACATCTACATCCGCGGCGAGATGGCCGAGGGTGCCCGCATCCTCGAAAAGGCCATCGCCGAAGCCCGCGCTACCAACTTCGTCGGACCGAACATCCTTGGCTCCAGCTACAGCTGCGAAATCTTCGTCCACCGCGGCGCCGGCGCCTACATTTGCGGCGAGGAAACCGGCCTCATCGAGTCACTCGAAGGCAAGCGCGCCAACCCGCGTATCAAGCCCCCGTATTTCCCGGCCGTCCTCGGCCTCTACCAGTGCCCGACGATCGTGAACAACGTCGAGACGCTCTGCCATGTTAAGTATATCGCAGACGTCGGCGGCGAGGCTTTCACGAAGATCGGCACGCCCAACCACACCGGCCCGCGCATCTTCTGCGTCTCCGGCCACGTGCAGCGCCCAGGCTACTACGAGTTCCCCGCCGGCACCGTCACGATGGGCCAGCTCCTCAACGACGTTTGCGGCGGCCCGCTGCCCGGGCGCACCTTCAAGGCCGTGATCCCCGGCGGCTCGTCCGCCAAGGTCATGCGCTTCGGCGAACGCTACAAGGGCAAGCGCAAGGTTGGCACCGACATGGTTGATTACGACTGGGGCGTCGAGGACGTGCCCATGGATTTCGATTCCCTCGGCATGATCGGCACGATGGGCGGCTCCGGTGGCGTCATCGTCATGGACGACTCCGTCAACATGGTCGAGGCCCTCGCCAACATCAACGCGTTCTACTCCCACGAGTCCTGCGGACAGTGCACGCCTTGTCGCGAAGGTTCCCTGTGGATGAAGAAAATCTCCACCCGCATGGTCCACGGCGACGCCCGTCCCGAAGACGCCGCTCTCCTCAAGAGCGTGGCCGACCAGATTCCCGGCCGCACCATCTGCGCGTTCGGTGAAGCCTGCTCGTGGCCCACCCAGAGCTTCTATCTCAAGTTCAAGGACGAGTTCGACTCCTACTCGGAGGCCAAAAAGACCCTTCCCGCCGATCGCCGCGTCCTCGTCTGATCCACTTCGACCACCTTCCGCAATGATCCAGCCTGCCAAACCCGAGCTCGTCACCGTCAACATCGACGGCAAGGAGATCGCCGTGCCGAAGGGCACCAACGTCATCGAAGCCGCGCGCATGGTGAACGTTGACGTGCCCCACTACTGCTACCACCCGAAGCTCGCGGTGGTCGGCAACTGCCGCATGTGCCTCATCGAAATGGGCATGCCCGCCGTCGATCCCGCCACCAAGGCGCCGGTCATCGACCCCGCCACCGGCAAGCAGAAGATCAACTGGATTCCCCGCCCCCAGATCGGTTGCGGCACCAACGTCTCCCCCGGCCTCCACGTCAGGACGACCAGCCCGATGGTCAAGGACGCCCGTGAAGGCGTGATGGAGTTCCTCCTAATCAATCACCCGCTCGACTGCCCGATCTGCGACCAGGCCGGCGAATGCAAACTTCAGGAGCAGGCCACCGGCTACGGCCGCGGTTACTCCCGCTTTGTCGAGCAGAAGAACGTGAAGCCTAAGCGCACCCAGCTCGGGCCGCGCGTCACCCTCGACGACGAGCGCTGCGTGCTCTGCTCGCGCTGCATCCGTTTCTCCCGCGACATCGCCGGCAAGGACGTCCTCGGCTTCGTGGATCGCGGCAGCTACTCCACGCTGACTTGCCACCCCGACAAAAAGCTCGATCACAATTATTCTCTCAACACGGTCGATATCTGCCCGGTCGGCGCGCTCACTTCGACGGATTTCCGCTTCAAGATGCGCGTCTGGTTCCTCAAGCAGACGAACACCATCGACACCGAGTCCTCGGTTGGCGTGAACACCGTCGCCTGGTCCCGCGAAGGCGTGCTCTACCGCATCACTCCGCGCCAGAACGACGAGGTCAACGACACCTGGATGGCCGACTCCGGCCGCGTCCTCTATAAGCAGGTCGCCGCCGCCGATCGCCTCTCCAGCAAGGAAGCGCTCGACGCGCTCGTCGCGAAAGCCGCCGCGCTCTTCGCCGCTGGTTCCGTCTCCATCGTCGGCTCCGGTCGCAGCTCGGTCGAGGAACAGTTCCTGACCAAGAAGCTTGCCACCGCGCTCAAAGCACAGGGCCATCTCGTCAACCGCACCGCTCAGGGTGACAAGCTCCTCATCTCCGCCGACCGCAACCCCAACCTCCGCGGCGCCTTGGTGACCGGTTTGATTTCGCAGCTTCCCTGCTCCGAGCTCAAGCAGCTCTCCCGTGAAATTGACGCCGGCACGATCAAGACCGTCGTCGCCATCAACGAAGACCTGACCGCCGCCGGTCTCACCTCCACGCAGCTCGCCAAGGTTTCCATCGTCTATCTCGGCACCCACGCCAACGCCACCAGCGCCGCTGCGAAGGTCGTTATCCCGACGCTCACCGTTTTTGAAAAGGCCGGCACGTTCGTGAACCAGCAGTTCCGCATCCAGAAGTTCGCCAAGGCCGTCCCCGGTCTCGCAGGCGCTAACGACGATCTCGTAGTCCTCTCGAAGCTGGTCGCCGCCGCCGGTGGTTCGGTTATTTCCGAGCTTAACGCGCTCTGGACCGCCATCGCCGCCGAGGTGCCGGTGCTCTCCACGATTCTCTACCGCAATCTGCCCGACACCGGCCTGCTGCTCGATGGCACCGCTTGGGCCGGCTTGCCCTTTGTTGAGAGTGAGACGCTTCACTACAAACCCGCGCAACCTGCCGTTGCCGCTGCGACCGCCTAACCCAGACGCGACCGCCATGTTCGACTTCTACTTCAACCTCCCGCTCATCGTCCGCCTCGTCGTGCAGGCCGGTGCGGTGATCCTCGTATTGTTTCCCATCGCTGCCGCGTGCTCGATGGCCGAGCGCAAAATCTCCGCGTGGATTCAGGGCCGCCCCGGCCCAAATCGCACCGTCCCTCCCTTCCTCGCGTGGGTGCCCGTGTTCGTGCCATTCTTGCAACGACTCGGTGTCTTCCAGTTGGCGGCCGACGGCGGCAAGTTTGTCTTCAAGCAAGACCCGGTCCCGGGTCACGTGAACAAAGTCTATTTCATCCTCGCCCCGATCATCGCGATGATTCCGGCGCTTTCCACCATCGTGGTGGTGCCATTTGGCGCGTATGTTGATTCGGCCGGCAAACTCGTTCCGATCGTCCTCGCGAATCTCGACATCGGCCTGCTCGCCGTCTTTGCGGTTTCCTCGCTCGGCGTTTATTCGGTGATCCTCGCCGGTTGGGCCTCCAATTCGAAATACTCCTTCCTCGGCGGCGTGCGCGCCTCGGCCCAGCTCGTCTCCTACGAGTTGGCCATGACGCTTTCCGTGCTGCCGGTTTTCCTCTGGGTCAACGCGCCCGGCGGGCAGGGCACGCTCAGTCTTTTCGACGTCGTGCAGTTGCAGTCCGGAGTCGGACTCCATTGGAATAGCGTCTGGTTTATCGGCTATTTCCCTGTGTCGGCTTTCATCTTCCTCGTTGCGCTTTTCGCCGAAACAAACCGCGCACCGTTCGACATGCCCGAATCCGAGTCCGAATTGGTCGGCGGTTTTCATACCGAATACGGGGCGTTCAAGTGGTCGCTCTTCTTCGTGGCGGAGTATTGCCACATGGTTGTCGGTTCCGGCGTGTTCATCCTTCTGTTCTTGGGCGGATGGAATCCATTGCCGGGCCTGCCGTTGACCGCGCTGGTTGACTTGTTGCACGGGGTTATTCCCTTTGCGACGCATCCGCTCTTCATGGGACTGCTCGGCATCGGTATTTTCATCGGCAAGGTTATCCTTTCGATTTTCTTCTTTATGTGGGTGCGCTGGACTCTGCCGCGTTTCCGTTATGACCAGGTGATGGACCTCGGCTGGACGAAGCTCCTTCCGCTCTCCATCGCGAACCTCGTCATCTACACGCTCGGCATCGCCGGGCTGGCCCTGCTGCAAAAGTAATTTCCCCCAACTCTCCCGCGCCATGGCCGTCATTCCAGTCGATCGCAAACCGCTCACCTTCGCCGAGCGCACCTATATCCCGCAGATCATCGGCGGGCTGCGCACCACGCTGAAGCATTTCTTCCGGCCCACCGTCACACTTCAGTATCCCGAGCAGCGCCCGGAGATCCCAAAGGGTTATCGCGGTGTGCCGACGCTCGTGAAAGATCCCAACGGCCGTGAGAAATGCGTCTCCTGCCAGCTTTGCGAATTCGTCTGCCCGCCCAAGGCCATTCGCATCGCGCCCGGCGAGCTTCCGGCCGATTCCGCCAACGCCCATGTCGAGAAAGGCCCGCAGGCTTTCGACATCGACATGTTGCGCTGCATCTATTGCGGCCTTTGCCAGGAAGTCTGCCCCGAGGAGGCCATTTTCCTCCAGAACCAGTTCTCCATGTCCGGTTACACCCGCGCCGAGATGGTCAACAACAAGGCTCGCCTCTACGAACTCGGCGGCACGTTGCCCGACCAGCATTTCAAGTGGGACAAAAAAAAGGCCGCCGAAGAACACGGCAACGCCCACTAAGCCAGCAACGCCTCCCCACCAAACACCTAGCCGTTTATGCCAATGGCCGATCTCATTTTCTATATCTTCGCCGCTTTCACGGCGGGCTCCGCCTTGGCGGTGGTGCTCACCAAAAACACCGTCGCCGCGGCATTGGCCCTGCTCCTCTGTCTCGTCGGGGTGGCTGGCATCTTCGTGCTGCTCGACGCCTTTCTCTTGGCCGCGCTGATGGTGTTCGTTTACGCCGGCGCGGTCGTGGCGTTGTTCCTGTTCATCGTCATGTTGCTCGACGTGCAGGGCGGCGTGCGCAAGCCCTTCAAAAAGGCGACCATCGTCTCCAGTGTATTTGCGTTCATCCTACTCCTGCTCGGGCTGGCCTCCTTTGCCCATAAAGGCGTGCAGACGACGGGTGATCTTGGCGCCGCCGCTCCTGTCGGGGCGACGCTCAAGAGCTACGGTGAACAACTCTTCACCACCTATCTGCTGCCCGTCCAGATCGTGGGCTTCCTTCTGCTTATCGCCATGCTCGGTGTCATCGTGCTCAGCAAAAAATTTGAAGGCTTGGAGGATATCAAATGACCGTCGGCCTCAACGAATACCTTTATCTCAGCGCCGTGTTGTTCGCCATCGGCTTCTTTGGCGTGCTGCTTCGGAAAAACACGCTGGTGATCTACATGTGCCTGGAGCTCATGCTGGTCGCCTCGACCGTCGCGCTGGTGGCGTTCTCGCGCTTCAACGGCACGATGGACGGCAACGTTTTCGTCTTCTTCATTCTCACTGTCGCCGCGGCCGAGGTCGCGGTCGGGCTGGCGATCATCGTGGCGCTCTTCCGCCGCCGCCAGACCATCCAGGTCGAGGAACTCAACGCGCTGAAAAACTGACGCCATGACGCCTTCCTGCATCGCTCTCCTCACTCTGCTCACGCCGCTCGCCTCCGCTGCGGTCATCGCGATTTTCCTGCGCAAGCAGGGCACGCTGGCGCAGACGGTCTCCGTGCTGGCCGCTGCCATCGTGGCTGTCGGCGCGCTCACGCTGGCTTTCGGCGGCCATCGTGATGCCGCGGTCAACGTCTCCTTCGAGTGGCTCAAGCTCGGTAGCTTCACGTTCGCTCTGGGCATCAAGTTCGACGATCTCGCCGCGCTGATGCTCTCGGTCGTCGGCGTGGTCGGCCTGTGCGTCCACGTGTTTTCGATCGGCTACATGCATGACGACGGAGCACGGGCCCGTTTCTTCGGCGGCCTCTCGATCTTCATGTTTTCCATGATCGGCATCGTTCTCGCGGACAACCTGCTCATGATTTTTGTATTCTGGGAGCTCGTCGGCTTCAGCTCCTACGTCCTCATCAACCACTACCACGAGAAGCAGTCGGCGTCCGACGCGTCAAAGAAGGCCTTTATCGTCAATCGCGTGGGCGACTTCGGTTTCCTCATCGGTATCGTGATGTGCTACTGGGCCAACGGCACGGTCAACCTGACCGAGCTGGGCGCCGGTCATCATGTTTACAGCACGCTGATCCCGCTGCTCCTGTTCTGCGGCGCGGTCGGCAAGTCGGCCCAGTTGCCGTTGCAGGTCTGGTTGCCGGATGCGATGGAAGGCCCGACGCCAGTCTCTGCTCTCATCCATGCCGCGACCATGGTGGCCGCCGGTATCTACATGCTGTGCCGCATCAATGTTCTCATGGTGCCTAATGCGCTCACGGTGATCATGTGGGTCGGCACGCTGACCGCGTTTTACGCCACGCTTTGCGCGATCACCCAGCGCGACATCAAAAAGGTCCTGGCCTACTCCACGCTTTCCCAACTCGGCTACATGGTCGCGGCCTTTGGGCTCGGCTCGCTGGAGATTCCGCCCGACGGCAAGGTTGGTGAGCTCGTCGTTCTTTCCGCTGGCGTTGGTGCGGCGATGTTCCACCTCACCACCCACGCTTTTTTCAAGGCGCTGCTCTTCCTCGGTTCCGGTTCCGTGATATACGGATGCCACCACGAGCAGGACATCTTCAAGATGGGAGGGCTGGCGAAGAAGATGCCGGTTACGTTTATCACTTTCACGATCGGCGTACTTGCCATCTGTGGCCTGCCTTTCCTCTCCGGCTTTTACTCGAAGGATGCGATTCTCCATCTGGCTCAAGAAAATAACAAACCCGTGTTCGTGATCCTCGCGGTGACCGCCGTGCTGACGGCTTTTTACATGGTGCGCATGTGGAATCTCGTTTTTCGCGGCGAGCCTCGCAGTCACGAGGCCGAGCACGCCCACGAGAGCGGGCTGTCGATGACCGCGCCACTCTTCGTTCTCGCCGTGTTGGCCGTCATCGGTGGCTATGCCGGGCACTCGTTTAATATCTACGGTCACGCCTTCGAGGGCGTTTGGTCGCAGATTCCGTTTGCCGAAGGAGTCGAACCTTTCGTGATGAGCCTCGCGATTCTTGTGATCGGCGCCGGGGCGGCGATCTTCCTCTACAAGCCCGCCGCGACCGACGCGCTGGAGGACAAGTCCCCGGCGCTCTTTGGTTTCCTTAGCGTGGTCAAGGGATCGCCCGACACGGCTTACGATTGGTATGTCGCCAAGGTTCAGCAACGCTTCGCGCTCGTACTGGAGTTTATCGAGCGCATTTTCCTCTCCGGTCTGATCATCCGTGGTTGTTCCGGAGTCGTCGGCCTCATCGGCATCGGGGCGCGTGCGCTCCATGTCGGAAGCCTCCACGCCTATGTTTACTGGTTCCTGTTCGGCACGGCCCTGCTGTGGGCTTATGCGGCCGGCTGGCTCAACTAACGCCCTGTTTTTAACGTCATGTTCACCCATCTTCTTCTGTTCTCCATCGTGGCCCCTCTCGCGGCTGCGGCGGTGATCTCCGCAGGTCTCCCTGTGCGCATTGCCAAGGTTGCCGCTGCCCTTGGTTTCGCGTTGCCCGCGCTCATCGCGTTGCACGCCTGGTATCACTTCGCCGAATCCGCGCAGGATCATGGCTATGCGTTCCTCGCCAAATACGACACCGGCCTCCAGAGCCTTGGCATCAAGCTCACGCTGGGACTGAACGGCATCGCGCTTCCGCTCTTCGTGCTTGCCGGTCTGGTCGGTCTCGCCGCCGGACTCTACGCAATCCAGTCCAACGCCGAACGGCTCAAGACCTACCTCGTCCTTCTGCTCGTCATGCAAGGTGGACTCATGGGTGTTTTTGCCAGTGTCGATATTTTCTTCTTCTATTTCTTTCACGAACTCGCGCTCATCCCGACCTTCATCATGGTAGGCATCTGGGGCGGACGTGACCGCAGCTACGCCGCGATGAAGATGACCATTTACCTCACGCTCGGCGCGATGCTTTCGCTGATCGGTCTGATCGCCATCTATTATAAGAGCCACGTCGACAGTTTCGACCTCATCACCCTGCGCGAAGAACTGCTCGCCAACGGCCTCAAGGCCGGTGTGCAAAACAATATTTTCGGCCTTCTGATGTTCGGCTTCGGTATTCTCGTTTCACTCTGGCCGTTTCACACGTGGGCTCCTCTCGGCTACGGCGCCGCTCCCAGTTCGGCTGCCATGCTCCATGCCGGCGTGCTCAAAAAATTCGGTCTCTATGGCCTGATCCAGATCGCGCTGCCGCTGCTTCCCTTGGGTGCGGCCCACTGGGCGTGGACGCTCGCCGTGCTGGCCGTTGTCGGCAACATCATGGTCATCGGGTTCATAACCATCGCCCAGCGCGACCTCAAGCAACTCGTCGGTTACAGCTCGGTCATGCATATGGGCTACGCCTTCCTCGGCATTGCTACGTTCACGGCGGCCGGCATTGGCGGCGTTGTCATCATGATGGTGGCGCACGGCTTCTCGGTCGCGCTGCTGTTCCTGCTTTCGACAAGCATCTACCACCGCACGCAGACTTTCGACATGACGGAAATGGGCGGGCTCGCGCAAAAGACCCCGGTGCTCGCGGCGTTCTTCGTCACCGCCACCATGGCCAGCATCGGTCTGCCGGGTTTTGCCAATTTCTGGGGCGAACTGACGATCTTCGTGGCGGCGTGGAAATTCTCCCCGCTCCTTACCGTGCTCGCCATTTCCGGTGTGATCATCTCGGCCGTTTACGGACTGCGTTCGGCCGCCCGCGTGTTCTTCGGCCAGCCGACCGAGGCCTTCGCCAAGGTATCCGCTGAAAAACCTCCGGTGGATCTTGTCTGGAGCGAAAAGTTCCCGGCGCTGATCTTGATCGTCGCACTCCTGTTCATCGGTTTCTGGCCGAAATCGATTTCCACGCCGCTCAATTCCGCGCTCGGGGTGATCTATCCCGCGCCCACGGCCCAGCTTCCCGCTGACAACGCCAAATAAACCGTTTTCCCGCGATGCCTCATCTCGATATTCTCAAGGCCGCCGCCTCCTCCAACCAGTGGATGGCGATTTACCCCGAGCTTCTGCTCGGCAGTCTCGCCCTGGTGCTGCTTGCGCTGGAGATCATCCTGCCAAAGAAGCAGCATGCTGTCATTCCCTCGGTGGCGATCATCGGCCAGATTGGCGTGCTGATCTGGTTGGCTTTCAATTTCCACACGGTTTTCCTCAAGCCGGAGCATGCCTATACGTTCAGCGGCCTGCTGCATCACTCAGAAGTGGGGCAGTTCATGCGGGTGTTTTTCCTGCTCGCCTCGATTCTCGTATGCGTGCTCGGCACCATCGCGCTGGCAAAGCAGAAAATGCCGCGCATCGAGTTTTTCCACATCGTCCTCGTGGTGTCGGCGGCGATGATGCTGCTCGCCCAGAGCAACAACTTTATCCTGCTCTTTGTCGCGCTGGAGACGGTCACGGTCGGTTTTTATATTCTCGTCAGTTATTTCCGCACCAACCCGCTTTCACTGGAAGCCGGCCTGAAATATCTGATCATGGGCGCCCTTAGCTCGGGCCTGCTCCTTTTCGGCATCGTTCTGCTCTACGGCGTGGCGGGCAATCCTACGCTCCCCGGTTCCTCCGCCAACCCGATGGACTTTACGGCGCTGCACACGTTCCTGCTGGCCAATCCCAACAACTTCCTCGCCAGCATCGGCATCGTCCTTGTGCTCTCCGGAGTGGCCTTCAAGATCGGCGCGGTTCCGTTCCAAATCTGGATTCCCGACGTTTATCAAGGTGCTCCTACGCCGGTGACGGCCTTCCTCGCCGTCGCCTCCAAGGCCGCCGGTTTCTCCCTGCTGCTCATTCTCACCCAGAATGTTTTCACGCCCTACGAAAAACTGACCACGCCTGTGCTCGCGATCATGGCGGCGGCGACGATTCTTTTCGGCAATCTCGCGGCCCTCACCCAGCATAACGTCAAGCGACTCATCGGTCTTTCCGGCGTGTCGCACGCCGGTTATCTGCTTATCGGCGTGGTGGCCGCCGGCAGCCAGCCTCTCGCGATCGGTGCGATTTATTTCTACCTTTTCGCCTACCTGCTGGCATCGTTTGCGGTGTTCGGCGTCATGACGCACGTCGCCGGCGGTGACGATGCGGATCAGGATCTCGCGCACTATTCCGACCTCGCCAAGACGCATCCCTTCCTCGGCGCGGTGCTGGCCATCGGCCTCGGTTCGCTGGCGGGCATCCCACCGCTCGCGGGGTTCATGGGTAAGCTGCTCATCTTTGTCGCCGCCTTCAAGGCCGGCCTCCACGTCCTGCTGGTGGTGGCGATCGTGGGCGTGGTGATCTCGATCTACTACTACTTCGGCTGGATCAAGGCCGCGTTCTTTGAGACTTGGCGCGCGCCTTTGCTGGAGGGTGAAACCGATCTCCGTCCCATGTGCACGCCGGTGGGCATCATGGCGGGGGTTGCGCTTGCCATGCTGGCGCTCGCCACGGTGGTCCTCGGATGCTATCAGGGGGCCTTTGGCGACTGGCTGCTTGCGCTCAAGTTTTGACCTTTCCGCGCCGGGCCCAGGTCTTCTGTAAATGACAACACCCCTTTGCGCGGTCTTTTGTGTTATCCTGACGATTGCTGCATTTGTCGGAGATGATTTGAAAGCCGCCGATGCCGTCCCCATTATGAATCCGATAGCATTCTCCGGTCGCTGGGATCTACGTTCGCCTGCGCGAGCGATCACCGTGAATAGCGGCAGCTACTTCCGGGTCCGTTTCTCCGGCCCTTCCATCACTGCGAATTTTGATCTCTCCCTGAATAAAGAGCCCTTTCCTACTATCGCTTGGCGAATCGACGAGGGTGACTGGAAGGAATCTGAAATTGCTGGAAAGGTCGGTCTGACTGACGGTCTGCCCAATGGATCTCATACCTTATGGCTGATGGTTCGAGGGCTCGATGAGCACCAGAATCGATGGACGACGCCCTTGGTGGGAAGCGTCACATTCATCGGGTTGGATCTGCCCAAAGGAGGCAAACTACTGCCGCCGCTCGAAGCTTGGACTAAGCCCGCGCTGAAGCTCGAATTTCTCGGCGACAGCATCACCGAGGGGGTGCTGGTTCAGGCTGGTGGACGGGGTGTTGGGAAAAATAGCTGGCCATGGCAGACGGACGCCTTGCATTCCTATGCCTGCCGGACCGCCATGCTATTGAGCGCCGCTTGGCGACAGGTGGGCTTTGGAGCCACCGGTATCAACCACGGGGGAAGCGGCGGAGCCTTGAGCGCCCTGAAAACCTTTGATTATTTCTATCAAGGTTGCCCGCGCGATGGCTGGCAGCCCGACGTGGTCGTTATCAACCAAGGCACCAACGATGCCGGTGCTCCGTCTGAGGCGTATGCTCTTCTTTATGCGAAATACCTCGCGCTGGTGAGGCAGGCTTATCCGAAGGCAAAAATCGCGGCCGTCCGGCCCTTTGGCGGCGCGCAGGCAGCGAGCATCAGTCAGGAAGTGTCAAAGGCCCGTGAGAAGGGGGATCACGCTGTTTATTACATTGATACGACGGGCTGGTATTCCGGCCCTCTTCATCCCGGAGCCGCCGCCAGCATCGGTCTCGCCGACAAATTGGCTGCCGCGCTTAAATCCGAAGTGCTCGGTCCGTAAAGCTGTCCTGAAAGGCAGGACGAGTCGTTGATCCGAAGCTGGCAGAATGTGTTTCAGCGGTCGGGTTTGAAATATCACATTCAAATTGATTCTTGAATGTGTCGGTCTGCTGCGAAATCCGCACGGGAACATGTCGCGTTCAGGTCGTCATCCTCACACCAGCAGCAGCGCGGGGCTTTCCAGGATGACCTTAAGGGCGGCGAGGAACTGCGCACCGACGGCGCCGTCCACCACGCGGTGGTCGGCGGAAAGGGTCAGCGTAAGCGTCTGACCGACGACGATCCGGCCATTCTTCACCACCGGCTTCGCGACCGTGGCGCCGACGCCGAGAATGGCGGCGTTGGGCGGGTTGATGATCGCGTAAAACTTCGGGATGCCCATCATTCCGAGGTTGGACACGCAGAAAGTGCCGCCGGTAAACTGATCGGGCTTGAGCTTTTTGTCCTTGGCCAGTTTGCCGAGGGATTTGGCCTCGGTGCTGATCTGGAAGATGGATTTGTCGTGGGCGTCTTTCACCACGGGGGTGATGAGGCCGTCGGGCAGAGCGACGGCGAAGGAGACGTGGGCGGCGCCGTGATAGCGGACGTGCGAGCCTTCCCAAGACGCGTTGACATCGGGAACCCGGCGGAGGGCCTCGGCGCTGCCTTTGAGGATGAAATCGTTGACGGAGAGTTTAACGCCGGCCTTTTCGAGGCCTTGGTTGAGCTGCTCGCGGAGGGCAAGGAGAGGTTCGGCATCGATCTCGATGTCGAGGTAGAAGTGTGGGATGGCGGTCTTCGACTCGATCAGGCGCTTGGCGATGATGCCGCGCAGGGTGGAGACGGCGACGGCGCGTTCTTCTTGGATCGGGCCTTTGGAGCCGACTGCGCCGCCGGCAAAGGAGGCGTTGCCACCGGACTTCGCCGCGGGGCCGGCTTTGGCGGAACTGGATTTTTCGGCGGCAAGGATGTCTTCGCGAATGATGCGTCCGTGGGGGCCGGTGCCTTTGATCAGGGAGGAATCGATGCCTTTTTCGGAGGCGAGCTTCTTGGCGAGAGGGGAAATCTTCAGGCGGTCGCCGAGGGCGACGGGAGCGGTCGGAGCGACGGCGGGTTGCGCGGCAACCGGAGCCGGGGAGGCGGCGTGAACAGGGGCGGGAGTTTCCTGTTTGGGCGCGGCCGACCTGGGGGCAGCGGGGACGGCGATGGGCGCGGCGGCGGGGATGACGACTTTTTCGCCGGGCTTGCCGACGGCGCAGAGAGGGGCGCCGAGCGCGACCTGGGAACCGGCGGGAGAGAAGATTTTAAGGAGGGTGCCGTCGAAAAAGCACTCAAGCTCCATGGTCGCCTTGTCGGTTTCGACTTCGGCAAGCATGTCGCCGGACTTGACGACGTCTCCTTCTTTTTTGAGCCATTTTGCCAGCGTGCCCACCGTCATGGTGTCGCTGAGTTTCGGCATTTCGATGATGTTAGCCATGGGGAAGGTTGAGAGCGGGCAGGTTTAGGCGACGGCGGCGAGGGCGGCCTTGAGAACGCGCTGAGGGTTGGGCAGCTGTTCGGTTTCGACGGGCGGGCTGTAGATCGCGGGGGCGTCGATGGTGGCTAGGCGGTGGATCGGGCCGTCGAGATCGTCGAAAGCTTCGCGCTGGATCATGAAGGCGAGTTGCGAGCCGACGCTGGCGAAGGGTTTTTGTTCTTCGACGATGAGGACGCGGTGGGTCTTTTTAACCGAGGCGAGCACAGTGTCGATATCGAGCGGACGGATGGTGCGGAGGTCAATCACCTCGACGGAGATGTCATGGTCATTTTCGAGGATTTCGGCGGCGGCGAGGGAGTGGAGGACGCAGCGGCCGTAGGTGACGATGGTGAGGTCGATGCCCTGGCGTTTCACGTCGGCGAGGCCGAGGGGAATGAGCAGTTCGGGATCTGCGGAGACCTCGCCTTTCTCACCGTAGAGAATGGTGTTCTCAAGAAACATGACCGGGTCGTTGTCGCGGATGGCGGACTTAAGCAGACCTTTGGCGTCGGCGGCGGTGGCAGGGACGACGACCTTGATGCCGGGGTGGTTGGCGAGGACGTTTTCCGGGGTGTGCGAATGAGTGGCCCCGACGTTGGTGCCGCCATTGGCCGGGCCGCGGATAACGATGGGACAGTTGATGAGGCCGCCGCTCATGTAGCGGACGTTGGCGGCGTTGTTGAGGATTTGGTCGAAGGCGACGGAGTAGAACGACCAGAACATGAGCTCCATCACGGGACGGATGCCGAGCATGGAGGCACCGACGCCCATGCCGATGAAGCCGGCTTCTGAAATGGGGGTGTCAACGATGCGCTTGGGACCGAATTTTTCGAGGAGGCCTTCGGAGACCTTGTAGGCGCCGTGGAACTGGGCGACTTCCTCGCCCATGAGGACGACGTTTTCGTCGCGTGCGAGTTCCTCGGAGAGAGCGGCGCGGATAGCTTCGCGGTAGGTGAGAACAGCCATTGGAAATTTGCGTTTTTTATTTACGACTTCAGATTTCTCGGAGTGCCGCATTCAGTCGAAGAAGAGCCGGCCTTTCGAGGTGCGCCGGTCGGGGTGGTCGCTTTCCCAGTAAACATCCTTTTGGATGTCATCGGTGGTGGGGAAGGGGCTTGCCTCGGCAAAATCGGCGGCGAGATCGGCCTCGGCCTTTGCCTCGGTGTCGATCTGTTCGACGAAAACATCAGTGAGAACGCCTTCGGCAATGAGCTTTTGCTGGAAAACCTGGATGGGATCCTTGGTGCGGCGGTATTCCTCGATCTCGTCGCGGGTGCGGTAGGTCTTGTCGGGGTCGGCGACGGAGTGGCCGCGGTAACGGTAGGTGTCGATCTCCACGACGGAGGGCTTGGACTCGTCGCGGGCGAGTTTAAGGAACTTGTCCATCGTGGCGCGGACCTCGTAGATGTCGTGACCGAAGCATGTGCCCCAGTTCATGCCGTAGGCCTCGGCGCGCTGGGCGAGACCGGGGCCGGCGGAGGAACGATCTTGGCTGGTCCCCATGGAATAACCGTTATTCTCGACGACGAAGATCACAGGGAGATCCCAAAGAGCTGCGAGATTGTAGGCTTCGTGCACGGCACCTTGGTTGACCGCACCATCACCCATGAAAGCCATCGAGGCACCTTTGAGCCCCCTGTATTTGAGTGCGTAGGCGAGTCCGGTTCCGAGCGGGATTTGTCCGCCGACAATACCGTGACCGCCCCAGTAGTTAAGAGAGGGTGCGAAGTAGTGCATGGAACCCCCTTTGCCTTTGGAGCAACCAGTGACTTTGCCGTAAAGTTCGGCCATGAGGGCTTTCGTATCCATGCCGACGGCGATGGCGTGACCATGGTCACGGTAGGCGGTGATGACATGGTCGTTCTTGCCCATGAGAGAGCAGCAACCGACGGCCACGGCTTCTTGGCCGATGTAGAGATGGAGGAAGCCACCGATCTTTTTACCTTGATAGGCGCGTAGGCTGCGTTCCTCAAACCGACGGATGCGCAACATCTTGCGATAGAGATCGATTCTCTCGCCTTTGGTTAGATCTGCGTTGATCTGGGCTTGTGCGAATGAGCTGCCAATGGGGGCGGCATCCTTCTTTTCAATGGTGGAGGTGGCTTTTTTGCTCACAGGAAATGCATTCAAACAGTTTAAAATTCGGAGTGTTCGTCAGAAGCTTAATAAATCAAGTGTTTACTAGGCTTGAGCAGTTTTCGAAATGGTGGGTGGACGGCTTTTGAACGTGTGTCACTGATGCTCCGACGATTGATGAGGCGTGATCTGTTCCACTTCCACGTGCGCTGCTGGCCCTTGAGTGCAGTCCAAACGTAACGCGACGAAGCTGTCGTGATAGCGATCGTAAATCGGCCACAAGGCCGTGCGGTCAGTCTCCGGCAAAGGCAGGATGCTGACGTTATTTCTGGAGAAAAATCCAAAGCGCCCCTCTTTCATGACTGGGGGTAGCACATTGATCGGACGCCGACATTTGAAGAGAAATAGCAGCCAATGGGCGGCGCCTTCGTAGGCTTTTTCCGCCACCATGGAGAAGAGATGCAGATCGGATGTCGTGATAACGTGGCCGGTTTCCTCGTGGGTTTCACGAATGGCGCACTCGAAGGGGGATTCACCGGTCGAGGTTTCAAGCTTCCCGCCGATGGGGCTCCATGAACCGAGATTGGGCGGCTTGGCGCGCAACAGCAACAGATGTTCGCCGCTGTCATTGTTCATGAAGACAAGCACGGCGATTTTGTAGTCGAGAAGAGGTTCCATCAAAAAGAGAGAATAGAAAATACGTGAACGAAGACTTTTAGCGTGACGGGCGCGTAGAGATGCTCAATGTTTTGTTATTCCCCTAGCATGAAATCCCTCACAAGTCGTGTTCTCTTGTATGTGGTGGCCCTCTCGGCCGTCGCGCCTGCTTTTTCCCAGACCCCTCCGCCCCCGGTTATCGAGGTGTCCAGCGTTAAGTTCAACTCCGTCCACGTGGGCGGTTCCTCCGATGTTTGGTATGAGGTTGAGATTGGAATCCAAGGTCGCCCTGGCTCCGCTGCGAACAACAAGCAGTTCATCAACCGCGTCAAGGTCACGCTCAACCTAGGTGTGTTCAGCGTGAAGGCTCCTGTCGGAGTCAAAATTCCAGACACCTACTACCGAGCCTCAGCCGAGGCGGTTGCCATTGAGGCAACGGGTAGCAAGATGGCTTTTCGTTTCTATTTGCCTCCCGAGATAGTCAAGCGCGACCAACTCACCGGCGACCAGAAGTTCTATTCTGTCGAACTCAGTGCTGATGGGAAAACTTTGCCGCCCACCAAGACAAGCGTGTCGTTCGCCACACTGGGCACCTCGCAGGCGCTGGACAGCTTTCGCGCCAAGATATCATCCGATGCCTCGGTCAACGATGGTATTCTCGTGCCGCAGTATCTGACTCTTTTCGCCTTCGATACGTCGCGACCCGGCCCCTCTTTTATTCGCAGCGAAGGTGTCCGTTAAGCATCCGTGATGAAATTCGGCTTGCCCGCATTGCACGGTTCTGAAATCGACTCATCTCTTCCCTATGTCTTCCTCTCGCGTCCTTGCTGTTGACAGTGGCGCCAGCCATGTTGCTTGCGGCGTATTCACATTCGCTCAGAAAACAGGGCGGCTCGCCTTGGATCAGTTTGCTTTGGAATCTTTCAATCCCGACGCCGCCTTGGAGTCGCAGTGGAGCGAATTCGTTTCCCAGTCCCTGATGTCGGCGGCCAAGCTAGCCAGCCTGTCGGGCCCCGCTGTGTTTGCGCTGCCTGGTCACCAGACGCTGACAAAGTTCGTCAAAACCCCTGAGGTCGACAAGACCAAGCGCGACAAGGTCATTCAATTTGAAGCCCAGCAAAACATCCCGTATCCTCTGGAGGAGGTGGTCTGGGATCATCTCACCGTCAATGATGATGGACTTGATCTCGAGGTGATGCTCGCTGCTGTGAAGCTCGACGTGACCGAGGCCTTTTGCCGTTCCGTCAAGGAGGCTGGCTTATCCGCCCGATCAATCTGCCCCTCGGCTCTGGCGCTGTTCCGTGCATTCAAATACAATTACCCCGAGGTCGCCGAAGGTGTTGTGGTGGTAAATATCGGTGCGCGTTCGACCAATCTGCTGTTCATCCATGGCGCGCGTTTTTTCGTTCGCACCATCGCTCTGGCTGGCAACAGCGTCACTCAGACGATCGCCGACGAAATCAAACAGGACTTCTCGCACGCCGAGTCCCTCAAGGTTCAGGTGCTGAGCGGGCGCAGCGAGCTTCCAGAGGCCTCGCCTAGCCGCGCGACTGTCCTGAATGCATCGCACTCTTTTGCCGCGCGCCTCCATCTGGAAATCACCCGCTCCACGGTTAATTATCGCCGTCAAAGCGGTGCCGAGCAGCCTGCGTGCGTTTATGTCACTGGTGGTGGCTCTCTCGTGCCGGACATCGTTTCCATTCTGGCTGAAAAATTGAAAATTCGCGTGGAGCGTTTCGACGCCCTGCGTAATGTCGATGTGAGCGCCTCCGCCGAGGGCGCACGGGAGCATTTTGCCGTTCTGGCCGATCTCGTTGGTCTGGCCACTCGTTTGGCGGACAAACATGAGCCCGAGTTCACGTTGTTGCCTCCCTCGATCACACAAGCGCTTGCCTTCCGCAAACAACAACCCTTCTACGTGGGAGCGGCGGCCCTTGTTGCGGTTGCACTGGCCTTGCCGGTCTGGCAATTCCATCAGCGGGGAGAGGTTGCCTCCGCCCAGTCCAAGATTCTCGAAGCACGTATGCAGCCTCTGCGGGCATTAAAGGCTGCCAACCTCGCGAATCTTGAAAAGATCGAGATGACCAAAAAAGAAGTCGCTGCTCTCCAAAGCTTGGTCGAATCAAAATCAAACTGGATTAATTTCCTGACGGATTTACAGGAACGTCTCGTCAAGGTTGAAGATGTCTGGCTGCAAAAACTCCAGGTGCTGCGTCCCGCGGCTGCAGGTTCGGCCGCTTCAACAGAGGCGGTTTCAGAGCCTGCGGTCAATGGAGGTGCCGCCCAATCGACGGGGCCGGTATTGCGTCTTAATGTGAGTGGACGTTTGCTCGACAAAAACAACCCGGTTTCCAAGGTGAGCCAAGACTCCTACAATCGGGTAAAGTTGTTGCTGGCGAGCTTTACGGGATCACAGTTTATCGCGTCGGTTGAAAAAGAAAACTTCGATCCCAGCCAACCCGGTATTCTAAGCTTCGACTTTATTTTGGTGGTTAATCCCGACAAACCACTCTGACCCCTTGATCTTCTATGGCCAGTTTTAAGTCCTATCCAGTTTTTGGCACCCTGCTTATCGTTATAGGCGTAGTCGTCGCCGGCGAAGCTTGGCTTTCCTATAACCGATTTGAGGCAGCCAAAAAAAGCGCCGTCGCTCTGAATCAGAAGCGCAACGAACTTACTTCCCTTCAAGCGGTGCAACCCTTTCCGAGCGAGGAAAACAAGGCTGCGGTAGAAGCGGATCTTCGTCGCACGCAGGTTGCCCTCGCCGCCATGCGCGAGGGACTCAAAGGACGCGGACCGGCAGCCGAGGAGCTGTTGAAAGCTCGCACGGCCTATATTCGCGCAGAAGGCATGACGCCGGAAGAACGGACCAAATTATTGCATGAAGCCAATGTGCCGGCCGAGCCTACGGACATGTTTTTTGATCTGGCGTCATTTACCGAAAAAACGCGCGACAAGGTCCAGCAGGCAAAGATCACGATTAAGACCGATGAGCGGTTTAGTTTTGCCACTTATGCCAATGCCGGTCCCGAGCGTGATTTGATCCCGCAGGTTTTTCGCCAGCGCCAGATAGTGGAATACCTTGTCGATGCCTTGATTAATGCGCATCCCAGCCAGTTGCTTTCATTGCAGCGGGAACGTCCTCTGACCAAGGCGCAACGTGCGTTGCTCGCCGCCGGACAGCAATTGCCACCGGCACCGCGTGGCGCCGCTCCGGGAGCGGAGTCCGATCTGTTTGAAATCGATCCGCGTATTTCCGCCCGTGTGCCAGGGTTTGTGGTCGTCACGAGTTTTCGGCTCGATTTTATCGGTGATACGGAGGCCCTTCGCACTTTCCTTAACAAATTGGCGACCTTTGAACTCCCTCTGGTGGTTCGAAGCGTCGAAGTAGAGCCAGCCCCGGCAACGACACCGGGCGGATCGGTGCCAGTCAATCCCACGACCCTTGGTGCGATTTTTGGCACTGAGGACACCACTACGGCTGCGCCGGTCGCCAAGCCGAAGGCGCTTGTGGAAAAGGTCCTCTCTAAATTTACGGTTACAGTGGAGTTTATTGATCTCGTAGCCACCACAACCGCTGCTGGAGCCACCTCGACTTCCTGATATGGGCACCAAAATTCAAGATAAGGTATTTTTTGGTATTGCATCGCTGGTCTTGCTGGCAACGGCAGGTTGGGTGGTGATTTTTGAGCAGCCCAAATTGGCCGCTCTAAGCAAGCCTCCCTCAGTGAGCAAATCCAGCGGTCAGTATGTGCCCGTCGGCGTTGATGCCCCGCAAGTAAGAACCATGACTTGGGCCCCCCCCGGCTCGCAGACGCGCGGTGCCGAATGGGTTTACGATGTCTTCACTCCTCCGGAAATCTACTACAACGTTGCGAATAAAGAGTTCACGGTCACACCGCCGATGGTCGGATTACCACCGCCGCCACCGCCGCCGCCACCCTTTGGCGTCGAACTCATGCAGGTTAAACCGGATGTCTTCCGTCTCCAGTTGGTCGGTTATGTTGGCAATGAAAAAGACTATCGTGGCACCTTTGAAAATGCCGTCACCGGGGATACCCTGCTGGCCCGTTCCGGTAAGAAAATTCCTGATCTCGGTCTCACCGTTCTCAGTTTTGAAGTGAAGCGCAACAGGATCGAATCGACGACCAGCATGCCGATTTATGATACGGTCGCCACCGCCGTTGTCGTTGACGACAAGACCGGGGAAAAGGTCACCCTTACCAACAAGTCCCGCTTCGTCACGGGCACGCCTTTCGCAGTGATCAAGGCCACCGATTCCGACAAACTTTTCGAGCAAAAAGCCGGTACTTCCTTTGATGTTGGCGATGCTCATTATACCATCCGCGCCATCACGGTAGAGCCGGCTTCGGTGGAAATAAGCAAAGAGGCGCCCGATCTGAAGGTGGCCGAAATTAAGACACTTTTGATTACGGCCCCCGCACCGCCTGTGCAGACATCGGTGAAACCTGTGGCTCCTCTCAAATCAACTGCTCCAGTTACACCGTCCGTTTCTCCTTAAAAAATTCCTTTCCTTCCTTTCAACTATAACATCCCCTCCTAGTCTCAATCAGAAGAGCATCCCCCTAAATGAAAAAGATACAGTTCCCCAAATCCCTCCTTGTTCTGCTGGTGGCACCGGCAATGTTGGCGCTCGTGTTGCCGACAACTCAACTTCTGGCCCAAAGCCAGACCGAAACTAAAATCCGCCTTATGGCGGATGGGCTTCGAGCACGGGACAGTGGAGACCTCGATGCTGCCAAGAAAGATTTTGAGGAGCTTCTCTCGCTGGCTCCCAACGATGTCACGGTTCAGCGTCTGCTGGGTGGTGTGAATACTACGCTTGCCGCCCGTTCTGCGGCACCGACGGCCGCCGTCGCGACCGTCACCCCGGCTACCGCCACACCGGCGGCAACCGAGCCGGTTGAGGTCACGCTTCCGAAGCCTGGTGCAGTTGCCAAAGCGCAAACCCCAGAGCAGGCGGCCGCCGCCCAAGCCGATTTGTTGGCTAAGCAAGAAAATCAACGGATAAAAGCGGCTGCCGCCCAAGCCGACTTGCTGGCCAAGCAGGAAAATCAACGCATGAAAGCGGCTGACGCCCAGGCTGCCGCTCAAGTGGACATGGTCGCCAAACAGGAAAACCAGAAGCAGAAGAGCTTGATCGCCGCCGCCCGCGCCAAGCGTGATGAGGCGCGCAGTCAGGTGAAAGAGGATCGTTTTGACGATGCGATTGCCACGTTTGACGCCGCCATTAAAATACTCCCAGTAAATCCGGCGACCACGAAAACCATCGCCGATTTCGAGGCCGAAAAGAACGGTTTGCTCCTTCAAAAAGCCCAGTTTCTCCTGCGCAAGGGAGACACGGAGGGAGCCCGTTCCGCGCTTGAGGCTTATTCTCAAGTCGCGTCGTCTGACGCGAACAAAGCGAACAGCGTAGCCAGGTCGATCGATCACGTTGAGCTTACCCCTCCGATGCCGCTCCTCGATCCCAAGTCCAAGTTCGTCGCCGATCAAAAAGAGATCGCCAAGCTTAACGCCAAGGGACGCAGTCAATACCTTGCGGGTGATTCCGCCGGCGCCCAGGAAACCTTTCGCTTGGTCGAGTCGATCGATTCCGGCAATGCCGAGGCCAAAAGCATGATGGCCCGCATTGCCAATGAAAACGCCCAGAATGGCGTTTTGAATCGCGAAAAAACCCGTGCCCAGATGGTCGAGGAAGTTGCCAAATCCTGGCAGCGCCCCGCCGTCTATTTGGATCCCAAGAAAACCACGGATATTCCTGTCGAGTCCAAACTGCTGGCAAAAAAGTTGAACGCAATTTTGCTGCCCAGCGTCAATTTCACCGGCGTCGAACTGAACAAGGTTGTCAGCACGCTGACGAATCTCACCGTTGAATATGACAAGAGCGAAGGCGCCGATAAGGGCATTAACATTATGCTGCTCGATCCGAGCAACAAGAACCCCCCTGTCAACATCACCATAAAGAGTGGAACATCTCTAAAACGCACCCTCGATTTTATTACGGAGTCGATCGGCTACCAATATGAAATCCAAACCGATGCGGTGGTGATTCGTCCGGGTGGCGAGACAACCGCGCTCGACACGGTTTTCTTCCCTGTAAACCGGGCTACGGTCACCCGCATGACCGGTATGGGCAGTGCGGCTGCAGCGGCCACTCCGGCGACAGCGGCCGATCCCTTCGCGGCGACAGCCACAGCCGGGGCCGCCGGCGGCGGTGGTGCGGGCGGTGAATCCCAGTCATTGAAGGCTTTTCTCCAGCAGGCGGGCGTTGATTTTGATGGCACACCCAAGTCCAACCTAGTCTACGACGGAGCGGCGATCATCGTCACCCAAACTTCCCGTAATGTTGAGCGCATTCGCAATATCTTGAATCGCTACAACGATGTGAAGCAGGTCGAAATCGAGACCAAGTTCATGGAGGTTGCTGAAGGAGCACTTGATGAACTCGGGGTGAACTGGAGCGCCACGAATACTAACGCAAATAATGTTCAGACCTATGGTTCTGCTAATCGTTCACTGTCCGGAGCCTTTAGTGGTGCGACTACCTCGGCGGCAGGTGCGATTGTGTCTGGCGGTGTGACTACGCCCATCACAGATGTTGCCCCGACGCTTCCTGGCGGTTCCTATCTTGCCACGGCTAGCTCGGGGAGTGGTGGTTATAGCAATGCGATAAGTAACGATCTTGCGGTTTTAACCCATACTTTTGGAGCCTTTTACGTCCAAGCCACTATTCGTGCTCTGTCACAGAAATCCGGCACTGATTTACTCAGTGCGCCCAAGGTGACTGTATTGTCAGGCAACTCGGCCAATATCGTCATTGCCCAAGAAATGCGTTATCCTCAAAGCTACGGTGCCGTTACAAGCACACCTCCCAGTGGCAACGCGACGACCAGTGCCATAGCCATCACGGCGGGCACGCCCCAAGAGTTTACGATGCGCAACGTCGGTGTTGAACTGAAGGTCACTCCTACGGTCGAAGAAGATGACTATAGCATCAGCCTCGATCTTGCACCAAAGGTCACTGAATTTGAGGGCTTTATCGAATATGGCGGTCAAAGTATTGCTATTTCTGGTACTACTTCGGTCACGGTTCCCTCCGGTTTCTTCCAGCCGATCTTCTCGACCCGTGAAATCACCACCAAGGTGACCGTCTGGGATGGGGCAACTCTCGTTATGGGTGGACTGACTCGTGAAGAAGTCAAAAAAACCAGCGACAAAGTTCCTGTTTTAGGAGACATTCCTTTCATCGGACGCGCCTTCCGTTCCAAGGGTGAAACGACCCAAAAGCGCAATCTGCTCATTTTTGTGACGGCCAATCTTGTCAGCCCCGGTGGCTCGCCTAAGAAACAGCAATTGAAGAGTGTTGCGCCCAGCTCGATGTTTCAAAATCCCACCATGGTTACACCTGCGAGTTCCGAGTCTCGCGTGCGGGCTAACTAATGTTAAGATAGCCTGTGCTTCCGGGTGCTACCAGGCCGTCTGAAAGCATTTTCATCACTCAAAACCCTCGGGGCTCTCGCCCCGAGGGTTTTATTTTTTATGACGAATTGATAGTCGCGTAAGAGTGGTTTTTGTGGATACACAACGAGGATAATATACTATGGCGAAGTGGCTTCTCATTGATGGTTTTAACCTGGCGTATCGTTGTTTTTTCGCAGTGCCGGAGCTGACGCGTGCGGATGGGTTTCCCACCAATGCGCTGCATGGTTGGGTCAAGTCCCTGTGGCGGCTCGCTGATCAGGAGAAGCCGTATGCCACCCTTGTTTTCTTTGATTTGGGCGGAGCACAGGAGCGTCTGGCGCTGCATCCGCAGTACAAGGCGCAGCGCGAGGAAATGCCCGAGGCGTTGCGAAAGCAGATCGAGCCATTGAAGGCGCTTACCCGCGCCATGGGCTACGTTGGCATTGAAGTCGACGGCGTGGAAAGTGATGATTTGCTGGCCTCACAGGCCGTTGCATTGGCCGGACAGGGGCACGACGTGCTGATTGTAAGTGCAGACAAAGATTTCGCGCAGATTGTCGGCGAGCGGATCAATATTCTGCTCCCTCCGCCATCGGCCAACCCCAAGTTGGGGTGGCGTCTTATGGACAAAGCGGGTGTCATCGAAAAATTTGGCGTGTCGCCGAGGCAAATCGCCGATTATCTGGCCATAGTGGGGGACAGTTCGGATAATATTCCAGGGATTTCGGGCGTGGGTCCGAAGACCGCCGTCAAGTGGCTGGGGCAATTCGGCAATGTCGAGGGTGTGATCGAGCACGCGAGTGAACTTGCCCCGGAGCGGTTCCGTGACGCGGTGCGCGACCAAGCCGACGATCTGCGACGCAACCTGAAGCTCACAACATTGAACCTTACCTTGCCCACGGTTGCCGCCGAGCAGACGTGCGTCGATGTCGACCGGTTGTTGGCCTTGCTTGAGGGTTTCGAGATGAAAGGTAGCCTGAACGAGGCGCGGATGCGCTATTGCCAATTGGAGCTGCTATGAGCGAAGCGTCGACAACTCAGGCTGACGGCGGGGGGATTCGTAAATCGCCGATGTGTGCAACCCAATCCCGCCGGGCGCGTGTTCTGGTCGTGGGACTGGTGTTGGCAGTCGTGGTGGCGTTTCTCGGGTTGCACGCCTGGGCGGTGAGCAATTATCTGCGGCGGGTGAGCGACACGAGGTTTACCGAGCATCCGGTGCCGGTCCCTCGCATGCAAGTGCAGCAGGGTTTCGCCGTAGATGGGCAAGTATGGATTCATTATGCGTTGCAGCTGGCGGAGGGCGACTCGTGGCGAGTGCGGCATACCGATCTGGATAATCCGCCCACGGGACGCGAGGTGCACTGGAGCTCCGGTTGGGCCTGGTGGTTGCTGGGCTGGGGAAAACTGCGGGCGGCGATGACGGGCGAGCCCTTGACGGCGGCGGTGGAGCGGGCGGCCGTGTGGGCCAATTTGCCGCTTTTATTGGCAGGTATTGCTTTGTTGGCGACGTGGGGCGGCCGACGCTGGGGCGCGGCGGCGGTGATTTTGCTTGCGGTTGGCATGGCTGGACACCGCGATTTCTACGAAGCGTTGTATCCAGGTTATCCCGACCACCACGGCGCCATCGTGGTGTGCCTTTTGGGTCTGTTGCTCGGCGTGCTGCTCATGGGGGTCGGCTGGTGGCAACCGACGGAGGGCGGGCGGCGGGTGGGCCTGCCGGGGGACGAGGCGACCGCTTTGCGGGCGGCGACGGTTTCGGCGTTCTTCGGGGCTGCAGGCATGTGGATCAGCGCAGCATCGCTGGTATTGCCGCTGGCGATGGCCGGTGTGGCGTCCATCGGAGCGACCTTCTGGCTGGCGCGTCCGTTGGCGACTGCGGGAGCGCAGTTTTCTCCAGCGGTGTGGCGGCGATGGGGCAGGGTGGGAGCGGTGTCCAGCCTGGGCTTTTATCTGCTCGAATACTTTCCATCCGGCTTGTCTTGCCAACTGGATACCAATCATCCGCTTTATGCCTTCGTGTGGTGGAGTGGAGCCGAGCTTGTGGCCGGTCTGGGCGCATGGGCGAGCGGTGCGCCCGTCCTGCGGCGCACGATCATCCGTTTGGCCGTGATCGGCTCGGGATTGGTCGCCATTTTTTTTGGGGGATTGGCGGGCAAAGAACGATTATTCATGTTCGCACAGCCTTTTATGGAGCGGCTCTACCAGCATGTGGATGAGCTCAGGTCGCTGTGGTTTAACATCGTGCGAGACGGTTGGTGGTCGCATGCCGACCATGCCGGGCTTTACCTGCTGCCTTTGGGACTGGCGACTTGGTTGTTGGTGCGTCGAACGGATGCCGCAACGCGGTTGTTGCTGGCGGTGATCTTGCCGGTGGCGTTGGGGATGACCGCAATGGGCTGGTGGGAGTGTCGCTGGCTGCTCACCGCAGGGGCGGCGCAGATATTATTGTTGGTCGTAGTCGCGGGGTGCTGGCACGACCGCGGTCGCGGGTTGAACGGTGTGCCTTCGTTGGCCGCGGCGGTGCTGGCGGCGGCGATTTTCTACTTGCCGACATCGTATGTTTTGGTGCGCGATCTGGCCAGAGTAGAGCGGGTGCGCGACGTGCGTTTGATAGAGACTTGGCAGTTGTTTTATCGCGACGTTGCCCAGCGGCTCGCAGCTGAATCGCCTCGGGGGAGGACCGTTTTGCTGGCCAGTCCCAATGCCTCGATTGCGGTGAGTTACTACGGCAATGTACGTTCGGTGGGCACGCTTTACTGGGAAAACCACGCCGGCCTGCGGCGGGCGGCCGAGATATGGATGGCTGGTTCCGACGACGAGGCGGCGCGTCTCATACACGAGAGCGGGATCACCTATGTGTTGGTCTCTTGGCCGGACGATTTCTTGGCAGAGTATCATGATGCTCTGCGGCCAGATCGGCGGTTTGAATCGACACTGGGGTATCGGCTGCGTGCTTATCGATTGCCGACTTGGCTGCGACCGATCGACTACCGGCCCCCGGCGGTGTTATCGCACCTGCATTTGCGCGGTGATTTGTATGCGGTGGATTTTAACCAGTCTCCGGCTGTTGCCGGGCTGAGACAGGGGCTTTTTTTGCGGGATCGGGGTGAACTGGCGCTGGCTCGCGACCACCTCGCGACAGCGGCCACCTCTGGGAATGCGGATGCGGCGGTCGAGCTCGCTTGGATGCTGGCTACCAACCGCGATGACGCTAGTCGCGATGCGGGTCGGGCCTTGTGGTGGGCGCAGCTGGCGGTGAAGGCCTGTCCGGCGGATGCGCACAGTCGTGAGGTGTTGGCGGCGGCGTTTGCGGAAAACAACCGATTCGCCGAGGCCAATGGGGCGATTTTACTGGCAATAGAGTTGGCCGAAAACGCCCACGACCCGGGGTTCGTGGCTCGCCTGCAACTGCAGTTTGATTCATATCAAGAACGCCGTCCGTGGCGCGAATAAGGTTCCTGTCGGCGTCTTGACTGGAACGTGCGCAGACGGTGGATCAGGAGGAAACGCAGATGCCGGAAGCCGTCGCGCCAACTGCGCAGGTGAGGCGGGCGGCCTCGGCCATCCGGATGCAAGACCACGGGGACTTCCGCGAAACGCAGGCCTGCGAGCTGGGCTTGCACAATCAATTCCGAGGCAAACTCCATACCGGTGGTGTGCAGTTCGAGTGATTGGACGGCCTCCCGCGAAAAAGCGCGCAGTCCGCAGTGAAAGTCATGCACAGGGCAACTATAAAGCACACGCCCTATCCATGTGAGTCCCGGATTGCCAATCCAACGGTGCTTCCATGGCATGGCATTCGGCTCGATGCGACCGCCTCCGACGGGCAGGCGGCAACCCATGACAAAATCCGCGCCGTTGCGCAGTGCCGACACAAACTGCGGCACGCTGGTGAAATCGTAGCTGGCGTCGGCATCGCCCATGAGAACCCAGCGGCCTCGGGCGGCGGCAATACCGGCGCGCAGTGCATGGCCGTAGCCGCGTGCCGCGACCGAGACCACCCGGGCACCTTCGGCCAAGGCAATTTCGGCGGAGCCATCGCTACTGCCGTTGTCTGCGACCACGAACTCGGCGATCACCCCGGCGGTGCTGATACCTTGTCGAGCAGCGCGCAGGCAGGCGCGCAGCGTCGCTGCCTCATTCAAACAGGGCAGTAGAACGGTGAGTTCCAGTGTAGTGTCGTCGGGCATGGGCATTGCTTGTGGGCTCCAAGTGCCGTCGGACTTGGTGGGACACCCGCACGCGATCTTACTTCGAGTCCTCGTCGGCACCGAGGATGTAACCGATACCATGCACGGTGCGGAAGGAATCCAAGCTGAGCCCATGACGTTTGAAAAGTTCCCGCACTTTCACGATGTATTGGTCGAGCGATCGGCTTTTCACGTCAGCGTGAATACCCCAAACCGCATGAATCAGGGCCTTGCGGGGAATCACGACACCGAGATTTTCGTGGATATGGGCCAGGATGCCCAGTTCTTTGCGCCCGATTTTTTCCTTCTTCCCCTTGGGGAATTCGATCTCAAGCCGGAGTGGCACGATATGGGCGCCGCAAAAATCAAAGGGCTCGTCCATGACCTTCACGTTTTTCGTGAGGTTCATATCGGTCTTGGCCTCGGTCCGGCGCAAGACGGCGCGAATGCGGGCCACGAGTTCGGGGAAACCGAAGGGCTTCGTGATGTAATCGTCGCCGCCCAGTTCCAACCCACGCACTTTATTTACCTCAAGGGCATTGCCCGTCAGGAAAATGGTGGGGATCGCAATGTCGTTGCTCTTGAGATCTTCGAGTAGGGAAAAACCGGACTGGTCGGGCAGGTTGACATCAAGTAGCAGAAGATTGGCAAAATTCTTTTTCAAGAAGCGCAGAGCCAAGGTGCACCGATTGCAAACTTGAGTCTGCATGCCAGCTTCTTCCAAGTGGAGACAGATCAGCTTGGTCAGCTCTTCCTCATCTTCAACGATAAGAATAAGCGGTTTTGATTCTGGTCGCATAAAAACAGGTATCGTGTGTGAAGACGGATTTGCCGATGGGTGACGACAATGTTTTTTACAAATAGGGTCATCTTGTCAAAGAAAACGTCCTGCGGGTTACCGAGGCTTGAGGTAGAGAATAAACTTGAAGGCTCTGCGTGCCGCGTCTCCCTTGGCCACGTGTCTGCAAATGCTCCCTTGCTCATGCTCGGGCTGCCGAAGGGTAGCCTCGAGGAATCCACCAAAAACCTGTTTGCCAAGGCAGGTTGGAAAATCACCACGAGTTCGCGCTCTTACAAGCCGTCGATCGACGATCCCGAACTGGATGGACGGTTTGTCCGCGCCCAGGAGGTGAGCCGTTATGTGGAGCATGGGTTCTTCGATTGCGGATTGACCGGCTATGACTGGGTGCAGGAAAATAACTCCGACGTCATCGAGGTGTGCGACCTTGTGTATAGCCGGGCGTCCACGCTCAAATCGCGCTGGGTGCTGTGCGTGCCTGAGTCTTCATCGATTCAGAAGCCTGAAGACCTTGCAGGCAAGCGCGTCGCCACCGAACTGATGAACACGACGAAGCGCTATTTTGCCGAGAAGGGCATCGCTGTCGAAGTCGAATTTTCCTGGGGTGCGACCGAAGTGAAAGTCCCCGATCTGGTGGATGCCATCGTGGATATCACTGAAACCGGTTCATCGTTGCGCGCGAACAAGCTGCGCATCGTCGATACGCTGCTCTACACCAACACCAAGTTGATCGCCAACAAGGCGAGCTGGGCCAATGTCGCCAAGCGTAAGAAGATCGAGACCATTGCGCTGCTCCTCCGTGGAGCGCTCGAAGCCGGCAGCAAGGTGGGGCTCAAGCTCAACCTCCCCAAGGCTTCGCTTGCCGCCCTCATCAAGGCTCTGCCTTCGCTCCGCAACCCGACGATTTCACCGCTGAGTTCACCGGATTGGATCGCCGTCGAGACGATTATCGACGAGAGCGTTGTCCGAGAAATTATCCCTCAACTCAAGGAACTCGGAGCCGAAGGCATCGTTGAATATCCGCTCAACAAGGTCGTTTATTAGGCGCGTCGCGTTTTTGAGTCATGGCCAAAGTCACGCTCGGTCTTCTTCAGCACGCCTGCGGCTCCGCCCCTGGCGCCAACCTCAAGAAAACTCTCGCGCTGACCGAGAAGGCCGCGAAGCAGGGAGCCCGGATCATCTGCACGCAGGAGTTGTTTCGCTCCCAGTATTTTTGCCAGAGCGAAGAGCATAAGTATTTTGATTTGGCCGAGTCGATTCCCGGGCCGAGCACGAAGGCGTTCCAAAAGATCGCCAGAAAATACAAGGTCGTGATCGTGGCGTCGCTGTTCGAGAAACGCGCCTCCGGCCTCTATCATAACACGGCGGTCATCATTGATGCCGATGGCAAGCTGCTCGGCATTTACAGGAAGATGCACATCCCGGACGATCCTCTCTTCTACGAGAAGTTTTACTTCACGCCAGGCGACACCGGCTTCAAGGCGTGGGAAACGAAATACGGCAAGATCGGCGTGCTCATCTGCTGGGACCAGTGGTATCCGGAAGGAGCGCGGCTTACAGCGATGCAAGGTGCGGAGATCCTTTTCTATCCGACGGCCATCGGCTGGCATCCCTCGGAGAAAAAAAAAAACGGTATTGATCAGCATGGCGCTTGGGAGACGATCCAGCGCTCCCATGCCGTCGCCAACGGCTGCTACGTCGCCGCGGTCAATCGCATCGGCCTTGAACAACCCATCGGTGGCGACGGACTTGAGTTCTGGGGCCAGAGTTTTGTCGCCGGCACCAGTGGTCAGATTCTCGCCAAGGCGAGCATCGACAAAGAGGAAATGCTGCTCGTGCCGATCGAACTCGGCAAAGTGGACGTCACCCGCACGCACTGGCCGTTCCTGCGTGATCGCCGCATCGACGCCTACGGCGGCCTGACGAAACGTTTTATCGACTAAGCATGGCCGCCAAGAAGTCGCACGACACTCCCGCTTTCCTCGGCTTTTGTATGCCCGCCGAGTGGGCGCCGCAGACGGCCGTGTGGCTTTCGTGGCCGCACAAGCGCGCATCATGGCCCGGCCGGTTCCGTTCGATTCCCTATGTGTTCGCCGGGATCGTCGCGCAGATTAGCCGTTTCGAGGAAGTTCGCATCAACATTGGGCAGTCGTTGCAAAAGCGCGCATGGTCGCTGATCGCCAAAGCTGGAGCCGATCTTTCAAAGGTTACTTTTTACGATCATCCGACCAACGATGCGTGGTGCCGTGATCACGGTCCGATTTTTGTTAAAAACAAGAGGACCGGCGAACTCGCCGTGACCGATTGGGTGCATACCGCTTGGGGTGGCAAATACCCGCCCTACGATCTCGACAACACCATTCCTTTGTTCGTCGCGGAAAAACTCAAGCTGCGTCGTTTTGAAAACGACATGGTGCTCGAAGGCGGCTCCATTGAGGTCAACGGCGAGGGCCTGCTTCTCACCAGCGAGCAATGTCTGCTCAATAAGAACCGCAACCCGCACCTGACCCGCGAGCAGATCGAGCAAAACCTGAAGGGCTACCTTGGCGTCAAGCGGGTGTTGTGGGTCGGTGACGGTATCATCGGCGACGATACCGATGGGCACGTCGATGACATTACGCGTTTCTATAAGCCGGACGGCTTCATCACGGTAGTCGAGCGCAACAAGCGCGATCCGAACCATGCGATCCTCGCCGAAAACTCGGCGCGACTGGCGGCCTTCCGCACACCGAAAGGTAAGAAGTTCGACATCATCGAGCTGCCCATGCCGAAATCGTTCGCGTTCCAAGGCCAGACGGTGCCGGCGAGCTACGCGAATTTTCTTATCATCAACGGTGCGGTTCTCGTTCCGAATTTCAGGCAGAAGAAGCGTGACGCTGAGGCTAACGCCATTATTGCATCGTGTTTCCCTGACCGTGAGATCATCCCGGTTGACTGTTATGATCTTATATGGGGACTAGGCACCTTGCATTGTATCTCGCAACAGCAGCCCGCCTGATTTTAATTTTATGAAAACATTCTTCGTCCTCATTGTCTCCAGTGTCGTTCTGGTGTTGGCGGGTTGCGGGACGTCCGGGGCGGATTTTAAAACCAGTGTCCGGGAAAAATTCGACGGCCCTACGTATCGTCTCAAGGTCGTGGTGGGCGACAGTCGTGCGGTTTACGAGGCCGCTCGGCGCGCGGTGGACAAACTTGGTTTTCGTTTTGTGAGCGGTGGCCCTTCCCAAGGTCGTATCGAGGCACTCAGTGGTGTGTCGGCTAACGATTCTCTCCAAGGCGCGCGCCAACTTGCGATGAAAGTCAGGCTCAGTCCGCTCGCCACCGGCGGCATCGAAGTCGCCGTGCTTTTTACCGAGCAAGTTCAGGATGATTTTAGCAAGGGAATGGGGCAGACCACTGAGTCCCCTTTGCGGGAAAGTGCGCTCTACGAGGTGTTTTTTAGGACATTGGAGCAGTCGTTGGCCGCCAAGTAGACTGCGGCGAGTGGATATATGGGGGAGATTTTGCGCTTGCGGACGGGAGCGGCCTTAAGCGATTCTTTCCCTTCGCGGCATTTAGTCGGTTCCGGTCGGTGTCGTCGCGACGCTCCCATCGACCCTCAACGTCAGTCTAACCTTCAACCCACGGCGCCCTCATCGGCGTCATCGCGGACGGTCGGCGCTTCGGAGCAAGCGACGGCATTTCGCCCTGTTACAATGAGTTCACTCATGCAAGAGCTGCTCGCTCAATCGGCCTTCGATAAGCTTAAAGAAGGCGCCATCGTATCCGCTGTTATCACCGAAATCCGCCAGAACGACGTGGTCGTTGACATCGGCGGCAAGTCGGAAGGTGTTATTCCCGCCAACGAATTCGTCGATATCGGCGAACTCCAGATCGGTTCGACCATCGACGTTTACGTCGAGAAACTTGAGGACAAGAGCGGCGCGCCCGTTCTTTCCTTTGACAAGGCCGAACAAAAGAAAAACTGGGATAATATCCTCACCAAATTTCCCGAGGGTTCCATCGCCGCGGGTCGCGTGAAGGCCAAGGTCAAGGGCGGTCTGATTGTCTCGATCGGCGTCGATTCCTTCCTCCCCGCCTCGCACATCGACATCCAGCCCCCCAAGAATCTCGATCAATACGTCGGCCAGACCTACGATTTCAAGGTTCTCAAAATCAATCTCGACCGGAAGAACATCGTTCTCTCCCGCCGCGAACTCATCGAGGAACAGCGCGCCAACAAGCGCAAGAGCCTCCTTGACTCCATCCAGCCCGGCCAGGTCCGCAAGGGCGTCGTCAAGAACATCACCGACTTCGGTGCATTCATCGACCTCGAC
>CAIVDS010000050.1 GCA_903904685.1 uncultured Verrucomicrobiota bacterium
CAACACCAAATAAACCGAGGCGCCCATATGTTGATCCATATCAACAATTGTCAATATTTGCCGGATCGGCCCACTTGAATTTCGCGTCTCATCTCGCATGACGCTTTGAATTGTCCGTGATTCCACCAAACGCCACTTGATTGAGGTTCCCCCGAAATTTCGTCTTCCAAGCTGAAGCGGATAGGATAACGAAATGGGAGGGAGTAAATGTTCAAGATACCGAAGCAGGAATACACCGCCGAGTTTAAGGAACTGGCGGTCAAGCGCGTCAAGGATGGGCAGGGAGTTGGGCCGGTGGCGCGGGACTTGGGGCTGGTCGAGCAGACGCTGCGCAACTGGGTGAAGGCGGCCAAGCACGGCAAGCTCAATGCGCCTGGTGGCAAAGCGGTCACGCCTGAGCAGATGGAGTTGTCGCGCGTGCGTGCTGAGAATGCCCGCCTCAGGATGGAGAATGAGATTTTAAAAAAAGCGACGGCGTACTTCGCCAAGGATGCGCTATGAGGTACGCCTGGATCGACACGCAACGCAAAGCGTATCCACTGCCGGTGATGTGCGAGACGCTTACGGTGAGCATTAGCGGCTACCGCGCCTGGAAGCGCGGCGGCAGCCCGAATCGTAAGCGGCTCACCGACACTCAGATGCTGGCGCTGATCCGTGCCATTCATATCCAGCTCAAGGGGGCCTACGGCTCGCCCCGGATGGTCAAGGAGATCAGGGGACGTGGCTTTCCGGCCGGCAAGGAACGTGTCGAGCGGCTCATGCGGGAAAACAGCATCCGGGCGCGGCACAAGCGGCGCTACAAGGCCACGACGGACTCGAAGCACTCGCTGCCGGTAGCACCCAACCTGCTGGATCGTAACTTCACTCCGGCGGCACCGAATCAGGCGTGGTCGGCCGACTTGACCTACATCTGGACCGACGAGGGCTGGCTGTATTTGGCAGTGGTGCTCGATTTGTTTAACCGCGAGATCGTTGGCTGGTCGATCAAACCGAGGATGACGGCAGACATTGTGATCGATGCGCTGACGATGGCGTGGTTCCGTCGAAAACCGGCGTCGGGGCTGATCCATCACTCGGACCGGGGTAGCCAGTACGCGAGCCACGCGTTCCAGAGCAAGCTCGGCGAGTACGCCATGGTTTGCTCGATGAGCCGGAAGGGAAATTGCTGGGACAACGCGCCCACCGAGAGCTTCTTCGGGAGCCTGAAGAACGAACGGGTGCATGGCACGCGCTACGCGACCCGCGCCGAGGCCGTTGCCGATCTGTTCGATTACATCGAGGTGTTCTACAACCGGAGTCGCCGCCACTCCACGCTCGGCTACCACTCGCCGGTTCAGTTCCTGCAGGACTGGATCACGACTCAGCATGAGCAGAAAATGGCGGCTTGAGAGCGCTGCGTTGGAAGACGAAAAACAGAGGGAAGCTCAGATCCATATCAAGTCTCTTGCAAACGGCTTATCCCGCAAGTTGATCTATCGCAATATTTCCACCCGGGTCCACTGTATTAAAACGGGAAAAAATGGCGCATGTCATTGCGTCAATG
>CAIVDS010000051.1 GCA_903904685.1 uncultured Verrucomicrobiota bacterium
CCGACGGGTCGAACGAATGCGGATCGACGTCCGGTTTCACGAGGCCGTTGACCGAGACTTGGGCGCCGCCGACTTCTCGGGCGATTTCCGTCAGCACGGTGTTGAGCGTGACGACGCGCAGCGGGCGGTCCTCGGCACGGGCCAGCGATAAAACCAACGCGGATAAAAAGAGGAAACGTTTCATGGAGATTTTTGGATGATTATTTGATCAGCGCAGGCGGCTCACGAGTCCGTAGCGCGGACTGAGCAGGGCGGAGCCGAAAAACACCGCGCCGAGGCAGAGCACAATGGACGCGCCGCTCGCCAGTCCGGCGTGGTAACTGAGCAGGACGCCAGCGACCGAGCACACCATCGCGATCCCGACTGACAGGAGAAGCATCCGGCCAAAGTGATCGCACCACAGATAGGCGCTGACCGCCGGCAGAAGGAACAGGCCGAGCGAAAGCACGATGCCCATCGTTTGAAGGGAGGCGACGAGGTTGAGGACGGTGAGCGCAAGAAAACCCATGTGCACCACGCCGCCCGGTCCGCCGGTTGCGCGGTGGAAGGTCGGATCGAATGATTCCAGAAGAATGCCGCGGAAGAACACGACAAAGATCAGCACGGTCGCCGCGCTCACCCCGGCGGCGAGCGCGAGGTCGGTGTCGGCGACACCGAGGACGTTTCCGAATAAAAAGTGGGAGAGGTTGAGGCGCGTGGGCAGTTTGCTGATGAGCGCGACGCCGGCGGCGAAAAACACGATGAACAGCGAGCCGAAGGCGGCGTCTTCCTTGACCCGCGTGAGCCGGCTGAGCAACGCGCTGCCGAGGGCCGTCATCAATCCGGCCGCGAGCGCGCCGGCAAACAGGGCGGGCGTGCTTGGCCCGAAGACCAGCCATGCGAGACCGATGCCCGGCAGCAGCGAGTGGGAGAGCGCGTCACCCATGAGGGCGAGGCGTCGCAGCACGAGAATGCATCCGAGCAATCCGCCGCTGAGGCTCAGCAGCACGACGGAAAGCAGTCCGCGCCGCATGAATTCGTAGGAAAACGGCTGGATGAAAAAATCGTGGAAGTTCATCGTGGAAACTCCGTGGAACGTGCGGGGCGCAGGGGATCGTCATGCACGCAGTGGCCGTGGCGAAAGGCGCGGTCGATGTTGTCCGGAGTCAAAACGGCGGCGATCGGGCCGGCGGCCGTCAGCGTGGTGTTCAGGAGGACGCCGTGGGTGAAGTTATGGCGGGCGAGCTCTAGGTCGTGCACGGCGGCGAGAACGGTGCGACCTTGCGCGGCCCATGCCCTCAGGATGTGGGTGAGCTCCTCCGTCGCAAACAGGTCGAGTCCGGCAAAGGGCTCGTCCAAGAGGAAAATATCCGCGCCTTGGGCCAGCGCGCGGGCCAGGAAGACGCGTTGTTGCTGGCCGCCGGAGAGCATCCGGATCTGGCGGTCGGCCAGCTCGGTCAGGCCGAGTTCGTCCAGGGCGCGATCCACCAGCGCATGGTCGTGCGGGCTCGGCCTGCGGAAAATTTTAAGGGAGGGGTAGCGTCCCTGTTCGACGACGCCGCGCACGGTGATGGGAAAATCCCAGTCGATCGTGTGACGCTGCGGGAGGTAGGCCAGACGCGGGAGCAGGTGTTGCGGGTGCGCATCGCCGAGCCGGATTTCCCCCGTGGCGAGCGCATGCCAGCCGAGGATGGCGCGCAGGAGCGTGCTTTTGCCGGCGCCGTTGGGCCCCATGATGGCGGTCGAGCTGCCGCAGGGAATGTCCGCCGTGATGGCTTCCAGCGCCGGCGTTCGCCCGTAGCGCACGGTGACGTTGAGGAAGCGGAGGATGTTGTGTGAGGCGGGCAAGGTGGTTGTAATCAACGCGAGGGCGCGCCCGGTTGCAAAGAAAACGACTGGCGATCTCGCGTGGTCATGCCGACGAGATTGGCAAAGTCGTCAAGGGGGCGGCGAGGCGCTCGGAGGAGTCGCCACGATCAACCGGCTCGCGCTTGCTCCGGCTCCGCCCCGTTCCGATTGACCGATTATCTCTCTCCCCCTCCAAAGGTCTTGGCGACGGCGATCGGTCGGTCGCTTTCCGGCTCTTCACGGGCTTGACGGTTGGTCGCTCGCGCCGGATTGGTCATGGTTTTTTTTCTTGGGCGGGGGGGGGAGGGGAAGGGGTGTTTCAAACATGGCGTTGACCAATACCGGCACGGAGGCGTGGCTCCTTGGGGAATCGGGATCGTGGGAAAAATCCGCAATGAACAGATAGCCGCGCAACTTTGGATCGCACACCAGTTCGCCATGGTAGGCTTCCTGCCATCCGGCGCGTTTTTGCAGGGCGATTCGGATCATAAAATCGGTTTTGTCCGCCGGCAACGGTACGATTTGCGAGCCGCCCACGGCAACGGGGAACTGGCTGTCGTTCACGGCAATGACGGCGGGAGTACTGGAAGCATTGCACAGCATGAGGGTGCCGGCGCGGTGCTCTTTGGAGTCGTCGGCAAACACGCAATTGTTCAAAAATTCGGACCGTTCGTCTGCCGGCGGGAAAGTGACAATAATGCAGCGGATGGTCTTTGCCGGGATGGCGGCCAACAATGCCGGACGGCGAACCGGCTTGGTCCCCGGGGGGGAATCCGGAGGGACGGGGAATTCACGGAAGAACTGCAAAGTCGGGCCGGGTGGGCGAACGTAGTAACGGGACAACCCTTGGGTCAGATCGACCATCTGGGGCTTCCCCTTGCCGGTGGCATCCATTGCATAGGAAATTCCTCCGTAACTGCCTGACATGGAGAGGAGGCGAAAGGTCAGGACGGGTGGAGGTGTCTGCGCGTGCAGGAGGGAGGAGGCGGGCGGGAACACCGCCAGGATAAAACCAAGCCCCAGAAGGCGGGTCAAACGATGAGGGCGAAGGGTGAAAATCATGCGATGGTTATATGAATAGGCGAAAGAGAAGAGAGAGGTCGCCTCAAGTCAGGCCTTTTTCAGGCATCCCTTGTGGAGAGTTTGAAATTATATGTCCTTGGGTGACAGCCAGCGGAAGGAGACGATGGTGAATCGCCGCCCGAATAATTTGTTCATGGAAGTGACGGGTAGGGAGCTTGGAGGCGTCGCGTTGCCGAGCGTCGCGATGTTGGGATCGCTTTGGTCGATATAGTCGGGGACGCGTTGCACGACGGCCTCGCACCAGGCCCTTCCGGTGGTTGTTCCCGTTTTCGGGTCGGTGGTCTCGCCGTAGGAACGGATGGTGAACGTGTCGGAGCGGGCGGAGAGGGTAGGTCCAATCGTGCTCAGAATATCGGCTTGGGTCAGATCCTTGGGCCCCATGGCCATTTTGCTGCGATAGCTTTCGGCGGGATAGAAGTTGGCGTTGCCCGTGTTGTAGCCGGGAGGCTGACCTACCATATCCGTATGCGGACCGCCTTGGGCATGCTCGCTCAAGGGGAGAGTTTGCCAAGCGTATACCGGAGGGACGGGCGACGCTGGCGGATATGTCATCAGCAGCAGCGAGCTGAAGTGGTACATCCAAGGATTCACTTGAACGACCGTTGGCGATGGACCTACGGTATTGAGTGTAGGCGGGGTGGGGATTGTAGGTGGCAACTCGTTTTTCACACCCATATTGTCGATGGCTGCCTGCAATGCCCCCTTGATGCCGGCCCAAGCATTGACCAGGGCGCCATTGACATTGGTGGGATCGTTGGGATTGGTCAGCGGGCGGTTGATAAAATCCGCCAGTGAGAGAAAGGGCCCGCGTTTGCGGATTTCGTAAACGAGTATTCGGGCGAGTTCTTTCACGACAGCGGATTGCGAAGGATTGCCGAGGTAGGCCGGGCTGTTCAGATAGAGTCCCCTATTGCCGCACCATCTGTTTGGCTCCAAGGAGCCAGACGGCGCAGGGATGGTTGTTGGATCCGGACTCATGAAAAATAATGGACCGTTGGCGGTCGTTGACAAAGTGATATTCGGGTTAGTGGCAATCACAGGATCAGGGCGCAGGGTGACCGCGAGGGGTGCGTACAATCCAATTGGATCCAGAACGGTGAGATTGTGCGTGAAGCGAGGGTAGGGGATGATGGCATCCACATTGTCGTTCTGAGTGGCGTAGGCGTAGGCGGGATCATTGGGGCTGGCGCTGGCGGGAGGCGTGATCTTATAGGTGCCGGACAAAACCGCCCGCCAAGCCTGTTCCGACGTGGAATTGATGTTGAAGCTGCCTGCGGCCAGGAGGTTGGCGGCGGCCATGTCATAGGCTGCGTTTTTCCCGGAGGAATACTGGATATTATTGAGCGACGGCGGGGTTCCGGTGCGCGAATAATACGTCATGCGGGCGTTGGGGAGGGGAGTGCCTTTGGTGATATCGGCTTGTGCCAATGTCGAAGGCACGCCCGATACGAAATACCGGTCCCAGAGGGCCCGGTTGAGGAGCCATGACGTGTCGTAAAGCGGGAAACCCGAACTGGCGCCTGGCGGTGTCACCTCGGCCGCCGCGCCGCTTATGTTGGCGGACGTATACAAGGCATTGCGCGGCACCCTCATGTCGGCATAGGAGTTTGCGAACAGGTAGCTGGGCTGGAACCCATAGCGGGAAAAAGGCACGTGTTGCAACTGTCCGAGCGAGAGCAGGCGATCAGGGCTATCCAGAAGATCCCAAAGAATGACGGTTGTCTGGTTGGCAACTATCCCGGCGGGATTTCCGCCGCCGGTTGGGCTACCCGAACTCCACATGGTGGAATAGCGGTTATAGCCCGCTCCGGTTGCATCTATACCCGGGTGGACGGGACACTGCTTACCACCCGTATACGCCGTCCCATACTCCGTATAGGCGCCGGTGATCACCGAGCCCATGATGAAGGCGCCTCCCATGTTGCCGATTGGGCGGGTGGCGCCACTCGGCAAAGTCCGGCCTATTTCCTCATACGAAGCTTGAATCAACGGTGCGCGGAAACTGGCGCTCGCTATATAACGGGTGGCGTATATGAGGCCGGTGGGGGCGCCCCCGCCGTTACCTGAAAAATATCCATTTCCGTTGAGCAACGGCGACACGTTGAAAGCCGTCGGAGGATACACATAAAGCGGTTTGGGAAAAACGTCGCCGATGGTGAGTTGATCTCCATCGGTCTGTCCCGGGGTGGGCGGGAAGGTCCAAATTGGTTGGCCGTTGGGGTTGTAACCGCTGATTATTCCCCCGAAACCTATTGTGGTGAAAAAACAGCCGCGATTGCCTCCATTATTCAGGAGCACAGGATAGATATTATATAATCCCTGATACCACGATGTGGTTGCGGTTCCACTGACCGTGGCGCCGGCTACTCCAGGCGTGCCCCATGGCTCTGTGCCGGTATAGGCGTCTGGCTTCGTCATCAGGACGGATGTTTGCGCATAGGGCAGGCGTGTGGCTGCAAAATCGGTCAAGACATGAGGCGGAGGGTTCGAAGCCGGATTCAGAACCCTATTGCTTGGCGGAGCAAAGGTGCTCGTGTTTGCAAGCATGCGGAGGCGGGAAAAGTTTTGCACTCCCTCATTGACGGGAGACAACTTGTTGACGGTGATGATGTCGCCTTTGATGATGAATTTATTGTACAGGCCACTACTTCCGCCGACGGAAGGGAAATATGCCCTGGTCATGGTGAAACTCGACGCATTGCCACCCGGTGTATAGTAGGGGCCGGATTGCATATCCTGGTTGAGCACATACATGTGCCGCTGTCCGGGAGGGATGGGCTGGAGTATCAGGCGGAGCCGGATAAAGCTCTCAGGTGATGACGCAGGAGGTGGTGTGTTGTCGGGAAGGGGAGGCACGGGGTTGAGGGCATTTATTTGCAGGGTATTTAGATTCACATTGGCCAAATACCTGTAA
>CAIVDS010000052.1 GCA_903904685.1 uncultured Verrucomicrobiota bacterium
CTGACGTGCGCACGCTTTTTAGAGCCAGGGTTGTGTAAGTTTTCGCTGGTGGGTAACGTCAGAAAAACCCAACTAAAAATGCCTAGGAAAAAACGCAGTGAGGAACAGATAGTCTATGCGCTTCGACAGGTTGATAATGGAGCCAAGATAGGAGATGTCTGCCGGGAGATTGGAGTATCCGATGTGACTTTCCATCGATGGAGGAAGCAATACGCGGGGCTTGGTATACCTGAGTTGCGCCGGCTTAAGCTTCTTGAGGAGGAAAACGGCCGGCTAAAGCAACTGGTGGCCGATCCTAGTCTTGACCGGCACATGCTCCAGGAGGTTATCGCAAAAAAAGTCTGAAGGCGGCACGCAAGCGGCCGATCGCTCGGTGGATGGCGGAGGCGTTCGCTGTCAGCGAGCGACGGGCATGCCGTCTTCTGCAATTTTCCCGCGGAAGCTTCTGGTATGCCCCTATAGTTCGTGACGAGCGGGCCTTAATCTGCCGGCTCAAGGAGTTGGCGTATTCTCGGGTAAGATTTGGCTATCGACGTTTGCTGATCATGCTCCAGCGAGAAGGCTGGAAGGTAGGCCGAAGATGTATCCTTAGGCTTTACCGAACAGAGGGACTTGCCGTTCGAAGCAAGCATGGGCGCAAGCGGGTCTCCCATGTTCGTGTCCCGCTAGCTGCGGCTACTGCCGCAAATCAGCGATGGTCGATGGATTTCGTCACGGAGAAGCTCGAGAACGGACGCTACTTCCGGATCCTGACGCTCATCGATCAGTATACCCGAGAGTGTTTGCAGCTTTGGGCCGACTTTTCCCTGACCGGCCAGAAGGTGGTCTTTTGCCTGCAAAGGCTTGCTGGAACCCGGAGCCTGCCAACGGCCATAACTGTCGACAACGGTGCAGAATTTTGCAGCCGGGCTATAGACGCTTGGGCCTACCAAACGGGAGTTAAGCTCGATTTCATACGCCCCGGCAGGCCGGTCGAAAATGGCTTCGTGGAAAGCTTCAACGGTCGGCTCCGTGACGAATGCCTCAACGTAAACCTCTTTTTTAACCTCGTTGATGTAAGGGAAAAACTTGATTCCTGGCGTCACGACTACAATACCTTGCGACCTCATGGCTCGCTGGGCCATCTGCCTCCGGCAGAATACGCCCAGCGAGCCATGAGGTCGCAGTCCACAAAAGCCTCCACCAGCGAAAAACTAACACTCCAACTGGCTCGAGAGGCGTGAGCACTTCAACCGCTCCGACTAACTCTCCGGGTGGCTCGAAAAAATGTGTCCCGTCAACTGCTATGCTTTGTCGGTATTTTTAATCATGCTCTCGTCACTGGCGTTCGCTGACGAAAGCCCTGGTCCTGCGATCACGATGGCCAGCTTTGGGGAGATATGCTGCAACCCCAAGCAGACCTTTGGCGATACTTGGGATACTGCATGGCTGGCGGATGGGCGGGTGTTGGTGCAATACAATGATGGCAACGGCTTCAACAGCAACCATTCAGTAGCCCATCACGATGGGGTGTGCGAGCTACAGGGAACACCGGAGAATATGTCCACGGTCACGGGCATCGACCTCAATCCTGGGCGACTGGGTAGCCTAATCAATCACTCAGGGTAACACTCCTCATGTCTGCATTTGGAGTCCACCTCAACGGGCAAGATACGTGAGGGAACGGTATTCTTTTTAAGAAGAGGAATCCTGCGTTTTGCGTTCTGCCATTCGATACCCCACCCCTCGAATGGTCTCGATTCGACCGGCTTCCGCACCGAGCTTTTCGCGCAAACGACGAACGTGCGTATCGACGGTGCGGGTTTCGATTCCGGTGTCGTACTTCCAGACGTTGATCAGAAGATGCTCGCGGGTTTGCACCCGGCCACGACGTTCCATGAGAAGATGCAGCAGCTTAAATTCCGTGGCTGTAAGTTCAAGCGGCTTCCCGTGCAAACTTGCTTCGTGTCGATCAATATCAATGGATATCTGGCCGACATGAAGAAGCTTAGGCTCGGTAGCCGCTCCCTCTGAAAGACGTCGCAAAATCGTCTGCACGCGAAGCACCAGTTCTTTAGTGCTAAAAGGTTTGCATATATAATCGTCGGCTCCTGTTTCTAGTCCTTTTACGCGATCGTTTTCTTCGGCCTTGGCCGTAAGGAAAATGACGGGGACTTTTTTTAATTTGGGATCTGCGCGCAGCATTCGGCAGATTTGGATGCCATTGAGGTCAGGCATCATCACATCAAGAATAACAAGATCGGGCAAAAATGAACGGGCTGTGCCGATACTGCTATTAGGGTTGTTGACGACTTCGACCTGAAATCCCTTGGCTTTGAGATGATACGCCACGAGCTCGGAGACGTCGGATTCGTCATCCACCACGAGGATTTTCTTGGGTTTCGCGTCAGGCATACGTGAGGACCCTGACGTAATCGACTGGAAGCATCTAGTAAATTTCAGAGTTGTTGCACAAATGTTACAATGACACCGACCCTGATGGGATTCACTTTTTCGAGCCGAAGATCGAGAGCGTTGGGTGGCGTAGCACTTCGCCTGTCTGAGTATTTAACGTATTCGTTGTTTTCATGAAGAAGGGCTTTTTGCCCAACGACCCGAGCTCAGCGACCGAGATACTGCGCGATGTCAGGAATCTCCTTCTCGCGGCGACCACCAGTGCAGCGCTGGAGGTAGGGATCAACCTCGGGCTTCCAGTCGTCCTCATCGTCTTCGGCGGATTCGTTGGGATGACCTCTCTTGGCTTTTTTTTTGGCTGGTTTTTCCTCGTCCTCGGTGACGTTGCCGTCCTCGTCCTCAGTGCCGAACTCGACGCCTTCGAGGTCGAGCTCCGTCCATTCGTCGATATCGAACAAGTGCGACATGCGCCGCGCCTGCGGGTCGAGCACCACCAGCGGATTCTTCACTCGCCCGGCCTTCACGACCTCGAACAGGCACGGATAATACAGCTTCTTAAAGTGCGTCTGGAACTCAGACATCCACTTGTTCGCCACGCCCTCGCGCTGGTGCAGCAGGGCGATGTCCGAAAAATGGATGCACGCTTCATACCACGCGAGCAGCGCGACGTGTTGTTCCGCCAGACGGCAGTTCACCACGGTGATGATGCGGCCGAGTTCGCCGCCAACTGCGGCAATCCAAACGTGCAACTGCTCGATCTGGTCAACCGGGTTGAGCCGCCCATCCGTTACAAAAAAAACATGCGTCGCGCCCTCCGGCCGCGCGGCGTCGATGATGCCGTCGCGCCATGTCCAGCGCGTCACGTTGGTCAGCGCGGCGTCGTGTTCACTGGCCGCCTCGCCCGCAGAAAGAAACACCGCGGCACGATTGCCCTCGGTGAGACCGCCCGCGAGCAAATCCGCGAGCACCTCGCGCCGATCGGAACCGGCGGCACCGAGAATCACATAGACAAGAGGTTTGTCCGGCACGGTCATCGGGCCGGAAACGTAAACGTCCGGTTTTGCCCGGACTGACGCATCCAGTGGTCGAGTAGCACGAGCGCGGTCATCGCCTCGACAATCACCACGGCACGCGGCAAGACGCAGGGATCGTGCCGGCCCTTGCCCATGAGCTCCGTCGCGTTGCCCTCAAGATCGACGGTTTTCTGCGGCTGCAGGATTGTGGCGGTGGGCTTGAAGGCCACCCGGAAGACAATCTCCTCACCGTTGCTGATGCCGCCCTGCACGCCGCCGGAATTATTGGTGACAGTGCGGATGCGACCGTCGCGGCTCGTGAAAAGATCGTTATGCTCGGAGCCCTTGAGGAAGGTGCCGGCGAAACCACTGCCGATCTCGAAGCCCTTGGTCGCAGGAAGCGAAAGCATGGCCTTGGCGAGGTCCGCCTCCAACCGGTCGAACACAGGTTCGCCCAGCCCGACGGGCACGTTGCGCACGCGACATTCGATGACGCCGCCGACGGAATCACCGGCGCTGCGCACCGCCTTAATACGCTCGACCATGGCCGCCGCCGTTGCCGGATGCGGACAGCGCACCGGCGAAGCCTCCACCTCGACAAGCGCGGGGAAATGGCTCAACGCATCAACCGGCACAGCGATGTCATGGATGCGCGTGACAAAGGCCCGCACTTCCACGCCACCCGCCAGTGAGAGGATTTTCCGGGCAATCGCCCCGGCCGCCACTCGGCCGATGGTCTCGCGTGCGGAGCTGCGGCCGCCTCCGTTGGGATCGCGGACGCCAAACTTCGATTGATAGGTAAAATCTGCGTGGGATGGGCGAAACGCCTGCTTCATCTCGTTGTAGGCGCTGGACCGCTGGTCGGTGTTGCGCACGAACAGACTGATGGGCGTGCCCGTGGTCTTGCCCTCGTAAACACCGGAGAGGATCTCGACCATGTCGGCCTCCTTGCGAGGCGTGGTGATCTCGCTCTGACCGGGACGGCGACGATCCAGGTCGATCTGAATTTCATCCACACTGATCGGCAGGAGCGGCGGACAGCCGTCGATCACCACGCCGATGCCGGAACCGTGGCTTTCGCCCCAAGTGGTGATTCGAAAAAGATGGCCGAAACTATTGGGCATGAAAAGCGTCACCGTTGAAGCGCAGCCCCTTCCCCGCAAGTTTCAAAATCCAATCCGACGGTAGAAAAGATTCCTGAATCACATAACGCCGTTTACAACCCTGCCGTAATCGCCTCTGCTCACAGCTTTCGCGCTTCGCCCAGCACTCCCCTCTTCTATGCGACTTATCTGTCCGCTTTTCCTTGTAGGACTCTGCCTCACCACGCTGATTCTAAGCGCCCAGACGCCTGACGTTTCCTCCCCGCCCCCGCCCACGGCCGCCGTCTCGCCTACTCGTGCTCCGGAGGAGATGATCGATTCCATCCGCCTGCGCGACACCCCACTCGACCTCGTGCTCGCCAGCCTCGAAGCATGGACCGGCCGCGTCATTCTGCGTCCCCAGGCCCTCCCCGCCGCAGTAGTGACGCTCAACATTACCCGGCCCATGCCAAAATCCGAGGCGATCCGGGCGGTTATCTCCGTCCTCAATCTGAACAACATCGGCGTGATTGAGATGGGCGATAAATTCCTCAAAGTCGTCGCACTCGCCAACCAAGCCCGCACCGAGGCTCCCGAAATGATCGTCGGGTCGACGCTCGACCTTCCCCCCAGCGGCAAGGTCGCCTCGAAGATCTTCGAGCTCACCTATCTCAAGGCGTCCGACCTCGCCCCGCAGCTCAATACCACGCTCAATGTGCAAGTCGGCGGTGCGGTGTTTTTCACCAACACCAACGCCTTCCTTGTCACCGACTCCATTTCCAACTTGCAGCGCATTGAGCAACTCCTCCAGACGCTCGACCGACCAGCCCCGGCCAATTTCAAGCCCAAATTCTATTCGCTCCGCTTCGCGAAGGCCAGCGACCTGGTGACGAAGATCAAGCTCATCCTCCAAGGCCCTGGGCAGATTACGTTTGGAAACTCCACCACACTCTCGCCCGACGACCGCACCAACCAGATCGTCCTCATCGCCGACCCAAAGCAGCAGACATTCTATGACGAGTTGATTGCCAAACTCGACGTAAAGGCCGACCCCAACACCCGTAACGACGTCATCTTCCTCAAGCACGCCACCGCCAAGGATGTCGCCACACTCCTTTCCACCGTCATCACCGGCCAGACCGCCGCCCAATCCAAAGCCAGCGGCGGTGCCGCCTCCCGCCCGCAGCCACCCGGCAACAACGCGGGGGCAAACGCACCCGTTGTAGCGGCAGCCCCCGCCGTGGGATTTAATAATACCGCCGGCAACTCCACCACCGAGTTCAGCAACCTTCTCACCGTCGCCTCCGATGACCGCAGCAATGCCATCGTTGTCAGCGGCACAGTAGATGACATCCGCTTGATCAAGGAACTCGTCGACAAGATCGACGTCATCCTCGCCCAGGTGCGCATCGAGGTCGTCATCGCCGAGGTCACGCTGACCGACACCGACTCCAGCGGCATCGCCGCCCTGAATCTCACCGCCAGCGGCGGCAAGATCACCGGCTTCGGAGCCACCGGAGCCGCCGAGCTCAACAGTAGCGGCCCCAGCTGGACGGTTACAAACGGCACCGTCAACCCCCTCGCTTTTAACGCCGCGCTCAACACTCAAGGCGTGAAAAACAGACTCAAGGTTCTTTCCGCCCCAACCATCGTCACCACCCACAACAACGCAGCCGAGATCATCGTAGGCCAGTCCCAACCGATCATCACCGGCTCCACTTCCACGCCCAGCACCAATGGTGGCAGCCCAACCACCAGTTCCACCGTTACCTACAAAGACATCGCCATCGACCTCAAAGTCACACCCCTGATCGGCGAAGATGGGAACATCCAGCTTAAGATCGACCAGCAGGTGAATGATATCCTTAGCACCGTCACCATCGACGGCAACACACAGCCGATCATTGGTCGCCGTCAGGCAACCTCGTTCGTCAATGTGCAGGACGGCCAGATGATCGTCCTCGGCGGACTCCAGCGAACCAAGAAGGAAGACGACAAGACCAAGCTCGGCTTCCTTTTCGAGTGGCCGATAATCAGCTGGCTGCTCGGCGCCCGCAGCCACAGCGACATCCGCACAGAGCTCCTGCTTTTCATCCGTCCGTACGTATTGCACCCTGAAACCGGCGCCATTTCCACCCAAAAGGAAATCGACCGCCTGTCGGACCACGAAGGCATTAACACCTACCTCAAGGTCACCGATCCGAACGCCCCTGCGCCCGAACCGGTATCTGAAAAACCGGCGGCGAAGACCACTTCCCCTGCCTCGCCGCGTTCCCGGTAAACTCTCCGGCCCCATGCTCGCGCCTTCCGAGTCCGCCCTGCCCGCAACCCTCGCCGAGCGGATTTCCGATGCCCAGCGCCAGACGCTCATCGAAGCCCCGCGCAATCAACGGCTCAAGCTCCTCGCCGACGCGATGGCTTTGGATGAACCCCGGGCCATCGCCGCCCTCGCCGACGCTTCCGGTCTCGATATCGCCACCAACCTGGAGGCCGATACCGCATCGCTCGGGTTGCTCCCCGCCCGTCTCGTGCACGACTACCAGCTTGTGCCCATCGCTTTTGGAGGAATCGCTACTCCCGAGATCGACGCCGAGCACCCGCCGGCCTCCTTCAACCACCTGCCTCTCCACCTCGCCTGCGCCTGGCCGCCCGACACCGACATGGCTGACTGGATACGCACTTTCACCCCGCGTCCGCTCGTCTGGCACCTCGGCTTCCCTGAGAAAATCCACCAACTCATCCTCCAGCACTGCGGCGTTGGCTCCGGCAGTCTTGAAGACAGCGATGAAGGCTACGTCGCCCCCGAGACCATCAAGGAAAACGAAGCCGACGTGGACGAGGATGCCGCCGTCGTGCGCTTCGTCACCGATGTCATCTCCCAAGCCGTCGCCGATCAGGCGACCGACATCCACTTCGAGCCGCAGGAAAACCAACTCACCATCCGCTACCGCGTTGACGGCCTGCTTGTGCAGGTTCCCGTGCCGGAAAACCTCCTGCGCTTTCAGGACGCCATTATCTCCCGCCTGAAAATCATGGCGAAGCTCAACATCTCGGAAAAACGACTCCCTCAGGACGGTCGCATCAACTTCCGAGCCGGTGGCACCGTGCTCGACATCCGCGTCGCCACCGCCCCCACCATTTACGCCGAGTCGATCTCGCTTCGCCTCCTCAATCAAAAGAAGGAGGCCTACACGATGGACCGCCTGGGCATGAGCGCCGACGAGCAGGCCCAGATCAACCACGTCCTCGACTATCCGCACGGCATCATCCTCGTCACCGGCCCCACCGGCTCCGGGAAATCGACCTCGCTCAACGCCTTCCTCCGCAAAATCAACTCGGTCGATCTTCGCATCATCACGGTTGAAGACCCGATCGAATACGAGGTTCCCGGCGTTAATCAGATCCAAATCCGTTCGGAGATCGGTCTCACCTTCGCCAACGCCCTCCGCAGCATTCTCCGTCAGGATCCCGACGTCATCATGGTTGGCGAAATCCGCGACCGCGACACCGCCGACATCGCCATCCGCGCCTCTCTCACGGGCCATCTGGTGTTTTCCACGCTGCACACCAACGATGCTCCCGGTGCCATCACCCGCTTGATCGACATGGGCGTCGAACCCTTCCTCGTCGCCTCGGCCATCGAACTGGTCATCGCCCAACGCCTCGTCCGCCGACTCTGCCACGATTGCTCACGTCCCGAACCCATCACGGCGCTCAAGCTCCTCGATACGATGGCCATCCTCGGCTTGGATCCATCCGACGCCGCCGGCATCACGCACCTGCAACACCCCGTGGGATGCGACCGCTGCCGCGGCACCGGTTATCGCGGGCGCATCGGCCTGTTCGAAATTCTTAAGCCCAATGACGAGCTGCACGACCTCGTGCTTAAACGCGAAAGCACACGCACCCTCGTCCAGTGCGCCCGCAAACATGGCATGCGCACCCTTGAGCAATCCGGTTGGGAAAAGGTCAAGGCGGGCCACACCACCCTCGACGAAGTGCTCCGCGTGATCACCGTCACCGACAAATAATCGCCGCCGCCAGATGCCCTCCTTCGCCTACACCGCCCGCGATCGCTCCGGGCAAACCGTGCAATCCTCGCTGGATGCACCCGGCCGCAAGGAAGCCCTCCGCCTCCTCGGCGCCCGCGGCCTCACGCCCATCAGGGTTGATGAAAGCGCAAACAGAAACCCGACGGTCGGAAAACAGAATCCAAGTGGCGCATCACCGTCATCCCAGCCCGATTCCGCCCGCTCTTCCGGCATCCGCTTCGGCTCATCAAAACTGGAATCATCCTCGCTCGCCCGCCGCGAAAGACTGCCGTTTCTTCAATCTTTGGTCGATCTCACCTCCAGCGGGCTCTCGGCCGGTGAAGCCGTGCGACTCCTCAGTGTGCGCATCAAGGAGCCCCGCCTGCATCTCTTGTGCACGCTCATGTGGGAACAACTCAGCGAAGGCACCACGCTCTCTCAGGCGATGGCCTCGCTTCCGGCGGTGTTTGATTCCTCGACCATCAATCTGATCCAAGCCGGCGAGGCCACGGGCAATCTCAACGACGTGCTGCTCCGCATCATCTCGCACCTCACCGAGCAAAAAGAACTGCAACGGCAGATTCTCAATGCCCTCGCCTACCCCGCCTTCATGATGCTGATGTCCTGCGTCGTGGTCCTGTTCTTCCTGTTTTTCCTCCTGCCTCGCCTCGTCACCCTCCTTAAATCGCTTGGCGGCAAGCTGCCTCTTTCGACCAAGATTCTTATAGGCGGCTCCAACTTCTGCCTGCACTACGGTATTTTTGTCGTGATTGGTCTCGCCTTCGGCGCCGTGGCCTTCTGGCGCTGGCGCCAGACCGATGCCGGCCGTCTCACCACGGACGCTTGGTTGCTCAAGCTTCCGTTGATCGGCCCTTTCGCCGTCTCGCAGACCGTTGTTTCATTCAGCCAGACCCTGTCGGTTCTGTTGGAAAACGGCATCACCACCTCGGAAGCACTGCGCATGACCGAACGTCAGATCGGCAACCGCGTCCACCGCGCCGCCTTCGACGCGGCGACCGGCCGCGTGCTCGAAGGCGAGGCCCTCTCGGCATCCTTGATGCGCACGGGGTGTTTCCCCGATCTGGTCCTCGACCAACTAGCCGTGGGCGAAAACACTGGCAACCTCGTGCCAAGCCTAAAAAAAATCTCAATGACCTACCAGAAGTCGATCTCCAACCAGCTCAATATCTTTACTCGCGTCATCGCGACAGGCGTTTTGCTGGGGGTGTTTGTTTTCGTCGGCTGCATCGCCTTCGCCATGGTCAGCGCGGTTTTCGAGCTCAGCGCCAGCTTCAAGATGTAAGGCTGGCCAGCGCCTCGCGCTAACGTTGAATTTCAACCGAGGTCACCCGCCATGATGCGTTAAGCTGTGCGGGATTCGATCGGTTGCTCTCCAGGGAAAACTGCTCGATGCCGACATACGGCGCACGCTTGCTCAGCTCCGCATAAAACGCGACCAACGCCCCTAGATCCGTATTGTGAACGGAAAACTGGACCGAGTGCACCGCAAATTGGCTGGCGCTCTCCGTGCGGCTGTCGGACACGTCGTAATTGGAAAGGCCCGCGCCGCTCGCCAGCGTGTTAAGTTCGCTCTGCAGGCGCACGTTGTCGAAGGTGCGCGAAGGATCGAGATGCTCAATGGCCAGGCTGGCCTCGCGACTGATGCGTTCACTCTGCACCAACCAGCGTTGCTGCACCTCCAAGTCGGTCGTGGTGCGCCGAATCTCACGCCAACGCACGCCCACCCGATCACTCACACTGGAAAGCCAGATGGCCGCTCCCAAGGCCGTGAAGGCCAGCAGCAGGATTTTTTCGCGCAGGATTCGACTGAGGAAAAAAGCTTTCATGACTGGGCTCCCTCAGGTTTGAAGGCGCTTGGCTTGAACGTCACGAGGAGCCGGAAGGTCGAAACCCCATCCCGACTGGCAGGATCCAGCACCTCGACTTTTTCGCATTCGGGCAGTTGGTTTAACGCCGAACGAAACACATCGATGTCGCCCGACGCATTCGTCTGCGCCCTGACTTCAAGCGTGTAAAGTCCGCTCGTCACTGTGCGCATAAACTGGATCGTATGGGGACGTTTCGCGTTCAATAACGCCAGCATTTCAAAGGGCATGAGGCGCTTGGAAGACAGCTCGTCAATGCGCGTCGCCAAACTCTGCGAGGTCATGATGCCGTTCACCACCGGCGTCTGCTTTTCGATCAGAGCCAGACGCTGCTTCTGCCAGAACGCGCTGCCAATCAGTGCCAACTCTAGAAAAACTGCCAGCGCGATCATGGCCGCGCAACCGACGAACGTCCGCCAGAGAATGATGTCGCGCGCATGGGAACGGCGGCGCACGGCCAGCTCGCCCTTGTCCCGCACGTCAAGAGGCTCGATCTCATCCGTGCTGAACTGCGCGGCAAAATCACCCGCTCGAAAAATAAACTCTCCCTGAGGGGATCCGGGATCAAGCTTCGGCGGTCCGCTGATTTCCACTGTCTGAAGCGTTCCCCCCAACGATTTGTGCAGCGCGTCGCGCACTGCGGCACGATCTGAGTCTGTCGCGTCGGTCGGAAGCGATTCCACCCTCACCTGAGTGGGCACACCGCTCGCATCGCCATAATGCACCGCCGTCAGACTGTCCGTTCCGGACAACAGCACCGTGGTTCCCGATGCAGGCGCCGATTTTAACAACGTGACGAATGCGGGCAGCACCGCTTCTGCGCCAGCCCAGCCATCGACTTCGTCCAATGTGAAGCGTTTTCGGTAAGCGGCGAAAACCAGCGCATGCGTCACCCCCGGCTTCCACTTGTAACCATAGTAAAGCTGAGCCAATGGGAAAGGTGCGATCATCTCCAGGGCCAGCTCCACTTGCCCGGACACCTCTGGGGCCAACGCCCCCTCCGGCACGGGCACGGAGCGCACGAAAAAATGTGCGTCAGCAAGAATAGCCACTTTGCGCTCGGGCGGCGCAGGCAGAAAACGCTTAAGAGAGGAAAGGCGATTGATCACGAACCGGTGGTAGAAGGGGAAACAGGAATAGGAACGGAAATATCGTTCTCACGGATTTCCAAGAACGTAAATGGATAATTGAGCTTGATCGCCGTCGGCACCGCCGTCGTGGGCGACGCGGACTGGCTCTTTGAAGGCTGGGCGTTTTGATCGGTGGCGGTGCTGGTGGAGGCGCCTGATTTATCGGTGGTCGTCGCGGTGGTGCTTGCAACATTGCTGGCCGGCACGACTTTGGCACCACCCTGCGGGGCCACCACGGCGCTTAGCACAAAAGACGAACGCCCATCCCTCACCGTTACATGAATTCGCAAGGCCTGAACGGTCGTGCCGTAGCCAAGCTTTGCGGGCTGGCCCCCGGCCACGGCGGCAATGGTGCGCGCCGATTTGAAGAATCCCGGCCCCTGCATCTGATAGGTGCCTGTACCCGTGAGATACTCGGTCACACGCTGCTGCTGCTGATCATCATAGATGTTTTGCGCAAGCAGAGGCTCGAGCCGGTTGCCGTTGATATTGGGCTGACCGTAGCGATAGAGCGAAAACGTTTCGGTAAAGTGCCGGTAGAGATCGTTGGGCAGGCCATTCTCATCGAAAAACGCCTGCCTCACGCTCTCGATCGCCGAAAGTTCGGAAAAGGAACGCAATGAACGTCCAGGTGGGTCAAAAGGCAGCGGAGTCGCTTCGTAATCTTCGATGCGCGGCGCCCCGACCGAGGTGGGCACATAGTCTTTTTTGATCCAGCCCATCAAGGCATCCGTGAGCCGCTCGGAGTCGGTTTGCGACACTTGCCAATATTTAAACAAGTCGATCAGCATCTGCGGCTTCACCGTTGCCAGTGGGAGCTTGGCGCTTTCGTCCTCCAACGTGACCTCTACCGTGCGCCCTTCCTGCATTGGTTCATAGCCGGCAAACCCCAGCGGATCACTCCAACCCTCCGCCGGGCTGTGTAGGCCGTTCCCGACGATCCGAAAATCCTCCAATACTCCGAGCGTGGTCTCGAGCGCGGAATAAGCCTCCGGGCGCAAGCGACTCGCATCCGCCTCGCGAATTTCAACCAGCAGATCATTATCCGCTTTTTCGATGAACATCGTGAGCGCAAAGGTCGCAAACACCATCGTCACAAGAACGATGAGCAACACGGACCCGCGTCGTCCAAGTCGTGGAGACAAGCGCTTCATCTTAAAAAGGCGGAAGCCCCTCCGTGACATTAGGCAAAGGAATCACCACCTCCTGCGACCGGGTGCGATAGACGAACTTCAGGTGAAGGCGCTGCGGGGCTTCGTATTCGCCCTGGGTGTTCCGGCGCACCGCCGTCTCGTTTTTCCAGTTTTTGAAACCGGTGTCGTAGTAATCGTAACTCAGCGCTGTCACGAGCGGCGAGATCACCGTTTCGCGAGGCGGCTGATCATCAAAGTGTTTTTCCAAACGCGAGTGCCACAGGAACACCAACCCGGCGTGATCATGCACCGCAAGCGAACAAACCACCTCTGGCAAAGGCTGCCCGGGCCAGAGAAATAAACGGCTCCCTTCAAACAGCTCAAACGTGAGCAGTGTTTCGGTTGCACCACTCTGCGTTTGGATTTCCTGCGCGGTAATCGGAGCCTGATTGGCGGTTCCAGCCGGAGGCAAAGCTGCGGCCCGCAGTTCACGCTCCAAAAACCGGCTGACCGCCCGCACATGCTGATCGAAAAGCCTCAGGTCGGTGTTGCGTCCCCAGAGTTCGCTCATCGAAAAGATAAAAGTGTTCATCGCCACCAACACCAGTGCGGCCAGGGCCATGGCGATCAGCACTTCCAAAAGCGTGAAACCCCTCCTCATGAGTTGACTTTCTCCTGAATCTTGAGGATGCGATCCTTGGCATTGGCGCGCAGCGTGGTGCGATCCGTCGCCTGCGACCACGTCGGGCGTAATACACGGAACACCTGTTTTGTCCGCTGCGGTTCCGGCAAGCCGGGTCCCGTGCATTCGCACTCAAATGTCACCGTGAAAAGATCGGCCACCGTCGTCGGTTCGATCGACGCCGTCCACTGCACATGCCGTCCATCGGCGGAGTCGTAATCCGCACCCTGCGCCGCCTTGTCCGCATCCGGCTCCGCCAGCAAGGCGGCCCGGGCAAATTTCACCTCGGCATCGGTCTGCGTCGCCCGGCGCGCGACCTCATAACTGTTGAGCACATTGATATACGCCGCACCAAGCACCACCGCGGCCAAGGAAAAAATCGCCAGTGCCACGAGCACTTCAAGCAGGGTGAACCCTATGCGGCGGGCGGTCATGAATCAGCGGGGGTCGCCAGCACCTGGGCGCACGTCCATGGGTCGATCTCAAGAATGAGGGCAGGGCCGCCTTTGCCCTTCAACTGCACACGAAAAGGTGAACACGTACCGTCGCCATAAAACGTCACGAAAGGAAGCGTCTGGGTTTCGACAAGATCACCGCCAATAAGGATGGAAGACGTTGAGCCTTGTGGTGATTTCGGTGCCAAAAAACTGACCTCCGCCTCGTCCCGAGGCGCGAAAGTAAATCGCCGGGCCTGATCCCCAGTGCCGACGACAAAGACTTTTTCTTTCGTATCAAAGCTCAACCGTATCTCTCGATTGTCGATCTGCGCAGCCTTGCGGACCTCCCCGACTGTTTTCCAGAAAATCTCGTCGGCGGTCGCCGGTCGGTCTCGCAACAACCGTGTTGTACCTACGATCAGCACACTCGTCAGCATGGCGATCAACGCGATCACCACCAGCACCTCAAGCAACGTAAACGCAGTCCACCCACGACGATCGTCGGAAGCCGACCCGCCACCCGCGAGCCTTGGGGCAGGTTTCAACATGACGGAAAAAACTACCAGTTGCCAATATCGTCCGGCGTGCCCTCGATCTTGTCCGGTCCCTTTGAAAAAAGATCGTAGCTGCCTTTGTTCTTGGTGCCGGGGTAACGATAAATGTAAGGCTCCCCCCACGGGTCGACCGGGAGGTTCCCACCAGGAGCCTTGATATAAGGTCCCTGCCAGCGGTCGGCCTTATTTTGAGGAGCAGTGACCAAGGCCTGCAATCCCTCGGCAGTCGAAGGGAAATCGCCCATGTTAATTCGATATGACGTGAGCGGGAGCTCCATGCTTGCCTGCACAAAGAGGCGAGCGATGTCTTCCTGCTTGGAGGCAAAAATGCCACCAACCTTGGTCACGGCCAGACCAACCAGCAGACCGATGATGGCCAGAACGACCAGGATTTCGAGGAGGGTGAACGCGCGACGCTGCGCGGAGGAGAACTTGCGGGAGAGATGACGCATACTGTTGAAAAGATGACGGCGGAGAAGCGGCAAAGTTGCCCTCAACCTGCATGAAAAGCCACTTCATTAATGGTGCCCCCGCCCGGAGTTGAACCGGGATCCATCGTTTAGGAAACGATCGCTCTATCCACTTGAGCTACGGGGAC
>CAIVDS010000053.1 GCA_903904685.1 uncultured Verrucomicrobiota bacterium
AACCTGTCGAAGCGCATAGACTATCTGTTCCTCACTGCGTTTTTTCCTAGGCATTTTTAGTTGGGTTTTTCTGACGTTACCCACCAGCGAAAACTTACACAACCCTGGCTCTAAAAAGCATGCGCACGTCAAAGGACGCTTCGCCTCCTTTGACTCGCACCCTGAAAAACGGCGCGCGAAATCTGAAAATGGATCAATAAATCTTGTAAAGCAGGAGGGTGTGGAGAAATTCCGATAAACACCCACGATGACCGTGGGTAAGAAACCCAATAGGGAATCCCAATAATACCCGTAAAAGTCATTTCACATGGAATACACCAACCTCGGCCGCACCGGATTAAAAGTCTCCCGCCTCTGTCTTGGAACGATGAACTACGGCCCGCACGCTTCCGAGAGCGAGAGCCACGCCCAGATGGATAAAGCCATCGAGCTGGGCATTAACTTTTTCGACACCGCCGACGTGTATGGCTGGAAGAAGGGCGAAGGAGTGACCGAACAGATTATCGGCACTTGGTTTCATCAGGGCGGGAGGCGGGAGAAGGTGATCCTTGCCACCAAAGTCTATGGCGATATGAATTTGAATCCGGACGACTACACAATGAAGAGCGGGTTGTCCGCTGTCAAAATCCGCCGGGCTTGCGAGAACTCACTCAGGCGATTGAAGACCGATTATATCGATCTCTACCAGATGCATCACATCAGCCGCGACACGCCGTGGGATGAACTGCTTCAGGCATTTGAGGTGCTCGTGCAGCAGGGGAAGATACTTTACGTCGGCAGCAGTAACTTTGCCGGGTGGCACATCGCCGATGCGATGCACCGGGCTCGGCAACGGAACTTTCTCGGGCTGGTGTGCGAGCAGTCGCAATACAGTCTCCTCTGCCGCCTGCCGGAGTTGGAGGTGTTGCCGGCTGCAAAACAGTTCGGGCTTGGCGTGATCCCCTGGAGCCCTCTTGCCGGCGGCATGCTCGGGGGCGTGCTGCAGAAGCAGAAATCAGAAGTTGTCCGCAGAGGCGGGGACCTTGCGGAAAAGCGGATTGCGAAACTCCGCCCGCAACTCGAGAAGTGGGAAAGCTTCTGTAAAGAGCTTGGCGAAAAACCCGCCGATGTCGCACTCGCGTGGACTCTGCATAACCCGGCTGTTACCGCCCCGATCATCGGTCCGCGCACCATGGAGCAACTCACGACAAGCCTGCGCGCGCTCCAGATCAAGCTGGATGATGCCGCCCTCAAGTCTATCGACAAAATCTTCCCCGGCCCCAAAGGTCCTGTCGACGAGGGGATCAGCGACTGGACCAGGCAGGCGGCGCCGGAAGCTTACTCCTGGTAACGCTCTCCTTTCCTCATATGAAAGTTCTTATCATCGGCGGCACGGGTCTGATCTCGACCGGCATCGTGAAGCATCTTCTGGCCCGCAAGGCCGATGTTACCATGTTCAACCGGGGCCAGAGATCGACCGACATCCCGGCCGGCGTCCATGTTCTCCATGGTGATCGCAACGAAGCCGGAGCCTTCAAACGCGAATGCGGTTCACAGCAGTGGGACGTTGTCATCGACATGATCTGCTTCACGCCGGAGCAGGCCAATGCCGACATTCAAATCTTCTCCGGTAAATGCCGGCACTTCATCTTCTGCTCGACCGTCTGCACTTACGGCATCAAGATCCCCTCCCATATATTCATCGGGGAAACTTTTTCCCAGGAACCCATCAGCGGTTACGGGAAGAACAAACTGCTCTGCGAGCGGATATTTCTGCAAGCCCATCATGAGAAGCAGCTCACAGCCACGATCATCCGTCCCAGCAGCACCTACGGCCCGGGCGGCACACTGATCGATAACCTCGAATTCAACCCTGTCGCATGGGACCGCATCGAGCGGGGGCTTCCTGTCCTTTGTGCGGGTGACGGTCTCGGCCTCTGGGTTGCCACCCATCGTGACGATGTCGGCAAGCTGTTTGCCTATGCGGCCCTCAACCCCAGGACGTTTGGCCAATCTTACAATGCCACCACTGACATGCATATGACGTGGGAGCAGTATTATCAGACCGTGGCGGGCGTTCTGGGTAAACCCGCCGACCTGCGTTACCTCCCTGCCAGGCAGATATGGGCCCGTGATCCAGGGCGCTTTGGTCTTCTTCGCGAAATCACCGCCTTTCACGGCGCCTACGACTCAAGCAAAGCCCGAAGGGATGTTCCGGAGTTCACCTGTGAGATTCCGTTTTCCGCAGGCGCAGCCGAACTGTTGGACGATATCCGTCGCCGGAAAACATGGAAAACCAGCGCCAACGACCCTATCTACGACCAACTCGTGGCGGCGACCGCTGGAACGCAGCCTTGATGGGAATCGCACCCCCAGCGCGAATCCCCTGCTTCTTGCTCTACCATGAGCCCGCCGCGTTGGGCCGGGTGATCCCTTTTCAAATGCAGGCTTCAACCACGGGGATTATAAAATGATGAAGATTGATTTATCGAACCGGGTCGCCCTCGTTACCGGCGCCACGGGAGAACTGGGCCGGGTCATCGCCCGAACCCTTGGCGAGTGCGGTGCGGATGTAGCCGTCCATTATTTCAAGAACAAGGAAGGAGCCGAAAAACTCTGCGCTGAGATTACAGCGATGAACGTGCGCGCGTTCCCCGTCCATGCCGACGTCGGTTCGCGCGAGGAGATCATGCGAATGCGCGAGATTGTTCACGAACGACTGGGAGCCCCCGCCATCATCGTCAACAACGCCGTAAGCCAATACCCTTGGGTGTCCGTCCTCGAACAGGCGCCCGAGGATTATGAAAGCCAGTTCCGCACGTGCGTCATGCACAACGTCCTCATGGCGCAAATTTTTGTGCCGGCCATGATCGAGCGCCGTTTTGGTCGGGTGATCGCCATCAACACCGAATGCGCCATGCAGAATCTCCCGAACCAATCCGCCTACGTCAGCGGAAAGCGGGGCATGGATGGCGTTCTCCGTGTGCTGGCCAGGGAAATCGGCGCCCACCAGATCACGGTGAACCAGGTCGCACCCGGCTGGATGATTAGCGACAGACAGCGCGGCACACCGGAAGAAGTCCAGATTGGTTATTCAAGCGGCGTCCCGTTGCGCAGGCGCGGCTACGATCAGGATATCGCCAACGCCGTCGCATTTCTGGCGAGCGACCTCGCGGCTTTCATCACTGGCGCATACATCCCGGTTTGCGGCGGCAATGTCATGCCAGCGATTTAGTCGTCCCTGAAATATCCTTATTCCGTTTTGAGCGGCAGGGTGTCTGTTTTTGTGTTCGTTCGCTTCTGCAAAAAGTAGTCGAGGGCACGGTCTTCTGTTTAAAGTTAGTCTGGGCCCAAGCAAAAGGAATCTATATTGGCCAAAATCGCCGGACTTTCGAATAGATTTTCAGCGACTTACAAAAGTCAGTGCGCCCATAAACTAAGTCTAAATCAAATACCGTGTTTGGAGTGCCGGCATGCCGCATCCTCAGAATGCGGGTCGATCTGGATCCTTTCGCTAGCCGAGGCTGGCACTGCCATTGGATCAGCTCTCGCGTTCCTCTCATGGGTTTCTTTTTATCCACAGCAGAACTCTGTCACTGGTCTAGGGAGTGTTAACGAAAAAGTTGTACGATGAGGAGCCTTTGTGATTCAGGATGGGGATGGACGAATCAAGAAAGGTGTTGAACGAGGCGATGTGGAGAGAATGCGAAGCGGCGTTGCGGGAGGTGCGCGATCCGAGGGG
>CAIVDS010000054.1 GCA_903904685.1 uncultured Verrucomicrobiota bacterium
CGCAAGCGGCCGATCGCTCGGTGGATGGCGGAGGCGTTCGCTGTCAGCGAGCGACGGGCATGCCGTCTTCTGCAATTTTCCCGCGGAAGCTTCTGGTATGTCCCTATAGTTCGTGACGAGCGGGCCTTAATCTGCCGGCTCAAGGAGTTGGCGTATTCTCGGGTAAGATTTGGCTATCGACGTTTGCTGATCATGCTCCAGCGAGAAGGCCGACGTTGTTGGTGCCGATCATGAGGACGGTGACCTTTGGGCTGATCCCATCCAGTTCGCCATTGGCAATTCGCCACAAGAGGTGTTCGGTGCGGTCGCCGCTGATGCCAAAATTTGCAGGTTTGTAGGGCGCAAGTTGCAGCCAGCTTGCTTCGCCGCGACGGGGCCAAAAATCCGTGATAGAATCTCCCAGAAATAGCAGGCCTATTTCGCCCTCGGTTTTACGGAACAGAAAATCAGCGTGTCGCTGTTGATCCTTCATGGCGGGGGTGATTGCGTCACTAGGCGTCCGGGGAGGCGGCGTGGGCTTTGGGCTGGCCGAAACCGCGGGGGCCGGTTGCTGTGGCGTTTGCGCCAAGGATTGCGGCATGGTCAATCCACCGCTGATGGCGATCAACATGAGGGCCGTGGATAATTTTGCGAATGAGGAGAAGCGCGTCTTCGTTTGCATGATGAGGTAATTGCCCGATGAAAAGTCATACCTATCGGGTCCGTTGCCAGCAAATTTTCCGCGTATGGATGGAAATGTAGGCGTTTAATCGCACATGGCAACGGAAGTTCAAAACAAGCGTCCGAGCCGTTCGGAAACTCGCCGCTCCGACTAACTCTGAAGGAGACGCAAAGAATATATCCCGTCAGGCGCACAGACTTTTGTGAGTCACTGAAAATCTATTCGAGAGTCCGGCGAATTTGGCCAATATAAAACTGAGCAACAGTTAAGTTGCTCGGTTTCAATATTTAAGGTTGCGTCCCAACGGGGATTCGAACCCTCCGCAGGTTATTTCGTGTTTCAGAGGTAAAACGCTTAAATTACTTCACTTGAATTTATTGCCATGATGCGGGGAGATGCATCAAAGTGAACCCGTTTGGCCAATATTCGGCCAATATAGATTCATTTTACTTGGGCCAGACTACGTTTCAACCAGATCGATTGCCTCGGCATCACGTCATGAGCGAGCGCGGTCGAAAATCAGGGTCTGGTGACTCGGAGGCGCAAGAATCGGATGGCTGGGGCGAGAGTGACTTGACTATCAATCACCGTGACCATGACCGGATAAAGTCCGGTTTCTGTGATGGAGAAGGCTCCTCCGAGATTTTGAACGGGACTACCTGCGGTGCTGCGGGCGATGGGCGTCCATGTAACGCCGTTGTTTGAGACCTCCACAATGTAGGTGAGGTCACGGGCCAGCGACTCGCGGGGGAAGCTGATTTGCAGACGATGGGTGGAGGGATTGAGTATGGACGCCGGAAGCGCCGAGGCGGGATCGGCGGTACGCGGGTCGAGCTCGAACGCGTATTCGAGCAGGTTGCTCAGGGCATCGCCGTCTGCATTTTGAGAGGGGCCGGCGATCAGGCCGGCGGTGATTTCGGCGGGGGTAAAATAGACGGTTTGAAAATCCTCGTAGTTCGACGGTATGGCGGGGACGGCCGGTATCAGCTCGGGATCGCGGGGAAATTTAGCGTAGGGCAGGCGGATGCCAAGATAGAGGAGGCTGTCCGCACGAATGGCATTGGCCGCCAGAAAATTCACGGTCCCCGAGGCGGAAATCAGATCATCTTGATCGATGCCGTCGCCTGAGACGCCGATCGCGCCGACAAGCATGCCGTTCCGGTAGAGCGGAAAGCCGCCGGGAAAGATCGTGATGCCGTTAGGAAGATTTGGGTTGGGGGCACCCACTCCGGTGAGCAGCGGGGCGGAATAACGTTCCTGCAGGCCGTTGAACGGTCCCGGCGGATTGCTGTTGATGCCGGGCGGGTAGTGAGCCTGCGCTAGAAAACCCACCGTGCGCGCCGAGAAGGCGCGGGTATTGTTGGAGAAAAACACCGCAGTGCGCGCTTTTTGAACAGCCACATCCCAGGAGAACATCGTGGCACCGGGTGTGCGAAACGTGCCGAGCACCGCAGGGGCTATACCCGCCTGATTGGGGTTGTTGACGACGGTAATAAAAACTTGCGCAGCCTGTCCGGCGGGGAGGCGAATGCCGGCGCGCGTAACGAGTGTCCTGGCTGCGGCGTAGGCGATAATCTGACGAACTTCCGCCTTGGTGAGGCGGGATTGCCCACTCAAGGTGCCGGGCAGAGGATCGGCCTGCAGAGGGGTGCGCATTTCGCCGAGCACACCACCGAACAGTGCGAGCGGCCAGGTTGCAAGGACCGGTGGATTGGCAGCCGGAGGCAGAATGCTCCCAGCGACTTGCGCTGGCCGAATGGGGCTCGCGATGTAGGACAGTCGGATGCCGTCGATCAAAATCAGTGAGCCCCAGATTCCTGCTGCGGGAGCGTAGCCGATCTGTCCGGCGAGGGCCACGGCCTCGTCATTGTCGGGTCCGGTGATGCTGGCGTCCTCTTGCTCGGTGCCGTCGCCGGTTACGCCGATGCCGGCGACCAGATTGCCATTAAGATAAAGGGGGACTCCACCCGGCGAACCATAGAGCCGAGTGCCGGGAATGCGTGTGCCGTTGAGCTCGCGAAAGTAGTTAACATCGGAAAACGCCAGGTTCGAAAATCCCACGCCAACAAGGGGCCCGGTCGGAGTATTACGCACGCCGGGTGGAAAATTTTGCTGGATGATGAATCCGGCGGTGCGAGAACTGAAGGCGTGCTGGGTGCTACTCAGAAAGGCGGCGGTGCCCGCCTTGGAGACAGCGATGGCCCGTTCAGTGGCACTGATGGCTCCGCCACCATTGGCCCGGCGCACGAGCAGGGCACGGCCGTCTAAATCGACGATTGCGATAACGGCGTTGGGTTCGATTTCGGTGGCGCGCGCGGAGGCTTGGGTGTAGATGAGGGCAAGATCGTTGAACGAGAGTTGGGCCGCGCTGACCGTCGCCCCGCATGCGAAGGCGACGACGAGGGTCAGACTGGCTGCAAAAATGGCGGTCAGGCGCCTTGAAGCACGGGGTGTCACTTTACGAGGAGTAAGGGACATGGTGTTGGGTGAAAAGCATTTTAACCACCGTATCAGTCAGTCTTGGTTGCCGGCAGGGTTTGCGCGAAAGCGATTAGCGCCCGGGAAAAGGTTTCCGACGAGAAATCGGGCAGGGATTGCACACAGCTGAAAAGCGCATCGAGCCGTCTGCCTGCCTCGGCTGGGCGTTGGGCGGGCGGAAGCGCTCCCAGCAACCGGTCGAGCGCAAGCACAAGGCGCTCGGCCCGGCGGGACTGGATCTCGCGGGAGACGGTGCGATCGTTGAACTCCGCATGGGTGGAAGCTAATCGGACGAGGAGCACGGAACTTTGGGCGGGGTCGAAGCGGGCAGCGACCGACTGCGCAAGTGCGTCGCAAGCCTCCAAAGTGCGGGCATAGTCGCGGGTGTCTTTTGCAAGAGCGTTTTTGTCATCGGTGCGTTGGAGCACCCAAAGGAGGCCTTCCCAACAGGAGGATTCGCGGGCAGCGCCGACTTTGACGTTGAGCAGGGCCGAGCTCATCTCACGCAGCGCCACGGCCTGACCCACATACCAAGCTTGTGCGCCGTTCCAGCCGGAGGCTTCGCGCCAATGCTTCGGCGCGGCGGCTGCTTGGCCGTCGAGCTCAAAAATGAGCTGGGGGTGGCGGCCGGTTGTCACGAGCTCAGGGTCAATGTTCTGGTGACAGGCAACGCAGGTGTTGGCGCGCACGTAGAGATTTTTGAGATCGCGCATTCCGGCAGCCACGCGGTCGGCGTGGGTATAGTCGGGTCGAGTGTGACTGCGCAGCCAATCCGCGGCCAGGCCGTGGCAACTCGCGCAGGAGACGCCTTCGGTCGCCTTTACATCGGCGGCGAGTTGGTCGGTGGGGACCGTCAGTACAGGCGCGTGGCAGATCGTGCAACGCTCGTTTGTCGTGGGATCGGGGATAAGCAGCGCCTCGGCAAGACGCGCCGAGCGCGCGGTCGTGAGCGTGGCATAGGTGCGCGAATGCACATCGCGTTGCGACCAGATGACGTATTGTCTGCTTTTGTCACCGGCTCCGCCGTGGCAGCCGCTGGTCGAGCATGAACCGGCACCAAGAATCGGCGGATGCGTGAACGCCCCGGCAGAGAGCCCAGAGGGCTGGGCAGAGAGCGAGATTGCGATGCAGATCGCGCCAGCTGCCACCAGCTGACGCATGATGCCAGTATGTTTTTTGATGCACCGCATAAGTTTTTGCTTACTATTAATGGCTAAGTGGTTTTTATACCCCCGTCAAATCTTCCAGCCTTGCGACCTGTGCAGAGTGAATAATCCGGTTGTTCACCCAACTCGGCGTAGCTCGGTTGATCCCTCATCTCACCATGTTTACCGAAATTCTGGATGGAATCATGGAAACCCCGGCGTATGTCGCCGGTTGGTTGATCATCGGTGGGCTTTTGTTGCACGTAGGCCTGTTGGCTGGAGGCGGGGCACGCCGACTTTGGTTCGAACGGAGGCGCGGACAACTCGAACAGGAGCGTCTGCTCCTCGAGATTCATGGGGCCCGGCTTCGGATTCAGACGGTTGAGCAGGCCAAGTCTGGCTGGAACGGCATACGCAAATTCACGGTTGAAAAGAAGGTGCTAGAGTGTGCCGACACCTGTTCGTTCTACCTCAAGCCTCACGACAGCAAACCGCTTCCACCTTTCAAACCGGGCCAGTATCTGACTTTCCAGCTTGTGCTCCCCGGCCTGAGCAAGCCGTTGGTTCGTTGCTATTCGCTCTCCGACTGCGCCCGTCCCACCCATTACCGCGTGACCATCAAGCGGTGTCTGCCTCCACCCAAAACCGAGTATCCGCCAGGACTCGGCTCTTCTTTTTTCTGCGATGTCGTGAAGGAGGGCGATATACTCGACGTCAAGGCGCCCAACGGGCATTTCTTCCTCGATCTCGAAAAGGAGCGGCCGGTGGTGCTCATCTCCGGCGGCATCGGCGTCACGCCCATGATCAGCATGGCCAACGCCCTTGTTGAGTCAGGTTCGACCCGGGAAATCTGGTTCTTCTTCGGTGCGCGCAGCGGCGAGGACCATATGTTCAAAACCTACATGGCCGAACTCGCCGCGAAACACCCCAACGTACACATGCAGGTGTGCTATTCGCGGCCGCATCCGAACGAGGTCAGGGGGCGCGACTATCACCACGAGGGGCGCGTGAGTGTTGAGTTGTTCAAGCAGCTCCTCCCTTCGAACAACTACGACTACTTCCTCTGCGGGCCCGGCCCCTTCATGCAAACAATCACGGATGATCTCCGCGCCTGGGGAGTGCCGGATGCCTGGGTACATTTCGAGGCGTTCGGTCCGGCCTCGGTGAAACGCGTTGCCAAGCCCGAGGATAAGGCTGCCGCTGCCGCGGCTCCGTCGGCCGGCTTCGACGTTCAGTTTGCGCGGTCCGGCAAGACCGTCGCATGGAACACCTCCTTCGGATCCATCCTCGATCTCGCCGATGACAAGGGCGTCAAGATCGACGCCGGCTGCCGGGCGGGCAATTGCGGATCCTGCCTCGTCGCCATCAAGTCCGGCGAGGTCGAATATCTTGGCGAGCACGGCGCCGAGGTCGAGCGTGGCTCCTGTCTCACCTGCATCTGCAAGCCGAAGGGCCCGCTGGTCCTCGACGCCTGATGAGCACCATCGCATCCGCTCCAGACCGTCCGCGCCGCTGGGATGCCGTCTTCAGCGATGACATCACTGAGGCCGACGTGCAGCGTCTGATGGCCCGTGCGCCGTTCATTGAGATGAACCCCGAGAGCTTCCCGCGCTCGGCACCGCTCCCTGACGTGTTGAAGAACGACTCCCGTCTTCACCGCTTCAAGAAGGGCGAGATCATTGTTCGCGAGGGCGACTACGGCACCTCGGCCTTCCTGATTCTTGCCGGGAGCGCCCGCGTGGTCATCGGCCCAAGTCTGCCACCTGCCGACATCGGCCGACGCGAGCCTGCGCGTCGCGGCATTTTCCGCGCCTTGGCCCAGCTTTGGAGCAACGCCCGCGAGAACGAGGTCGCACGCCAGCGCGAACGTCGTAGCTTTCTCAAGCGCGGCGGCACTGGCAAGGATGCCAAAGACGCCCGCATCGTCCTTCAGGATTTACCCCGCGTGCTCGACCAGCACCGCACCGCAATCATCGAGGAGGGCGATTTTTTCGGAGAGATTGCAGCGCTCTCGCGGATACCGCGCACCGCGACCATCTTCGCCGAAGAGGACGGCACCGAGCTTTTGGAAATCCGCTGGCAAGGCCTGCGCGATCTGATGCGCTACGATCCCAAGCTTCGCCAGCACATCGACCGCGTTTACCGCGAGCGAGCCCTCGCCACCTACCTCGAGGAGATTCCGTTCATGCGGTTTCTTTCGTCCGAGGCCAAAAAACAGGTAATGGACGCCACGCAGTTCGAGACCTACGGCGACTACGATTGGTCCGGCGATTACAAGAAACTTGTTCAGTCCGGCGCCTCCGCCGGTCATGAGCAGACCATCGCCGGCGAGGGCGATTACCCCAACGGCGTCATCATGGTCCGCTCCGGATTCGCCCGCATGACGCAGCGCTACGGCGATGGTCACCGCACTCTCAACTACCTCGGTTCCGGTGGCATCTATGGTTTTGACGAGATCGCGCACAACTGGCGCCGGCCCGACCGCGCCATCGCCCTTCAGCACAGCCTGCGAGTCATCGGCTACACCCATGTACTCGTCATACCCGCGCCGTTCATCGAACGACTGGTCCTGCCATCCTTGCCGAAGGACTGGCTGCCGCCGCTGCTGGAGACGGAGGACGGTGGCACGCAGTCGCCCTTTACGAACTCTCCTTTCACGAATTCGCCCTTTGGGAAAACTTCTTTTACCGATGCCTCGCGCAAGACCGTCGCGGTAAAAAAGAAGGAGTCCGAGGCCGTTGTCGGCTCCGGTATGATGGAGTTTCTAACACAGAACCGTTTCTTCAACGGCACCGAGACCATGGTCATCGACATGGACCGCTGCACCCGTTGCGACGACTGCGTGCGCGCCTGCGCATCCACCCACGACAACAATCCCCGGTTTCTTCGCAGCGGTCCGATCCATGACAACATCATGGTCGCGCAGGCGTGCATGCACTGCGCCGACCCGATCTGCATGATCGGCTGTCCCACCGGCGCCATCCATCGTGACGCTTTCGGGGGCGAGGTCGTCATCAATCCTGTCACCTGCATTGGCTGCACCGCTTGCGCCAACAATTGCCCCTATGGGGCCATCCGTATGGTGGAGATACGCGACGAGGACGGAAACATTCTGATCGCCAGTGACGCGAAGCCCATCGTCAAAGCGACCAAGTGCGATCTCTGCATCGACCAATATGGCGGCCCGGCCTGTGAGCGAGCCTGCCCGCACGACGCCATGAAACGCATGAACCTCAACACGCTCGACGATCTCGCGGCGTGGCTCAACCGATGATCAGCCGTTCCGTCCTCCTTCGCACGGCCTCCATGGCCATCCTTCTTGCAGTATCAATCTTCATCGTGGTCTGGCACGGACGCCTTCTCGCGACGCATCCCCATCTCGTCTATCTCACGGGATGGGGACTGCTGGCGCTCATGCTTTATCTGACGGCCTACAACGCTCGTAAAAAACTGGCGTTCCTCCCTCTTGTCAGTTCACGCCTTTGGTTGCAGGCGCATATTTATCTGGGGCTTCTCACCGGGCTCGTGTTTCTCCTGCATTCGCAATGGCGCTGGCCTACCGGTTGGTTCGAGAGCCTGTTGTCGGCGCTTTTCCTCGGGGTCACGCTCAGCGGCATCGTCGGCTGGTTCATATCCCGGACCATTCCAAAGCAGCTCACCACCGTCGGTGGCGAGGTGCCCTACGAACGCATCCCGATCATTCGCCGATCCCTCCGCGAACAGGCCGAGAGGCTTGTACTTAAGGGTATCCCGGTCGCCAAAGCCTCGACGCTGGCCGATTTCTATGCCGGCCGGCTCGCTGATTATTTCGCAGTAAAGACTCATTTCTGGGCGCATGTCTTTGGTTCGCGCCGGTCCCTCAACACCCTGCTCGAGCAGATCGCCGAACTGGGCCGCTTCCTCAACCCCGAGGAAAAGAACACCATCGGCCGGCTCACCGATCTCGTACGGCAAAAGGACGCTCTTGATTTCCACGCGGCCAAGCAATTCGTGTTGAAGGCCTGGCTCTTCGTCCACATCCCGCTCACCTACGGACTGCTCGTCTTCAGCTTCGTTCACGTTGTCCTGATCTACGCCTATTCCGGAGGTGCCCGATGAGCGAAGGCCGAGTTCCCACGCCCGATTTTGACGAGTCTCGCTACGAACGTCCCAATAACAATTGGCTCTGCGGACACACTTGCGAAGGGTGCCCGTGCCGCATCGGGCCCAGCCCCTCCGGCGAATGTCGCGCCACCGCCGAGTGCAAGCCGCAACCCGTGGTCAAGGAGGGCGAGACCAAGGGCACATGGAAATGCACCCGACCCAAGGACTGGGGCGGCCCCTGTGAAACGGGACCGCTGCCGGACGGCACCTGTTGCCGCACCATCTCCAAATGCCAGCCCGTGCGCAGTCTTCGTGCGAAGCGGGCCTTGGTCACGCGCGTGTTTGTCATCGCTTGCATCGGCGTGCTTCTAATGGGGCTCTGCGGTCCGCTCCGTCAGGCGTTCATCAATCCCGCCCCGCTCTCACGGCACCATACCGGACCCCAATTCGATCACCTTGCGGTCAAGTTCGGTGTTCACGACTGCGCCGCCTGCCACGCAGAGTCACGGCTGGACTATGCCGGCGTGATCGCCAGTGCGATCCAGGCGGGAGTCACCTCGCTCTCTTTCAAGAAACTTATCACGCCCCACCCGAAGGATTTTTCGCGCATGGACCAGTCGTGCGTAGCCTGTCATGCTGACAAATCTTTCCATGAGGCTTCTGTGGTCGCCGCCATCTCCTGTTCTGTTTGCCATCGCGAACACCAGGGTCCCGGTGCGCTCGCCGCCGTGGCCGAACGACACTGCGCTGCTTGTCACGGTGATGCGGCTCAAATGCTCGGATCCTCCAGAAAAGGCTGCGCGTTGTCCGCTTCACTGTTCGAGCGCAAGACCGCTCCAGGCCTCGTCATCCATCCCGCTCCGCGTCCACCCGAGGGCTACACGCGGGTGATCCATTCCTTCTCCGTCGACCATCCTGAGTTTCAGGTGCTCCGTGAAAAGCACGTTGATACCAACACCCTCAAGTTCAACCACCGCATTCATCTCATCGGCGACGTCCCGCGACTGAACGGCAAGGCTCTCGCCTGCGCCGACTGCCACCGGCCCGATGCCTCCGGCGCCTTCATGCAGCGCGTGTCCTTTGAGCAAAACTGCCGCGTCTGCCACGCGCTCAATTTCGACGAGAATACCCTAGGCATGCAGCTCCCCCACGGCGACGCCGTCTACGCCCGCGCCTACCTGCGCAGCCTGCCCACCCAGTATGCCGACTTTGCGGCTCGTACGCTTGGCATTTCCGGACAGGCTGAAATCGCCAACTTTGTCCAAACTAGGATGGCAGCCCTCCGGCAGCGCACACTCGCGGGCGAGAATCTGGAACGCTCCGTTTTCTTTGCCGACGCTCGCACGGGTGACACCACCGTTATCGCCGGGGCAAGGGGGCTCGCTCGCGCCAAGTTCGCCGGCTGCGCCTACTGCCACGAGGTCGTTCCGCGCGGCGATGCCACACCGGTTATCACTCCGCCGCAGACTCCCGACCGCTGGATGCTGCACGCAAAGTTCGACCACTCGAAACACACTGCCATGGCGTGCGCCAACTGCCATGCCGCCACCAAGAGCACTACCACGGCGGATGTCATTATGCCCTCCGTGAAAAGCTGTGTTATCTGCCATAGTCCCAAGGGTGGGGCGCCCAACACCTGCGTCACCTGCCATGGTTATCATAATCCAGAGCCGGTCACGTTGCCGTCAGCTTCATCTACGGCGACCCTGCTCAAATGACCGGCGTGCGGACACAGTTTTTTCGGATGACTGTCCCTGGCATGCTCATCGTTGCTACCACGTTTGCCTCTCCGCCCGCGCCCGGTGAACGCGAGACACCCACCGATACGCCGCGCTCGACCCAGCGGGTGGACCAGACTCCGCCACCCACAGTGCCGACGGACACTCCCGTAGATCCCGGCACCCCCTTGCCGCCGTTGCCGCCGATTCAGCCTCCGGGTTTCAGCCTCAAGCGCGTGGTCACTGACGCCGCATCCGCTAAATCGCCCGGGCAATTTAACCCGGACCCCGGTGCCGCGTTTCGTCCCATAGCATCACCAGAAGAGTCTTATTTCAAAACCAACCGTATTGAGTTCCAGAGTCCCGAACTGGCTCCCGTGCCCGCTGGTCTGGCCCTTCCTCGCGGGCCGCTGGAACAGGTTTCAATCGTGCTCGCGCCGCCCGCCTCGCCGCCGACCTATGGTCTCGATTCGCTTCTCGGAAACGAAAAACTCCCTCGCGCCGGCACGCGGGAAAATCTCTATATCACCACCGACTGGCATGCGCCAAAGTCGTATGCCAGCGTGGCCTCCGGCGAAGGCATTCCGCTCGACGCCAAGCCCGTGCCCGACCGCTGGCGCGGCCCCGGTTTCACCCCATGGCGGCGCTATACAAGCGGCGACACGAATGAGATGTCCTACGCCGACACCCAGCCCGACCTCTGGCATTATTATCGTCAAAGCCTACTGAAGGGTGATCTGCCTGTTTACGGGCAGGACGTATTTCTTTCCCTCACCGCCTCAAGCGAGCTGCTCTATGAGGACCGCAAGCTCACCGTGCCGAGCGGCGTGAGCGCGTCCAATCCCGGCAGCGCCGATTTCTTCGGCAAGAGCCGCTCGACCCTTTTTGATGCCAACCTCGCGATCGAGGCGGTCCTTTTTCAGGGCGAGACGGTGTTCAAGCCGGTCGAGTGGGCGGTGAAGATCAAGCCGGTATTCAACTTTAACCAAGTCGATTTCAAGGAGACCGGCATCGTTTCGCCAAACCCCGGAGGCTCCGGAGCGGGCGGCGGCTCGCCTGGCAATGGCGGTGTGAACAATCCCGGCGATGTCGGCGGTCTTCTCGGCGGCGGACTGTCTTCCTCGGGCAGTCTCGACAACTCCACCGCCACAAATCGCAACCGCACCTACGTCGCTCTTCAGGAGGCGTTCGTCGAGGTTCATCTCAAGAACCTTTCGGCCAACTACGACTTCGTCGCCGTCAAGGTGGGCAACCAGACTTTCAACAGCGATTTTCGCGGGTTCGTTTTCAATGACACAAACCTCGGCGTGCGCCTCTTCGGCAACTACGACGACAACCGCTACCAGTATAACTTCGCGCTCTTCGACATGCGCGAGAAGGACACCAACTCCGAGCTCAACACCTTCGATTCCCGCGGGCAGCGCGTGTTCATCGCCAATCTTTACCGCCAGGATTTCCTCTGGCATGGCTACACCGCCGAGTGGAGTTTCCTCGGCAACTTCGACGACGGCGGCACGCATTACGACGCCAACGGCGCCATCGTCCGCCCAGCGCCGCTTGGCACGGTCGTCGCGCACAAGGTCAAATCCGCTTACTTCGGCTGGGCGGGCGACGGACACATCGGGCGCTGGAATGTCTCGCATGCCGCCTACCTTGCCGTCGGGCATGACGATTTCAACGGCCTCGCCGGACGTCCCGTGGACATCTTCGCGCAGATGGCCGCCCTTGAGATCAGCTATGACCGCGACTGGATTCGCTACAAGGCCTCCATTTTCTACGCCTCCGGCGACAACAATCCCACCAACGGCAAGGCCACCGGTTTCGATTCCATCGTGGACAATACCAACTTCGAGGGCGGCCCGTTCAGCTATTTCGTGCGCCAGGGCTTTAACCTCGCCGGCACCAGCGTTGACGTGAAGCAGCGCTTCAGTCTTCTGCCCAACCTCCGCACCAGCAAAACCGAGGGCCAATCCAACTTCGTCAACCCCGGGTTGGTCATGATCGGCGTCGGCGCTGACATCGACGTCACGCCGAAAGTGAAGGCGTTTCTTAGTGCGAACTCCATCCGCTTCGCTACCACCGAACCACTCAAGACCGCGCTGTTTACAAACGAGGTCAGCAACGATTTTGGTATTGATCTCGGCCTCGGCCTTCAATGGCGACCGCTCCTTAAGGACAATATTATCGTCTCGCTCGGCTACGGCGTGCTTCTGCCCGGGCGCGGCTTTCGAGATATCTACCGCACCACTCAGCCGCCGGTGCCCGGCTACACGTCCGCCGGTCCGCAGATCGATTCTTGGCTCTACAGCGCCGTCGCCGCCGTCACTTTAACCTACTGAACCATGCGCAAGAACTCCGGACACATCTTCCGCCTGACTTTGCTAGCCACCGCCGTGTGGGGCGTTGTGCTCACCACCCTCGTCGTGCTCGCCGGCCCCGGCTCAGCGTCCTCGGGTGACGGCATCTTCGGCCCGCCAATCGCCGTGCCACGCACGGTCAACCCCGCACCTTCCACCACCCCAAAGCCCGCCAACCTCATCGACCAACCCCGCGCTGATGCCGACCGCAAGAGCGCCGGCTGCATCGAGTGCCACAAGGGCATCGAGGACATGCACGCCTCGACCCACGTCGTGCTCGGCTGCACCGACTGCCACGGCGGCAACGCCACGACTGGCCTCACGATGCACAAGGCCCACGTCGCCCCGCTAAACCCGCTTTTTTGGCAAAGCTCCGCCAAACCCAATGAATCCTCCGTCCTCCTCAACCACGAGTCCCCGGAGTTCATCCGCTTCGTCAATCCTGGCGACCTGCGCGTCTCCGACAAATCCTGCGGTCTCTGCCACGGCGATATCAACAAGGCCGTCGGTCACAGCATGATGAACCACGGTGCCATGCTCTGGGGCGCGGCGCTCTACAACAACGGCGCGTCTCCGAATAAAAACTACCGCTACGGCCAGGCCTACGGCGCCGACGGCGTCCCCCTCCGCCTCGAAAGCCCCATTCCCGTCACCGAGGCGATGACCCGCAACCTCGGTATCCTGCCGTTTCTAGACCCGCTTCCGCGCTTCGCCATCGGCCAGCCTTCGAACATCCTTCGCATCTTCGAACAGGGCGGCGAAAAGCAGAACGAGCTCGGCAACCCCAACGCCTTCGAGCCGCCCGGCAAGCCCGCCCGCCGCCTGAGCGAGCGCGGCCTCGGCACGCTCAACCGCATCGATCCCGTCTATCTCAACCTCCAGAAGACGCGCCTCAACGATCCGCTCCTCGGCTTCATGGGCACCAATAACCACCCGGGCGACTACCGCTCCTCGGGCTGCACCGCCTGCCATGTCGTTTACGCCAACGACCGCTCGCCCACCAACTCCGGCTGGTGGTCCAAATACGGACACCAGGGCCTGAGCTTCTCCGCCGACCCGATGATCTCGAAGAAAGAGAAGGGCCACCCGATCAAGCACCAGTTCACCCGCAGCATCCCATCGAGCTCCTGCATGAGCTGCCATATGCACCAGGGGAATCTCTTCGTGAATCCGTATCTCGGCTACACGTGGTGGGACCAGGAGAGCGACGGGGAGTTCATGTATCCCAAGAAGCAGAAGAACCCCACCGAGCAGGAAACTGCCGACTCGCTTCTCGCCAACCCCGAGGCCGCCGCCGTCCGCGGCAAATGGAGCGACCCCGAGTTCCTCGAAAAGGTCGCCGAGCTGAACCCGCAGCTAAAGCAGACGCAGTTCGCCGACTACCACGGCCACGGCTGGATCTTCCGCGCCGTCTTCAAGAAGGACAAGGAGGGCAACTTCCTCACGCTCGACGACAAGAAGATTGCCGACACCGATCCCGCCAAGTTCGCGAAGGCCGTTCATCTGAAGGACGTCCACCTCGCGCGCGGCATGCAGTGCGTGGACTGCCATTTCACGACCGACGTCCACGGCAATGGACTGCTCTACGGCGAGCCCCGCGCCGCCACCGCCATCGAGTGCATCGACTGCCACGGCACCGTGGGAAAACGCCCCACGCTCATGACCAGCGGCACCGGCGGCCGCCTCGAAAACGGACAGGTCCTCCCCAACGACCTCGCCAAGGGCACCACGCCGTGGGGCCCGCGTTTCTACTGGCAGGGCGCCAAACTTTTCCAGCGCTCCATGATGAGCCCCGACATCACGTGGGAAGTCCCGCAGACGGTGGACACTATTGATCCGACCTCATCGCACTACAACGCGAAGTCCGCCTACGCCAAAACTCTCCGCCGCGACGGCAAATCATGGGGCGACGTGCCCGCCGCGGCTTCCGGAGACAATGCAAAATGCCAGCTGGCGCACTCCAACGCCAACGTCTCCTGCCAGATCTGCCACACCTCTTGGGCCACGAGCTGCTTCGGCTGCCACCTGCCGATGCGCGCCAACAAGAAGGTAGAGGCCAACAAATTCGAGGGCACCACCACGCGCAACTACACCGGCTACAACCCGCAGGTCGTGCGCGACGACGTGTTCATGCTCGGCAAGGACGCCACCTATAAAAACAACCGCCTTGCCGTCATACGTTCGTCGAGCGCCGTCATCGTCGGTTCTCAAAATTCCAACCGCGAGTGGATCTACTCCCAGCAGCAGACCGTCTCCGCCGAGGGCTACAGCGGCCAGGCCTTCAACCCGCACTTCGCCCACACCACGAGTTCCGTCGGCACGACCAAGGGCTGCACCGACTGCCATCTCTCCGCCGCCAACGACAACAACGCTTGGATGACCCAGCTCCTCGGCTTCGGCACCGGCATGGTCAACTTCTTCGGCCGCTACGCCTACGTCGGCACTGGCAAGGACGGTCTCGAAGCCGTCGTCTGGACCGAGCAGGAGGAGCCGCAGGCCGCCATCGGCAGCCATCTCCAGCACCTCGCGTATCCCGACAACTACCAGACCCACGTCGAAACCAACCGCGGCATCCTCAAGGAAGCCTATCACCACGACGGCGAGGACATCCTCGATCTCACCCAGCGCGGCGAATATCTCTACACCGCTAACGGTCCAGGCGGCTTCGAGGTCTTCGACGTCGCCAACATCGACAACAAAGGCTTCTCCGAGCGCATCACCTCCGCGCCCGTCTCGCCCCTCGGCCAGAACACGCGGGTGAAGACCAAGTTCGCCACCAGCGTCGTCCTCCCGAGCACGCTCGGCATCGACCCGCTCCGCACCCGCAACCCCGTCAACGAGGAGCAGCCCATCTCGCTCACCTACGGCTACGTTTACGTGACCGACCGAGAGGAAGGCCTCGTCACCGTCATGGTCGGCACTCTCGTGGACGGCGACCCGAAGAACAACTTCTTCACCGAAAAGGACGTCACCCGCTTCAACCCCGACGGACTCCTCTCCGGTGCCACGCACGCCGCCTTCGCGGGCGACCGCCTCTACGTCATCTGCACCGCCGGTCTGATCGTCGTGGACATCTCCACGCCGTCGAAGCCCCGCGTCATCGGCCGCGCTCCCGCCGGTTCGCTCAAAAACCCGCGCAAGATCGCCCTCCAGTTCCTCCGCGCCTTCGTGACCGACGAGGACGGCCTCAAGGTCTTCGACCTCACCGATCCGGTGAACCCGCGCCCCGTGCCCGCCGCGACCATCCCGCTCAAGGACGCGCAGGGCGTCTACGCCGCCCGCACCTACGCCTACGTGGCCGACGGCGCCGACGGCCTCGCGATCATCGACATCAAGAACCCCGACGCTCCCAAAGTCTTCCAGATGTTCACCGCCGACGGTGCGCTCAACGACGTCCGCGCCGTGCAAATCGGCTCGGTCAACGCCTCGATGTTCGCCCTCGTTGCCGACGGCAGGAACGGCCTGCGCGTCATCCAGATGATCTCGCCGGAAAACGTGCCCGGCTACCAAGGCTTCAGCCCGCCGCCTAATCCAAAGCTCATCGCCACCTATCCGACGCACGGTCCGGCGGTCGCCGTGGGCCGCGGCCTCGACCGCGACCGCGTGATCGACGAAAGCGGACACCAGACGGTCGTCTTCGGCCGCCGCGGCAGTCGTCCGTTCACTGAAGCCGAGTTCAACGCCTTCCTCCGCAAACCAGACGGATCGCTCTACCGTGTCGAGGACGTAGAAGTGCGCGACGGTCATTTGGAGACTACCTCGGGCCGGACGATGCAGCCGACTGAGCAGTTCCCCGTTGTCCTTCCGACTCCCTTCGAACTGCCGTCCGCCGAGCGTATAAGTCGCCGCCCTGCTGGATAAGAGATGCGACAGCGAAGGCCCTGTCGGTATCGACCGCCAATACGGTTCTCAAAATCCTGCGGGTTGCCTTCAGGCAGGCGGTCACGGACGGACTGAGGCTCGACAATCCGGGATCGGCCGTGAGCGTCATGGAAGGCCGCGCGGAGGGGGGATGCATCCGAACGGCGATCTTGAGGATCAGGTCGCGCTGCTTGTCGGAGCACTTCCATGATTCCACGCCTCGTGGCGCTGAGGCCGACGGTGCCGGCACCGCGCCATTAGGTTTGGCCGGAGGCGTCGCCGTCCCCTGGCCCGGAATATAACCGGCATCCGCGATCTGGCTGTCCACCCCTGCTGAAGCCGGGCGTATAGCTCGGCGCTTGTTTTCTCCAACTGCGACAGGTCGCCGAGTTCGGTCCGCAGTGTCACCGCGAACTGGTGCGAAGAATGATCGGGCAGCCCGATCTTCTTCGCGTAATTGGCTTCGATGAAAATAGGCATCGAACCCTCCTTTCTTGTTTCGACCGCATTAAATAAAAAGCCCCGGTCGCGGTCGGCGACGGGGGCTCTAAGCGAAGGACAACGAGTCCCGCTCAAGAATATCTAACACGGAATTGGGGGCTGTTGCAGGGTGGCTCAAAGTGCTCGGCTACATCGCCGAATATGCCCGAATCCCTGGGTGTAAATTCTTAGCCTTATTTTTAGTTTTGCCATTCTTGAAAAATAAAAGCCCGTATCTAATTAAAGATAAGGGCTTTGCTAAAGTGGCGTCCCCACGGGGATTCGAACCTCTAGCCGGCAAACAACAGAAAGCCTTCGTTTAGTGTGCTTTATGTTGTGATTTAGTGAGTTAGAACGTGAATCAGCATGAGCGAAATACTGGGGAAGTGAAGCTAAAAACGTCTCCGCTGACAAATTTCTGGCAAATAATTTGGGTGTGAAAAAGCCTCGCGCGCACTCGTGGCGGCGGGGCTGGCTGGTGTCGGTCAATCCTCGTCGGGGAGCATGATCGTGAGGCAGGGGCGGCCGGTCTCGTCGGGGTGGAAAATGGCCTTCAATGTGTGGAGGCGCTTGCGGCCGGTGCCGGTGATGAGGACGCGGAACAGGCGCCCACCCTGCCAGACGCTGACGGGGCAGGCTCGGGACATGTGGAGGATGTCATGCCAGACGCCGCGCCAGTCGTTCGCGTGCTTCGGGCTCGCAACCGCTCGCTCGATGAGGGCGAAGACCGCCGCCGTCATGGAGACATTGACGCCGGGGAAGTGCTGCGCGGAGACCTCGGCGAGGTCGCCGGTGGAGGCGTCGGCAAGGACGCCGTCGGCGATGGCCTGGGCGCGGGTGTAAACGCTGATGACGGTGAAGCCGTCGAATGGGTGGCCGGGCTGGTGGACTACGTCGCCGGGCTGAGGTGTAGGATCACGGGAGATGTCACGCATGGGATGTGGGAGGAGTGCGCCCCAACGAGGGCGCGGATGGGATTAGCGGGCCGCGCTACGCGGACCCCTCAGATGGCCAAACCGAAAAAACGGCCGCCCCCGAGGGATGCCGACGGGAAGCACCGGCTGCGCAAGGTGGAGCGCAGCGGGACGGGACGCGGGACGGCGCAGCCGCCAGCGCCCGCCAGCGAGCAATACCTAGAGGCGTGGACGGGCGGAGTGCGCAGCGCGGAGACCGCCAGCCGTCGCAGGTGCTACCCTAAAGGCACCCTCTGGGCACGGCCACGCACGAAGAATTCGAGCCCCACGGCGAGCATCCTTCTATCTCAAGATGCGAAAAATCTTCCCATGTCACAGGGGATTCAACAGGGTTGATTCATGAGCACAGCCCACGATGTTGCAAAATACATCCTTGAGAAGACCGGGCCGATTTCTGCGATGAAGTTCCAGAAATTGGTCTATTATTCGCAAGCGTGGTCGCTTGTGTGGGATGAGAGGCCAATGTTCGCCGAAAAGATTCAGGCTTGGGCGAATGGTCCTGTTGTGCCTTCTCTCTACGAGTTTCATCGCGGAGAATTTCAGGTTGCGTCTTGGCAGCGAGGAGATGTCTCGAAACTCGATCCGGACGCTCGCGAAACGATTGACGCAGTTCTCAAGCACTATGGCAGTAAAACTGCTCAAGCGCTTAGCGACTTAACCCATCGCGAAGATCCTTGGCGTAATGCCCGCAAGGGATTGCCCGACGGTGAACGCGGAAGCGTTGAGATCAAACAGGCAGACATGGAAGAATTCTACAGTTCCCTCTGATTTTCCGTGTCTCAGAAAAAGGTTCCCAAAAGTCGTTCGATCCCAGATCAGGGCAAGCATCCTCGCGAGAGAGTCGCCCCAGAAACAGACCCAAACCCTGTTTGGCGGCTCGGACGGCTCGATTTCGATGGACCTTGGTGCCCTAAAAAAATGGTGGAAGCACCGTTGATCGAAGTTGTGAAAAAGCTTGGTCAGTTTGAATCCATGACATGGTTTCAAATTGACGCCGCTGGAAGTCACCCCATCGAGGTTTACAAACTGATCAAAGTAGCGAGAGACCGGCTTGAGGAGCTAAAGCTAGATGATTTTGATGAGCTTTATTCACTTCGCCTGACGGGCACACAGCGGCTGTGGGGAATCCGCGACAGAAATGTTTTTCGCGCGCTTTGGTGGGATCCCGAGCACGAGATTTGCCCGTCCCCTAAAAAGCACACCTAGACAGGCCGCCCGATCCGGAGAGTGGCGCCGACGTAGCACCACTAGAGGAGATCGGCTTGCTCGCGCACATCGCGTATGATCGGGGCAAACGTCCTGTGCATGATTTCGAGGTGCGTCTTCAGCCATGCAAAGTGCTGCGGCCATAGTGGAAGAGCCGAGTTGAGTCGTGAAGTTGGTTTTTGCGCAAAAATTCAAGCACGTGCGGGAAAAAGGCATCGGGCTTGTCCCGGTGTGCCAGCAGCTCAGTTTCAAGCTGGTGCAGGTGGAGTAGCCAGTTCCTCTAGGGTATTTGCAGCATCGGCAAATTTCGCGACCTCGATATCTTTTGATTTTACCGAACCATAGAGATAGGGGCGAAGAGGATTGAGACGGGCCTCAACTGAGGGAGAAAGACGATTTTGGACTTTGGCTGCATTCCAAATATCGGGCGTTGTTGGCTTGGTTCCGACAGGGAATTGAACACCTAACCTTGCTCCAAAAATTTCCCAAAACGCCTCATTGGCTTCGCCGAGTGATCCGAGTGCCTGTTTCAGGCCTCCACGACTGACTGCATCCCGAGCGGCACCGATATTTGCGGTCAGACGTTCCGCTGGTGTCAATTGTTGACCGCCTCGGAAATTGGATTTTGCCCAATGCTGTGATTTGAGGAAATCACCGAAATTCTTAACTGTAGCAATTGCTGAAACAATCTCTCCCGATAGGGTGTCCTCTTCTTCAACGTCAAAGTGTGCATTCCGGTTGAGGACAAAACCTTTTGCCATTCGAATACGCGCCAATAATTGCACAGCTATTTTGCGTCTTTCATCGTCGAGCAGTTCGCACAATTTTGTGTCTAGGACCGCAAGAAAGTGCTCAAGTTTTCGATCTTTCTGGGATTCCACATGGGGCACTGGAATCGCACCGGCCGCGCACGCTTGATGGCACATTCCCTCCAAGGCAATTCGCACATAGACAGCGGCACCGTGGTAGTCCTTTCGCCGCAGATGGCGCGCCGCCATCTCGATTCTATCGCCGCTGTCTTCTACCACGATGCGCGGAGAAGTCTCCTGCTCCCGTTTATCTTCGAACAAAATAATCGCCTTCCAAGAGGCGCTCATATGTGACGATTCCATATGAGCCTTTAGCCGCTCAAACCATGCTTTGCTGTAGGTGAGAATAATGATCTGCCATTGCTTGAAGTGCTCTTGGATCAGATCCATTACCTTCACTCGGTTCGACATGTCCAATCCGATCAAAATGTCGTCGAGAGCCAATAAGCGAAGGCTGGTAGATGGGCTGTCCTTCAGTGCGGCGAAAAATAAACAGAGTGCGAGCGCGCTCAGCCGCGCCTCGTTCAGCACGCGGTCGTAGTCAGGCAAAGTCAGGCGCCTAAAAATCGGGTGCGCGAGCAAGCGCGGTGGATGAAGGACGAGCTTCGTGCTCCCCGTCTTGGTCGGTTTCAGCGTGGCCGGCTGATAGGTGAGTGAGACGGCG
>CAIVDS010000055.1 GCA_903904685.1 uncultured Verrucomicrobiota bacterium
GAGTGACTGGAGTTCAGACGTGTGCTCTCCGATCTCTCTGAGCCTCGTCACACGTCACACGTCACACGTCACACAAAATCGCTGCCACCAATCGCCATCCTCCGCGAGCAGGGCGTGAACGGCGAAGTCGAGATGGCCGCCGCCTTCACCCGCGCCGGCTTTAAGGCGATCGACGTCCACATGACCGACATCATCAGCGGGCGCGTTTCGCTGAAGGATTTCCGCGGCCTCGTGGCCTGCGGCGGCTTCAGCTACGGCGACGTCCTCGGCGCCGGCGAAGGCTGGGCCAAGAGCGCCCTTTTCAACCCCCGCGCCCGCGACGAGTTCTCCGCCTTCTTCGCCCGCACCGACAGCTTCGCCCTCGGCGTGTGCAACGGCTGCCAGATGATGAGCAACCTCCACAGCATCATCCCCGGCGCCGACGCCTGGCCGCGCTTCGTGCAGAACCAGTCCGAACGCTTCGAAGCCCGCGTCGCCTCCCTCAAAATCGAGAAGAGCCCCAGCATCCTCTTCGCCGGCATGGAAGGCAGCGTCCTCCCCATCGCCATCGCCCACGGCGAAGGCTTTGCCGAGTTCCCCTCCGCCGCCGATGCCGACGCCTTCAGCGCCTCCGGCCTCGTCTCCGCACGCTTTGTGGACAACCACCACGCCGTCACGCAGCACTACCCGCTCAACCCGAACGGCAGCCCGCACGGCATCACCGCGCTCACGACCACCACCGGCCGCGTGACGATCATGATGCCGCATCCCGAGCGCGTCTTCCGCGTCGTCCAGCAAAGCTGGGCCCCGAAGACCTGGACGGGCGAAGACGCCCCGTGGCTCCAACTCTTCCGCAACGCGCGGACTTGGGTCGGCTAAAAATTGAGGTGCTCCCGCAGCGCCTCCTCGAGTCGTCCTATCGGTGGTTGACGGGCCTTAGCCGCGCCCGCTCGACCGTCATCGCCCGTCCCAGCAGCCGCTCTCCGCGCGCGGCAAACCACGACGGATCGTCCGTCGTCACGAAACGCCGCGCACCGCCCTTCGTCAGACACCGCTCTTGGTCGGGATGTCTCCGTAGCCAGTCGGCAAACCGCGGCGCCACGATTTCGCCCTGGTCCAAAATCTCCACCTCCGGCGGCACGATGCGGCGCAGCGCCGGCAGCAGCAGCGGATAATGCGTGCACCCCAAAAGCATGCGCAGCGGCAGTTGGTGCGGCGCCAAAAACGGTTCCAGCGACCGGCGCAAAAACCACTCCGTGCCCGGTCCTTCCAACTCACCCGCCTCCACCAGCGGCACCCAGAGCGGACACGCCTGCTGCACGAGCGTGAGACGCGGCGCGAGTTTGCGCAGCTCGATGCCATACGAATCCGACGCGATCGTGCTCTCCGTGCCCAGCACCGCGACCAACCCCTCGGCGTTCGACGGTGCGGTCTTTCCGAGGATAGCCACCGCGCCCACTGGCAATCCCGCCAGCGCCTCGACCGACGGCCGCACCACGCCCAGCACACGTCGGTCCGTCCGGTGGACAGGGAGATGCAGTTGCTGGATGTTGCGCAGCGCCCGGGCCGAAGAGGTGTTGCAGGCGAGGATTACGACCGTGCAACCCTGTTCAAACAGCCACTCCACCGATTCCAGCGTGAACTCGTTGACCACATCCGCACTACGCGCGCCATAGGGCGCCCGTGCGCTGTCCGCCAGATAGACGTAGTCGTAGGCCGGCAACGCCCGCATCAGCGAGGCCAGCACCGTGAGTCCGCCAAAACCAGAATCAAAAACACCGATCATTTTCGTGGGACCTTGCCGCGCATTCCGGCTCTTGGCAACGCGCCAGCTCGAAAAACACCAGCCGCACGGTGCGACGTCCTGATTGATCTCCAGCTCGCCTTCCAGTGTCAGCGTCTCGTCGCGCAAAAGCACCGGCTCCGCCGCGGCGCGCAACGCCCGATCTGCGCCGCCTTCGGGTAATCCGGAGATCCCATCGCGCGCCGTGCGTGAAGCGCATTGCCGCGCGTATCGTCCACCGTCCACACCCGAACGCGATAGCGGCCGCTCAGTCCCTTGAGAACAAACCTGTCCGCACGCACCGCTCCCTTGGGGCCTCGTTCCCGGCCACCTTCCCTGATTTCTCCCCTCTCGTTCTTTTGCGATCACGCGGCCACTGTTGCTACCCGCTCCGGTTCCGTCACTCGACTGGTTTTGTCATTCGTAATTCAAGCACCTTGACCTCCCATGCGTCCAGTTTCACTCCACCACCGGACGGCATTCCCGTTTCCAAATCTCGCCCGCCCGATCCTGGCACCGGCACGCATTTCGTCTCCTTGGAGAAGTTCATCAAAAACCCATAACGCCGTCCATCGGACTCGCGCAGTTGCACCGTGACTCCCGGCGGCAGCAGCCCGCGTTCCGGCAGAAAACCCTTCAGCCCGCGCCTGCGCATGATCGCCTCGTAAACCCGATCCAGTCCGCTGCGGTCAAGATCCGCCGCCAGAAAGAACGTCCGTCCCGCGCCGCATCCATGCGTGCATAACGCCGGCGTGCCCGCCAGCCAGCCGCTGGCATAACTCATCAGCACCTCCGCACCGCGTGCATGAATGCGACTGTAGATGCCCTCAGCGACGCACTCCACCAAAGGCAACCCAAGCGAGTTCCCTTCCACCGTCCCGACGCGCAGCTCCGTCTCTGGGAAACATTCGCCCACCTCTTCCATCCAGACTCCCGTCATTTCCTCCAGCCCATCCCCCGGACACCCATCGCGCCAACACAAGTTTGTCTCGTCCACCATGCCTGTGAGCGCGGTCAGCAACACCCAGCCGCCGCCTCGCACATAATCTTTCAACCGTTCGGCGAAGCCCGGTTGCAGCAGATACAGTCTCGGCACGACCACGAATTTGTAGCCTGAAAAATCGTGTCCACTGGCCAGCACGTCGACCGTGATCCCTCGCCGCCAAAACGCTTCATACTGCGCGACCGCATGCCGCACCAGCATCGTGCCGTCGTTCTTTGGCAATCCTTTCGCCGCGCGATAGGCCCAGCGCGATTCCCAATCAAACAGCATCGCCACGTCCGCCCGGTTGAGCGTCCCGATGACTTGCTTCACCTGCTCATAACGCCTGCTCAGCGCAGAGACCTCCTTGAAACTCCGCGTCTCCTCCGGATGCGTATGGTGCACCACGCCCCCGTGGTATTTCTCCACGCCTCCGCGTCCCTTGCGCCATTGAAAATACAGCGTGCCATCCGCACCGTGCGCCAGCGCCTGAAACATCTCCAGGTGATGCAACCCCGGCGGCTTCAGGTGCAGCGGCTTCCACACGGAATTCCCGTCGATGCAGCTCTCCATCAGAAACCACGCGCGCGGCTCGCCCTTGAGACATCGCAGCAGATCGAATTTGAAACTCGTCTCCATCGCCTGCGCGACGATCTCGGGACTGTCCGCCACATACCCCGGATAGGAATCGTCCGCCACGATATCCAGCTGCCGCGCCAGCTTGTGATAATCCACCCACTCGAAAAGCCCCATCAGGTTCGTGAGCACCGGCACGCTTGGAGACAACCGGCGCAGAGGCTCCGCCTCCCACGCATAGAAGTCTTCCACCTGCCACGACGCATACCGCCGCCAGTCGAGCGCCAGCCCGTCCAGGGTGAAATCGAGCGGATTGATCTGGCTCCAGTCGGTGTATCGATGCGCCCAAAAATCCGTCCAATGCGCCGCGTTGACCGCGTCGAGCGTCCGATAGCGTTCCTTCAGCCAGTCGTGAAACCCGCCCACGCACCGTTCGCACAGGCACTCTCCGCTGAACTCGTTCGACACATGCCACATCTTCACCGCCGGATGCCTTCCGAAGCGCTCCGCCAGCCGCGTGTTCATCTCCCGCACCTTCCCTCGGTAAACCGCCGAACTCCAACAATGGTTATGCCGCAGCACCGGCGTCTCGCGCCGCCCCTGCCGGTCCACGCGCAACACCTCCGGATAACGCTGCGCCATCCATAAAGGACGCGCGCCGCTCGGCGTCGCCAGGATCACATTCTTCCCCGCCGCCGCCAACCGGTCGAGAATCCGGCCCAGCCAGTCAAAGTCATAAACCCCGTCCGCCGGTTCCAGCCGCGACCATGCAAAGATACCCACCGACAGCGTATTGACGCCCGCCGCGTCGAAGAGACGGAAATCCTCGTCGATCACCTCGGGGATCCCCAGCCACTGGTCGGGATTGTAGTCGCCGCCATGCAGCAGGTCGTCGCAACCGGGGATCAGCGCTCGCGGGGATTTGTTCATGCGTGATGAGAGCCACAAAACGCACGCGCGGCTCCCCGTTCAATCCCGCATTGCGGTTAATAGGACGTCGATTCCCCGCCTCGGCCATCACCCGCGGGCCGGCAAACGTCCCCGGAACTTGCCCGGAATTGTCTACTTGAGGACCGCCTGCCACCGCTGGGGCGGAAACGGCAGGTTGGCATTTTCGAAATGCACGCGCCGCTTCACGAAGTCGGCGTAGGTGACTTCAAATTCGGGATTCTTCCGGCTTTGGATGAGAAAATCGGCTTCCGCCGGATAGCAGGCGATATTGACGTTCTTGGCGTAGTCGCTCTCGTCGTCGTCATGATCGTCGTCCTTTGCAGGCCAGAGGCCGTGATTGTTCGGCGTGCCGGCGGCTTGATAGCGCAAATCCACGCTCCAGCGGATATGGTCCGACGAGTTGGGCGTCGAGCAATGCGGGGTGAGATTGGTCATGAACACCACTCCCCCCCGAGGGCAGGCGGCGGTGATCGCCTCGGCCGGGCTCTTGGGCAGATTCTGGTCGAGGATCACCAGAAAATTCGCGTTGCCGCCGGTATGGTGCCGGTAGATTCCCTGATTTTGCACCCGGGGCAATATCTGCATGCAACCGTTTTCCACGGTCGCGTCCACCAGCGGCACCCAGCAGGTGATCGCGAGATGGCGGTCGCAATGCTCCTGCATGTAACCGCTGTCCTGATGCCACGGCACGACGCCGCGGCCGATGTTGGGCAGCTTGGGGCGCAGCCGGAAAACCGATGCTGCGATGATCTCCTCGGAACCCAGCAACGATTCAACTTTGGCCAGCAGTTTGGGATGCTTGATGATCTTGAACATCTCCTCGCCGTGAAACCCGCCGCCGGACCGGCCTTCCAGATGCCGCATGATGATCTCTCCGTTCTCCTTGGATTCCTGGTATATTTTTACCAGCCTCCGGTCGAAATCCAATTCCTCGTGGAGCTGCACGAGAGCCCCGGCCGCGTGGAGTTCCCTCGCCTTGGCGTCCACCTGCTCCTCCATTTGCCGGCGGAGCGGCGTCAGGTCCTCGGGATCGAACACATCGGGGACGATCAGGTAGCCTTCCCGATGGAAAAAGGCGGTCTGCTCTTCGGTCAACGGGGCGGGACGGACGAGGGTCGCGGATTTGGGCATGGCTTGAGTTTCTCAAAATCCGCCGGTTTTGCCAATTGCCTAGGATCACCTTAATTGGTAGATAATCACCATGCCTGACGACAGTCCCCGGGTTTTTCTGCCGCTGCAAAGCCGCCCGCTGGTAAGGCAGGCCAGGATTGCCTACCATGGCAGCAAGCCGGTCGAGCGCTTTCTCCTGCCCAACTTGTGGGCGATCCATTGCTATTCCTACGAAGGCCGCCTGCTGATGGCCGGCCGCGATTTTCGGCTCCGCCCCGGCTGCGTCAGCATCACCCCTCCCGGCATGCCGGTCGAATACCGGTTCCGCGGACCCTGCAGCCACCGTTACGCGCATTTTTCCTTTCCCGCCGGGGTGCACGCCCGGGTGGCCCTCCCGATGTTCGGCCCGGTCCCCGGCGACTATGAAAACCTGCAGGCCGGGCTCACCGAGGTTGCTCGATACGCCGGTGCGGCCCCCGACCGCGCCGGCGTTATCCTTTGGAATCTTCTCTGGAGACTGTCCGACGCCGTTCCGCAGGAGGCCGCCGCCCGCGGGCATCCCGCCGTGGAAACCGTGTGCCGGATCATCGATCTCGAATTCCCCGCCCGGC
>CAIVDS010000056.1 GCA_903904685.1 uncultured Verrucomicrobiota bacterium
TCCGCGGCCTCTCCGCCCTCCTCGCCGACCAATACGTCTGCAACTTCTCCGTCTTCCAATCCCTCCTCGACCACTGGGCGCTCAAACAGCTCTTCCCCATCGCCCCGCTGCACCGCCTCAAGGAAAAGCCCACCGTCAACGCCGTGCTCGTCGACATCACCTGCGACTCCGACGGCAAGATCAGCACCTTCATCGACCTGCAGGACACGAAGGACTACCTCACGCTCCACCCGCTCAACGGCAAGCCCTACTACCTCGGTGTTTTCCTCACCGGCGCCTACCAGGACATAATGGGCGACCTCCACAATCTCTTCGGCCGCGTCAACGAGGTCCACGTGTTCCTCGAACCCGACGAACCCAACGGTTTCTACATCGAGGAAACCCTCGCCGGCAGCCGCATCCGCGACGTGATCGACGGCGTCCAATACCAATGGGAGGAACTCTGCCGCAAGATGAAGGCGCAGATCGACGCCGCCACCAAGAAGGACCTCGTCAAACCCCGCGAAGGCGTACGCCTCGTCGAGTTCTACGAGGATCAGATGCGTTCGAAGACCTACCTCAACATCGAACGCCCGAACAAAAAGGGCTCGGCCAAGAAGGCATAGCGAACGGGAATACCCCTGGAATCCAAAAAGTGCGCACCCGTCGAATCCCTGACGGCAAGCACGCAGCCTCCGAAATGATCTCAGGGAAACTCGCCCCCGCCGTTTCCGCTGGCCGTGCGGCACGCTTGCAGGTTTAAGAGGGAACTATGGCGATGGAGTTTGGTTGGTGGGACAAGAATCCAGAAGATGGCAAATATCAGATCTGTGTGCGTATACACGGCGGCAACGCCGAGTGGACCCGCAAACAGGGTCATCACAATGCTTGGGAACCCTACGGCCCCATCACCGAGGCCGACTGGGACAAGCTCCTCTATGAAGCCGGGCGCCGCGTGCCCCGCCGCCTGATTTCCCCCAAGCAATTCGCCGAAATCGAATCCCTGAGGAACAAAAAAACCGTCATTGCCCGGCCTTCACGGCCCGGCCCCGGACCGACCAGATAAATTTAAACGCCCGCGTGAACTCCCTCGGCCGGTCCTCGATGCCCCGGTTCACTTCCTCCTCGGAAAACCAGGCTCCGCGTTCAATCTCGGCAGGATTCAGGGCAAAGGGACCTTCGCTTCGCAGCCGGTAGACCCACACAAATTCCCAGCCGGTATCCTTGCACGAATCGACCTTGAACAAGGCCGTCAGCCCGTATTCCGGCACAACCGTGAGGCCGATTTCCTCCTTCAGCTCGCGCACCACCGCGGCGTCATAGCCCTCCCCGCTGTCGAGATGACCCGAGGCCGAAGAATCCCAGCAACCGGGGGACGTGTCCTTCAACATCGAGCGCTTCTGCAAAAAAACCCGACCGGCCGCGTCGAAGACAAACGCATGCACCGCGCGATGCCACAGCCGCTTGGCATGGACCTCCCCGCGCGTCGCCTGGCCGACGACCTCGTCGCGATCATTGACCACGTCGAACACCTCGTCGTCTCGCTGGGCTGTCAGAACGGTCTCCATGTTTTTGTTGTCGCTTCAGGAGAAGCGTGCCCTTTCGTGTGTCAAACCCGACCAAAAGTTCCATGCCGAAAATTGACGTCAACAAGGTAGCCGAAATCCTGAAAAGAAACGATATCGAGCCCTCCCTCCTCCGCCAGATTGTCGAAGAGATGAACCTGCTCGTTCAGCCCGAGGTCGACGAAGAAAAGCCGCCCGCGCTCAAAAAGCAGTTCGCCATCCTCATTTCCGATCCCGAGGGCCGCCTGCCAAAGGGCAACGATTTCGTCGGCTGGGTGCTCCAGATCCCGGAAAACGAAAGCGTGCTCACCACGCAGGAACGCATTTTCAAGGCCGTTTACGAATTCAACACGACCAAGAAGGGTCGCCTGATGCCCGCCACAACTGTCGGTGAGGCGCTCGAAAACGTCCCCGCCAAACACTTCAAGGAAACCGGCGTCTTCGTGAAAACCAAGATTCCCGTCCTCATGCTCAAGACGGACAACGAAATTCCGTCCGACGAAGCCAAGGCCAAGGACGCCCGCCGTCACCGCCTGGAGTAAAACCTTGGGGCGGCCTCCATCTCACTCAGCGCTCAAATACGTCGCCGCCTCAAATCCGCGCGCCTTCAACGCGGACGCAAGTGCCTTCATGTCCAGCTTTGCGCCCGGCTTCACTCCATGCGCCGCAAACCAGCCTTGGTTCATCTCCAGCGCGAATTTCAGCGCCATGCTTCGCGAGCGCACCGGAGTCTCGTCAAAAGGATACATCGGGTAGATTTCCTGAAGTTCGCCGGTTGCATCGAAGAACCCCACATCAAGCGGAGTCGGAGTGTTGCGCATCCAAAAGCTCTGCTGCTGGGGCTTTTCGTAAATAAAAATCATCCCCTGATCCGGCTTGAGGTCGCGCCGCCCCATCAAGCCGTGCTGCATCTCATCCATGCTGACCGCGAGCTGCATCCGCACGCTTTGCCGGCCGACCTTGATCGCAAAGAAATCCACCATCGTCTTCGGCGCCACCTGCGCCTGCGGCGCATCTCCCCGTCCGCAGCCCGTAACGGCCAGCAGAGCGACGAAAACCATCAACATGCGAAGGAACGATGAAAGCGGATTTGCGTTTTTCACTGGGAGGCTGAGTAGTCATCCCGCTGGTAAATACAACTTCAACGTGGTACGCACTATCCCGTCACTCCTTCTCTACTCCGACACCGCCCGCAGCGCCGACATGCTCTACTTCGGCCGCTTCAACGTGCCGGATCCGTTCATCGCCCTCGGCATCGGTCGCAAAAAAATCGCCGTGCTCAACGCCCTTGAGTTCGGCCGCGCCCGCAAAACCTCCGGCTTCGATGTCGTTTTCCCGCTGGAGCCGTGGCTGAAAAAAGCCCGCGAACGGCACACCGACGCCAAGGTTGGAGCCGCCGAGGTCATCGCCCTGCTCGCCCGCCACTACAAGCAACGCGGTTTTTCGGTGCCCGAAGACTTTCCCGCCGGCCTTTGCGATCGGCTCCGTGCGCTCGGCCTCAAAATCACCCCCGTCGCCGCGCTTTTCCCCGAACGTGAGATCAAGACCGCCGCCGAAGCCGCCGCCATTCGCGAGGGCAACCGGTGCAGCGCCCTCGGCATCGCCGCCGCCGAAAAACTTCTGCGCGCCAGCAAAATCATAGGCGGCAAGCTCGTCCACAACGGCAAACCGCTCACCTCGGAAAAACTCAGAACCGCCATCGAGATCGCCTGCCTCGAAGCCGGCGCCCTCTCCATCGGCACCATCGCCGCCGGTGGCGACCAAGCCTGCGATCCGCACGAACGCGGACACGGCCCGCTGCGCGCCAACGAACTCATCATTGTGGATGTTTTCCCACGCGTGAGCGCCACCGGCTACCACGGCGACATGACGCGCACTTTCCTCAAAGGGCGCGCCAGCGAGGCCCAACACAACCTCGTTTCCGCCGTCCGCGCCGCCCAGCTTGCATCCCTCCACGTCGTCCGTACCGGCGTCAACGGTCGTCATGTCCACCAGCAATGTCTCGATGTCTTCGCGCGCCATGGTTTCGAAACGAAGCATACGCCAAAAGGATCGGTCGGCTTCTTCCATGGCACCGGCCATGGACTCGGTCTTGATGTACATGAACCGCCGCGCATGTCGGGCACCGTGGATTACATCTTGAAAAAAGGTTCCGTCGTCACGGTGGAACCCGGCCTCTACTATCCGGGACTTGGCGGCTGCCGCATCGAAGATGTCGTCCAAGTCACCGATGCAAAACCCAAGCTCCTCTCCTCCTTTCACTACGACTGGGAGTTGCGTTGACCATGCCCGAACTCGCCGAAGTCGATTTTTTCCGCAAACGCTGGAACCCGGGGCTGGGGCATAAAATCGAGCGTGTTTTCCTGCATGAAAATTCCGGCGTCTTCAAAACCAGCGACCCCAAGCTTATCGCCCGACACTTGACCGGCGCGATGCTGCTCTCCTCCGAAGCCGCCGCCAAACAGATGCTCTTTCGCGTCAGCAGCGATGGTTGGCTCGGTATCCATCTCGGTATGACCGGCGAACTCGCCGTGCAGCCCGCCGGCTATGCGCCGAGAAAACACGACCACCTCGTGCTCGTCCAAAAAAAGCAAAGTCTGGTGTTCTCCGATTTTCGCATGTTTGGCCGCGTGCAGTTTTCCGTCGGGCCGACCGCGCCCGACTGGTGGTCGGACATCGCCCCGCCGGTGCTCTCGAAGCTGTTCACCATCGGAGCGGTGGCCGTCTTCCTCCTGCGCCGAGCCCGCGCTCCCATCAAGGCCGTGCTGCTCATGCAGGAACGTTTTCCCGGCATCGGCAACTGGATGGCCGACGAAATCCTCTGGCGCGCCGCCATTCATCCCAAGCGCCTTGCAGGATCGCTGACCGCCGGCGAAATCGAATCGCTCCACCGCGAAACGCGCTGGGTTGCCGATCACGCGCTAAGGATCATCGGTGCCGCCAAAACCGACACCTTCCCCGATCCGCCCAAAACCTGGCTCTTCCGCCACCGCTGGGAAAACGGCGGCAAGTGCCCCAAGACCGGCGCACTCCTTGTCCGAGAAACCATCGGTGGCCGCACCACTTGCTGGTCGCCTGCCCGCCAGAAACTCCGCTAAATCTTTTCCCCTTATGAAAATACCTGCCTCCTCCAAATTCGTCTTCATCGGCGACTCCATCACTGACGCCGGTCGCGATCCCTCCGGCGAAGCCACCCCTTGGGGCGCACCCGGCACCGGCCGCGGTTATGTTTCCCTGATCGAAGCCTGGTTCGGGGCCACCCGCCCCGCCGACCGCATCCGCGTCATCAACAAAGGCACTGGTGGCAATGTCGTGCGCGACCTCGCCACCAGGTGGAAAACCGACGTGCTCGATCTCAACCCCGACTGGCTCTCGATTATGATCGGGATCAATGATGTCTGGCGCCAGTTCGACACCCCTCTCCGCACCGACCTTCATGTCGGTCTTGAAGACTATACCCGCGTGCTCACCGGGCTCGTCGAACAAACCCGTCCCCGTGTCAAAGGACTCGTGCTCGCCGCCCCCTATCTGATCGAGCCCAACCGCGCCGACCCCATGCGCCGCCGCATAGACGAGTATGGTGCGGTCGTCAAAGCCCTCGCCGCCCGGCACGACGCCGTCTTTGTGGACACCCAGGCCGCCTTCGACGCCCTCACCGTTCACACCCATCCGATGACGCTCGCCTGGGACCGCATCCACCCCAATCCCACCGGCCATCTCGCGCTCGCCCGCGCCGTCCTCCAAGCCCTCGGTGAGAAAATCTGACCGTCGCCCATGACCTCCCCGCGTCAACGTCTCGACGAACTGCTGGTCACGCGCGGCCTCGCGGCGACCCGTTCGCAGGCCAAGGCGCTCATCATGTCCGGTCGCGTGCTCCACGGCACCGACCGGCTCGACAAACCCGGCAAGGAATTTCCCTCCGATATCGAGCTTATCGTCGAACAACCGCCCCGCTTCGTCTCCCGTGGCGGCGAAAAACTCCAAGGATTCGTCGAAAAATTCTCGATCGATCTGCGCGGCGCCCATCTGCTCGATGTCGGCGCTTCCACCGGCGGCTTCACCGACTGCGCCCTCCAAGCCGGGGCCGCCGACGCGGTGTGTGTTGACGTGGGCCGCGCCCAACTCCACCCGAAACTCCAAGGCGACCCGCGCGTCACCAATCACGAAAAAATCAACGCCCGCCACCTCAATCCCGGCGACCTGCCGCGCTCCGCATTCGACGCGGTGGTGATGGACCTCTCGTTCATCTCGCTCAAAAGCGTTCTACCCGCCGTGTGGCCGTTCGTCACCCCCGGCGGCATGCTCATCGCCCTCGTGAAACCCCAGTTCGAAGCCGGCAAGGCCGAGGTGGACAAAGGCCGCGGCATCATTCGGGACGCCGCCGTACAGGAAGCCGTGCTCGCCGGCATACAGATCTTCGCGCTCACCCAACTTTCCGGGGCAACGCTGATCGGCACGATGGACTCCCCCATCACCGGCACCGACGGCAACCGCGAGTTTTTGCTGGGATTGCGTAAAGTCGCTTTATCCGCGTAATTCCTTCCGCCATGCCGCCCATCCGCCACCTCGCCTTTGTCGTCAACGAGCAGAAAGCCGGCGCCCCTGAATTGGCGGCGACGTTGATCGCCCTCGCCCGCACCTCCGGCGCCTCGGTGAAACACGTATCCACCTTTCCGATTCCGACGGGGTTCCTGAAAGGGCAGGATGCCTGTTGCGTGATCGGCGGCGACGGCACCCTCCTCGGCGTTTCCCGCGAAGCCGCCCGCGAACAGGTTCCCATCATCGGCATCAACCGCGGCAGCCTGGGATTCCTCACCACGTTCTCGGCCGATGAAGCGCGCAACCAGTTCACAACGCTGCTGGCGGGCGAGTTCCAGATCACGTACCGCACGATGCTCGCATGCTCGACCGGCCCCGGACAGCACGATCTCGCCCTCAACGACGTGCTCATCAAGGACGAGATCAACTCCCGCATCGTGCGACTTGAAGTCTTCGCCGATGACGAACTGGTGACCAACTACCATTGCGACGGTCTTATTTTTTCCACGCCCACCGGATCCACCGCCTACAATCTTTCCGCCGGCGGACCGCTCATCCACCCGAGCGCCGATGTGATCGCGATGACGCCCATCTGCCCGCACACGCTGAGCAACCGCTCGATCATCTTTCGCGAAGGCGTAAAGCTGCGCGTTTACAACTGCAAGCCCGACTCCCGCCTGCTCGTCGCGATGGATGGTCAGCGCAACCTCCGTGTCTGCGCCGAGTCTCCGGTGGAGATTTCCATGGCGGCCCAACGTCTGCCGTTGGCGCAGCGTCTCGACTATTCGCATTTCTCGGTGGTGCGCACCAAACTCAAGTGGAGCGGCGGTGTCATCGACCCCGGTGGCAAGGCCTGAAGAATCTCCGTCAGGATGGTCTCACGACGAGCTGCGTGCGCAGTGTCCGCTGAAACCGTTTCTGCGCGAAGACCTGCAAATCCGAAATCGTCACCGCGTCGATGCGGGTGTCGTAGGCCGCCATGTCGTCAACCGGCAGGCCATAAAGAGCATTAAGACCGGCGTGTATCGCCCGAGCCGAGTTGGTTTGCAGCCCCATGCGCCGGGCGGCTTTCAGGCGCGTCTGGCAGCGTTGCAGTTCCCCTGGCGTCACCTCACCGGCCTGCACGCGGGCGATCTCGGCGTCGATTTCCGCGAGCACGGCGTCAGCCGTGGCGGGCGCCGTGCCGGCGTAAAAAGTGAACATGCCCGCGTCGATGCCCGTCACACGACCGGCGCGCACAAAATACGCCAGCCCTTTTTCCTCGCGTACACGTTCAAACAGCCGCGACGACATGCCGCTGAAAAGTTCATCGGCCACCTCGCCCGCGTAATAATCCTCACCCAGCAAGCCCGGCCCCGGAAACGACTGAAAGACCACGGCCTGCTCGCGCGGCTGTTTTTCCACGAAATCGCCGACTGCGCCCGAAGCCGCAACCGGCGCGATGCGCACCGGCGCCTTGCCCTTGGGCAATCGCGCAAGGAATGCCTTGAGCTTGGGCACGAGCACTTTTGGCGCGAAGTCGCCCGCCACCACCAAAACAACATTGCCCGCCACGCCGACACGCTTCCAAAGTGCGGCGAGATCGGCCGGTTTCAACGCGGCCAGTCCTTCGATCGTTCCTTGGGCGTCAATGGCGAGCGGATAACTGCCGAAGAATTTTTCCCGGACGATTTTCCACCCCACCGTCACCACATCGTCAGCGTCCTGCTGCAAGGCGGCCACCTGAGATTCGCGTTCGATGTCAAAACTGGCGCGAGTGAAAGTCGGCGCCATGATCGCCTCGCCCAGAAGCGCGAGCGCGCGATCCCCATCGCCGGGCAGCACCTCGGCGGCGAGGCCAAAACTATTGTTTCCCGAAAAGGGATAAAACGAGCCGCCCACTTCCTCGATGAACTGAGCCACCTCGGCGGCGGTGCGCTTGCGGGTGTCGCGCGTGAGCAGGTTGGCCATCAACGCAGTCGCCCCGCGCTGCGTCGCCGGTTCATGCAGCGGCCCGCCTTCCAGCAACAATCGGATGTGAAGATTCGGCAGGCGCGAATCGGGCCGCACGAACAGACGCGCCCCGTTTGGCAGTGTATGCGTGGAGAAAACCGGCGGTGTCGCCACGTTGTCCGCACGCTCCTTCGACGGACGGGCGACGGTCTTAGGATTGAGTGAAACCTCAGTAAGATGCGCGGCCGCGAAGTAGGTTTTAACCACGCGCTTCAGCCCGATATTCGTCACACGGGCCAGTTGCTCAAAATAAGTGCGGCTGAAATCAAGATCGCCAACCACGACCTCGGCCATGCCCAGGCGCGAAGCCTGGCCCGAAATGGTTTTGCGCGTGTTGATCTCGCTCACAACCTGCTGGCGAAGAGCCTTGCGCAATTGCACAGGGGAGAAACCGCGGGCAATCACGCGGGCCAACGTCCGGTGAATCTCCGCCACGGCCGCCTCGCGCTTCTGCGGCTCGCAGGTAAATGAAATGTAGAACAGGCCGGCGTTGCCGGGATTCCAGCAGTGCGCATCGATGGAGTGAACGAGGCGCTTTTTTTCGCGCACGGCTTCCCAGAGAACCGAGCTGTCGCCCTGGCCAAGCAACGTGGCCAGCAAGTCCAACGCGGGCGCATCGGCATGGGTGAGTCCGGGAATTTGCCAAGCCAAACAGGCACGGGTAAGCTCGACATCCTCGTAGCCGTGCATGATGCGCGGAGCGAGTTGCACGGGTTCCGCCGATACCACCACGGGCGCCAGCCTGCCGCGGGGAGCATCGCAAAAATGTTTTTCCACGAGTGCGCGCACAGCCGCCGGATCGACGTCGCCGGCGACCACCACGACGAGGTTGTTGGGCACGTAACGCGCCTGATAATACGCCAGCAAATCCTCGCGTGTCACGGCGGAGAAAACATCGCGATGGCCGATGATGGGGTGGCGATAAGGGTGCTCGCGGAACGCGGTTTCAAAGAGGGTCTTCCCCAGTCTGGAATCGGGATCGTCCTGCCCCATGGCAATCTCGCGCAGGATCACGTCTTTTTCCCGTGTCACCTCGTCAGCCGGCAAAGTGGAATGCAACACGGCGTCCGCCAAAATATCGACCGCCACGCCCAGATGTTCGGACGGCAAGTCGATGTAATAAACCGTGCGATCAAAAGTCGTGTAGGCGTTGATGTTGCCGCCATGCGCCTGTACCGTGGTGGAAATGTCGCGGCCCGCCCGGCGCGTCGTGCCCTTGAACAGCATGTGTTCGAGGTAGTGGGAAAGCCCCGCGCCCAGCAGCGCGCCTTCATGGATGCTGCCCGTTTTCACCCAGACTTGCACGGAAGCCACCGGCGCGAATGCATCCCGTTGCACAAGCAGGGTGAGCCCGTTCGGAAGAACCGTGCGTTCGGCTGGCTGGCGCCAGAAAGATTCAAGAAGTCGAAGATCAGAAACAGACGAAGCGGCAGGCTTGGGCATGGGAAAATCGAATCATGCTGCGGTAGCAACGTCTGCGCCGCCAGACGGAAAGTAACCGTTGAGCAAAACCACAGGTTACACGGACTCAACCCGCTTGACTGGAGACAAACCCGATCGACGGGGATTTCGGGGCAAAAACGGTTTTACGAAAGCATCTTCAAACGTATAAACCTCGGCGAAATCCTCGCGGCGGTCTTTGTCGGTTTTACTGAAAACTTTATACTCGATAAGATTGAAAACAATCTCGCCAAAATCACCGCAACGCCGGATGCCCCAAGATCCCAGCACCGTGATGGCAAGAGGGCCAAACTGATCCAACGCATAGGAGCGCAATCCCATCAATAATTCTTCCCCGGAGATGTGCAAAGACTTCTTGGCGCGCTCGGAGTCCTTTTCCGCCAATTTCTTCACCGCGTAATCGAGGCCTTCACGCAAAAAGCTATACGCCTTGCGGTCATACCGCGTGTCTTCCTTGCAAATAAGACCGACCACTTCGTTGAAATCCAGATCCTGCATATTTATGAAAAGAAATGTGCACACGCCTCCCCACAGGTGCAACTCGCAAGCTTACCTACGGACCATGAACATCAAAATAGCCCCATGTATTCTTTCTTTCAATTGCGTGACAATTATGTCACGTTAGTCATTAGCATTAATATCATAATGATCTCATCAACCCAAACGAACAATCCGCTAGGCAATTTGACCCCCTCAGAGATCAGCAACTCGCTTGAGCAAGCGCTGCAGAGCCTAAAAACAGCCGGTCATCGTATTACCAAGCCCCGCAAAGCGATTCTCACCGCTCTTCTCAAGCGCTCGCATCCCATCACCATCGAGCAAATTCACGACGATCTATCGAAACACTCGTGCGACCTCGTAACCGTTTATCGCTGTCTGGCTGCATTCGAGGAACTCAACCTTGTGCGCCGATCTTATTGTCGCAACGGCACCAGCCTCTACCAAATCCAAATGGGCAACGAACCGGTCTACCATGTCGTCAGCAAGACCGATAATACCATCGCCGTCCTGACGCCTGAACTCACCGCCGAGCTCCGCGCCTCCATCAAAAAAATCGAAGACAACCTCAAGGCTCAGGGCTACTCCAATATTTCCCACATGGCGGGGTTCTTTGCCACTGCGCCGGCCGCAACAGGCCAGTCGATCACTGCCCCTGTCTGAGACCTTTCGCCCTCGCTTTTTAGTCTAAGCCGCAGCCAGAAAGGTTGCGGTTTTTTTGTGGCTGCTGATGAGGCTGTCCGTGTCCATCGGTGCAATCGGGCGGTCAAAAACCACTGCAGAACAGCCACCAAATCCGCGTTACTTTACTCGACAAGTAATCGACGCAGCGTTTCGTCAACGAGCTTGGGGTTGGCCTTGCCCTTCGACGCTTTCATGATCGGGCCCTTGAGTCCGTTGATCGCGCTCTCCTTGCCGGCCTTGAACTCGGCCACGGACTTCGCGTTGGCGGCAATGGCTTCGCAGCACCAGCCTTCGAGCTCGGCGCTGTCGGTCGGCGCGGCAGCAAGGCCCTTTTTGGCAACGATAGCAAACGGCGTTTCACCTGTGGCAGCCATGTCGATAAAGACTGCCTTCGCGGCGTTGGAAAGGAGAGTGCCCGCATCGATGAGCTTCACCAGCTCGGCGATGTGAGCGGGGCGGACTTTGGAGTCGGCAATATTGATCTTGGCGACACCGAGTTCGCGCTGGAGGTCGTTGGCAATCCAGTTACCAACGGCCTGTCCTTGGCCGGGGCCGGCGATCTTGGCGGCCTCCTCGAAATAGTCGGCCAGCGCCTTGTCCCACACGAGGACGGACGTGAGCGTATAGGGCAGACCGTATTCGGATTGAAAGCGGGTTTGCTTGGCGAAAGGAAGTTCGGGACACTCGGCCTGAATACGAGCCTTCCACTCGGCATCTACCATCACCGGCATAAGGTCGGGATCGGGGAAGTAGCGGTAGTCGTGCGCCATTTCCTTCGAACGGAGCGACTGGCTGGTGCCGGTCTGTCCGTCGTAATCACGGGTTTCCTGCACGATGGTGCCGCCGCTTTCGACGGCGGCGATCTGACGCTTGATCTCGTAAGCGATGCCGTCGCGCACGTAGGAAATGGAGTTAAGGTTCTTCAACTCAACCTTGGTTCCGAGCTTGGTTTCGCCAACGAGGCGGATGGAGATATTGGCATCGCAGCGAAGCTGGCCCTTCTCCATGTCGCAGTCGGAGATGCCGCCGTAGATCATCGTCGCGCGGAGCGACGTGAGATAGGCGTAGGCTTCGTCGGCGGATTTGATGACCGGCTCCGAAACGATCTCCATGAGCGGCGTGCCGGCACGGTTATAGTCGACGAACGAGTCGAAGGCCTCGTGGTTGAGCTTGCCGACGTCTTCCTCGAGGTGGATGCGGGTGAGCGCGATTTTTTTGTGTTTGCCCTGGACGTTACGGGACGGGCCGGGGAGCTCGATCTCGACCGCGCCGTTCAGGCAGATCGGCTGGTCGTATTGGGATATCTGATAGTTCTTCGGTGAGTCAGGGTAAAAGTAGTTTTTCCTGTCCCACTTGCAAACAGGGGCAATATCGCAGCCGAGGAGGAGGCCGGCCTTGATGACGGCATCGAGCGCAGCCTTATTCATCACGGGAAGGACCCCGGGGAGAGCGAGGACCACCGGATCGGTAAGCGTGTTCGCGGGTTGCCCATAGCCGGCGGCGACGCGGGTGAACATTTTCGAACGAGTTTTGATCTGAATGTGAACCTCAAGACCGATGACGGCTTCGTATTTCATTTTTTCAACTCTCAGAGATTGGGAGTCCGCTTCGACCAGTCGTGAGCGGAATCGTAGGCATTGGCTATCGCAAGGAGGTCGGCTTCCTTGAAAGGCTGGCCGATGAGCTGCATGCCGATGGGAAGACCGTCCGACGAAAATCCGCACGGCACGCTGATGCCGGGGAGTCCAGCGAGATTCACGCCGATCGTATAAACGTCGCACAGATACATCGCCAGCGGATCGGCCTTGGCGCCACGCTTGAAGGCGGGCGTGGGCGTCGTGGGCGTGATGATGGCATCGACCTCGTTGTAGGCGTTAAGGAAATCTTGGCGGATCAGTGTGCGGACTTTCTGCGCGCGGAGGTAGTAGGCGTCGTAGTAGCCGCTGCTCAGCACGTAGGTACCAAGGATGATGCGGCGCTTCACCTCGGGGCCGAAGCCCTCGGCGCGTGATTTAAAGTAGAGATCGACGATGTCGTTGGCGTCTGCCGCACGGTGCCCATAGCGGATACCATCGTAACGGCTCAGGTTCGATGAACACTCGGCGGTCGCGATGATGTAGTAAACCCCCACGCCATACTCGGTGTGCGGCAGAGAGACGTTCTTAATCTCGCAGCCCAGTTTCTCATAGTAGGAAATCGCCTTCTCGACCGCGGCAGCGACCTCGGGGTCGAGACCTTCGCCGAAGTATTCCTTGGGGATGCCGAGACGCCACGGACCCTTTTTCTCCTTCAAGGCAGCTCGATAATCGGGGATCTCAACCTTGAACGAAGTCGAGTCGCGTTCGTCGTGACCCGCAATGGCCTGGAGGGCGATTGCCGCGTCTTCGACCGTGCGCGTGAAGGGACCGATCTGGTCGAGCGACGAGGCGAACGCTATCAATCCATAGCGCGAGACGAGTCCATAGGTTGGCTTGAGGCCGACGACGTTGCAGAGCGCGGCGGGCTGGCGAATGGAACCGCCGGTGTCGGAGCCGAGCGTCGCGATGGCTTCGCCGGCCGCCAGTGCGGCGGCGCTGCCGCCCGATGAACCACCGGGAACACAATCGAGTTTGTAGGGGTTGCGCGTGGTATGGAACGCGGAGTTCTCCGTGGAGGAACCCATCGCGAACTCGTCGAGGTTCAGACGGCCCCAAATGACCGCGCCGGCCTTCTTCAACTTTTGCGTGACGGTCGCGTCGTAGGGCGAGACGAAGTTCGCCAGCATCTTTGACGAGGCGGTGAGCGGCTGTCCGGTGACGGCGATCACGTCCTTTATGCCGATGGGGATGCCATCGAGCGGCCCCCTCGCCTGCCCTGCGGCGCGGCGCGCGTCGGACGCGGCGGCCTGCGCGAGAGCGTCGTCGGTGTCGTAAGAGTTGAACGCCTTGACGCGCTCCTCGACGGCCTGCGTGCGGGCGATGACGGCATGCATAAGCTCGACCGAGGTGATCGTCTTCGCCTCAAGCAGCGCGGCGAGTTCGGCGATTGATTGGTTAAAAAGCGCGGCAGGCATGGCGGCGGTGCTCATTCGACAACCTTGGGAACGACGATCATGTGGTCGCGTTTCTCAGGCGCATTGAGAAGGGCATCCTCGACGGAAAGCCCGGGCGTCGCGACATCGTCGGCCCAGACGTTATAGACGGGGAATGCGTGCGCGGTCGGCTCGACGCCTGTCACATCGACCTGTTTGAGCTTCTCGATGTTGGTGAGCACATCGGCGAGTTGCGCGGAAAACTTTATCTTTTCCTCCGGCGTGAGCGCAAGGCGCGCGAGATTCGCGATGCGGTCGATGTTGAGATCTTTAGGAACAGACATGGCGGCGTTATTTCCGGATTTGGTAAGGCGTAGTCTTGAGCAGCTCGTCCTGAATCTTGGTAAAGATGACGTTGACCTCATCGTCGGTGAGCGTGCGGTCAGAGGAGCGGAATACGAGGGAGAATGCCAGGCTCTTGGCGCCTTCAGGCAGGCCCTTGCCTTGGTAAACGTCGAACACGTTCACGGCTTCGAGCGCGAAGGCGTTGCCCACGGCAGCGCGGGCGACCTTGGTGAGAGCTTTCTGAACCTCGGAAGACGCCGTCGCCTCAGGAACGATCAGCGCGAGGTCGCGGAGGGCGGCGGGCTGCAGGCCGAAGGGCTTGTAGCTGCGACGGTCGGCGTCAGCGGTGACCTTCTCCGACACGATGGCAAAGAAGCCGGCGTAAACTTTGCCGGCGATGCCGAGAGCCTTCAGATGCGCGAGGCTCACGAGGCCGAAGGTCGAAGTCCAACCGTGCTGGAGGTTGCCGGCGGTGGCGGCATGACCTTCCTGCCAGCCGAGCGCGGGCGCGGCGACGAGCGCCGTCGGCTGGCGTTCGAGTTCGATGCCGGCGAAGGAGCCAATGGTCGCTGTGTGGCGCTTGGCGGCGTAGAAGTCGGCGGACTCCCGTGTGCGCCAGTTGCGCTCGCCGGTTTCCTCGGCCATCACGAAGGCGGCGGCGACACACTCGGAAAGTTGGCCGTTGCGCTCGATAAACACGCGACCGGTCTCGAAGAGGCGCGAGGCGGCGACACCGCGGGACTGGTTGAGCTTCAGTGATTCGAGCAGACCACTGACAAGCGTCGGACGCAGATGTGATTGGTCTTCGACGAAGGGATTGGCGAGCGCGAGGTCTGCAACGGCAGCGGGCGTGGCCCACGCGGCAAGTTCCTTGGCGGGGCGGAGCGTGTAATTGACGCACTCGTTGAACCCCTGACCGACGAGCGCGGCGGACACGGCGCGGTTGAAGATCACGATAGGGTCGTCGTTGCCAACGAGTCCCGGGGCGGTGATCACGCTCGCTGGAATTTTTTCGGTGCCGTAAAGACGCACGACTTCCTCGACAAGGTCGATGGGGCGATCGAGATCGTCGCGCCAACTCGGGATAGAGAACGTCCAGGCTGGACCGCGGTTTTCGGTGGGCTCTTCACGGACAACGCCGAGTTCGAGAGATTCGAGCGCGGTGCGTTGGTCGGCGGCGGGAATTTCGAAACCAAGCTTTTCGTTGATGTAGGCAGGCGTGACGGTGATCTCGCGCTGCCACGGGATATCGGCGCCAACGCGATGGATCGGTCCGGCAACTTGGCCGCCGGCATGGGCAAGAATCAAGTCGATGAAACGGTGGGCCGCTTCGTCGAGCGAGTGGACATCGACGCCGCGCTCGTAGCGGTAGGATGAATCGGAGGCGAGGCCGAGACGCTTCGAGGTGGCGCGGACGGACTGACGCTTAAAATAGGCGACTTCGAGAACGAGGTCGATCGTGTCGGACGACACGCCGGAGTCGGCGGAGCCCATGATGCCGGCGATGACGACGGGCTTTTGCGCATCGGCGATGACCAGCATGCCAGCTGAGAGAGTGCGCTCCTTGTTATCGAGCGTGACGATCTTTTCACCCTCGGCGGCATGACGAACGATGATCTCGGCGCCGGCGAGCTTCCAAAAATCGAAGGCGTGCACAGGCTGGCCGTATTCGAGCATCACGTAGTTGCCGATATCAACGACGTTGTTGATCGGACGGAGGCCGACGGCGGAGAGACGCTGCTGCATCCAGTCGGGCGACGGGCCGACTTTGACGCCAGTGACAACTGTGGCGGTGTAGAGAGGACAGTCGGAGGCGGCATCGACGCGGACGGACTTGAGCAAGTCGATGCGCGGGTTGGCGACGATGGCGGCGGGCGTGAAGCTAACCGATGGATAAGAGAGATCTTTTTTGAACCACGCGGCCAGTTCACGAGCGACACCGATGTGAGAAAGGGCATCAGGGCGGTTGGGCGTGATCTCGATGTCGAACACAACATCCCCGGCAGGCAGCACGTCGTTGATGGGCGTGCCGGCGGCGGGACGGGCGGTAAGAATGAGAAGCCCGGTGGCGTCCTCCGCAATGGCGAGTTCCTTGGCCGAGCACATCATGCCGGAGGAAGCCTCGCCGCGAACCTTGGCTTCCTTGATGACGAAGTTACCAGGGAGCACAGCGCCAACGAGGGCGATGGGGACACGGTCGCCGACAGTATAATTCTGTGCGCCGCAAACGATGCGCTTCACGCCCTGCACGGGGCCGACATCCACGGTACAGACGGAGAGCTTGTCAGCGTTGGGGTGCTTGTCGCGGGTGAGAACCTCGCCGACAAAGACATTGTCGAGCTTGGGCGCGCCGGTGCGGATGACCTGCTCGACCTCGAAGCCGAGGAAAGTAATGGCGCGAGAAATCTCGTCATCGGCGATACCAGCGAGATCGACGTAGGACTGGAGCCAGTTACAGGAAATTTTCATGGGATATGCTCAAGCGAATTGACGAAGAAAACGGACGTCGTTCTGGTAGAAATAGCGGATGTCGTCGATACCGTAGAGGAGCATCGCGAGACGTTCGAGGCCCATGCCGAAGGCGTAGCCGCTCCAGACTTCCGGGTCGTAGCCGACGTCTTTGAACACGATCGGATCGACCATGCCGCAACCACCGATCTCGATCCACGGTTTGTTGACCTTGGGGAGGTGCGTCGCCGAGAGATCCACCTCAAAACTGGGCTCGGTGTAACCGAAGTAATGCGGGCGGAAACGGGTCTTCGTATCCTTACCGAGGAGCGAGACGAAGATGTAGTCTAGCAGCGCCTTCAGGTCGCGCACGGTGACATTCTTGTCGACGTAGAGGCACTCGATCTGCTGAAAGTTCGCCGAGTGGGTCGCGTCGGTGGTGTCGCGGCGAAAGGCGCGGCCGGGCGAGACGATGCGGATGGGCGGCGGGCCCTTGAGCATCGTGCGGATCTGCACGGACGACGTGTGCGTACGCAGGAGGTATTTCTCGTTGGGGGTCTTTTTTGAGACGTTGCCGAAGCGGGCGAATTCTGGGAGGTAGAACGTATCCTGAGCGTCGCGGGCCGGGTGGTCGGCGGGCGTGTTGAGCGCGTCGAAACAGTAATACTCGGTCTCGACCTCGGGACCTTCGACGACGGTGAAGCCGACCTTGCGCAAAATACGGGTCATCTCCTCGCGAACGAGGGTGAGCGGGTGATGAGTGCCGAGCGTACGGTCCGGAGACGGCAGCGTGGGATCGACGGCGGGCCCGAGCTGGGCGGCGAGCGCGGCAGCCTCGATGCGGGCGAGCGCGGCGTCGAGGTGGGATTGGAGGACGGTCTTGGCCTCGTTGACGAGCTTGCCAACGACGGGCTTCTGCTCCTTGGGCACGGAGCCCATCTGCTTCATCAGGGCGGTGAGCTCACCGTGGGGTCCAACATAGCGGGCCTTGGCGGCCTCGAAATCGGAACGCGCGGCGATGGCCGGAAATTCGGCGGCGGCTTTGGCGAGAAGGGCGGAGAGCTGGTCTTGCATGAAAGGTGGTGGTAAGCAGACGGGCCGCAGGCTCGGAGGTCGATTCAGATTAACACAAAAAAGGACGGTGCCTCGCGGGAGGCCCGTCCTTGGGGAGGGTTGCGCACCTTGCGATGCGCCGTCCCTTTGGAGCGAGCCGGCAAGGCTCGCGTTTTTCAGAGTTTAAGCCTTCGCCTGAGCGGCGGTGGCGGCCTTGGTCTTCAACGCGTCCTGCACTTGCTTGACGACGCCGGCAAAAGCCACCTCGTCACGGATGGCGAGGTCGGACAGAACCTTGCGGTCGAGGCCGATGTTGGCGGCATGGAGACCCTCGATGAAGCGGCTGTAGCTGATGCCATGGGAGCGGCAAGCAGCGTTAAGACGCACGATCCAGAGACCACGGCGGTCGGCCTTCTTTTTCTTGCGGGCGGCGTAGGCATACTGCCAGGCGTGCTGGACAGCATCTTTGGCATAGCGGAAGAGCTTCGACTTGTTGCCGAAGTAACCGCGGGCGTATTTGAGGACTTTCTTATGCCGCTTACGGGAAGCGGGTGAGTTTGTTGCACGAGGCATGTTGGTGTATGTGTTTTTTATGCCGTCAGGTCGTCTCGTTAGGATTCACCCGACTGGCTGGTTATGGTTGATGCCCTTGGCTTTAGATGCCGAACGGCAAGCAGCGTTTGAGCGGCTTGGCGTGGCCGGGAGCCACAAGCTTATCCTTGGAGGCACGACGCTTTTGCTTCGTGCTCTTCGCGGAAAGCAAGTGACGAAAACCGGGCGTGCGGCGCATAAGCTTACCAGTGGCGGTGAGCTTGAAGCGCTTGGCGACGGACTTTTTGGTCTTTTGCATGGAGATAGAGCGGAAGAAAACAGAGGGAGGATGAGGCATTGGCAAGGGGAAACTTGGCGCATTTGCGCAATTATGCCACAGGCCCCGCCCTCAAGATCATCGAATATCATTGATCGGAATGATTGTGTGGATGGGGTTGAAAGGCGTAATACCTAAGATAAATTACCCGACAAAATAAAAACACCGTTGACAAAGCTGTCCGTGTTTTGAGTTTCTCACCCCTCGTTTTTTGGTTTCCTAGCTCAATGGTAGAGCAGTTGACTCTTAATCAATTGGTTCCGGGTTCGAGTCCCGGGGGAACCACCAATTTCCCCTTTCCGGCCTGCGCGGGGAGGGTTTCAGGTGACAGTTCTTTGATTACTTGTTTTGATCGTGTCGGCTGATTTCACGCCGGCGTAGCTCAATGGTAGAGCACCTGTTTTGTAAACAGGCGGTTGCGGGTTCGAATCCCATCGCCGGCTCCAGTCGGCGCCCATGCCCACGATCTTTCTCACTGCCTGATGGTGTAATGGTAGCACAAGCGACTCTGACTCGCTTAGTCTAGGTTCGATCCCTAGTCGGGCAGCCAATTTTCATTAACCGTTTCTCTTATGAGTTACGGTAACTTTGTGTCTTATTTATTAGCGCACTCCCAAAAAGAGTGCATTGATTCTTAAATGTCCGACGACGGGCGCTCGAACGAGCCTTTGTCCATCGCCTTCATGTAGGCCTCGCGCTTGGAAATACGCCCGGCGGCAAGCAGTTTTTTGAGAGAAAAATCCATGGAGACCATGCCTTCGGCCATCGAGCTTTCGATGATGTTGCGAATAGCGTTGATGTTGCCGCTGCGGATCGTGCCACCCAACGCATCGTGCGGCAGCAGGATTTCATGAACGGCTGTGCAGGTGCCATCGGTCGTCTTGCATAGCAACTGGGAAACCACGCCGCGCAGGCAGCCGCCCAGCATGACGCGAATCTGATTCTGCTCGTCGGCGGGAAAGGCGTCGATAATGCGATCGATCGTCTTGGGCGCGTTGTTGGTGTGGAGCGTGGCAAAGACCAGCATGCCCATCGAGGCGCAACTGACAGCAAGTCGCATCGTATCCAACTCGCGCATCTCGCCGATCAAAATGACGTCGGGGTCCGCCCGCATGGCTCCCTTGAGCGCATCCGCAAACGTCTCGGTGTGCTCCAGCACCTCGCGGTGGACGATGATGGATTTTTTGTTGGTGTGAACAAACTCCACGGGATCCTCAACCGTGATCACATGCCGGCGGGAGGTCGTGTTGATGTGATTGATGATTGCCGCGAGAGTCGTAGATTTTCCGTTGCCCGTCGGTCCAGTGACCAGCACCAAGCCTTCGCGCAACGCGCAGAATTTTTTCAGCACCTCCGGCAAGCCCAGCATTTCCAACGACTGGATCGTGGCGGGAATCTGCCGGAAAACCGCCGCCTGCCCCCAAGCGTTGTAAAGGAAGTTTACACGGAACCGCGCCTGTCCGCCGATCTCATGGGCAAAATCGATATCGTGGTGCTTCAGATAATAATCCCATCGGTGCGGAGGACAGATTTCCTTCGACAATGCTTCCATCTGCTCGGGTGTGACCACCGGAAACTCGGCCATCGTCGCGAGTGAGCCGGAGATGCGCGCCCTCGGCGACAGGCCTATAATGAGGTGAAGGTCGGAGCCCCCCATGGCGAGCATGGCGCGGAGTAGTTGATCAATCGCAGGCATGGGCAAAGGGTCGGGTGATCAGGCGCCGGGAATCGCCTGACGAATATTGCGGTTGAGAATGTTGGATGCGGCGGTCTCGTCGGAAATTTTCTTTTCCTGCCAGAGATCGAGAATCGCGTTGTCCATCGAAATCATGCCCTCGCGACGCCCCGTATCGAGCGCACTGGGTATGCCCTGGGTCTTGCCATCACGCACCATCGAGGAAACCGCGAGGGTGTTGACGAGAATCTCGCACGCCAGCACCACGCCGCCATCGAGCGCCGGCAGGAGCCGCTGGCAGATGACCCCGCGGAGACTCTCGGCCACCATGGCGCGAATCTGCGCCTGCTGGACGGGAGGGAAGACGTCCAGCAGGCGGTTGAGCGTAGTCGTGACGTCGCTCGTGTGCATGGTCCCGATGACGAGATGCCCCGTCTCAGAGGCGGTGACCGCCATCTCGATGGTGTCGAGGTCGCGCAGCTCGCCGACCACGATAACGTCGGGGTCTTCGCGCAGCGCGCTTTTGAGCGCCGTCGCAAACGTATCGGTATGCACACCCGCCTCGCGCTGGGTGATGTTGCAACCCCGGCTGGCATGCACGAACTCGATAGGATCCTCGACCGTGATGATGTGGTCGGTGCGCGTGCGGTTGAGCTCGTGGATAAGGGAATTGAGCGTGGTCGTCTTGCCTGATCCCACCGGCCCGGTGACGAGGATGAGGCCGTTGTGATAACTGAGCAGCCGCTTGATGACATCGATATTTTTGAAGCCCAGATCCACCGGAGGCCGCACCCGCGCAGGCACGATGCGGTAGGTGCCCGTGACACCGTCTTTTTGAAGCATCAGATTCGTGCGAATGCGACGGCCGCCCAGCATGGCCAGCGCGTAATCGAAGTCATGCTTGGCCGCAAACAACGCGGCCTCATCCGGAGCCAGCAGACAGGTATTAAGCTTTTCCGCATCCTCGGCCGACAACACGTCGGAGCTGAGAAACTCAAGCACCCGCATGTTGCGCACAAACGGCGGCGATCCGGCGGAGAGATGCAAGTCGCTGGCTCCGATGCCTTGCACCGCCTCGAGCAGTCCCAGCATAAACGCCTTCAGCGGCTCGCCCGACATCTCCTTCACCCCGCTAAAATCCACCATGCCGGCCGCTATTTTAACCACTGCAGGCTTCGTGTCGGTGGTCGATGAGGCCGGCCACAGTTTTAAAACCACCTCCGGGGATGCCTCCACCTCCTTCCGGGTCAACGCAAGCTCCGGCGGTTCAGCCCCCGATGCGGCGATCTCCTTGGCCTCCTGAGCCAGTCGGCTCAGCAGGGCGAGATCAGCCCCGTAGTTTTTATCGGCCACCAAGTTCGCAAAGACTTCGGCCTCGGCGTCCACCGGAAGTGCGAAGGCCAGTTGCGCGGCCTGTTTGTCACTGAGCACTCCTTCCTGTGCACAGAGAGAGGCAAACCACTTGATTTCATTCTTCATGGGGGCGTTTGCTTATCCAAAACAAGCCGACGCCGTAGGAAAGACAAAACGCCGCCAATCAATCATCGACTCACCCGCATCTTCTCTTTGCGTCCGGCGCGCTTTGCGTTTCACTCCGCGCTTCCATCCATGATCGAGGTCCAAAATCTCACCCGCATCTTTCGCACCTACAAAAAACAGCCCGGCTTCTGGGGCGGCGTGCGCGGTCTGTTCAAGCGCGAGTTCGAGGAGATCGCCGCCGCCAAGGATGTTTCCTTCTCCATCCGCGAAGGCGAGTTCGTCGGCTTCCTCGGACCCAACGGCGCAGGCAAAACTACCACGCTCAAAATGCTATCGGGGCTTATCTTCCCCACCAGTGGAACCGCCCGCGTAGCCGGCTTTGACCCCACCAAACGGGAAAACGCCTATCGTCGCCTCTTCGCTCTCGTCCTAGGGCAAAAAAACCAGCTCTGGTGGGACCTTCCCGCCATCGAATCCTTCCTGCTGCTCCGACACATCTACGGACTCCCTGCCGCCGAGTATCAATCCACCCTCGACGAACTCGTGGACATCCTCGATGTCCGCGCCAAGCTCAACGTCATGGTGCGCGAGCTTTCGCTTGGCGAGCGCATGAAGATGGAGCTCATCGCCGCCCTCCTCCATCGCCCGCGTGTTCTCTTCCTCGACGAGCCCACCATCGGCCTCGACGTCGTTTCGCAAAAAGCCGTCCGCCAGTTTCTCCGCGAGTATAACCGCAAGCACAAGGTCACCATCCTGCTCACCAGCCACTACATGGCCGACATCAAGGAACTCTGCGACCGTGTGATCGTCATCCACAAGGGCATCAAGATTTACGACGGCGCCCTCGACCGACTCGAAAACGCCGACGGCAGCCGCAAAAAGATCATCCGATTCATCCCCGCAGACGGCGCCTTCCCCGAGACGTGGCAATCCCGCCATGGCGCGACCACCCGCGACGCCGCCGAGGGCAAGTTCACCGTCCGCGTCCCCCGTGAGAACGTCGTAGCCGTCTCCCAGGAAATCCTCACCACCGGCCCCGTCGCCGACATCACCATCGAAGACGTACCGCTGGAAGACGTGATCGCCGAGCTCTTCGCAGCCCAGTGAAGGCCAACCTCATTGCATGATCGGTCAACAACACCGTGACAAAAGCCTGCGACAGCAGGCTCGCAAACACGGCAAAAATCGCGCCATGCACCCGAGCCGCCCCATGAACACCCTAACGGTTACGGGCGCACCGAGGTTATCGGTGTTGAAAAAACACCCGGGTCAAAGAGACGCAAAAAAACACGGCGCAATGGCCGTGTTGGATCGAAAGCACCGGGCCACCCGTGCGGCCGGAGAACGGGACCGCTCAGCGGCTGTTCTTCTTCTCGCGCTTGGCGGCTTTTTTCTCAGCAGGAGTCTTCAGCGGGGCTTTCTTGGTCTGTTTCTTGGAGTCTTGGTTTTTGGCCATGGTGGTTTTTGTGTTTGAGGGTGAATGGAAAACAGGGCGGCCGGTCCGCTCCGACGGGAGCGAAGGGCCGCCACTGTGAGGATCGTGTTACTTCTTCTTATTGGCGGCAACCTTGGCTTTGGTGGCCTGCTGCGAGGTGATGAGAGCCTGCTTCTTGCTGTTCGAGTCGTTTGATTTCGACTGTTTCTGCAATGCTTTTTTCTGAACGGATTTCGGAGACTTATCGCCCATGGTGGGGGTTTTCCTGTGTTGAGTTACCTCACCTTCGGAATGTTCGTTTCCCCGACGGCGTGGTTGGTTATCCGCGAAGACACGGATGCGGTGCAAGCTTTTGCCGGAGCGAGCACCGCAGCGAGAATCTCCCGCCGGAACTCAGAACAGGATCCAGGCTTCGAGGAAGAGCGTGTTGTTGTCGCGGGCGTTGCGGCCGGTACCGTCGTAGTTGGTGCGAGCTCCGTTGAAGCGGTCGTAGACCGTATACTGCAGGAGGAACTTCACGCTGCTCTTCGGCCAGAAGGCCGGGCCGCCGCCCTTGGCAAAGGGAAGATAGTTGACCTCCATGATCAGACCGTCGCTCAGCGGGCTGCCGTTGAGGCTGCCACCAGCAGCGCCGCTCTGATACAGAACCGGGTCGCGGGTGCCATCGGCAATGAAGTATTTGACGGCGCCGCCATAGGTCTTGTCGTAGAGATAATCGACGGTGCCCTTCAGCGCCCACAGGCTATTCGAGGCATTCGTGCTGTAGCCACCGACCTGACTCGCCCCCAGTTTCTGGTCTTCATAAATGTAGGAAAGCATCGCGGTGACATCGTGCTGGTCGATGGAGCACTGGTATTGGGAATCAAAGCCGACGTCTACATAGTGGTCTTTGCCAACGGTGTGATCGCTTTGGGGATAAGTGTCGGCGGCCATGCCGAAGGCGCCCACCTCCCAAGTGCCGCCGCCGACCTGACGCTGAAGCGCGACACGCCAGTAGGGTGCGAAACTAGGAATTTCAGTCTCGGTGGCAGGATCAACGCCCATGCGTTTTTGGAACTGGGTGCCCAACGTGCGATACGCACCGACGTCGAGGTAAACGGAGTTCGCGATCATCGCATAGGTGCCGACGCCACCCACCTTTTGGGCATCATCGGTGCCCCCCGCGATCAAGGGCGCACCCGCCGGCGTGGGGGCGAGAGCGGAACCGTTGAAAGGAAAGCTCCACACGGGAGTGCTGTTCCACGGATCCTGAAGCGTGGGGTTGTTGTTAGCATAAACGCCATAGCTTACATCGCGGCCGGCAACCGTGCCGCGATCAGCGAAACGCACCTCGGCGTTGTCCCAATGCCAGGCTTTACCGACGCCGTCGTAGGTGGCCTGAATGAACACGCCAAACTTGTTGGCCAAAGCGGTGGGATCCGCGCCGGCCAGATCACCGAACAGGCGACCGGCGTAAAAGATACTGGCCTGGTTAAGCGCGAAATTGTTGTTGTCGTTGAAACCCGGTCCGGCGCCACCCGGTTGGCCCCGCTGCGTGCTGCTGTAGGTGGGCTCCAGCATGAACGAGATCGGAGGCAACGAGGACTGTCCGGTGGACATCGTGTAGCCCGACAGCTTAAACTGGCGGCCAAAATCGTTAAGTATGGGATAATCCGTATGGCAGGCGGTGCACTGCATGTTCATCTGCCGGGCAAAACTGGGCACGGCACGGACAACCGAAGTGGCGAATAAGAGGCCCACAGTCGCAAGCACCGCAGTGAACGTGGAGGAAGGGAGTTTCATGAATTTTACTGTCGGTTAAGGATGGATGTTTAAATTTTTGGCCGCTTCAACCCAACTAAAGGGAAATCGACACAAACAAGAGCGCGATTTCTTATCGGTCGCAGGTAATAGGACGCGAGCAGGAAATCATACAGCCATGACTTTACACTGGCTTAACACATTTCCGGCTCTGGCTTCATCAAATCATTACACCAGATGATAATAATGACATCTAGCCGTAAAAGCCGCATACCCCTGTCGCCACACCCATTCGACGAAGAACACTCCATAACCACCACTATGAAAATATCATATCAGCTCACACCGCTCGTTCTCTTTGTCACGGCAATCCCCGGCCTACTGGCGCAAGAACCACCCCAAGCTGCGCCAAGGCAGCGCATGCGTTATTCGATTGAACAGGCCGTTTCGGACAATGCCCAGCTTCATACCATCGCCTTCGACGGGCTGGCTTTCCTGACGGGCGATTTCGGCGGAGACACCTTCCTGCCCCCGGGAAAAGTTTCCGACTATTTCGGCTTTCAATACATGAGGGACATCGATGCCAAGGAGGGCGGGCACAACACCTCGTTTCTGACCCGAATCGCCCACAACATGCTGGCGGTTCTGAACGCCGGCCAAAAGGCCCAACTGCTCGCACTGGCCAAGGAACAGGAAAATGATATCCGTATTTTCGCCGAGCAGCGTTTCCCGTTGATCAAGGCCTTCCGTCGAAATCTAGCCGGGGATGTGCCCGCCGGCAGTCACGGCCTGAACCGGAGCGCGGTGATGAAGTGCTCGGCCGATTTGTATGAGCTCGATGGCAAGCTGGCCTTTCAACGCGCCAAGGTCATGGGAGCGATTATCCGAAGCTTCGACGAGTCGCAAAAGGCAACTCTGGCCAAGCTGAAGTTTGGCGATTCCCGCACTTGGCCGGACCTGCCGGAGCAACTGGACAAGCGAAACATGTCGCACGAGGTGAACGTGGCCGTCATGACCTACGCCAGCGAGATGTTCTCCTGGTATGCCGGATCCTTGGAGGCCGACACCTATTTCTGCCCCGAACGACATGGCATGTATTTCGGCGGATTCGGTATGAAAACCGCACCGGCAATGGGGAAAAAAGACTATTCCATCAGCACGTCGCTCACCGGCGACAGCGGCGAAAATTTCCTCACTGCGCTGACAACCACCCAACGAAAGCTCGTGTCCGACCTGATTGACCAACAACGCAAGAACCTGACGGAAATCGTGCAGACGCGGCGCGCCATCGCATCCGAGCTGAGGCGCTTTCAAAGCAGAGAGGCGGTTGACTCCGCCAAGGTTCTGGCGCTCTCACGGCGCTATGGCGAACTCGATGGAGAAATGTCGTTTCTTTACGCGACGGCCTTCGCCTCGGTCGACCAATCCCTGACCTCCCAGCAAAAAGAAAGGTTGCAGAGCCTGCGCACCACCAATCCGGCGGACCCCAAGGGACCGTTTCTCTATTCGATCCCGATCTCATCACCCAAGATCAAGGATACCGATTTCCTATTCGCCCTGCGGTAACACCGGAGACCGATACGTCGTCAAAAGAGGAGATCATGACAACCGAGACCACTCGGCGGAAATTTCTCAATCTTCTGGCCGTATCATTCGGCTGGTTCTTACTGCCGGCACGCGCACAGGTGGACGCTCTGCAAGAGCATAAACGAAACGGCAAAGACAAACGGAGACGAATGGAAGAGGGAGACTATGTGCTGCCCCCGGAACTGGCTGATTTCGCAACGTTGTCCCTTGTGCTGGGACGGGGCAGCGACCGGTCGGTCACCGTGAGCATTCTATCCACGAAGGCGCTTGAAGGTTATTTCGAATACGGCACGGACGCCCAACTCCCCATCCAGAAAACACGTCCGCTCTCCATAGCCGGCGGAAATCCGGTGGAAGTGATTTTCGAGGCGCTCAAACCTGACACGGAATACTTTTACCGTCTGCTTTCGCGGAATACGGAAGACGTCCGGTTTTCCGTACGCAGGGAAGGACGTTTTCACACACAACGCGCAATCGGAAGCACCTTCACATTCGGAGTGCAAGGCGACTCACACCCGGAGCGTCCCCAGATGAGCGATCCCCGCCTTTATGCACGCACGCTGCTTCACGCGGCGGCGGGGAAACCTGATTTCTATCTCTGCATGGGCGATGATTTCAGCGTGGCCAAGCTGAAGACGTTCGATCCCGGTTCACTCGCGCAACCTTACCTGCTCCAGCGACCGTTTCTCGGCCTGGTCGCGCAATCGGCACCGCTCTTCCTGCTTAATGGCAATCACGAGCAGGCGTCGCTTTTCAATTTCAACCAAACGGACATCCGTCACGCCGTCGCCGTCGGAGCTCAAAACGCCCGCAACCACTATTATCCCACGCCATCGCCCGATGGTTTTTACACTGGCGACACCTCACCGTTGCCCGACATCGGCCTGCTGAGGGATTATTATGCCTGGCACTGGGGAGACGCGCTTTTCGTGGTGCTGGATAACTACTGGCAATCTCCTGCTCTCGTGGACAGCGGCTTTCAGGAAGTCGATGTCGGTGGCGATAAAAAAGGCCACGCCGGCCACAAGGATCGCGACTGGTGGAGTCTCACGCTAGGCGACGCGCAATATCACTGGTTCAAACGGACGCTGGAACAGAGCGGAGCCAAATATAAATTCGTTTTTGCGCATCATGTGCTGGGCTCCGGACGAGGCGGCGTTGACCAATGCGAACTCTACGAATGGGGTGGCCGGAACAAGCGCGGCGAGTGGGAGTTTGGCGAAAAGCGCCCCGGCTGGGAACTGCCCGTGCACCAACTCATGGTCAAACATGGCGTCACCATTTTCTTCCAAGGTCACGATCATCTTTTCGCCAAACAGGAACGAGATGGTATTGTCTACCAAGAAGCGCCCATGCCTGCCGACCAAGGTTATTTCGCGTACAATCAAGATCGCTATCAATCCGGAACGAAGTTACCCAACTCGGGTCATCTGCGTGTGACCGTGGCACCAGCCGGGGTGACGGTCGATTACCTGCGATGCTTTCTTCCCGAGGACGAAAGCGGACAACAACAGACGGGGACCGTGGCCTGCAGCTATACCATCAAGCCAAAGGAAAACCATGCGTAGCGCATCACTCCACTTTTCCGGCTTTCCTTTCATCCTGCTGCTGACCGCACTCGTTGCGACCAGAGGCGAAGACAAGTCCGCGACGACTCGTGGCCACCGTCCAAACATCGCGGCAAACGTGTTTAATGTCAGTGTGCCTGATCATCTGTTCGACCTGATTTTGTCACGACCTGAAAAACACTCCATCACGGCAAGCGTCCTGACCTATAAGGATGTCGAAGGCTTTTTGACCTACGGTCCAGAGAACAGTGCCGTGATGGCGCAGACGCCACTCCGGCAGTTCAAAACAGGAGAATCCGCCGAAGTTCTACTGGCTGGCCTGCAGGCCGACACCCGCTACCGCTACCAACTCAACCTGCGCACGGCTGAGAGCGGACCGTTTACCCGAAGTCAGGATAATTCATTCCATACAGCGCGCCCGCCTGGGGGCACCTTTTGCTTCACCCTCTCGGCAGATGCGCATCTTGATGAGCACACCAGTCCGGCCATGTATGAGAGAACACTCGACAACATCCTAGCCGATCAACCCGACTTTCACCTCGATCTCGGCAATCTCTTCATGACGGACAAGCACTCCAGCCGGGATGAGGCTGCCAGCCAATATCTGGCGCAGCGCTATTACCTCGGTCGCATCGGATGCTCCATCCCGATCTTACTCGCGCTGGGCACGCACGACGGCGAAAGCGCCAAATACGACGACGGATCAACCGACTGCCTTGCGGTATGGTCAAATCGGATGCGCGAACGCCTGTTTCCCAACCCCGTGCCTGACTCGTTTTATACGGGCAACAACGTATCGCATCCGCATTCCGGATTGTTGCAGAATTACTATGCTTGGGAATGGGGTGACGTGCTCTTTGTCGTGCTCGATCCCTTCCGTTATTCCACCCGTCAGCATGGTGGAGGCGATGGCTGGGGATGGTCGCTGGGATTGACCCAATACCAATGGCTGGCGCAGACGCTCGCGCAGAGCCGGGCCAAGGTTAAATTTGTTTTCATCCACAATCTGCTTTGCGGGGATCAAGCGGCGCGCGGCGGAGTGGAGGTCGCAGCCTTCAACGAATGGGGTGGGAAAAACCCGGGTGGCAGCGATGGTTTCAAGGCCCACCGCCCCGGCTGGCCGGAACCGGTCCACCAATTACTGCTCCGCCACCACGTCACCGCCGTCTTCAAGGCCCACGACAATTTCTACGCCCGGCAGGAACTCGACGGGATCGTTTACCAAATGGTGCCCCAGCCAAGCTTTGCAGGAAACGATCGCATCCGGGATCTCGACACCTACGGCTACAAACACGGCGTGTTTCTGGGTAATTCGGGTCATGTGCGCGTCACGGTCACAGCGGACCACGTGGCGCTGGATTATATTCGTGCCCGCCTCCCTGCCGACGAAACTGCCACGCACAAAAATGGAGAGATCGCCAGCCACTGCGATATTGCGAGCGACGGCACCCGGCACGACTCCACGCCGCCCACCAATGCTTCCATTTCAGCTCATTCGTTATGATCTCGCACGCCATCAAATCTCTGAAACTCGCGGCCCTGCTTTTGACCGCCGGTGCATTATGGGCGGAACCCGTATTGCCATTACCTTATGCCATCGTTTCCACAGGTCAGACGAAATGCTACGATAACCATCAGGTAGTCGCCCCGCCCACGCCCAGCCAGCCCTTCTACGGTCAGGATGCGCAAACCCACACTCATCCAGCCAGCTATACACTCAGCGCCGATGGACTCACCGTCCGCGACAACGTCACCGGACTGGTTTGGCAGCACAGTCCTGACACCGATGGCGACGGCGTTCTCACCCGGCACGACAAATTGACTCTATCCCAGGAATTGGAACTCCCCGCAAAACTTAACGCCGCCAAATTTGGCGGATTCACCGACTGGCGTCTCCCTTCGATAAAAGAGTTGTATTCCCTCTTTGACACACGCGGCACCGATCCCAGCGGCTACACAGGCACGGACACCAGCGGCCTCACGCCGTTCATTGATGCGCGTTTTTTCAAATTCGCCTACGGCAATACGCGCAACGGCGAACGAATCATCGATTCGCAATACGCCTCCAACACGAAGCATGTCGGCAAATCCGCACGCGGTTGCGACAAGCTCTTCGGCGTCAATTTTGCCGACGGCCGCATCAAGGGATACGACTTGCAGATGCCCGGCGGCCGCGCCGAAAAAACCTTCTTCGTCCAGTGTGTGCGAGGAAACACCGCCTACGGGAAAAATGATTTCAGCGACAATCGCGACGGCACCATCACCGACCGCGCCACCGGCCTGATGTGGGCACGAACGGATAGCGGCAAGGGCCTCGACTGGCCTGCTGCGCTCGCGTGGGTGCAAACCCAAAACACGCAAAAATATCTCGGTTACGATGATTGGCGTCTGCCCAGCATAAAGGAGCTACACAGCATCGTGGACTACAGCCGATCCCCCGACACCACTCACTCGCCCGCCATCGATCCGCTCTTCACCTGCACTCAAATTACCAACGAAGGAGGCCAGTCCGATTATCCGTATTACTGGTCCTCAACGACGCACGTCAGTTTCCGAGGAGGCAACGCCGCGATGTATTTCGCCTTCGGACGTGCAGGCGGTTGGATGACCGAACGCAGCCTCGCGGGCGGTCCACCCGACCGAGGCCCACCGGGATCGCAAGGCATGGAACCACCGGAAGGCATGATAGGCAACTATCACTGGGTCGATGTCCATGGCGCGGGAGCGCAACGCAGCGACCCCAAAGCTGGCGATCCTGCACAGTTCCCGCATGGTCGTGGCCCGCAAGGTGACGTCATCCGTATCTACAACTACGCCCGGCTAGTGCGGGATATCACCAAATGAACCAAGCACGTGAGCGCCGGAGACAATCCGCCGCTCTCTGTTCGCAATCAGTAACGGTAGTGCTCAGACTTGTAAGGCCCGCCGACGGGCACGCCGAGGTATTCGGCCTGGGCCTTCGACAATGTCGTGAGCTTGGCCCCGATCTTCTCGAGGTGCAGGCGGGCGACTTCTTCGTCAAGGTGCTTGGGCAGGCGGTAGACGCCGATGCCGTAGGTGTCCTTGTTGGCCCACAGATCGAGTTGGGCGAGCGTCTGATTGGTGAAGCTGTTTGACATCACGAACGACGGGTGGCCGGTGGCGCAGCCGAGATTCACGAGACGCCCTTCGGCAAGCAGGTAGATCGTGTTGCCCTTCGGGAAAGTGAACTGGTCGTATTGCGGCTTGATGGTGACGCGCTTCACGCCCTTGGACTTGTAGAGGCGGTCGACCTGAATCTCGTTATCGAAGTGACCGATGTTACAGACGATGGCCTGATCCTTCATCTTCTGCATATGCTCAAGCGTGATCACGTCCTTGTTCCCGGTGGTGGTCACATAGATGTCGGCGACACCAAGGGTGCTTTCGACGGTGTTCACCTCGAAGCCTTCCATGGCAGCTTGGAGAGCGTTGATCGGATCGACCTCGGTGACGATGACGCGGGCGCCAAAGCCCTTGAGCGAAAACGCGGAGCCCTTGCCCACGTCGCCATAACCGCACACGCAGGCGACCTTGCCGGCGATCATGACGTCGGTGGCGCGCTTGAGTCCGTCGGCAAGCGACTCGCGGCAGCCGTAGAGATTGTCGAACTTCGACTTGGTGACGGAGTCGTTAACGTTGATCGCGGGGACAAGCAGCTTGCCCTTCTCGTGGAGCTGGTAGAGGCGGTGAACGCCGGTGGTGGTCTCCTCGGAAACACCGCGCCACTCCTTCACCATGGCGGTGAAGATGCCCTTCTGGGTTTTGCCGATCTTCTTGAGGAGGTCCTTGACGACCTGCTCTTCGTGGGAACCGGAGGCGGTGGTGTGCCAGTCGCTGCCCTGCTCCATCTCGTAGCCTTTGTGGAGGAGGAGCGTGACGTCACCGCCGTCGTCAACGACGAGCTGAGGGCCCTTGCCACCGGGAAAGCTGACGGCCTTCCAGGTGAGGTCCCAGTATTCTTCGAGCGTCTCGCCCTTCCAGGCGAAGACGGGCACGCCGGTCTTCGCGATGGCCGCGGCGGCGTGGTCCTGCGTCGAGAAGATGTTGCACGAGGCCCAGCGCACGTCGGCGCCCAGCGAAACGAGGGTCTCGATGAGGACGGCGGTCTGGATCGTCATGTGCAACGAGCCGGTGATGCGCACTCCCTTGAGGGGCTTCTTGGCGCCATATTTTTTACGGAGGGAAACGAGGCCGGGCATCTCGTGCTCGGCGACGTTGAGTTCCTTGCGGCCCCAGTCGGCGAGCTTGATATCGCGGACGATGAAGTCCTGGCCTTTAGGAACGTTTTTCAGAAGGGAGACGGATGACATTAGAAGTTGAGAGCTGGGTGTTGAGAGTTGAGAGCGCGCCTCACTTGATGGCAGCAAGGAGGGCGGCGACTTTGTCGGTCTGCTCCCAAGGAAGGCCGGCTTTGCCGAAGTGGCCGTAGTTGGTCGTCTGGCGGTAGATCGGACGGAGGAGGTCGAGCTGCTTGACGATGTCGGCCGGCTTAAAGCTGAATACCTTCTGGATGGCGGCGGTGATTTTCTCGTCAGAGATGACGCCGGTGCCAAAGGTGTTCACGTAAACACTCACAGGATTGGGGTGGCCGATCGCGTAGGCGAACTGCACCTCGACCTGCTTGGCGAGCCTGGCGGCCACGATGTTTTTGGCGACCCAGCGGCCCATGTAGGCGGCCGAGCGGTCAACCTTGGACGGATCTTTGCCCGAGAAGGCGCCACCGCCGTGACGACCCCAGCCACCGTAGGAGTCTACGATGATCTTGCGTCCGGTGAGACCGGAGTCGCCCTGAGGTCCGCCGATGACGAACTTGCCGGTCGGGTTGATGAGGAACTCGGTGTTCTTCGTGAGGAGCTTGGCGGGGAGAACTTTCTTGATGACGTTCTCGATGAGGAATTTTTCGATCGTCGCATGGGCCACGTCGGCGGTGTGCTGCGTGGAGATGACGACGTTGACGATCTCGGTGGCGATGCCGTCCACGTAGCGGACGGAAACCTGCGACTTCGCATCGGGGCGGAGCCATGCCACCTTGCCGCTCTTGCGGATCTTGGTGAGCTCGCGGCCGAGGCGGTGAGCGAAGATGATCGGTGCGGGCATCAATTCCTTCGTCTCGTCGGCGGCGAAGCCGAACATGAGACCCTGGTCGCCGGCGCCCTGCTCGGCGGTCTTTTTGCCAGCGGCCTTCTTGGCGTCCACGCCCTGAGCGATGTCGGCGGACTGGGCGGTGAGGTAGTTGTTGATGAAAACGGTGTCGGCGTGGAAGACGTCGTCGTCGTTGGTGTAGCCGATGTGACGGATGGCGTCGCGGATGACCTTGTCGATATTGATGGCCTCACCGATGGGCTTGGTCTTGCCGGTCTTCTTGTCCTGGAGCTTCGGAATGGTGATCTCGCCGCCGACGACGACGACGTTGGACTTCACGAACGTCTCGCAGGCAACGCGGGAGGTTTTGTCGATCGCGAGACAGGCATCGAGGATGCTGTCGGAAATGAGGTCGGCAACCTTGTCAGGATGCCCCTCGCCCACGGACTCGGATGAAAAAACGAATGAGTTGGCCATAAAGATAAGGCCGAAAATGAAGCATCAACGCAAGCCGTGTGCAAGCCCTATATCAACGCATGCGCATGCCATGATATGATTCTTCTTACAATCTATGAAGCGCGTGCTTGGCATGCGGTGGTGACACTCTATGATAGCCAATATCGCGTGGTTCTGCGTGAAAATCATTCCCACCGATTCCCCTCACATGATTGATCCAGATAAATCTGATGTAATAGATCTCAAGGGGCTCAAAATCCTCGTAGTTGATGACGACCGCATGAACATCCGGATTTTGCGCAGCATGTTGCTAAACGAAGGCTACGTGATTGCCGAGGCCGATTCAGCGGAAACCGCATTCTTGCGTTACGTTGAATTCCAACCAGATCTTGTGCTGCTCGACGTGCTCCTGCCCGGCCTGACGGGATTTGCAGCCTGCCGAGAGTTAAGGAAACGCCATGGGACGCAAACAGCACCCGTGATGTTTATCACGGCCAAACAGGAATCCGAGGACATCGTCGAGGGGTTCAGCGTCGGCGGAGTTGATTATGTGCTCAAACCTTTCCGCCAAAAAGAGGTGGTCGCACGCATCCGCACCCACCTACAAATCCGGTTGCTGATGTCGCAGCAGCGCGCACTGGTCGAGCAACTCGGTCGCGCCAACGCCGCCAAAAATAAATTCCTGGGCATGGCGGCGCATGATCTGCGAAACCCGCTCGCCTCCATCCGCGGCCTCGCCGAATTCTTGCGTGACGGCACAATGGGGCCACTCACCCCCGACCAGCTTGAGCTGCTCGACCTTATTTTCCAGGCCAGCCAAGGCATGGTCACCCTCGTCAACGATCTGCTCGACGTCGCCACGATCGAGTCGGGAGAGCTGAAGCTCGAAATTGCCCCAGTCGCCCTGGCAGAATTGATCAAAAAATCCATCGCGCTCAACAGCATGGAGGCTGCCCGAAAACACACGAAAATTGTATTCGCCGAGCGTCAGTCATCCCCCGTGCTCCCGCTCGACGCCGCCAAGATCAGACAGGTCATTGATAATCTCCTCAGTAACGCCACAAAATATTCTCCGCAAGGATCGACCATACGCGTCGCGCTTTGCTCGCTGACCGACGGATCGCAAACCATCACCGTGTGCGACGAAGGCCCGGGCATCCCCGAAGGTGAGCGCGACAAACTGTTCCAAGACTTCGGCCGTCTTTCCGTCCGGCCCACCGGTGGCGAAAAATCAACCGGCCTCGGCCTTGCCATCTGCCGAAAAATTGTAGAGTCTCATCATGGAACGATTGTTGCGGAAAACCTGCCCTCGCGCGGATGTGAGTTCCGTGTAACCATACCATCCTCCCTTTCATGACGTTCACCGGCAAAGCCCTCATCATCGACGACGAACCTCACGTTCGCAAATATATCGGCCTTGTTCTCCGCTCACTCGGCACGACCGCCATCGTGGAGGCAGCCAACGGGGTGGAAGGCTTCGCCGCCTATCAACGCGACAAGCCGGACATCGTGCTGCTCGACGTCAACATGCCGGTTCAGGACGGCATCGAAACCCTCAAGCAAATCCTCGCCTACGATCCCGAGGCCGCCGTGATCATGCTCACCTCGCTCACCACCCGCCAGACCGCGGAAGATGCAGCCGACAACGGCGCACTGCATTATATTCGGAAGGACACCCCTCGTGACGAACTGATGGCAATCTTGAAAGACCTTTCCCCTGAAACTTCGGAGGAAGCATAATCCCGTCGAACTCACCGTCATCATGAGCACCTGTCCACCTATCGCGACCAACGTCCCGCCATCACCGCCACAGTCCGTGATCAACGAGATCCGCTATTCCCTGCCCGAAATCCTCGCCGAACTACAGATGGAGCGGAGCACCGGATCTTTCTCCCAAGAAAAACTACACCAAGTCGAAATCGGAAAATTGTTCAAAAACAGAAAAAACCGCCGTGGCAAAACCTCCACTTAACCCATCCTTTGGCGATCTCATTCGCAAGACCCGACACTTCGACTCCGAAGGCGAGCTGGCCGCGCTCGAACATCAACACGGCGAAGGCCTGCCTTTGCTCATCGCGGTCATCGAAACTAAGCTCCTCCTAAAGGATGACGCCTGCCGGCTTTATGCCGACACCCTCGGCTTTGCCTACGTTGATCCGTTTGCCTCACTGATTACCGAAGAGGCAATCGCGGCCGTCCCCATTGAGGTCGCAAAAAAGGTCGGTATGATCGGACTCTACGTGCTCGATGGCGTCCTCACCGCAGTCTTCTCGTCACCGAATGACGCCACACTGGTCAAGCGAGTTAGTCAGATCGCCCAGATCCCCATCAGTCCTGTCTTCGCGCTCCCGCGCGACATCGCGGACGCCATTCTCATCCAGTATTCAAATGAGAAAAATATTGAGGAGAGTCTCAATGAACTCGGACATTCCCGCCTGTTCGATAACCCAGACCTCGCCGCCGACCGTCTCGCCGCTCTGGCCGATTCCGAGTCGGTGGTGCAGATTCTGGACGACATCTTTTACTACGCCATCCGCGAACGGGCGACCGACATCCACATCGAGGCGCAAGAAACGGAGTCTCGTGTGCGTTTCCGCATCGATGGCCAGCTCCGCGAGGTCCTCACTTACTCTCGAAAACTGCACCGCGCGTTCATCTCGCGCATCAAAATCGTCTGTAATCTCAACATCGCCGAGTCGCGGTTCCCACAAGACGGACGCTTCTCCATGCCGGTCGGCACCAGCAAGGCCAACTTCCGCGTGTCCTCCATCCCGGCACAATATGGCGAAAAAATGGTCATCCGCGTTCTCGCGACGACCAGCAAAAAGTCGATGGTCACCCTCGAAAAGATGATGATGTCGCAACCGATCCTTAAACCGTTCCAACGCCTTATCCAAAATCCCAACGGCATCATCTTCGTCACCGGTCCGACCGGTTCAGGCAAGACCACCACGCTTTACGCCGCGCTGCACGAAATCAACAAACCAGACACAAACATCTCAACCATTGAGGATCCAATTGAAATCCAACTCGCCGGTGTCACCCAAACCCAAGTCAACGCCCACATCGACCTAAAGTTTTCCACCGTCCTCCGTGCACTCCTCCGGCAGGATCCCGATGTCATCCTTGTCGGTGAAATTCGCGATTTGGAGACGGCCAAGATCGCCTCAGAAGCCGCCATGACGGGCCACATTGTTTTCGCAACTCTACACACCAACAGCGCCGCCCAAGCCATCGTGCGCCTGATCGAAATCGGCGTGGAGCCCTACATGGTCGCCCCCTCCATCATAGGAGTCCTTGCCCAGCGCCTCGCGGCTCGCATCTGCGAAAACTGCAAGGAACCCTACTACCCCACCCGCGACGTCCTTAAAAAATACTTCAAGGAAGAAGGCCTCGCCGACGTTCCGTTTTTCCGAGGTCGCGGTTGCACCGCCTGCCGAGGTACCGGCTACAAGGGACGTATAGCGTTTCATGAACTGGTACTCATCACCGAAGAAATCCGCACGCTCATCACCAACAACGCCAGCGTGCAGCAAATCACAGCCGCCGCCGCCAAGGTAGGTTTCAAGCCACTGCGCTATGACGGCCTAAAAAAAGTCCTCTTAGGTCTCACCACGATTGAAGAAATTGAAGCTAATACCTCCTTCGAATGGGCAACCTGATGCCCCTCGCCCAACCGCAAAACGGGCTTCCCGCTAATTTAATGTGAAAATCTCCCGTGACGCTTTTCAGAGCGAGTGGTGATTTGCAATCGAGCCAGATAGTTCCAACTTTTTGGCCATGATGGCTGACCTGATCCTAGATCCCACGGCGATTTCAAATTTGCGCACGTTGAGCCCCGATGATGGCGACGCGTTTCTAAAAGAAATTATTGGAATTTTCCTAGAGGATACCCCGATCCGAATCACCGAACTGCACAAAAGTCGCGTCTCCGGTGACGCCATCACGTTTACCCGGGCCGCCCACAGCATCAAAGGCAGTTCCAGTAATGTCGGGGCTCAAGAACTCCGCTCCATCGCGGAAAAACTCGAGTATCAGGCGCGGCAACGCGGCATTGACGATGTCGAAGCCCTCGTCGCCGAACTGGAAGCTGCATTCATCCGGACAAAGGAAGCGTTGAAGCCGTTTACAACCTGAGATTTCCCAAGCAACTGGTTTGGCTGAGACTTTGCGTGCACTCGCTTCCACCGATAAAATGCCTAGGCGACGCCCCAATTCCGTCAGCGATAAAGAGCCGTGATCGGCACGGCCGTCAAAACGTTATACTGACGCATGGCCAGCCGCCACCATTCGGCCAACGACGAGACGGGATGACGCCAAAGCTCCTCGTGAAGGCAAATCATGGACTCGGCATCGAGCAGCAACGCGAGTTTCTCCTTTGACGTCAGATGCTGAGGCCCTTCGCTCAACAAGCGATGGCGCAGCAGTAAAAACCAATCACGGGATTCTTCACTGGGCCGGCGCTGACGCAGCATCGAAACATGCACGGCATTGATGTAAGGATCGAGCACCGCCTGCAGCAGCCCGTAGTCGGCCCTTAGCGATTCGATCGGGCGCATGTGCTTGTAGCATTCCGAGAGATTCTGCGTGAGGCGCCGCAATTCATAAGTCGGCTGGGTTTCTTCGGGAGTCAGAAAAAGTCCGATCCGGCGGGCATGCCGGCCAAGGCTTTCCTTGCTGAGCACAATTGAAAGCGGAATCACCAAGACCAACCCAGCCAAAACCGGACTCAGCCACCAAAAAAAGGTCGGTAGCAGAATGAATGACGAGACCCCCCAAATAAGACCAAAAACCATCTGGCCGCCATGCGTCAGAATAGCCTCCCGCCAGTCGGTGCCATCCTCGGCACCACGATGTTGGGCGATCCATGAAACTCCCTGCCCCAGCAAAGTTGAAAAAACAAACCGACTGTTGAAAAGCATGTGGATGGGGGCCAGCAAAACCGACTGGGCGGTTTCCAAAATCGCGCTTACGACGACAGCACCCCGTCCGCCAAAACGTTGAGCATTGGCATCGCTCTGGAGCACCACGATCACGCTGATGACCTTGGGCAGGAAGAGCAGAAGGAGGGTAAAAAGAAACAAGCTCAAGGACTCCGGCACTTCGATGGTATGCCCGAAGACCGAGGTGTAGATTTCAGGATGAAACCGCCTCGTCGTATCGGGCAGCTGATTGAATACATGAATCGTGCTCAGCACCAGGAACAGCAACCAGAGCGGAGACGAAACGTAGGCCATCACCCCCATCAGCAAATGAATGCGGTTGGCCGGCCTAAAACCGCGGACTGCAATCAGCCATGCGTGCTGCATGTTGCCCTGACACCAGCGTCGGTCACGTTTGGCACTGTCGATCAACGTAGGCGGTCCCTCTTCGTAAGTCCCCTCGATGTCATGCGCGAGCCACACGTGCCAACCGGCTTTTCGGATGAGGGCGGCCTCCACGAAATCGTGAGACAGGATGCGTCCGCCGAACGGCTCGCGTCCCGGCAGATCCGGTAATGCACAGTGATCCATGAAAGGCTGAACACGAATGATAGCGTTGTGCCCCCAGTAATTCCCCTCGTGCTGCTGCCAGTAATTAAGCCCCGCAAGGAAAATCGGGCTGTAGAGTCGGTTGGAAAATTGCTGCAAACGAGCATACAACGACTCGCCATAAACCAAGCGGGGCGCTGTCTGGATAAGACCGGTCTGAGGATTTTTTTCCATCAACGCCACGAGCTTGACGATGGCTTCGCCGCTCATGATCGAGTCGGCATCGAGCACCACCATGTAGCGATAGCGCTTGCCCCAGCGGCGAAGGAAATCGGCCACATTGCCAGATTTTTTATTAATCTGGTGGCGGCGCTTGCGGTAGAAAATACGCCCAAAGCCGTTGACCTGTTTGCACAGCTCAACCCACGCGATCTCCTCCTGTATCCATTGATTGGGCTGGTTGGAATCGCTCAGGATGAAAAAATCGAAGTTCTCCAGTTTTTGCGTCTCCTGCAGGGATCGATAGATTACCCGCAGCCCTTCGAACACCCGGCTCACATTCTCATTGAACACCGGCATAATGATCGCGGTGCTGGCCAGTGGAGTGTCCTCGTCTGTCTTTATCGTGCTGGTAATACGATGCCGATCGCCACCACGATTGATGACATAAAACCCAAGCAACGCGGTGACAAAGCCCACCGCAATCTGCGTAAAGAGAATCACGAATAGAATCAGCAGCGGCCACTCAAGGCCTCTAATTTTTTCATCATTCCGCCAAAACAAATCCGCCATGAACCAAGAGGCCAGACTGGTGACAAACATGACGCTTGAGTAAAACACCGCCCGACGCCGGCGAAGGCGCTTGGGGTTGATGATCTGGAAAATCTCCGTGCTTTGCATGCTCATGCTTCAGCGGGTGGCGTAAAAAATGGCCAGCAATGCGCCCAAAAAAACCGCCCAAAGAACAGCGGTGCGCAGCAACGGCCATTTCTCGATGGTTTCAAAAGTTTCGCCGGCCGCCTCCGTAATGGTACCAAGGTCGATGTCGCGCGGCACCATGCTCGAAACCGCCATGTCCGGCCCTGCCTTCATCGAACTGGTGCGCATCGCCGCTATAAATTCCGAAGGTGCCACCTGAGAATCAAGAAACGCATAAGGCCATTTTTCGGAACCATCGCAAAGCAGCAGGGCCACACGCCCGGCCACCGCGATGTGGTCATGCGATATGTTTTTGATGTCGAGCATATCTCCAAACCATTGGTCCATCAGCAACTCGGTCTCCTCAACGACGAAGGTCGTGGGATCAAGGTCGGGGTTATCGGCATGGCGGCGGGCGGCACGTTCCAAAATCACTTGGATCAATCGGCTCTGATGAAGCCGATTATGAAGCCGATGAGCGCGCAGATAGTCCTCAGCACGCAAATAGGCAGCGTTCCATTCCTCCAATGTGCCTGTTTTAGGGCGGAAAGTCGCAAGCTGCGCCTCTACGGGTTCCACAGGTAAGTCCATGTTTCCGTAAGAATATGAGGCGGCTTTTGGAGGAAGCAACGGAGTTCCACAGGCCGGCCGCTGCCATCCGGGCGCAGGGCAAACGCCGCGCGCCAGGTGCCGTTGAACAGGTTTTTCTCCAGATTTTTATGCACCAAAGTCGCCCCAGCACCCACGGAGATGTTTGCAGACATATCACGCGCCGATTTTTGCGCATTGAGATAAGGTCCGTCAAAATCGACCCAAAACCGGATGAGATCGGTCTCATTGGTATGGGAACGGCCAATACGGGTGGAGACAGCATAACCTGCCGGCGGCTTCCGCCCGCCCTGGCCCTCGATGAACCAATGTAATCGGTATTCGAGTTTCAAGGGCTCGCCGATCGGAGGGAGTTGGGCAGGAACCCAGAACGCCACGATATTATCGTTGGTTTCATCCGGCGTGGGCAGCTCGACCAGCCGCACGTCGCCCGAACCCCACTTGCCGATCGGTTCGATCCAAGTGCTGGGCCGCTCGTTGTAACGAGCCTCCAAGTCTTCGTAGGATTCGAACCGGCGGTCACGTTGCACAAGGCCGAAGCCCCGAGGGTTGTCATCACTGAACGATACCACCCGAATGGACTTGGGATTGACCAGCGGACGCCACAGCCACTCGCCACTGCCTCGCTCGATGAGCAGACCGTCGGAATCATGAACCTCAGGACGCAAGTCGTCGTGTTTTTCAGTGCTATTTTCACCAAACCAAAACATACTGGTCATGGGCGCGATGCCGAAAACCGCCACGTCCTTACGGCGGTAAAGGGCGACTTTAACCTCCATTATGGTAGACTGCCCCGGGGTGATGATCAAACGGTATGCCCCGGCCACGCTCGGGCTGTCGAGCAAGGCGTAAACGACTATCTGCTTTGCATTGGCCACGGGGCGCTCGACCCAGAATTCCTCAAACACCGGGAACTCCTCTCCGCCCGGTTCTGCGGTGTTGATGGCCAGGCCACGGGCGGAAAGGCCGTAACGCATGTTGCGGCCCAGCGCCCGGAAATAGCTGGCCCCTTGGAACACGGCCAGTTCATCCAGATAGTCCGGATTGTTCAGCGCATAATGGATACGGAATCCGGTAAACCCCATGTCCTCGGGAATCGACCCGAGATCGCGGTTGGCGCCAAAATTGAAGAGATTTTTATTGTAGCGAATCAACTCGCTCTCGCCCTGCGCCACCTCCGAGATTTGCACGGTCTTATTGAAGATAAATCCAGGATGGAAAAACTGAAGTTGAAACGGGAGTTGATCACGCAACCACCAAGCCGCATCCGGATTGAAGCGAATGTCCCTATACTGATCGTAACTCAACTTGCGCAACGCCTCGGGCACCCGGTTGGGACGCGCCGTGTAAGGGCGGGCCGCGAGCGATTTCGCACGATACTGCAACACCTCGAAATCAAACGGCACATCGTCCGCGCGCAACACGGCAATCCCGATCACGACCGAAACCAGCAAGAGCAATCGTTTCATTTGTCTAGATAGTAACTGCGTTGTTTATCCGAGATAGGCATGCCCGCACGTTCCATAACCTGCAACAAATCCTCCCATACCATGCGTTTGGATCGATTGGAGGCATTTCGTAAGATATAGGAGGGATGATAGGTCACCATGACTGGCTTGCCAGCGAATTGTTTCCATCGACCGCGAATCTCCCCAAGCGTCTTGAAGGTGTCAGCACCCAACAGTCCCTGCGCAGCCGTCGAACCAAGCGCCACGATCAGCTCCGGATTCACGATCTCGATCTGCGCCCGCAAAAACGGCAGGCAAAACGCCATCTCCTCAGGCGATGGCGGACGATTGCCAATCTGCTCCAGTCCCGCAGACGCCGGCATCTGCGGACGCCAGTTCATGATGTTGCCTATATAAACGTCACCACGTTTCAGCCCCATACCGCCGATCATCTTGGTAAGCAACTGGCCGGCAGGCCCCACAAACGGCTCGCCCTGCACCTCCTCTTCCGCCCCCGGCGCCTCGCCTACAAACATGATTTTCGCATCAAGCGAGCCCACGCCCAGCACGACTTTTTTTCCGAGGCGGACATGGGCCATACATATCGGATGGTTGAGCACTTGATCACGCAACCAAGCCCACTGCGTCGCCTTGTCCCCCGGCGGCAAAATCACCACGGGAGGTGGCGGCAGCTTCGGAGCAATCGACGCGGCGGGCTTCGCCACCGGCTTAACTGATGCAGCCGCGACGGCGACTGGTCCGATCTTTCCGGCATCCGGTTTTCGTTCCCCGATTTGCAACGCCCGAGCCGTGATCACACGCCGCAACGTCGCGAGGCTCTCGTCCGAAACAGACACCGACTTCACGCCTGTGGATCGCAGGCGTTTCAATTCGTCGGTGAGGGCGGTGAGCACGGTGCGCATGAATAAAATTACGGCCGATGAAAGACAGTGAGTTTCTCGATATACTTGCCGAGCAAGTCGAATTCCAAGTTCACCGGCGCCCCGGCCTGCTTCTCGCGCAAGTTGGTAACGGCGATGGTCGTGGGAATAATCCAGACGGCAAAGACATCGCCGTCCACCTCGGCCACCGTCAAAGAAATGCCGTCGATCGTGATGCTACCCTTGCTGATCAAATATCGGCCCTGACCGGCCGGTGCGCGCACCTTGAGATAATGATCGCTGCCTCGTGGCTCGAATATCTCGATGACGCCCAGGCCATCGACATGGCCGGTTACAAAATGTCCGCCAATTTTCCCGCCAAAACGCAGACTGCGCTCCAAATTGACCGCCGCTCCCGGCCTGAGCGTTGAGAAATTCGTCAGCCGACGCGTCTCTTCCAAAACATCGAAGGAGAGGCTCCGCTCGTCAAACTGCGTGACCGTCAGACAACAGCCGTTGACGGCGATGCTGTCGCCCGACGCGATGTCTTGCAGGGCAGCGCGCGCCGCAATGCGCAGCTTCCACGCATTCGTGCCGCGCGTGAAAGCGACAACCGAGCCCGCCTCTTCAATGATACCGGTGAACATGTTGAAAGGATGAAATTGAAATTACGAGGACCAGAGGGAAGCAAAGCCGCGCCCTGATTTCCAGCTTTCCTCATTTTCAATCGAAATCAGGCGGCCGTTGTTCACTTCAGTTTCACTCGCAACACAGCGGTTTCTCCGTTGCGACTGGTGAGCAGCACGAATTCGGAACGACTCGCGTCAGCCTCGATGGCGGTGAGCTTTTCGACCGCATCGGCGTAAGTCTTCACCTCAACCCCGTCCACTTCTTGTATCCAGTCGTCGGTTCGCAGTCCGGCGGTCCCCGTCGGTCCGCTGTTTTTGACGAAATGCACGACCACGCCTTTTTGCGCGGCACGCTTCACCCGGCGCATCACTCCATCGCCGTAAACAAACTCGCGAACGGTAAACCCGAGCTTGTCGAAATAATGCCGGTCGGTCTCCCGGATCAGCTTAGGCTGTTCGGCCAGAGTCGCCTTGATTTCGAGCCGTTCGCCGCCACGCAGGACGGTCATTGCCAGAACATCGCCGGGTTTACGCCTGTTCAACTCACGCTCGACGTAGGACAGCACCACCTGATCGGGTTTGAACCGTGGCAACGGTTGGCCATCGAGCGCCAGAATGATGTCACGGTCCTTGAGTCCCGCCGCTTCGGCCGGACTGCCTTCGAGCACTTCGCTCACCACGCAGCCTGATTGGTTGGAAAGCTTCAAAAACGTGGCAACCTCGGGATCCATCGGCTGCAAACCGTAAGCGCCCAGCCAGGTGATCGGTCGGCCGGACACGTTCGCCGGAACCCGCGCCAACTCGGGCAGCACGACGGATGCGAGCTGAAACACGCTGCTTTCCTCGATGTTGAGCAACATGATCGGAGTCCCCCGTTCATTGCGTGAATACTCAATGAACCGCTGGCCAAACCCTCCGACCGCGAGGCCAGCAAACCCGCCTTCATGATCGAAAACGGGCAGGCCCGGCGCAGCCACTTCGCTGAGAGCAATCGCCGTGCGCTCCGGCATCGACTGAAGATGGGAAATCCGGCTCGCGAGAAAATACGGCGCGAAGTCCTCGTCCTTCCCGCGCAAACCGATGCCCCAAAACTCCTCGCCCAAGGCGGGTTCGTCCGCCGTGGATTTCGGTGCAAACGCGGTCACCGGCACCAGACTGGCCCGAAACTTTTGCTCCACGCGCACAAAATGCCAACCACTCAACGGATCCTGGCCAAGATACTCGGCCGAGGCGTAATCCACCACCGGTTTACCCGGCAGGTAAACGCGGAAATCCTTCAGCTTGGCCGGCGACACATAAGCATTGATCGCCGAAGGCGGCAAAACGAGCGTGCCGTTAGTGTCGGCGACCAAGGCCGTCGTCACCGACGGGCGGCGATCCAGTTCGCTTTCGGTAAAAAATTCGACCGCGACAACGCACTTCACCCGCTCTTTGAACAAGGCGGGGAAATCGGCCGCGCGGGCACCGATCAAGCAAAGGCATGCACAGATAAAACCGCCGCGAAAAAAGAATTTCATGGTTTGAAAATATAGAATGAAACCTGCCGGTCGCTTTGCGCCTCGACGAGAGTGGGCGCTGGTTTTTCGGCGAATACCGCGTAGGCTTTCTTCGCGGCATCGAGCGACGTGATCGGCTGCCGGTTGATCTTGGTGATGATGTTGCCGCGATCCAGACCGGCGACCGCCGCGGGAAATCCCGGTTGGACGCCGATGACCAGCAGGCCCGTATCGTCGGTGAGCTGGTTTTCACGGGCATAGGCGCGGGAGACTTTCCTCACCGTCAGACCCCATTTTTCAAAGGCCCATTCCTCGCCCTGACGGCTTTCCAACTTTTCCGTGACAAGAGTGTAAACGGCAGTCTGCTCCCCGCGTTTTACGCTCAGTTTCACCGGCGCGCCCACCGGCAGACTGGCGATGAGATTTTGAATCGGCGGCAACTGCTCCGGAAATCGTCCGTCCACCGGCGCGCCATTGATGGTAAGCACGATGTCGCCGCCGCGCAGGCCCATTTTGGCGGCAGGCGAACCGGGATCGACGTTGTTGATGAGCAAGCCGGTATTTTGTTTTAGCGAATAAAATCCCTCCAAATCCAGCAACGCACCCGGGACGATGCCGATATAGCTGCGGGTGATGCTGCCGTCGCGCGCCAGTCCCTCGACAATGCGCCGGGCGATGTTGGCGGGAATCGCGAAGCCGAGATTTTCCGCGCCGAGGTAACCGCGCGAGTTTATGCCCATCACGTGTCCGTCTTCATCGACGAGCGGGCCGCCTGAGTTGCCCGGATTGATGGCGGCGTCCGTCTGCAGCCAGGTGTTGAAAAGACCGGTTTCATAACCTTTCACGCCGCGATTGTCGGCGAAGTAGCGGCGGTTGTTGGAAATGACGCCGCGGGTCACCGTGCGCGTCAGCCCGTAAGGCGTGCCGACCGCGTAGGCCGTCTGGCCGGGATAGAGTTTGTCCGAGTCGGCAAAATCGGCGTGCGTGAACTTCAACCCACGGCGTTTCACCTCGGCGAGATCGAGGCGCAGCAACGCCAAATCGGTCCAGTGATCCCAACCCACCAACGTGGCGTTGACGCGCTCCAGACTGGCAAGCGTGACCGAAAGCTCGACCGCGCGAGGGCTGGCGACATGGGCGTTGGTCAGGATCAGGCCATCGTCGGAAAGAATGACGCCCGATCCAATGCTCCCCGTGAACCGGCGCGCGCCCGCCTCGAACGTTTCCTCGCGCACGTCGATGCGCACGACAGCGTCGAGCAGCCGGTTGAAACCGCGCGACATGGCGGCCTGGGCGTCTTGGACGCAGGCGAGCGCGACGATTAAAACCGCCAGCAGGACACGGGCGTTTCGCGTCATTGACGCACTTGGCGAATCCTTCACAGTGGTGGGTTTCATCCGATGGCAACGCATTGCAAAGACTACGAGTTCCTCCAAATCGAGCCACATTGGCAAACTTTCTGGGAGACCCACCATTCATTCCGCGCCGTGGACGACACGTCGAAGCCGAAATACTACGTGCTCGACATGTTCCCCTACCCGTCCGGCGCCGGCTTGCACATCGGGCATCCAGAGGGCTACACCGCCACCGACATCATCGCCCGCTACAAACGCGCCAAGGGTTTCAACGTCCTCCATCCGATCGGCTGGGACGCTTTCGGCCTGCCCGCCGAACAGCACGCGGTGAAGACCGGCACGCACCCGGCGGCCAACACCGCGGCGAACATCGCCAACTTCAAGCGGCAGATCAAGGCGCTCGGCTTCTCCTACGACTGGGAGCGCGAGCTCGCGACGACCGACGAAAAGTATTTCCGCTGGACGCAGTGGATATTCCTCCAACTTTTCAAACGCGGCCTCGCTTATGTTGACGAACGACCCGTGTGGTGGTGCCCCGAACTGCGCACCGTGCTCGCCAACGAGGAAGTCGTGGATGGCAAATCCGAAGTCGGCGGCTTCCCTGTCGAGCGGCGCAACCTGCGCCAGTGGGTGCTGCGCATCACCGCCTACGCCGAACGTCTGCTGGCCGACCTGAAGGATGTCGATTGGCCCGACTCCACCAAACGTATGCAAGAAGCGTGGATCGGCCGCAGCGAGGGCGCGGAGGTTTCATTCGCGCTGGAAAACGAAAAGCTCGGTGCGCTGAAAGTTTTCACCACTCGGCCAGACACGCTGTTCGGCTGCACCTACATGGTGCTCGCGCCGGAGCATCCGCTGGTGGACGCGCTCACGACGTCGGAGCAGCGCGACGCCATTGCCGCCTATCGCCGCCAGGCCGCTGCCAAGTCCGATCTCGACCGCACCGATCTCGCCAAGGGCGAAAAAACCGGCGTGTTCACCGGTTCCTTCGCGATCAATCCCGTAAACGGAGCCCGCCTTCCCGTCTGGGTAGCCGACTACGTCCTCATGGGCTACGGAACCGGTGCCATCATGGCGGTGCCGGCCCACGACGAACGCGACTACGATTTCGCCGTCCAATTCAAACTCCCGATCATTCAAGTCATCGACTCCGGAAAACCCGACCAGAAGCTGCCCTTTATCGACGACGGCAAGTTGATCAACTCCGGTCCGTTCAACGGCATTGACTGGAATGAAGCCAAAAAACGTCTCACCGCCGATCTCGCCGCCAAAGGCCGGGGCAAAACGACCGTCAACTACAAGCTCCGCGACTGGCTCTTTTCGCGCCAGCGTTACTGGGGCGAGCCGTTCCCGATCATCTGGGTGACGGAATCTGACTACGCAAAAGCAGCCGCCCATCCGGCCAGCGCCGCCGACCTTCCATCTTCGCCAGTCACTTATAAAGACTCCGCCACCGACACGACTTGGTTCGCACTCCCCGTGGCCGCCTCAACACTCCCACTGGTATTGCCCGAGGTGCAGTCCTACCTGCCCAGCGGCAACGGCGAGAGCCCGCTCGCCAACGTCACCGAATGGCTGGAAATCTGGCTCAACCTAGCGACCGGCGCTTTCGTGCCCGCCTCGCAGCCACGGCCCGACGGCTGCAATTGGATTCGCGGTCGCCGTGAAACCAATACCATGCCGCAATGGGCCGGCTCGTGCTGGTATTACCTGCGTTTCATTGATCCGAAAAACGACAAGACCTTCGCTGATCCCAAACTCCTCGCCTACTGGGGCGTGCCCGATCTCTACGTCGGCGGCGCCGAGCACGCCGTGCTTCACCTGCTCTACGCGCGCTTCTGGCACAAGGTTCTCTTCGATCTCGGCGTCGTTCCGCAATCCGAGCCGTTCACAAAGCTTTTCCACCAAGGCATCATCCTCGGCGAGGACGGTGAAAAAATGTCAAAGAGCCGCGGCAACGTCGTCAACCCGGACACCATCAATACCAGCCACGGCACCGACACGCTGCGCCTTTATCTGATGTTCCTCGGACCGCTTGAGGCCATGAAGCCGTGGAATCCCAACGGCATCGAGGGCGTTCACCGCTTCCTTCAAAAAATCTGGCGCGAATGTCTCAGCCGCGAAGGAGAGGTCAACTCGAAGATCACCCTAGACGACTCCGCCGCCGAATCCGCCGAGTTCGTCAAGCTGTTTCACGAAACCATCAAGAAGGTCGGCGACGACATCGAGAACCTGCGTTTCAACACCGCTATCTCCCAGATGATGATTTTCTCGAACGCCCTCCAGAAGGCCGAGCGCGTGAACCGCCGCACGGTCCTCGGCTTCCTGCAACTCCTCGCGCCGTTCGCACCTCACATCGCCGAAGAACTCTGGTCCCGCTTGGGCGGAACCACCGTATCAGTCCTGCAAGCCGCTTGGCCGCAATTCGACCCCGCCAAACTCGTTTCGACCGAACAAAAGATCATCGTTCAGATAAATGGGAAGAAACGCGCCGAATTCCTTCTTCCTGTTGGCTCCAACCAAGATGCCGCCTTCGCCGTGGCTCAAGCCCATTCCGATGTAACCCCTTATCTCGTCGGCAAAAATCTCAAACGGGTAATCTTCGTCCCGGGGAAAATTCTGAATATTGTGATTGAGTAAATGGCGAACTCCCCTAGAAATAGGGGATAGACCCTAGTTGCTGTAGCTATGAATGAGGTTAAGGTTGGGCGTTCGCCATCTGTAGTTTCAATCATAACATAGCCTAGTTTCGTTCACTAACTCACCATGAAAACCAAACTGCATTTCCTCCCTACGACCGCGATGGGGCTGATGGCTGCCGTTTTGTTCGGAGTGTCCGCTGCGGAAATGCGCGCCGAAAGCAGCGCAAAACGCAAAAAACCCACCAGCAAGCTCTACGTCGCCGAAGTTGAAGGAGTGGCATCCATTAACACCGGAGATAGAATCGACGACCTCGTTCAGAAATCGGTTTACTCGGCCGAAGGAACCATCATCGAAAGCAGACCTGACGCAACCACAGCCATCGTGTTGTCGAATGGCACGGGTATGTGCTTCGACCCCAATACCGAACTTGATATCAGACGATTCCAACAGGAACCGTTTTCCCCGAACCGCAACGACCCCGAAGTCGAGCCCTCTATTTCCCAAACAAACGGTTGGCTGCCTCATGGAGTCATCGGTCTATGCAACAGCAAAATGGTGGCTGGAAGCACCATGAATTTTAGCACGCCACAAGCGGTCATGGCCGTCCATGCTAGGAAAGTGGTGGTCGAAACCACCGACACCGAAACGCGCATCTCCGTTATCGATGGCGAAGTCACCGTCCAAGGCGGACTGTCCGGCGGCGGCGAGACCGTCAACACCGGTCAACAGGCCGTTATCACCCGTTCATCACCGACGGCCCCGTCGGTTGTGAAAATACAGCCTATCCCGCCTGAACAAAGCAAGCCGTTGAGCGACCGGGTCGCCATTGCCTGCATGGCTAGAAAGACGGTGTATTTTGATGTGGATAAAACCGACCCGAATGAAATCATTCCCAAACCGGTCGTGCCCCCAGGACCGTATATCCCCCCAGTCAGCCCTTACATCATTTCCCACTAACACGCATTAACCCGCGTTTTTCCAACCACTGATCATGGATCACCAAACTTTCTTGCGATGGGTTGCGGTCGGAACCGCCGCAGTAAGCTTGGCCTCCACTCGGGGGTTGGCACTGGTCAGGTTAAACGACGGGCGGGACCAACTCTTCGTCAACGCATCCGTTTCGATGGGGTATAACTCTAATATTTTTGCAACCAAAACAGGTTCTGGCGACATACTAACCACCAGTAGTTTCGGCATCGAATACGTCAGAAAAGCCGGCTACATAGGCGTCAATGCCAGCGTCTCGTGGAGCTTGGGCCAGTTCGGCAGCAATACCGCCCAAAATTTCTCCAATCCCTCGCTCAACGTCGAATTTTCCAAGGCTACCGGCCGCACCACCGGATCTTTGACGCTCAGCGCCGCCCGCTCAAGCCGGGCCGACAGCGCTGCCGGCCTGCGCACCGATTCGTGGAACTACAATGCCGGCCTTAACTGGAAATACCCCATCATTGATCGCTACAGCCTTTCCGGCGGCTTGAACTACGGCCAAATCCTTTATCAAAACGCCGCCCCAGGAATCAACAATCTCAATACCTACGGCGCGAGCCTGGACCTTTTTTATGCGTTTACCAGCGAGCGCGATTTGTTCGCCGGTTACAGCATAGGGTTTAGCGATTCAGGCAACGGTTCCCAAAGCACCGACCACTCGTTCACCGTCGGTGTAAGTGGCAAAATCATCCCGAGGCTGAACGGCAACGTGCGCGCCGGTTACGAAATCCGCCAGGAGTCAACCGGCCAGACTTTCGGCAGTTGGACCGCCACGGTCGGCGTCACATGGAGCGTCAACCGGCGTTTCAGCCTCAACGGCACGGTCAACAAGGCATTCAGCACCACCTCAACAAGCTCCAGTATCGACACCTTGAGCGCCAACATCGATGCCCAATACTCCCTGACCGGCAAGGTATCCCTCCATGCCGGCATCGGTGCCGGCACCAGCGATTTCCTCAGTGGCCTCAGCGCCGGCCGGACCGATGAATTTTTTACGTGGAGCGCCGGGATCAACTATAATTTCAACGAGCACTTCAAGGCCGCCCTCACTTACAGCTACATGAAAAACTGGTCGAATGTTGGCTCGTCTAATTACGAGTCTGATTCCATTACTCTTAACCTCTCCACACGGTGGTGATGCCTCCAATGAGCCTGCGCTTATCCTCTTTCCTTCTGTTTTGGCCGGTCGTTTTATCCCTTTCCTTGATCGCCACGCTCGGCGTCCGGGCTGATGACCGCGCCCAAGTGCCCATCAATCAAGCCGTGCTCGCCTACACGATCACCCTGACGGATCTCCTTCGCGTCGACATTTACCAAGAGGACGACCTTAAGACGATGTCTCGAGTCGACGCCAAAGGTAACGTTAATCTCCCGCTCGTCGGCGAAGTCCGCGTGGTGGGTCTCACCATCAGCGAGGCCCAGAAAGCCGTCGCAAACGCCTACCGTGACGGCCGTTATCTGCGCACCCCTCAGGTCACCATCAATGTCGAGGCCTACGCCTCCCGCGAGGTCTCAATTCAAGGACAGGTGCGCTCCCCGGGCCGTTTCCCTCTCCCGATCGAATCCAGCATGACCGTGCTCGAACTCGTCACCAAAGCCGGCGGCTTCACTGACACCGCCAAGGGGACTGCGGTTAACATCACCCGCATAAAAGCGGATGGGAAAAAACAGGTTTTCACCATCGACGTCGAGAGTCTGATCAAAGGCAAAGACAAGGCCAATATCGGCGATAACTCGCTCATGCTCCAGCCCGGCGACATCGTTTACGTGCCCGAACGCATCATCTAATAATTCAAATCATGGCCGAGGCACCCAAATTACCGAACGTCAACAAATCTCCCGCCAAGGATGATGATGTCATTGAGCGTCGCTCGTTGCGCGATTATTACATCATCTTGCGCGAGCGCCTTTGGATCGCCCTGCCGTTGGCGCTCACGGTCGCCATCGGCATCGCCTACTACCAGTCCCGCGAAACTCCGCTGTATCGCAGCTCGGCGACGATGCAGATCGAGAAGCCAGAAAAGGTTGTCACTACTCAAGAGGTCGTTGAGACAGGCGTAAACAGCGATGCGGAACTCAACACCTACCTGCAGATCATCAGCAGCGGAAAAATCCGCACCCGCGTCCTTGAATCCCTGACGCCTCAGGAACGCCAGATTCTCCAACGCCCGGCTTTAAAGGATCTCCCCGCCGGCTCCGCCCCGCCCACCGGCGTCGATCTCGGATCACTTTCGGTTAACTCTATCCGCAGTACGTTCCTGATCAGCGTAAGTGTCATCCATCGCGACCCCGAAGCGGCTGCGTTGCTGGCCAACCGCTATGTCCAGCAGTTCATCCAAAGCCTGCTCGACAAAGTCGGCGGCAGTAATGAATACGCCGTCGAATATCTCCAGAAACGCGCTACCCAACTCCTTGAGCAGGCCAAGGCAGCAGAACAGCGCCTGCAGGACTACATGCGCGCCCAGAACCTCGTGTCCTTGGACAACAGCACCAACATCGTGCAGACGCGCCTGACCACCGTGAACGCCGCCCTGCAAACCGCCCGTCTGGAACGTCTCGGCATCGAGGAGCAATTCAGCTTGGTTGAGCGTTACAGCAAGGACAGCCGCAACCTCCTCGAAATCACCGCCATCGCCTCCTATGGCTCGGTGCCCAATCTCCGTACGCAGCTCGAAGCCCTGCAACGTGACCAGGCGCTGTTGGCGGAGCGCTATCTGGAGCGGCACCCGAAAATGATCAACGTAGCCAACGCCATCGCCGTGGCCAAGGACCAGCTCGACGCCGCCCTCGCCCTCGCCATCGCCGACCTTAAGACCAATTTGGAAAAAATCCGCGCCAATGAAAAAATTCTCGAAGGAGAATATTCCAAACAAGAAAAGGAACAGCTTCGCCTTCGTGATCTCTCCATCGAGTATAAGAGCCTGGAGAACCAGGCCGTGGTCGCCCGCAACAACTACTCGCAGATTTTGGACCGCCTCAGCCAGACCACGACCAGCAAGTATCTGGAAAAAATCCCTGTCCGCCCGCTCGACGCCGCCGGTCCCAGCGGATCGCCTTTCACGCCTGATTTCAGCCGTATCACCCGCACCGCCGTTGGCGTTGGCTCATTGGTTTTTCTCGGCGTAGCCATTGGGTTGAGCTTCATCGACGACCGCATCAAGAGCGCTTGGGACATCGAGTCATTCATCGGCGTCAATCTCCTCGGCATCATCCCCGATCTCTCCGAGATCAAGGATGAGGACAAATACAAGCTGGTGATGAACGGGCAAAACAACACCGGGGTCGAGCCCTTCCTGAGTGTTTACAGTTCGGTCAAAATCCACTCCAAACTCGATTTTCCAAAGTCGATCCTCATCACCAGCACCATCCCCGGCGAAGGCAAGACGCTCATCTCCTGCAACCTCGCCGGCAGCTTTGCCCGCCATGGCAAATCCGTCCTGCTGATGGACTGCGACCTTCGCCGCCCGATGCTTCACCGCCACTTCAGCAAGACCAACGAATCCGGCCTCATCAACTGGTATGAAAAGGGCGCCAACCTCGAAGGCGATCTCGCGCACAACCCCGATCTCGGCATCGTTTCCATCGGCGAAAATATCTCGCTCCTCAGCTCGGGTGGACGTTCCAAGAGCCCCACCCAGTTGCTCGAAAGCCACCTGTTCGGCCAGCTGCTCGAACGCCTCAAAAAGGACTTCGACCTCATTGTGATCGACTCGCCTCCCCTCGGTGCCGTCACCGACTCTCTGCTCATCGCCGAGCGGGCCGATGAGGTTATCTACGTGTGCCGGTTCAATCGCGCCTTCCGCAAACACATCCGACTTTATATCAAGGCCCTTCGCTCCGGAAAAAACGACATCCTTGGCATCGTGCTCAACGGCCTCTCCCCCCGCCGAATCGAGTATTACTCAAACTACCGCTACTACCGCAGCTACAAGAAATATTACGGCGCGCAGGAGTGATCTGCGCCCCGCTCGCCTCCAGCCGCCCCATCCAGCAAGGGGCGGCTTTTTTGTTTCCGCCCCGCGCACAACCCTGCAACGTCATCCCGTGCTGTCCGCCTTTTTACCCGTCGGTTACGATCCGAAAAAACCCGTCGCCCTCATCGCTGGCCAGGGTCTCTATCCCCGTCTGGTGGCCAATGCCATCCGGTCCGCCGGCGTACCGTTGCGCCTCGTCGCCATGGAAGAGGAAACCCCGCACGCCCTCATCGCCGAGTTCCCCGAATCCGAGCGCGTCATCCTGAAAGTGGGCCAGGTCGGAGCCATGCTCAAAGCCCTTAAACGCTTCGACGCCGGCTACGCCTACATGGCCGGACAGGTCTCCCCCCGCCGCCTGTTTCACGGTCTCCATCCCGACCTTAAGGCCGTCGCCATCCTCGCCACGCTCAAACGCCGAAACGCCGAAACCATCTTCGGCGCCATCGCCAAGGAAATCGCCGACATCGGCGTCACCCTGCTCGATGCCCGCAGCTTCCTCGACGATCAGCTCGCCACTGCCGGCTGCATGACAGGAAAACATTTCCCCATCAACGCCGACTACACCGGCCACGGCGTGGAGATCGCCTGCGAATGCGCCCGGCTCGACATCGGCCAAGGTTGCGTCGTCCGCAAAGGCACCGTCATCGCCGTCGAAGCCTTCGAGGGCACCGACGAAATGCTCCGCCGCGCCGGCACCTTCAAAACCGACGAAATGCTTTTCGTCAAAACCGTGAAAGCCCGCCAAGACTACCGCTTCGACGTCCCCTGTTTCGGCCTCAAGACCCTGGAAACGCTCCGCGAAGCCGCCATCACGGCCGTCGCGTTGGAAAGCGGCCGCGTCATCATGCTCGATAAGCCCGTCATCATTATCCAGGCGAAAGCTTGGGGCATCTCGCTGCTCGGTTTTGAGTGAGCGTCGCCTTGTCCCCTTGCGCCCACGCCTGCCTCCTCCTACCTTGTCACCATGAAAAATGACGTTGTTCTCGTTCTGGTCAAAGGCGTGATGCCGACCTCCAACGGGTGCGCCGTGTTCCTCGGCAACGAAAACAAGACCTTCGTCATCTACGTGGACCACTTTGTGGGACACGCCATCCAGATGACCCTCGACGGCGTCAAGAAAGAGCGCCCCCTCACCCACGACCTCATTGCCCATATCCTCACCGGACTCGGTGTCACGCTCGATCACGTCGTCATCAACGACGTCAACGAAGGCACTTTCTTCGCCCGCATTCTCCTGCGCATGGATAACGAACTCGGCAAAAAAATCGTCGAGCTCGATGCCCGCCCCAGCGACTCCACCGTCCTCGCCCTCCAACACCAGCGCCCCATCTTTGTCGCCCGCCAGGTCTTCGACAGCGTCGAGGATATGACTGAAATCCTCGAACGCGTCCTCCGCCAGCAAGCTGAGAAATCCGACGAGGAAAAACCCGACGAAGACAAGTAGTCGAACGTTGGTCTTTATCGTGCGGGCAAACTTGTTCGCTCCACCACCGCCATCCGTGCCGCCGTCCACCGTCTACCGCCAGTCTCCCCTGCCTGCGCCCATCCTCCCCGGCCAGCCGCTCACCGCGCTCGCCCCGATGCAGGACGTGACCGACCTCGCCTTCATGGGCGTCAGCGCGCACTACGGCGCACCCGATTATTTTTTCACCGAATTCTTCCGCGTCCACGCCCAATCGCGACCGGAAAAACACATCCTCCGCTCCATTGACGAAAACGGAACAGGTCGGCCCGTCTTCGCCCAGCTCATCGGCGAAGAAATCCATCACCTCGCCCGCACCGCCACCGATCTCCTCCGCCATCCCGTCGCCGGTATCGATCTCAACATGGGCTGTCCCGCCCCCAAGGTTTACAGGAAAAATGTCGGCGGCGGCCTCCTGCGCGAACCCGCCAAGATCGACGAGATTCTCGGCGTTCTCCGCGCCGCTTGCCCCGGCCTCTTCACGGTAAAAATGCGCATCGGCTTCGACAGCGCGGAGCACTTCGACCGTATCCTTGATCTTGTCAACAAGCACGACGTCGATCTCCTCAGCCTGCATGGCCGCACCGTGAAGGAAATGTATCGCGGCGAGGTCCACTATGATTTCATCGCCCGTGCCGCCGTTCGCGTGAAATGCCCCGTGCTCGCCAACGGCAACATCACCTCCGCCGCCACCGCCGCCCGCGTTCTCGACGAGACCAAGGCCGCCGGCGTCATGATCGGCCGACATGCCATCCGCAACCCGTGGATCTTCCGCCAGTGCCGCGAACGGTTCGCCGGCCTCCCGACGACACCCGTCACCCTCGCCGACGTGCGCGACTACGTTGCGAACCTCTACGATGCCACCCGGCAACCCGGCCTCCCCGAGCGCGACCACGTCAACAAGATGAAGAAATACCTCAACTTCGTCGGCCAGAGCGTGGATGCCACCGGCGCGTTTTTGCACGATATGCGCCGCACCGAGACCGAAGCGTCGCTCTTCGCCGTCTGCGACCGCCACCTCCTGGCAGAACCCGAAAAACTCTTCGCCGACGAACCCTACCCCGGCGTCATCGCCCGCCCCAATTGCGAAACGCCGACCGCCGACGGCTGCTCTCTGGAATCCATCACCGCCTGAGTTTTCATCGTTGTTCGTTCTCTCGCTCAGCCTTCTGTCCGCCCGCCCATCGACGGACGCCATCCGAGCAGCACGAGCACGCCGAAGCCCAGCAACGCGAACACCGGCCACCGGTGCTGACCGCGCTCCACGCCGAGCGATTGCCATGCCGCGAACAGGCTCCAGCCATGCAAACGTCCGGCCGCCTTCAGCTCGGCCTGCCGCGACTTCTCTTGCTCCAACCCTTGGTCTAAATCGATAACCACATCAAACTTTCCCGCCGCCGGTGGCTTCCCTCCCGTGGCAAACAAGAAGAGCCTCCGCGCATTGCCCGCCGCCGGATGGCGCTCCCTTAGCAGATCCATCAACATCTCCTTCGGCGTCCAGTCCGACGCCGTCGAAAGCGAGCCAAATTCATCCGCATACGTCAGCTCCGCAAACGAGTCGTCCCCGTCCGGCGTCACCACGAATACCTTCGCCAGCCGCGTCGGCGACACTTGCCGCGCGCCTTCCCCGATCAATGCCAGCTCTTTGATCTGTGGCAGCGCTATGAGGTTGTAGGCCTGGCGACGCGCGAGGCCAAACCCAGCCGCCACCAGCAGCCCCAGCACCACCGGCGTGAGCCACCGCGTCCATCCGCCGCCCATCCACTCCGCCACATGGTCCAGCCCATGCACAAAGAAAACCAACAACACCCCCGTGAGGGCGAAGATCGTCCGATACGTGGACCAGTGCTCCGCCGCGATCAGGCTCACCGCATACGCCAGCACCGGCAACCCCGCCAAACCCATCGCCCAGCACCACCCGGCCATCCGCCCATGCCGCCTCCCCTCGAAAATCGCACCTGCGCCGATCACCGCCAGCACGACCGCCGCCATCAGCAGATGCCATCCCGCCGTCCGCCCGGAGTCGTCGTTGATCACAAGAAACGACAGCGCATTCCCCAGCGGCTCGTTGAGAAACCAAAAGAACTTATGCATCAGGGCCGGCTCGAACGCCACCCGGCCAGACTGCGCGAATAAGCCCGACGCGAACAACCCCTTGGCCATCGCATACGCCCCCGCCAGCCCTGCGCAGACCACCGCCAAGTGCATGCCCAACCACCGCAACCTCGCCCGCAGCGACTCTTCCCGCAGCCCCGGCAGCGCCGCCGCGATGAACACCACATAGAAAAGCACGTTCGACTGGTAAGTGAGCGCCCCCGCCACCACCAGCACCCAACCGCCCACCACCCCGATCGCCCGACCGCCCGAGCGCGCCGCCTGCAGCCCGCGCTCCACCACCGCGAATCCCGCGATCCCGAGGATCAATCCCACCAGATGCCCCCAGCAGCTCCCCCATCCCGCCAGCACCTGCATGCCCGGCAAAAGGGCCACCAGCGCACCCACCAGCGCACCCGTCGCCAGCCGCCACCGCAACTGCCGCACCAGCACCCACGTCGTGCCACCCGCCGCGAGCCCTGCGCACAACGCCGCCCAGAGCCGCGCCCACTGCAAATCATGGATCGTGGACAGATGCCGCAGCGACACCTCCGATATCCAACCGAAGATCGGCCGCGCATGCGAGGCGCAGAAATCCGTCACCTTGCCCGGTTCCTCATGCACCTCGCGCAGCACCGCGTAGTCGTCGCGCAGCCCGAAATGCGCAAAAATGGTGTCCCAATAGGTCAGCACCGGCAAAGCCAGCAACGCGACCAACACAAGCCATAGGCGCCATGTGCGAAACGGGGTGATCATGGAAAGAGAGTCCGTCATTCCAGCATACGCCCGGAGAAAGTAAAGTCCGCGCCTCCGGTTCTTGGCCCACGGTTTCCATCGTCCAGAGTATCCAGAGCCGCCTTTGCCGGTCCTTTGAACCGCGCCTCTTCTTCCTCACCGGGGCCGGCGACGGAGCAACGCAACCATCAAGATGGCGAGCCCGAACACCGCCACATACACGGCAGGCTCCGGAATGACCGACGTTTGCCAAGCGATGCCATAATCCACCGAATTCGCATCAGTGAAATTATAAACCACTCCATCAATCGTGACTTCAAGCCGAACAAAAGCATCGTAAGGCAATGCGAGTTGGAGCAGTTCCTCGGTGTTATAGGGACTGACCGACTCCGCATAGAGCCGGTAGGCTTCAGCGCCACTGGCCTTCAGGTAAACCCGCAGGTTCAAATCCATGAAGCTTCCGTAAAAGGCGTTCTGAAGGTTCACATTCATGTTGCCGGTGCCCAGAGTCGCCTGATACGTCGCTTCCGTAAACCACGCGAGGGACACCGCAAACAGGTTGGTCGCCTTGAGCAGCGGCGCGACATCGTAACCAAACACACGACCTCCGGCGGTCGTGGAAAGCGTATTAAAATCCCATCCCGTGGAGCCGACGACGAAGGTGTTGTTGACGGGAGCGACAAGCCTCACGCCTCCGGTGGTAAAATTATACGCCCCCACGGAGGTCATCACGTTGAGCGCCTGGGTGAAGTTGGCCGCCCCCGCGCCCAACCGCCAGTCAAGCGCCTGCGTGGTGCGGATAATCGTGCTTCCATTGCCGGCGTCCACAACGGTCTGGCCGTTGTTCCAACCGGGAAGATCGCGATTGGCCGAAACCATCAGAATCGCCTTCATCGTGCGCGGGTCGATCAGACGCTCGGACATGTCCACCCCGAAATAAAGCGTATCACCCACGCCGACGGCATACGAATTGGCCATGAGCTGCCGGCCGGCATCCACCATCAGCGCGAGACCGCCGGCAACCGTGGGCGCCGAGAAGCTTGTGCCGGCGGCGTTCACGTAGAGCAGACTATTGTCCCCGTTGTAGGCCAGCACAAAGCCCTCGCCTGGGGCCACGATATCGACCGATGCGCGCACGCCCGCCACCACGGTTCCCGAGGTGCCCGCAGCATTGGCGGGCAGAAAATAATCGTTCGGGCCGCCGGAAGAAAAGTCGGCGACGGTGGTATAGGGCTTGGCGACGGCACCACCTCCGAGTGCGCCTACCGCGATCATATTCATGCCGGAAGCCGGCGAACCTACCTGTCCCGCCGGACCGTCATTGCCGGCCGAAACCACAACCATCTTTTTTGTTTCATAAACCAGCGCATCCAGCGAAAGGGCCAGCAGGTCGCTGCCATCATGCGCGGCGGATTCACCCCAGCTGCTATTGATCACATCGGCGGCGACATACGAGGAGCCTCCCGCAGTCCACCCCTTCATGGCATGATAATAGGGCGTAAAAAACGAGGTGTTGCTCAGACTGAAACTCCCGTCCCCGCCAATCGTCGTGGCAATCGCTCCGGAATAGAACGTCGCCATCGGCGCGATGCCTAATTCCCAAGGATAATAAGTGCCCACCGCCGGATCGAAGGAACCGCGGCCTGCGAGAACATGCCCTGTCATAGTGGCATGCTGATCGACCAAACTGGCCGCATCCGTGGAAGTCGGAAGGTCCACGATAGGCTGGCTGCCGAGAGGCAGGTTGTCCGTGCCGACAAATCCCGCCTCGATGTTGGCCACCACCGCATTGGTTCCGAGAACGCCTTGATTATAGAGCCCGGTGGCGCCGACCAAATCATTGAGCGTAAGCAGGGTCGTAAACGAGTCGGTTTGAAAATCGTATACACCCACCAAGACGGCGTGCGCCATGCGCGGCGAAACCAACAAGCAGAGCCAGAGAAGCAGGGAAATCCGGAGAGGGCGAAACGGGAATACCATCGCCGCAAAGCAAAGCACGCGCCCGACCCATGCTGTCAACATTAGGCGGCTGGGAAATTACCCTACGGGCATCCCACGCCCAAGGGTCCCGGCCACTGTCTTCCGTAACGCCTACTCCAGCCCCAACGCCTTGCGGCCATCGGGCGAAATCATCTGTGGAGTCCAAATCGGGTCCCACACGATATGAACCTTGGCCGACTCCACCGTGGGCAGGGCGGCGATCTTCCGGCGCGCATCCTCCGCGATGGTCGGCCCCATGCCGCAGCCTTGCGCGGTGAGCGTCATCTTCACCTCCACGAGGTGCCCGCCCGCCGGTGTCTTTTCGACGTTCAAATCGTAAATCAATCCGAGATCCACGATGTTGACCGGTATCTCGGGATCGAAACACGTCTTCATCGCCGCCCACACGGCCTGCTCGCCGAACTCACCTGCCGCCGGAGCCGCCGCGACCGCCATTTTTGAAACATCGAAGCCAGCGAGCGCATCGGCGTCCTCGTGCTGGATGCGGTAGAGCCCGCCGTCCGTGCGCACAGTCACGCTGCCGCCGAGCGTCTGCATGACGCGGGCCTTCGTGCCGGTTTTCAGGGTGATGACATCGCCCGCTGGGATGACGGTGGCGGAAATGTCACGAATGAGGATATGTTCGGAAGACATGAGAAATTAAATGAAGTTAGCGCACGATGATCTCCAGCGGCAGGCGAGCGTAAACACCGCGCGAGTCGTTGAATTGCTCCAGCGTCTTCGCCTGCTCTTTAAAACGGGTCACGACCTGCGACATCACGCCCTGTCCGGCGCTCGCCGAGGGATGCACGCGGTCAACGAAGGCCTCTATCATTTCCGCGAAAGTCTCGGCGCGGGGAAACTCCTCCAACTTATAATTTACGCCGAGCTTCGCGGTTTTCGCCGCGTAGGCGATGGCGGCGTCGAGCCCGCCCAATTCATCCACAAGGCCGAGTTTCACCGCCTCGCCACCCGACCACACGCGACCTTGGGCGATCCGACGCACCTCCGCAGGATCGAGGTGGCGGCCTTCCGCGACCTTGCGGATGAACTCGCCGTAAATCCAGTCCACCATGCGTTGGAACAACGCCATTTCCTCGGGGCTCTTCGGACGTGAGATAGTGAAAAGGTCGGCATAGCGCCCGGTCTTCACACCGTCCCAGGTGAAGCCCAGGTCGTTGGCCAGTTTCTTGATGTCAAAATGGATGCCCACCACACCGATCGACCCCGTGATGGTGGTCGGCTCGGCGAAAATGCGGTCGCTGTAGGCGGATATCCAATACCCGCCCGACGCCGCGTAGCTGCCCATCGACACGACGACGGGTTTCACTTTCTGCGCCAGCCTGATCTCGCGCTGGATGTGCTCGGACGCGGTGGCGGAACCTCCGGGGCTGTTCACGCGCACCACGATGGCCTTCACGTCATCATCCTGGCGCAGGCGGCGCAATTCTCGGGAGAAATCCGCTCCGCCTACTTCACCATGCTCACCCTCACCCTCGACAATCGCGCCCTCGGCATAAACCACCGCGATGGTGCTGGCAGCCGCGTGTCCTTTGGGCTCCACAGTGTCTTCGCTCAAGGTCGTCACATAGTCTTCCAGTCTTACCTGCGTGAACGGATCGTCCGCATCGATTTTGCCCGTGGCCTTCTTGAGCTTGGCGATGATCTCGTCCCGATAAGCCAGCCGGTCCACCAGCCCAGCCTTCAACGCCGCCTCGGGGCGGATCATACCCTCTTCGTCCACGAGCGTCTGCACCATGGCGACGGCCAATTTGCGGTCGGCGGACACATCGGCGATCAGGTCGCTCCAGAGATCGTCGAGCAACTTCTGCAACTGCTCGCGGTTTTCCGGACTCAGGTCCTTGCGCACGAAAGGCTCGGCATAGGACTTGTAGGCTCCCGACTTGGTCACCTGCACGCCCACGCCGAAGCGTTCAAACGCACCGGCATAAAACATCGGTTCGCTCGCGAGGCCCGGCAGTACCAGCGTACCGTAGGGATCAAGCGAAAGATCGGTCGCCCCGGCCGTGAGATAGAGATCGCGCGTCGTGGCAAAATCAAGATACGCCACCACCGGCTTGCCGGAGGCCTTGAAATCCGCGAGCGCCGCCCGCACCTCCTTGAGCGCGGCGAAACCGGTGCCGTAGCCCGACGGCTCCAGACTGCCCGTGAGAAACACTCCGGCGATGCGCTTGTCGTGCGCCGCCTCGCGCAAAGCCCGCGTGACGATGCGCAGTTGCAGCGTCTGCCCGGCATCACTGCCGCCGGAGAGCAGCGAGGCGAATCCCGCGTGGTCAAACTCGGCCGGGGTGTCCGTGATATTGGCGTGCAGGTCGAAGACCAGATAAGCCCCTTTTTCCACCGTCACGGTTTTTTTGTCCAACGAGGAGACCACCACGATGAACCCCAAAATCAGCACACCCGCACCGACGGTCGCGATGGCAAGGCCGGCCAGGGTGCCCAGCAGCGAGGCAAAGAAGTTTTTCATAAAGGGATTCGGGACTGTAACGGCGTTCGCCTCCGCCGCGAGCGCTTTTGGTCGACACTTTTTAACGAACGAAAGGTTGCCTTCGAAATATGACATCAGCCACCTTCTCAGGACCGGAATTTGCTGCTACGTGCATAATCACCACTTTCAATCATGAGCGAACAAATCGAGCTGCTAACGGCCAACCGCAAGGCACTGACGATCAATCTCGACGACGCCAAATACGGCACGCTCGCCGAGATCGGCGCCGGCCAGGAGGTCGCGCGCATCTTCTTCCAGGCGGGCGGCGCGGCCGGCACCATCGCCAAATCGATGTCGGCTTACGACATGACGTTCAGCGACGCGATCTACGGCAAGGCTCCTCGCTACGTCTCCCGCGAACGCCTCAACACCATGCTCGACCACGAGTATGGCCTCCTCATCGAACGCCTCGCCGTCAAACGCGGCGACACCACCAAGTTCTTCGCCTTCGCCGACACCGTCGCCGCCAAAAGCTTTCGCGGCAACAACGAATGCCACGGATGGATGGGCATCCGCTTCCAATCCGAACCGCACGGCCCGCCCAACGAGATTATCATACACGTGCACATGTGGGACAAAGACAACGTCCTCCAGCAGCAGGCCATCGGCATCGTCGGCATCAACCTCATTTACGGGGCTTTTTACTACCGCGAGGATCTGGGACGGCTCATCCAGTCTCTCGTGGACAACGTCGGCTCCGACCGCATCGAGGTCGACATGATGCGGCTCTCCGGCCCGGCGTTTGCCAACGTCGATAACCGTCTCGTCTCGCTCTACCTCGTGCAGCACGGCCTGACCAACGCCGTCATGTTCGGGGCCAATCGCGAGGTGCTGCAACCCTCCGAGGTGCTTCACAAGAAAGCCATCCTCGTCGAGCGCGGCAGCTTCCGTCCCGTCACGCTCGTCAACGTGGACATGCTCAACTGCGCCTGCGCCCAGTTCATGCAGGAACCCGCCGTGAAGGGGAAGGAGATCATCGTCCTCATGGAGATTACCATGAACAACCTCCTCGCCGCCGGAGACCTCGATGCGCAGGACTTCCTCTCCCGCGTCGATTTGCTGGGCGACATCGGCTTCACGGTGCTTATTTCCAACTACTCCGAGTATTACCGCCTCACCACCTACTTCCGCCGCTACACCCAGGAGATGATCGGCGTGGCCATGGGCATCAACAATCTCCTGGAGGTGTTCAACGAGAAATATTACGAGCACCTCGCAGGCGGCATCCTCGAAAACTTCGGCCGGCTGTTCCGCAACGCCGTGAAACTTTACATCTACCCGATGCAGCAGAAGGCCTACGACCGCTACCTCACCGACGGCCATCCCGCCCCCTCGCCAGCGGGCAACTCCTCCTTCAGCTCCACTGTGCTCATCAGCGCGAAAAACCTCCAGGTGGAGACTCATCTGGCAAACCTCTACGCCCATCTGATGGAAAACCACTATCTGGAGGGTATCGTCGGCTTCGATACCAGCATCCTCAGCATCTTCTCCCGCGATGTGATCAATCGCATCCGCGCCAACGATCCTTCGTGGGAAACGATGGTCCCCGTCGCCATCGCCGCCGCCATCAAGACCCGCCACCTCTTCGGCTACGGCGAGTCCACCCCGGCCGCCATCACCTAAGGGATTGGCGCCCATCCGGCATTGCCTCTTGGCGGATTTTTCCCCAAGTTTGGCGCATGGACTTACGCCACATCATCAACGATATCGCCGACCACGCGGATGATTTTCTCGACGGGGTGACCGATCGCAAGGAAGCCCGCGCGGGCATCGCCGAGTTCATCACCCTTGAATATTCCAATCTCGCCGCCGCCGACCGGAAAACAGTGACCGACCGCGTCATGGCCATCTTGGAGGACGAGAACTTCTTCAACGGTGGTTTCGCGGGGCACTCCTTCGACGACCCCAGCGACGACGCCCCCGAGGCACCCTGATCAGGCTTCCGCCACGCGCTGCATTTTTAGCGCCAGCCATAGCCAAAAAAATGCGCCGAACAACAGCGCGCACGGCAGCAACAGCACCGCCTTGGCCAACCCGATATGATCGGAAACCATCCCGACCAGCAGCGGCGACGGCAGGTCGCCAAATAAATGAATGCTGAAAATCGAGGCCGCCATCGCGCTGGCCCGCGCACCCACCGGAACCGTTTCCAAGATCAACGTGTTGACCGGGCCGGTGGAAAGGAAAAGCAGAAACATCGAAGCCACCAGCATCACCTTCGCCAGCGAGGGATCAGGCGCCATGAATGCGGCGAAAGCCGCCGGAGCGCCGAGCAGCGTGCTCCCGCCAAGAACCCATGCATAAGCCGCCCGGTTGTGTTGCCGCCACCGGGTCGCAAGCCAGCCGCCCAGCAGCGTGGCAACCAATCCGGTGACCACCAGCGAAAGCCCGAAAAACCACGCCGCCTCCTCCAGCTTCATCCCGTGGACTCGATATAGAAACGTCGGCGCCCAGATCGCAAAACCACCCAGCGTGAACGTCTGCCCGACATACCCCAGCACGAGCAAGCGATACAGCGGCCGCTTCAAAATCTCTTTGTAACCGGCCCGGCCTTTCACGCCGACATCCACGCCCGGCGCCTCCGGGGCATCCGCCGCGCCTCGCCTCGGTTCGCGCAACCCCAGCAGGCCCGGCACCAGCACGGCTCCCGACACTCCAGCCACCCAAAAAGCCTCGCGCCAGCCATAACGGGCGGCGATCACGCCGCCAGCGATGTAGCCCAACGCCGACCCCGCCGGAATCGCCGCGTAAAAAATCGAAAGCGCGTTGTTGCGCCGCGCCGGCGGGAAAAGATCGGCGATCCAGCCGGGACTGATCGTGCCATAGCTCGCCTCGCCCAGCCCCACCATCACGCGGAACATCACCAGCGACCAGAAGCCATGCGCCGCGCCCGACAACACCGTGCCAAGACTCCACACCACCACGCCTGCGGCGATCAGCCCTTTGCGCGAAAACCGGTCGCCAAGATAACCGAAAATCGGCGAGGTCAAAAAATACCCGACCATGAACGTCGTCGCCAGCCAGCCGAGTTCTCCATCGGTCAGATGCAACTCGTCCTTGATCGGGGTGAGCACCGCCGACAACACCTGCCGGTCGAGGTAATTGAACAGGTTGATCGCCGTGAGGATGATCAAGGTCGGGACCGGCCAGTTTTTTTCAGCGGCTTTCAATCGCGCCAGCTAACATGAACCTCGGTCGCGGCTTCAACGTCATTTCGCCATTCGCACGTCCAAATCCAAACCGACACCCGCTTGACCCATGAAGGCGCGCGGTGTTGCGTTACCCGTCATGCCGGAGACTCGCACCGCCTCTTCACCGCTTCTTGCCTTCCTCGCGTTCAATGCGTCGAACCAGCTCGCCGTGCGCAAAAAAGGACCGCTGTTCGAACCGGCGTTCACCGGCGATAATTTGGCGACCGTCACTCGCAAGCTCGCGGATTGTTTCCCAACCCACACACCACCGGTGGAGTCATTCGGCAACGACGACGGCACCGAGCGCTTCTTCCTCGTGCAAGTCAAAGGTTCGCCCGCCGATCCCGCCGTCGAATTCCGCTCCATTGAAAATCTGGAGTCCGGTGGTCCCTTACTCGCCCCATCACTCCAGACGGCCTTGCTCGGACTGGAACCGCACCTGATCGAAATTCCCTACCTGCACCTCGGGGAAAACGATTTCATCTACAAATTCCGCCCCGAGAAGGAGCGCAACCCGGAGACCTACGCCAACGATCCCGTCTCCGGCGCACTTTACCAATCGCGGCTTTGCGCCGCCCTCAAGATGCTCACCCGCCAGCTCGAACGCTCCGCCGCCGATCCGGTGACGCTGGACTTCGGCGCCGTGCGCTATGTTTTGCCCAGCCACTTCGGGTTTTGTCTCGGTGTTAAAAACGCGATCGAACGCGCCTACGAAACCCTCACGGCCAACCCTGGGCGCCGCGTCTTCATGCTCTCCGAGCTGATCCACAATCCGTTCGTCAACGAAGACCTCCTCCGGCGCGGCCTGCGCTACCTCCAAAGCGACAAGGGCGTCCCCTTCACCATCGACGGACGGAAGGCCTCCGGCGCGGGCGACGAAGTGCTGTTGTGGGACTCGCTGACCCCGGACGACATCGTGATCATCCCCGCCTTCGGCGCGACCGATGAGGATAAAAAGCGCCTCGTTCGCAAGGGCCTCGCGGTCTATGCCTACGATGCCACCTGCATGCTCGTGGAAAAAGTCTGGAAGGCGGCCCGCGCCTACGGCCGCGACGGATACACCGTCATCATCCACGGCAAACATGAGCACGAGGAAACCAAGGCCACGTTCTCCAACACCCTCCGCTACGCCCCCGCCGTGATCGTGCGCGACGTCGCCGAGACCCGCCTGCTCTGCGAGATCATCGCGAGCGACGACCCGGGCGTGCGCGCCCGCTTCTTTGATCATTTCGCCGGCCGCCACACTCCGGGATTCGATGTGGACAAGCATCTCTCCCGCGTGGCCGTCGTCAATCAGACGACCCTGCTCATGAACGAGACTCGGGAGATCATCGCCACCCTGCGCGATCTTTACCTCCAGAAATTCGGCCCCGATCTTCCCGGCGAGCCGCCGCGCGTGGGTGGCAGCGGCCGCAACGATACGCTGTGTTACGCCACGCAGGTCAATCAGGACGCCCTCGCCCGCGCCCTTGCCGGCCCGCTCGACGCCGCGTTTATCATCGGCGGGAAAAACTCCTCCAACACCTACCAGCTTTACCGGCTTTGCGCCCAAAAACTCGGGGCCAAGGCGTTTTTCATCCAAAGCGAACGCAACATCCGCTCGCTCGATGAAGTGGAGCACTATGTATTTCCCGGCATCGGCGATCCCGTCGGTCGGGTGGCTGTTCTCCCGCTCTGGCCGGATGATCAGCATACCCCGAAACGCATCCTCATCACCGGCGGCGCCTCGTGTCCCGACGGCGTCATTCAACAGGTGATCGCCCGCATCAATCTGCTCTTCTCCGCCAAAAATCTGCGGCCCATGGAAACGGTGCTGGCCGAATTGGAACGGCGTATCGTGACAACCGGTTGATGCGTCCGGCTCCGAGCCTGCTCGCATGGGATGCCGATGCGAATATGGAATGCTAATTCACCGTTTCGTAACCATAACGGCATCCATTCGCCACGCACGAGGTCTAGGATGATATGGTGCCTCCCTTAATCCTGAGTGTTGACGACGAGCAAGACGTGACCGACTTGGTGCGCTTCCACCTGACGCGCGCCGGCTGCGAGGTGCAAACCGCCGCCACCGGTCGCGAAGCGATCGCCAGCGTCGAGCTCCGCCGGCCCGATCTCATTTTGCTCGACCTGATGCTGCCGGACATCGACGGCTTCGGCGTATGCGAAATCCTCCGACGCGACCCGGAAACCGCAACAATTCCCATCATCATCATCACCGCTTGGGCCACAAACGATGCGCGCAACATCGGGATCGATCTGGGCGCCCTCGACTATCTTACCAAGCCTTTCAGCCCGAAGGAACTCGTCGAGCGGGTGAAACACCTGCTCAGTCTGCGCCAGCCCGCCTCGGCCTGATGGTTTCGCTGGCTTCAAACGGCAGGATCATTAAGGTTGGGCTGATGCCAAAAGCCCCCATCCGCGACGCCATCGTCGCCCAGCTCCATCGTGAACTCGAATTGCAAACCCGCGCCGCTCACGAATCCAGAGACGAAGCCACCAGCGTGGAAAACAAAGCCGAGGGGCAATTCGATACGCGCAGCCAGGAAGCCGCTTACTTGGCGGAAGGCCAGGCCCGGCTCGCCGCAGAAATCGCTGAAAGCATCAGCGTTTATCAGTCGCTTGATATGTCTGATTTCACACCCCATGCAACCGTGGCCGTCGGTGCGCTCGTGACGTTGGAAGCCAAGGGACGGAAGAGCGTCTATTTTCTCGGCCCCCGTCACGGCGGACTCGAAGCCCGCGCAGGGGACTTGGATTTCGTGGTGGTGACACCCTCGTCGCCCCTTGGTCGCCAGCTCATCGGGCAGACCGTGGGTGCCACCGTGCATCTCCCCGGGCGCGGCGGACAAGTTGCGCACAAGATCGCCGCCATCTCATGAAACGCGCCTCGATTGGCATCCAAAACACCGTAAGAAGCTCCGCTCAGATCGCGTCGTCGTAGAGCCGTTCGTAGGCCTTGGCCGCCGTGCTCCAGCTGAAATCGCGCCTCATGCCGCGAAGTTGGGCGGCCTTGAAAACCGCCGGGGCGGCATAAAGCGCCAGCGCCCGCTTCAACCCCTCGCCCACGCCCTCGGCGGTGGGCGCGAACAGGATGCCGGTGCCCGCTTCCGCACTCGCCTCGACATCGACAACCGTGTCGGCCAGCCCGCCAACGCGCGTGACGAGCGGCACGGTTCCGTAGGCCTGCGAATACATCTGGTTGAGTCCGCAAGGCTCGAAGCGAGACGGCATGAGAAAAAAGTCGCTCCCCGCCTCCACCAGATGGCTCATCGCCTCGTCGAGACGCGTGCAGACCGCCACGCGACCCGGCAACGCCTCCGCCAGCTTGCGCAGCGCCTGCTCCAGCAGTTTGTCGCCCGTGCCGAGCACGATGAAACGCACGTCGTTCGCCTTGAAAAAAGCCTCGTTGGCCACGACCAGGTCGACGCCCTTTTGCTCCGTCAACCGGCAGACCATACCGACGACCGGTCCGGCGAACTTCGGATTGAAACCGTTTTGTTTGAGCAGTTCGGCGCGGCAGGCCGCTTTTCCAGCGAGGGCTTCGGGCGTGTATTTGGCCGGGATCAGGGCGTCTTTCGCCGGGTTCCAGATGTCCGTGTCGATGCCGTTGATCAGACCCACGATGTCGTCCGCCCGCGTGCCCACCACGCCTTCGAGACCGCAGCCGAACTCGGGCGTCTGGATTTCGCGCGCATAGCGCGGGCTCACCGTCGTCACCCGGTCCGCGAAAAGGATGCCGGCCTTCATCATGCTCATCTGCCCGTAGAACTCCACGCCGTCGATGCCCATGAGTTCGTCGGGGAGATTGGTGCGGTAGAAAGACCTCAGCGGGAAAACCCCTTGGAACGCGATGTTGTGGATCGTGAACACCGTCTTCATCGCGAGGGTCGTGGCATAGCGTTGCTCGGCGTGGCGCAGCAACACCGGCAGCAGGCCGCACTGCCAGTCGTGGCCGTGGATCACATCGGCGCGCAGCTCCAGAAAACGCAGGGTCTCGACCACGCCCTTGCAGAAGAAAATGAACCGGTGGTGGTTGTCCTCATAATCCCGCTCGGATGTTCCATATGGATGACGCCGGTCGAAAAACTCGTCCCGGCACACCAGATAGACCTTGAGATTGGGCTTGGGGGAGAAGGTCACGACCTCGCCGCTCATGAACGTGTCGCCCATCTCGATGCGCAGCCGGAGCGTTCGTTTCGCCGCCGCTGCCAGAGGATGATCCACCACCGCCCGGTAGCCCGGCACGAACACCGACACCTCGTGCCCCAGATCGGCCAGCGTCGAGGAAAGCGCCCCCACGGCATCCGCCAGCCCTCCCGTTTTTATGTAGGGGAACAATTCGCTGGCGACATGGACGATTTTCATCGCGCCACTCTATCCGGTGACATTGCCTTATTTCCACTGCAAAAACCCGGTCATCGAGGTTTTAACGCCATCTACAAAGGCATGAAATATCGCGAACGCATCTTGGAACTCCTCCGCCAGTCCAACTACCGGCCCGGCACCGTCCTCGACCTCTCTCGCGCCCTCGGGCTCAACAAAAAGCAACGCCCGACGCTCGCCCACGAGATCAAGGGCATGCTGGCCAAGGGCGATCTCGCGCTGGTCAAAGGCGACCGCCTCGCCCTCCCCGGCCGCGCCCCCTCCAACCAAGGCCGCGCCGAAGCAGGCTCGTCCCGCTCCCGCCCAATTTTCTCGCCGAGCCGCAAGGCCGGTGCCGTCGCCGCGCCCGACACGACCACCGGCCGCATCCAGTTTCGCCAGGGCGGCTCCGCCTTTGTCATTCTCCCGAAGACCGGACACGGACTGGAGCCCGACGCGATCCAGATTTTCCCGGACGACACCGGCCTCGCCCTGCACGGCGACACCGTCGAGATCGTCGTCAACCCCGGCATCCGCGAGCGGCGCGACGGTCGCGGCACGGAGCGCACCGGCCGCGTCATGCGCGTCGTCGAGCGCGCCCGCGACACCATCGTCGGCAATTTACAGAAAATCCGCAGCACCTACTACGTCCGCCCCGACGACCCGCGCATCATCCACGACATCGTCGTGTCCGACCCCGCCTCCGGCAAACTCAAGCCCGCCCCCGTCTCCGGCGACAAGGTCGTCGTGAAACTCGCTCCGTGGACCCAGCGCAACAAGATGATCGAGGGCGAGATCGTCGAGCGCCTCGGCAAGACCTTCGAGCCGCGCGCCGAACTCGCCGGCATCTACCACAAGTTCAACCTCGACCCCACCTTCCCGGTGGAAGTCGAACGCGAGGTCGCCGCCCTCCACGACACCGTGCGCCCGCAGGAAATCGTCGGCCGCCTCGACTACCGCGAGATCCCGGTGTTCACCATCGACCCCGACGACGCCAAGGACTTCGACGACGCGCTCTCCCTCGAAACCCTCGACAACGGCGACACCCGCATCGGCGTCCACATCGCCGACGTCTCCGCCTACGTGAAGACCGGCACCGCCCTCGACAAGGAAGCCCAGCGGCGCGGCAACTCCACCTACCTCGTCGGCACGGTCATTCCGATGCTGCCGGAGAAATTGTCCAACGGCCTCTGCTCGCTCGTCGAGGCGCAGGACCGGCTCACCAAGGCCGTCTTCCTTAACTTCGACTCCAAAGGCCGTCCCAAGGGACACACCTACGCCAACACCGTCATCCGCAGCCGCAAGCGCCTCACCTACAAACAGGCCTACGCGCTCCTCTTCGAAAAAAGCCTCGATAAGATCCGCGCCCTACCTCTCCCGCCAAAGCACCAGACCGGCTCCACCGGCCGAGCGCTCAGCTCCCTCTCCGACGCCGAGCTCACCGATCTCCAGACGTGGGTGAAAAAACTCTGGACCATCGCCTATAAACTGCGCCGCGACCGCATGGCCAACGGCAGCCTCGATCTCGACATGCCCGAGACCAAGGTCTTCGTCGACGCCGAGGGCTACGCCGACCGCCTCGAAAAAATCCTCCACGACGAAAGCCACCAGCTCATCGAGGAGTTCATGCTCGCCGCCAACGAGGCCGTCGCCCACCTCACGCGTTCGAAGAGCCTGCCCTCGCTCTACCGCGTCCATGACGAGCCCGATCCCGAAAAACTCGCCGAGCTGCGCGAGTTCCTCGCCACGTTTCAAGTCCACACCGGCGACCTCACCAAGCGCGGGGAAATCGTAAGGCTCCTCCTCACCCTCGAAAAGCATCCGCAGGGTTATACGTTGCGCACCCAGCTCCTCCGCAGCCTCAAGAAAGCCTGCTATCGAGGAACCGCCGACGGCCACTTCGGCCTCGCGAAGAACGACTACACTCACTTCACCTCGCCCATCCGCCGCTACTCCGACCTGGTCGTCCATCGCGTGCTGGACCAATACCTGATCAAGTTCGAAGGCTACGCCGCCCCGGCCGGCCATGCCTTCGCCTACACCGCCGCCAAGATGGTGACCCTCGGCGAACACCTGAGCCTCACCGAAATCAACTCGACCGAGGCCGAACGCGAGAGCGTGAAGATCAAGCTCCTCGAATTCTTCGAGCGCGAGCTGGCCAAGCAAACCAAGACGATCTTCGCCGCCGTCATCACCGACGTCCGCCCGCACGGTCTTTTTGTCGAGCTGACCGAATCCATGACGTTTGGCTTCCTGCCGACCAACTCGCTGCCCGAAGATTACTACAACCCAAATTCCGCCGGCACCGCGCTCATCGGCCGTCGCACGAAAAAAACCTTCGAGTTGGGCGCCAAGATCGAAGTGATCGTGGACAAGGTGGACCGCTTCAAGCGCCTCATCGACTTCCGCCTCGCCGGCTGATTCGCGACCGGCAGCCGACCGCATTCCTAGGTCTGGGCCGGGCTGCGCGCCTGCAGGATGTGGAAATTGGCCATGGAGATCCCGCTGAGCATCGCGCCGACGATGCCAAGAAATCCCTGGTCGGTGCCGGCGAGATAAAGATTGGTCAACGCGGTGCGACCGTCGCGGATTTTCACCGGCGAACCGTAGATCGCCCCGCCGGCGTGGCCGGTGAACTTCGTGATGGTGCGCGGCGTGAACATGTCGGTCGCCACGGTGGCGCGCGTCAGCGCATCGGGCGACGGCAGCGGAGGCAGAAAGCGTTGGGCGCTGCGCTGGATCTCGGCATACCACCGCGCCTTGTCGGAGCGGTAAGCCGCTTCCGGTAGATGCGCCCACCGGTCGTAACCGGCGAGACAGGTGCAGCGGAACAGGCCTTCGGGCAGCTCGCGACCGGCGCCGAAATCGAAGTTGTTGGGCATGCAGATGACGCCGCTGCGGGTATCGACCTGCGCCTCGCTCGCCGCGTAGGTGAACTTCGCCGAGTCGTTGAAAAACACGATCGTGTCGTCGCCCCAGCCAAGCGCGGCGGGCTGGCGGTCGAGCACGGTGATCGTCTCGCAATAGCTGAGGCGACCCGCAGGATGGACGGCGGCGTCCTGACGCCGCTCAGCCTGCATGAGGGCTTCCGTTTCCGACGCGCCGATGGTGCTGATGACGTGCGTGGCGATCACCTCGCTGCCGTCGTCGAGCAGAAGCGACGACGCCCTGCCCTCGCGGGTGATGATCCTTTGAACGCCGCACTTCATACGGCGCTCGCCGCCGGCCTGACGGTATTTTTCCAACAGGACGCGCAGGATCACGCGCACACCGTCGAAGGGGCGGGCAAAGCCTTCGAGGAAGAGCGCCTTGAACATGATGACGAACTGGCCGAACTCCATGTCGCGCTCCGTCGCGCTGCCGTAATACATCACCGGGCAGAACAGCATGTCCTCCAGCAGCGGATCGGTCACGTGGCGGCGCACGATCATCCGGGCGGACTCCGGTTGCGCGGCCAGCGAAACGTCGTCGTAGATTTTAACCAACGCGACCAACCGGCGGAATCCATCGATCTGCGCGGGAAATTTGGCGGCGATCTCCGCCTCGAAGACGGCGAAATCGTTGGTGAACGTCAGCGAGGTTTCGCCGTGCGGACCGAAGGCGACGCGGGAGCGCTTCTGCTCGCACAAGGCGAACTCGTCGCGGTCGATGCGGAGCTGGCGGAGGAGCTTTCCCAGCGGCGAGCCTTTGACGCCGGGCCGCACGAAGTTGGTCATGGCGTGGAGCCCCACGTCATATTTTCGGCCGGCGATGCTGTAAAATCCGTTGAGCCCGCCGACCGCGTTGTGCCGCTCGAAAATGCACACCTTCTTGCCGAAATGCGCCAGCCGGATGCCGGCGGCGAGGCCAGACATGCCGGCCCCGATGATGGCGACGTCGTAATGGGTGGCGGTGTTCACGGAGTGCGCAAAAAAGGCCTGACCGAGGTCAGGCCTTAAAATTGGTGGGTGACAGAGCGGTTATTTGCCCAACGCGGCGAATTTCGGCGCGAGGTAGGCGGCGCAGCTGTCGAGCGTGGCAAGCTCCATGTAGTCGGCCTCGGGCACCTCGATGTTGTGGCGCTTGCGGAGCTCCATCACGATGTCGAGAAAGTCCATCGAATCCAACTGCATCTGATCGCGCAAGCGCACGTCACCCTTGAGATTGGAAATGTCTTCGTCCGGCGCGATGTCGGCGATGATTTCGAGGACCAGCTTTTTGGTTTCGTCTTTGGTCATTTTCGTGGAGTGGGGGGCGAGTCAGGGCACAAACCGTTTCACAATCAACGTGGAATTTATGCCGAGCATACCAAACGAGTTGTTCAGGATGGCGTCAACCCGGCCGACCTTTTTCGGGGTGTTGAGCACGAGCCCGGGCAACGCGCACTGCGGATCGAGGTTGTCCACGTTGATGGTGGGATGCACCACGAGGTCGTCGAACGACGGCAGGTTGCCCGCCAGTTCCAGCGCACCCGCCGCGCCCATGCAGTGGCCGATGTAGCTCTTGGTATTGTTGATGTAGGTGTCGGGACAACCTTCGCCAAAAACCGCGCGGATCGCCTCGCATTCCTGAATGTCGCCCATCGGCGTCGCGGTGGCGTGGGTGTTGACGATGTGGATGTCCTTCGGGGCGAGACCGGCGACGCCGAGGGCTTTGCGCACGCACTCGGCCTGGCGGCCGGGGTTCGGCAGGACATAGTCGCTGGCGTCGCTGTTGACGCAGTAGCCGGCGATCTCGCCGTAGATCTTCGCGCCGCGCGCCACGGCGTCGCCGAGGCGTTCAAGGGTGTAAAGCGCGCCGCCCTCCGAGATGACGATGCCGTTGCGATCCCGGTCGAAGGGCCGCGAGGCCTTCTTCGGGTCGGCGTGGGTGGCGAGCGCGTTCTGGGATTTGAAACCCGCGTAAATGCCAAACGTATGGATCGACTCGCTCACGCCGCCGCAGATCGCCATGTCTACCTCGCCGAGGCGCAGCATCTGCGTCGCGTGGATGAGGCCCATGTTGCCCGCGGCGCAGGCGGCGCCGATCGTGTAGGCCGGCCCCGTGATGCCGAGGTTGAGCGAGACTTCGCCCGCCGGGTTGTTCGAGACGGTGCGCGGGTTGTGATAGTGCGACCAATACTTCGTGTCGTAGCCGAACTTCGAGATGGCGTAGATTTCGTTTTCCGTCTCCACGTTGCCGTGCTCGGTCGTGCCGACGTAGATGCCGATGCGGTCCTTGGCAAAGCCTTCGAAGTTCACGCCGCTGTCCGCCACGGCCTCGCGTGCGCAATAAATGGAAATGGAGCCGGCGCGCGTGCCCACCCGGAGCTCCTTTTTCTTCTGATACTTGAGCGGATCGTAGTGGCAGACGCCGGCCAGGCATTCGCCCATGTAGCGGACATCGATCTTCTCGATCCCCGCCACGCCGTTGAGCAGATTCCGGCGAAATTCGGCCAGCGTGTTGCCGTTGGGCGCGGTCAGACCGACTCCGGTGATGACGATGCGTGCGGGTTTGAAGGACATGGGCAAAGGAAATCGCTAGCCAACCACGCCCCAAAAGCAATACAAGGCTGGTTCCATTATGAACGTTCTTGTTGTTGGAGGCGCCGGCTACATCGGCAGTCACTGTGTTCGTCAGCTTGTCGCGGCGGGCCACAACCCCGTGGTGCTCGACAACCTCGTCTTCGGCCACCGCGCCGCCGTCTCCCCGGATATTCCGTTTTACAGCGTGAATCTCGGCAACGAGAGCGAGGTCGGCAAGATCCTGCGCAAGGAAAAGACCGACGTCGTCATGCACTTCGCCGCCTACGCCTACGTGGGCGAGAGCGTCACCGACCCGCTCAAATACTATTTCAACAACGTCGCCGCCACGCTCCACCTCCTGCGCTGCATGATGGGCTCCGGCGTGAAGAAGTTCGTCTTCTCGTCCACCTGCGCGACCTATGGCATCCCCGAAAAGATGCCGCTGGTGGAAACGATGCCGCAGGCGCCCATCAACCCCTACGGCCAGACCAAGCTCGACGTCGAAAACGCCCTCAAGGCCTTCGCGCGCGCCTACGGCCTGAGCTTCGCCGCCTTCCGCTATTTCAACGCCGCCGGCGCGGCCGAGGACGGCACCATCGGCGAGCAGCACAACCCCGAGACGCACCTCATCCCCCTCCTGATCGACGCCGCCGTGGGCCGGCGCGAGAACGTCAATATCTTCGGCACCGACTACCCCACGCCGGACGGCACCTGCCTGCGCGACTACGTGCATGTGGACGACCTGAGCCGCGCGCACATCGGCGTGTTCGACAAGCTCGACAAGCCCGGCACCGCGCTCTTCTACAATCTCGGCACCGGCACGCCCACCTCCGTGCTCGAAGTGATCGCCGCCGTGGAGAAGGTCACCGGCAGGAAAGTGCCCACCGTGATCGCGCCGCGCCGCGCCGGCGACCCGCCCGCGCTCTACGCCGACTCGTCGAAGGCGATCAACGAACTCGGCTGGCAGATCAAATACAAGACCATCGAGCCCATCGTGGCGACCGCCTGGAAGTGGCACTCCGAAAACCCCGACGGGTTTAAGAAGTAAGTCAGCCTTCCCGGCCCGTTCGCCCCTTCCCCGGCGAACGGGCTTTTTCGTGTCCGCCGTCGCCAGTCTCCCCACTCGCATGGCATCGCTTATACGCGAATTCCCCGAACCCAGCGTTGCACCCGCGCCTTGCGCGCGCCACAAACTCCCCGTCGCCTGTCTTCCAAGACCACCAGCCCCGCCGCCGTCACAAAGTTCATCTTCCTCTGATCGACCATCGCCTTCCCCATCATGCCTACACCGCTTTCATTCAAAAAGGCCGCCGAGCAGATTCTCGGGAAATCGGATCGTCCGCTTTCGCCAAACGAGATCGTCGAGCTAGCGCTCGAGGCCGGCATTATAGAAACGGAAGGCGCGACACCCGACGCCACAATGGGGGCTCAGCTCTACGTCGACATCAGTAATAACCCCAAAACACCCTTCAAGAAAGTCGGCCGTGGTAAATTCACCCTCAACGAGGCCCGCAGCTCGGCTATGTCGGCCGATGTCATCATCGATAATCAAAATCGATCTGTCCGTGATCAGCTTCTCGCCAAACTCTTGGCGATGGAATCCAGCCAGTTCGAGGTATTGGTTGGTGAGTTACTCAGCAAACTCGGCTACGAGTCGGTGAAGGTTACCGGGCGAAGCGGCGACAAAGGCATCGATATTTCTGCAATCTTGACCATGGGCGGTATCACGAGCGTGAAAACCGTCGTTCAGGTCAAACGTTACAAACCCGACAATAAAATCGGGGGAGACGTCATCGCCCAACTGCGAGGCAGCGCCGAGGTCGATCAGCGAGGACTTGTGATTACTTCCTCCAATTTCACCAAAGCAGGAATAATCGAAGCAAGCGCGCCTAACAAGATGCCGGTTGCTTTGGTGAACGGCGATAAACTGCTTGATCTTCTCTTCACTAACGAGATTGGCGTGACGAAAGAGTTGATGCCGGTCTTCGCGCTCGATGCTGACTATTTCGATAACTCCACCACCGATGAGGAAGAAGACGACGGCAAAGGTAAGCGTCGCGGCCTCTGGCCGCTTCCCGGCGGTATCAATGCCTACGTCGAGACCCTCTATCAAATTCTCGATGCGCTTCACGCCACACCGATGACCAAGTCGGAGCTGTCGCGCTGGATCATGGAAACCTTCCCGCAAGTGAAGAGTGAGAAGACAGCGGCAGGCTATGTGAATGTCCCTCGCACCATCGGCACAACCACCCTCGAAGACGGCAAGTATGTTCTCACAGACAACGGACAGAAGGTGCAATCCACCCGTAGCTCAGAATTCCTCTACACCGTTCTGGCAGCCAACGTCCTCGGTATCGAAGAGATCATGGAGTTGCTCCGGAATGCCCCCGCAGCCCAAACCGAAGCCGACGTCATGGCCTTCCTCAAAGAAAATCTCGGAGTCGAGTGGAGCACGTTTGCCCAAGTCAATTTCCGCCTCTTGTGGTTGATGAATCTTGGCAAGATCACCCGAACCGAAAACGGTTACACATTGGTGTAGCACTCGATGATGTAAGAACAACTGCCCCCATGGCCCACCCCATCGCCAAAGCTCTTCCCAAAACACTAACGACCGGCATGCAGCCCGAAGGGGTTGCCCAAAGTGTGGCGGCGTCATGGTCGAACGTGTCGCCAGCAAAGGAGCCAACGTCGGCAACACCTTCGGGGGTTGCACGAGCTACCCAAAATGCAACAGCGTAATGAATACCTAACCAAATGATAAATACCATGCGTGTTAAATGTCTTTGTCTGCTGGTTTTCATTTCCATCGCCATGCCGTTGAGCTTCTCGGGATGCGAAAAGAAGGCAGAGACCCCAAGACCCATATCCGAAGCGGAGAAGTTTTCGATCACACTACTAAATGCCCGATTTAGTGAACGCGGAGGACGTTGGTTAGCGTTGGAAACCAGAGCGGGAACCCAAAAGCCTCGCTTGGTGGAACTCAATAAACCCACGATGAGCTTCGAGGCTCGCAGCTTCTCGGAAACCGACCGCATGAACGGCGTGAGCGAACGATATACCTTTTGCATCTTCTGCGAGCAATACCGCTACTGGGATGGCACTTGGTCTGAGTGGCAGCAGGGAACTGGAGGTGGAGGCACTGTAGCCTTGGTGCATGTTATGACAGGCGGCCTGCTTGGTTTTCAGTATTTTGAAATCGAAAAGAAAAACGGCGTTTGGAACGTCAAATTTACCAAACCACCTGCTCTCAGCGAGAATCGCAGCATGCGTGAGCAAACTATAGCCGCAGCCTTCGCAGTTCCCCGTCCGAATTGAAGTCTTCTTCGTCCAGACTTGGCTGGCTCGGCTCCGCACCGGGTAACACGGGGGGAGTCCGGGCATGCAAAACAGGGCAACCCTCGATTTTTCCACCAGAACCGGTTGTCGGATCATTGTCTTGCGGCTTATTTTTACACGCTGACTGTGGGTTTTCCCGTGTTTTTGACCGATTTTGGCGTGTTTTCGGGTTAAATTGGCCCGACCGCAATCGGTTTTACGATTACCGCGATACTTTTTACTATTACCACGATAGGTTTTCTTATCACCACGCTAGTTTTTACTCCTACCACGCTAACTTTTATTATCGCCGCACTAGTTTTTCCTATTGCCGCAATCCTTTTTACGACTACCGCGCTAATTTTTACTATTACCGCAATCGGTTTTCCTATTACCGCAATCGGTTTTAAGACTACCGCACTAGGTTTTATTATCACCGCACTAGGTTTTCTTGTCACCGCACTCGGTTTTCTTCCGCCCGCATTCGGTTTTTTGCCCACCGCACCTGCCATTTAGAGAGCCCCGCCTGGGTTTGCGATCACCCAGCTTGGTTTTGGCGCGACCGCTGACGACGCGCTAAGCCCGGCTCCATCTGACCAGCGCCTGTCCGGTGAGGCTGCGCGACTCCTTCTCGATCCCGGCGCAGTCGCCCGCATAGACGATCTCGCCGCCGGCGGCGCCGCCGCCGGGACCGAGGTCGATCAGCCAGTCGGCCATGTGGATGACGTCGAGGTTGTGCTCGATCACGACGAGGGTGTTGCCCGCGTCGCGCAGTTTGAAGAGCAGATCCATGAGGTGCTGGATGTCCACCCAGTGCAGGCCGGTCGTGGGCTCGTCGAGGATGTAGAGCACGTTTCCCTGCTGGCGCTTGCTCAGCTCGAGCGAGAGTTTGAGGCGCTGGGCCTCGCCGCCGGAGAGCGTGGTGGCGGACTGGCCGAGCGCGAGGTAGCCGAGACCCACGGCGTTGAGCGTCTCGAGCTTGTCCATCACGCGGGGGATGTTGCGGAAGAGCTGCATGGCGTCGCGCACGGTCATGTCGAGGACGTCGGCGATGGACTTGCCGTGGAAGAGAATCTCGAGGGTCTCGCGGTTGAAGCGGCGGCCGCCGCAACCGGTGCACGGCGCGTAGGCGTCGGCCATGAACTGCATGTCGAGCTTGATGACGCCGTCGCCCTGGCAGCGTTCGCAGCGACCGCCGCGCACGTTGAAGGAGAAGCGGCTGGCCTTGTAGCCGCGGACCTTGGCGAGCGGCACGGTGGCGAAGAGATCGCGCAGGAGGTCGAGGAGTTTGGTGTAGGTGGCGGGGTTCGAGCGCGGGCTGCGGCCGATGGGCGACTGGTCCACCTGCACGAGCTTCTCGAAGAGATCGAGGTTCTCGATGGCGCGGTGCTTGCCGGGGATGGACTTGGCGCCGTTTAATTTTCGCGCGGCGGCGGCGGCGAGCACGTCGTTGACGAGCGTGCTCTTGCCGGAGCCGGACACGCCGGTGACGACGGTGAGCAAGCCTACGGGGAAACGCGCATCGACATCGCGGAGGTTGTTGGCGCGGGCCTCGCGCACGGTGAGGAAGACGCCGTCGCTCTTTTTGGTCTTCGCGTCCTTGGTGACGCGGATCTTGCGGGCGAGATAGGGACCGGTGCGGGAGACGGAGGGTGGGGCGGCGATGAGGGCGGCGGGCGGGCCTTGGAAGAGAAGTTGCCCGCCCTCGGTGCCGGCCTCGGGGCCGAGCTCGATGATCTCGTCGGCGATGCGCATGGTTTCCTCGTCGTGCTCGACCACGAGGACGGTGTTGCCGCGGTCGCGCAGCTCGCGGAGGGTGTCGAGGAGCTTCTGGTTGTCGTGCGGGTGCAGGCCGATGCTCGGCTCGTCGAGGACGTAGATCACGCCCATCAGCCCCATGCCGAGCTGGGTCGCGAGGCGCACGCGCTGGGCCTCGCCGCCGGAAAGCGTGTCGTAGTCGCGCTCAAGCGTGAGGTAGCCGAGACCGGTTTCGAGGAGGAAGCGGAGGCGCTGCTCGATGCCGGTGACGATCTCGCGGAGGGCGTCGCTCTCGCCAAGCGTAACGACGAGGGAATTGGCGAAGGCGTGGGCGGCGCCGACGTCGAGGGCGAAGAACTCCGGAAGGCTTTTGCCGGCGACGCGCACGCCGCCGCTGCGGGCGTTGAGGCGGTTGCCGTGGCACTCGGGACATTCGCCGCTGACCATGAACGTGGTGAGGCGCGCGCGGAAGCCGTCGCTGCCGGTGTCGCGCCAGCTCGTCTCAAGGTCGGCGAGGATGCCGGGGAACGGCATGGCCTTGGGCTCGCGCATGCGTCTCAGCTTGAAGGCGAACAACCGCTCGCCCGCCCCGTTGAGCAGCGTGTCGCGCACGGATGCGGGCAGGTCTTTCCACGGCGTATCGGCGTCGAACGGGAGCTGCTCGGCGAGCTGCTTGAGCTGGGCGTTGTGCTTGATGATGAGATTTTTTCCGCCGATGCGCCACGGCTTGATGGCGCCGCCGCGCACGGATTTCTCGGGGTCGGCGATCACCAACTCGGGGACGAAGCGGAGCTTGCGGCCGAGCCCGCCGCAGGTGCCGCACGCGCCCTCGGTGTGGTTGAAGGAGAAGTGGCGCGGGGTGAGCCTCTCAAAAATGTCGCCGCAGATCTCGCAGGCGAGCGACTGGCTGAGGGTGAGCTCGCGCCACGGGGCGTCGGCGGATTTTTGCGCGAGGACGATGGCACGGTCCTTGCCCTCGCGGAAGGCGAGTTCGAGGGAGTCGGCGAGGCGGCTGCGCTGGTCGGCGCTGGCGACGAGGCGGTCGATCACGAGCTCGACGCGGATTTCCTTCGAGCCGGCTCCGGTGGGGAGAAGCTTGGGGTCGTCGAGATTCTTGATCTCGCCGTCGAGACGGACGCGTTGAAAGCCGCGCTGACGGAGGCGCGGAAGTTCGTCGCGGAGGACGGAGGGCTTCGCGCTGAGGGCGGGCGCGAGGAGCATGATGCGTTCGCCGGGAACCTCGCGAAAGACGCGGGCGACGTTGTCGTCGAGGGAGCGCAGGATGACGCGGCCGCCGTCCTTGGGGCAGCGTTGCTCGCCGTGGAGCGCCCAGAGGAGGCGGGCGTAGTCGGCGATCTCGGTGACGGTGGCAATGGTGCTGCGGGGCGAGCCGCCGCCGGTGCGCTGCTCGATGGCGAGGACGGGCGAAAGGCCGTGGATGAAATCGACGTCGGGACGCTTGAGTTGCTCCAGGACCTGGCGGGCCTGGGTGGAGAGCGACTCCATGTATTTCCGGTAGCCCTCGGCGTAGATGGTGTCGAAGGCCAGTGACGACTTGCCGGAGCCGGACGGGCCGGTGACGACCACGAGCTTCCCACGCGGGATGCGCAGCTCGATGTTCTTCAAGTTGTGCTCACGGGCACCTTTGATGTGGATGTGGGTCGCGGCCTGCATGCGGGCAATCGACAAGTTAACCAATCGCAGGCGAACGCAAGACGGCAGACGCACCTTTCGGCTGGCGTCGGAGGGGCGGGCGCATTGTTGTCAAGACCATGGCTGAATCTGAACCTATCGAATCACGGCTGCTGACCGCCGGCCAGCGGCGGTTGGTGGGGTTTGCCGTCAGCCTGCTGGCCTTTGTCGGCTGCATCGCGCTGCTGGTGTATTGCCTCGACAAGCTGGGAGACTTGATCGGCCATTTCGTCGGCGTGCTCTGGCCGCTGGCGGTGGCCGGCATCATGGCGCTGATCATGCGGCCCATCGTGGAACTGTTGGAATCGAAACTGAAGCTCCGGCGCACGAGCGCGGTGCTCATTCTCTACGGCGCCTTTGTGCTGGTGGTCGCGGGCGCGCTGTTCCTCATCACGCCGCCCCTCGTCACCCAAGTGCTGGATTTCATCGCCTTCATCCCGACGTTGTGGTCGCAGGCGTTCCACTACGTCGAGCTTCACTATCCGAACTGGATCGGTCTGGCGCGGGTGCAGATGCAGAACGAGACGGTCAAAAGGATCGTCGATGGCATGATCAACGAAGGCCGGCAACTCGCCGACCACGCCATGCCCACCCTCAAATCCGCCGGCGTGGGAGCGCTCAATGTCATCGGCTTCATGACCCATCTGGCGGTGGTGCCCATCTATCTTTTTTTCTTCCTGCTTTCGAGTCGCGAGCCGACCAAAAACCTCGGCCAGCACCTGCCCTTCCTCAAGCCGGACCTGCGCGACGACGTGGTTTTTCTTGTCGGTGAGTTCATCTCCATCGTCGTTTCATTTTTTCGCGGCCAGTTGCTCATCGGCCTGATGATGGGCGCGCTCCTGGCCATCGGATTCTCGGTCGTGGGGCTGAAGTTCGGCCTCTTCATCGGCCTCGCCCTCGGCGTGTTCAACATCGTCCCCTACCTCGGCACCATCCTCGGCCTGAGCATCGCCATCCCGCTGGCGTTTTTCCAGCCGGGCGGCGGGCCCTCGCTGGTCGGTTTCGTGCTGGGCGTGTTCTGTCTCGTGCAAATGACCGAAGGTTGGTTCCTCACACCGAGAATCATGGGCCAACGCACCGGGTTGCATCCGGTCGCGATCATGTTTTCGATTTTCTTCTGGGGGACGGCGCTCAACGGCATCCTCGGCATGGTTCTGGCGATCCCGCTGACGGCGTTCTTCGTGACCGCGTGGCGCCTAGTAAAACGCAAGTATTTCAAGGTGGAAACCAAACCCTCCGATCCGCTGTCGCCATGAACGTGAAGTGGAAGTCGCTGGATCAATTCTCCGATTTCGGCCTGCTCGTCATGCGTGCCGGCATCGGAGCGTTGTTCATGATCGTGCACGGTTTTCCCAAGCTCGCGGGCGGACCAGAGGCCTGGGCCTCGATGGGCCGGGCGGTGAGTTACCTTGGCATCACCTGCGGTTACACCGGATGGGGACTGGCGGCCGCCGTGGCGGAAACCTTGGGCGGCCTGCTGCTCATCCTGGGTTTTGCGCACCGACCCGCCGCGCTCGCGCTTTTCGTGACGATGACGGTCGCCGCGATCTGGAAATATTACCCCTTCGGCGGATGGGAGGCAGCGGCCCATCCAGCGGCACTGGCGGCGGCATGCCTGGGATTGTTGTTCACCGGTCCGGGGAAACACTCCCTCGATGCCGGGGGTTAAGCGACCGATAACTTCAAGTCGCACCGACATACCCCACGGCATGCCCCTCGTCCGTTTTATCCTGTGCGCCCTCGTTTTTAGTGCGCCGGTTTTCGCCGGAGAGGTGAACGCACTCCATGACGGCGAGAGCTACACGTTTCAAGTGAGTTGGGGTCCATTTTTAGGAGCAGGCGATGTCAATCTGGCGGCGACCCAAGAGACGCATGACGGCGTATCGCGGTTGCGTATCACCACCCGTACGAGCACGACGGGATTCATCCGCATGCTCTTTCCCTTCGACGGCACGGGAGATTCGTTTTTCGACGCACACGACGGACGTCTGCTGGAAGCGCGGGCCACGACCAAGGCTCGGAAAGACCAGACGGACGCCTCCATCCGCTTCGATTACGCCAAAGCCGAAGCGGTCTATACCGACCACCTCAAGCCAGCCCGCAACACCACACTCGCCGTGCCGCCCGGCCATTTCACCGATTTCATCACCACGCTTGTCCAAGCCCGCCAGTGGAACCTCTCGCCGGGACAGTCCCGCGAGGTGTTCGTTCTATTCGACAACGAGTTTTACCACCTGAACATCACCGCCGAGCGTATCGAAACCGTGAACACCGCCGGCGGCAAACAGACCGCGCTACTCCTCATCCCGCGCATGGTCGGCAAGCCCAAGGGCATGTTCCGCAAAGGCGGCGAGGTGCGCGTGTGGATTGCCGACAACGCCCAACACCTGCCCGTGCGTTTCGAGGTGAAACTCCAAATTGGCACGGCCGTGGCCCTGCTCACCTCGCACACCGAGACGCCGGGCCTGGAGGTGGCATTCGCCCATCCTTGACCGGCGGCTCATAATAAAACCGCCACGGCTTGGCGGCCCATACCGGACCGGCGTAGGCGACTCCGATGCGCGGCGCGGACTGGATGACTCGACGAGGCAGACGAAACCCGTCGTCTTCCAGCCACAATCCCCCCGCCGGCGCGGCCACCGTGGCGTTGAATCGGCGGTCGATGGCGAGCGTCCGCGTCAGCCGACCCGGGCCCATCACACCCTCGACGCTGCGAATGAGAATGGCGGAAGGATAGTCGCGTGGACCGGTGACAAGGTTGAGCATTTCGTGCATGCCGTAACAGAGGTATACATACCACACGCCACCGGCGGCATACATGACCTCGGTGCGCGGCGTGCGGCCTTTGCGGGCGTGGCAGGCCAGATCGCTTTCACCGCGGTAGGCCTCGACCTCGCAGATGCGCCACCGGCGCAAAATCCCCGCGGGACCGGCCGTCACGAGCACTTTCCCAAGAAGCCAACGGGCCAAAGCAACCGTATTTTTCGATTGGACGACTTTGGCTTCTATTATGGAGGACATAGTCTTTGATGGGCTGGTTTTAACCAAATGCCCGCCTCTCCTGCAATGCCCACCTCAGCTCTTCGCCGCAACCTGCGCCTTTGCACCTACGATGGCCTGGCCTCGGTGCCGCTCGGCTACCTGCTGCAACCCGGCAACTTCATCATGGCGGCGTTGCTCGTGGAGTTGTTTCACCTGCCGCCCGATGTTTACGGCATCATCGTGTCTTTGCCGTTTTTTGGGAATTTTGCCCAGGCGTTTTTGATGCCGGCGGTGAACACATGGCTGTCCCCCAAGGGGGTATCGGTCACCTTCGCGGCCATGCAGGCGCTCTGCTGGGGAGTGCTCGCGGCGATGCTTTCCTTCCTTCCGATACAAAAACCGGAAACCAGCGGATACTGGTTTCTCGTAATTTTTGCGGTGTCGTCCGCGATTTCATCGTTCACCGGCGTGAGCTGGACCTCCTGGGTGCAGGAATGGATGCCCACGCGGCTGCGTGGAAAATATTTCGGTCGGCGCAACCGTATCATGCAGATTACGGGGATTGTCTTCCTGCTGGCGACCGGTCGGCTGGTCTATCGGATGGCGGGTGCGGTGGGGGCCTTTCAATGCCTGCTGTTCGGAGCCGCGCTGCTGCGTATGGGATCTGTGTTTTGCCAGAATAAAATCGAGGCGCATAAGCTCGATACACCGCGTATCGAGATGAAAACCCCGTGGAAAGAACAGCTGAACGCCCTGATGGACACTCCGGCGTTCTTGTGGCTGGTCGCCTACGGGGCGGGATGGGGATTTGCGGCAAGCTTCTTCGGCCCGTTTTATCCGCTGTTCATGTATAGGGAGCTGGGGTTTTCCATCCAGGACGTGGGGATGCTGGCGGTCATGGCAAGTGTGGGTGGAGCGATCTCGTCACCGGCTTGGGGCGCGTTATCCGACCGGTTCGGCAACAAGCCGGTGATGCTGTTCTGCATGATCACTTGGCAGGTCCACAACTTCCTGTGGTGCCTGCTCACGAAGGAAAATTCATGGATGCTTTACGGCATGTGGATGGTCGGCGGCATCATGGGCTCGGGCTTCGTGCTTTCTCTGTTCAACCTCCAACTCAAAATCATCCCGCCTGCGGCAAAAACCCTCGCGATCAGCGTCAACCTTGCAGTGACTTCACTGGTCACCGCAGTCGCGCCGATTATCGGCGGCGTGGTTCTTCGGCACCTGCTCGCGGGAAGCAACAGCTCGATCTCTGTTTATCACTATCTTTTTCTCGTGGGCCCGACGCTTGCCTTGTCCGCCTGCCTTGTGCTCACGAAAATAGACGAGCCTGCGGCCAGTTCCCTAACCAGCGTCGTCGGCGCCATGCGCAACATCCGTACGCTGAGCAGTGTGTTCGGCCTCAGTTTCTTCGTCGATTACATCTTCGTGAAGCCGTTGAAGAAACGATGACCGTTGCATCTTGGGACAGCTCAACCAAGCCGCACACCAACGCCATTGAGGTTGCCATGCCTTTGGATGCAGCCACTCTAACACATAAAACCGCAGTTGCTTTTGTCTGGAACCACCGGTCAAAATAAAGCCTTCATCCCATTGTTTTTTTATGAAAAAAGGTGCCACCATCGCTCTCATCGTCCTCATCGCCGCCTCCTGTGGATTCTACGGGTTCAAACGGTATAAGCAAGCATCCGAGCAGGCGTTAGCCGATCAGCGCCTTGCGGCTGATAAAGCCGAGCAAACTCGTCTGCAAGCGGAAGCCGTCAAGCGAGCCGAAGCCGAAGCCGAAGCCCACCGCCTCGCCGCACTCAAAGCACAGAAAGAGGCCGAACAGACCGCCCTCGAATTGCAAAAGCTCCGCGCCGACCAGGCAGCCACTGAAGCCGCCCGTCTCGCCGCCGAAAAAGAAGTCGCGGCCGCCGAAGCCGAGCGTGCGCGTCTCGCGAAGGAAAAAGAAGCCCTCGAAGGCGAGGCCCGCCGTCTGGCTGAGCAACGCGAAAAAGAGGCCGCCATTGCCGATGCAGCCCGGCGTGATGCCTTGCTCAAGCTGGCCGAGGTCGAACAGCAGAAGCGCGAACTTGCCGACCGGGAAGCATCTCGGCTCGCCTCCCTCAAGACCCAGCAGGCGATGGAAGAGCAGACCGTCAAACGTATCCTACTTAACAAGTCCATCCTGCCGCCCGACTATAAACGGCGCGACCATTACTATATGAAAATTGACTTAATGAACGCCGCACCCCTGCCCGCGCCCGCCACGCCGGCCAAATAGCCCTCCGGCGGCGGCACACCTGTTTCATCAGCGACGGTCGTTGATGGCCGTCGTTTTTTCACCCGTCACAATCCCGAAATACTTTCCGGAGCCTTCACCGCCTGTTCCTTTTTCTGCAGCGCCAACTCGCGATCTTGGACTGCCTTGGCGATGCGCTTTTGATCCACCACGTAGGCATCCAGCTTTTTGGCGAAAATCATGAACCAGTTGCCATCCACTTTTGCGCGCAGGGAACCGTCCTCCAACTCGTAGTCATAGTCGATGCCGGCGGTTGAGTCACTGCCGTCGTTTTTTTTCCATGAGGAGGTGCCTCGATTCACATTCAACAGTCCCTTGATCTCGAATTCGTTCAACCCGTCGCCCACGCGCTTGTATGCCTCCAGCACCGAGCGGCCACCGGAATAGAAAACATAGATCTGCCAGCCCGAGTCGTTACTTAGCTGGTTGGCCACCGCCGATTTCCAATACACTCCCTCCCGGATGTCTGTCGGCAAAAAGGCCTCGAAGGAGTGAAAGGGTTGGTCCTTTGCATCTTTCTGCTGCTGACGAGCAGCCGCCTTAGGGTCCATTGGCTTTGGGGTATTGAAAAGTTTCCCGACACCGGGTTGAAGCAGGCGGCGCTCGATCACATCCTGCGTTTCGCCCACTCGTGCCTGCACGAGAGCGGGAGTGAATACTGACAATACGACCAGAACACTGGTCGCACCAAGGGATAGGCGCGTAAAATTCACGGTCAAAAGGCTACAAGTCATTCCGTGCAGATGCCATCCAAATCGTCGGATTTCAAAATATGGCCGTCTACTTTCAACGAACCGTAGATTTCCCAAATATCTCCTTGCGTGCGCAGGTTCAAAACCTCTTATTTCGACGTTTTATTTATGAAAGCGACCATCAAAACCCAAGGCCAGCAGTTCGCTGTGACCGAAGGAGACATTCTCATCGTAAACCGCTACCCCAATACGGAAGCGGGCCACACCGTCGAAATTACTGACGTCCTCTCCGCCGGCGAAGGCTCCAACTTCAAGATCGGCACCCCGACTCTCGCCGGTGCTTCCGTCACCGCCAAGATCCTCGAAAACAAGCGCGGCGACAAGGTCATCGTCTTCAAAAAGAAGAAGCGCAAGGGCCACGAAAAAAAGCGCGGCCACCGCCAGGAGCTTTCCGTCATCAAGATCGAAACCATCAAGGCCTGATTCCCGTTCAATTTAACAACCAAGGAGAAATTTAGTCATGGCGCATAAAAAAGGTGCAGGCGCGACGACCAACGGTCGCGAGAGCCAGTCAAAACGGCTCGGTATCAAGAAATTTGGTGGTCAAGCCGTCGTGGCCGGCAACATCATCGTTCGCCAGCGCGGCAGTAAGCTGCACGCCGGAAAGAACATCGGCATCGGTCGTGATTGGACGCTCTTCGCGCTCAAAGACGGCGTCGTGGAGTTCGACAAGGCTCACCGCAAGGTGAACATCGTCTGAGTCGCTACCAGCGATTTCGCTTTCAAATCCAAGCGCCGAGACTTCGCCCTCGGCGCTTTTTTGTTTTGCGGTCTCTCCGTTCGGCGAAACGCTGTCAGGCCGCGCCCGATGAGTGACCGCCGCCAAGAACTACTCCGCCAGCAAGCCATGCTCAGAGAACACCTCGCATGGCTGGACAAGGAGCTCGCCCGCGAAACTGGGATCGCGTCCCCCACGCTCGTCATCCCGACGCTAACCACTCCGAAAGCCCCCATCGTTCCCCTGTCGGATGCGGATACTCTGTTGAGCAACTATGCCGCAAGCGAGCGTCACGATCCCACCGCGCTGCGCCGTGGGTGTTTCCTTGCGTTCGCTATCGCCATCGCAGCTCTCGTGCTTGGAGTCTTGGCTGTTTATTTTCTGCACTATGCGAATCGCTAGAGTATTTTAATTTTAGGACTCGTCGAACCAATGGGGGGGAGCGGTGATGACTTCAGATGTTCCTGGCCGCCTCCAATTCCTCCCAGCGAGCGAAGGCGATGGCATGCTCCGTCTCGATTTCATCAAGGCGTTTTTTTGCGGCTACGGCCGCAGTGGGATCGCGCCGGTAAATCGTCACATCACCGAGCTGCGCCGTCAGCGCAGTCTGCTCGTTTTCGAGTTTTTCGATCTGCGCGGGTAGAGCCTCCAATTCACGCTGTTCCTTGTTGGTGAGCTTGCGCACGGCCTTGACCACACCGGATTTGGGCGGGAGCTCGATCTTGGACGTGGCGGCAAACGCACGGGCGGAAGCCGCGGCCGCGATCTTCGCCTTTTCGTTCACCCAATCGGCGTAGCCGCCCACGTAATCGCCGATGATGCCATTGCCTTCGAAGACAAGAGTGCTCGTCACCACGTTGTCCAAGAAATCGCGGTCATGGCTCACGATGAGGAGCGTGCCTTGATACTCGACGAGAAGATCCTCAAGGAGGTCGAGCGTCTCGGCGTCTAGGTCGTTGGTCGGCTCGTCCATCACCAACACGTTGGCGGGCTTGGTAAAGAGTCGCGCAAGGAGCAGGCGGTTGCGCTCGCCGCCGGAGAGCACGCACGCCGGCGTGCGGGCGCGGTCGGGTGTGAAGAGAAAATCCTGAAGGTAGCTGATGACGTGGCGCGAGCGCCCATCCACGGTGACCGTGGTGTTTCCGTCGGCGATATTGTCGGCGACGGTTTTGTTGTCGTCGATCTGGTCGCGGAGCTGGTCGAAGTAAACGACCTCAAGCTTCGTCCCGAGTTTAAGCGTGCCGTTGGTCGGCGAAAGCTGGCCGAGGAGAAGCTTGATTAGCGTGGTCTTCCCCGCGCCGTTGGGCCCGATGATGCCTATCTTGTCGCCGCGTGTGATCACGGTGGAAAAATCGTGCAGCAGGACGCGTCCATCCGGATAGGCGAAAGACACGTTCTCCGCATCTAGCACCTTGACGCCGGTTTTCTCAGCCTCGGCGAGACGCATGGTGACGTTGCCCGTGCGATCGCGGCGGGCGCGGCGCTCCTCGCGCATTTTTTCAAGCGCGTGGATGCGACCGACCGCGCGGGAACGCTGGGCCTTCACACCTTTGCGAATCCACACTTCCTCCTGAGCGAGTTTCTTGTCGAAGAGCTCTTGGTTGCGCTCTTCGGCGGCGATGACCTCCTCCTTGCGCACAAGGTAGGTGTCGTAATCGCAGGCCCAACTCGCGAGGCGGCCGCGGTCAAGCTCGACAATGCGCGTGGCGAGTTTGCGCAGGAATGCGCGATCATGGGTCACGAAGAAGAGCGTGATCTTCTCGCTCAACAAAAAGTCTTCGAGCCAGAGGATGGATTCGAGATCGAGATGGTTGGTCGGCTCGTCGAGCAGGAGCAGGTCGGGCTGGCCGGCGAGGGCGCGAGCGAGGAGCGCACGACGTTTGAGTCCGCCGGAAAGCGCGGTAAAATCGGTCTGCGCTGGAAGGTTAAGTTTTTCGATGAGGGTGTCCACGCGCAGATCGCGTTCCCAATCCTCCTCGTGTTCGCCCGGCGGACGCAGGCCCGACATCACAATGTCGGTGACCGAACCCGTGAGGTCGGTCGGTATCTCCTGCACAAGCCGCGTAAAAACCGCGCCCGGCTGGCGGAACACTGCGCCGGTATCGGGCTTCATCTCGCCGGCGATGATCTTCATGAGGGTGGACTTGCCCACACCATTGCGTCCGACGAGACACAGACGTTCGCCCGGATCGACTTGGAAATTTACGTTTTCCAAGATCGCCGGACCACCGAAGCAAAGGTTGACATCAAGCAAGCTAAACAAAGCCATAAGCGCCCCAACGTGGGTGGCGCAGGGCTTGCATGCAACCTTCCTGTCGGCAAACGTCGCAACCCCCTTCGCCCCTTCATGCGCCCGTTCCCGATTCTGTTGTTTTCCCTCATGATCTCCACTCCAGTCTCCTCCCGTGAACTCCTTGTCTACGTAGGCACTTACACGAAAACCACTAGCAAGGGCATCTACGTTGGCCGCTTCGATCTTGAGACCGGCAAGCTCGGCGAACTGAGACTCGCCGGCGAAGCCGGCAACCCGTCATTTCTGGCCTTCGCTCCCGATGGCGCCCACCTCTACGCCGCATCGGAGGGCGCAGGTGCACAGTATGAGGGCAAGCCCAGTGGCACGGTGCTGGCATTCACCCTTGATGCGCAAACCGGCATGCTCACCACGATCAACCAAGCGGTTTCCGGCGGACGCGGACCGTGCCACCTCAGCGTCGGTCCTGATGGCAAAAACGTTTTTGTCGCCAACTACAGCGAAGGCTCGGTGGCCGTGCTGCCGGTGCGCGCGGACGGCGGTGTCGCGGTACCGTCGAGTGTCATACGGCACGAAGGCCGCAGCGTTCATCCTTCCCGCCAGAAACAACCCTACGCGCACTCGATCAATCTCACGCCCGACGGTCGCTTCGCCTTCGCCGCCGACTTGGGAACCGATACAATTTACACCTGCCGCGTGGATTCCGCCGCCGGCACGCTCACACCCGCCGGCGAAACGACACTCACTCCCGGCAGCGGTCCGCGACATCTGGCGATTCACCCGGATCACCGCCATGCCTACGTGATCAATGAACTGGCGAACACGATAACAACATTCGCGCTCGATACCTCCAAAGGCCTGCTTTCCACCCTGCAAACAGTCACAACCCTGCCAGCATCCTTCACCGGAAACAACACGACCGCCGAAATCGCGGTCCACCCTTCGGGACGTTTTGTTTACGGCTCCAATCGCGGTCATGACAGCATCGCGGTGTTCAAAGCCGATCCGCTCACCGGCACGCTCACCCTCACCGAACATGTTTCTACGCAGGGGAAAAATCCGCGCAACTTTACCATTGATCCGACCGGACGCTGGTTGATCGCCGCCAATCAGGACGGCAACTCGCTGGTCGTGTTTGCCATCAACGGAGAAAACGGCCGGCTAACGCCTACTGGTCAATGCGTGTCGCTCGGCATACCGGTCTGCGTGCGTTTCCTGCAGCCCAGCCAAGACCCCGTGCTTGAAAAGTAAAGGTGGCCAGGCACTCCACGGCACTGGTAGGACGTCGTTACCGTTGCTACCTTCCGGTCCTGGCGGGGTTCACGCGCCTGCCCATGCATGGCACCTGGCCAAGGTCGACAGTGGCTCGCTCACCTGACGATTCAATGAGAATCTTTCCGACGCTTCAGGAGCCGGCGCGGCGCGGTTTTTTTGACCAAGTCTCAAGTTCGGAGAGGTAGGTCGCGGGCAGCTTGCTCTCACGAGCACCCGTCAGCACCTCGTCCAAATAATCAGCGGACGCCTCTCCCTCTCCGGCTTGTTCCGTCAAATACACCATCGCCTCCGTGTGCGGGCCGGCCGGAGAAACGATGCGACGAGTGGTGCGTTCGCAAAGACCTTCGCCCACGCCGGCCAAAGTATCGAGCGCGACCAAGGCCCCCGCTGGCACAAACCAGAGAATACCCCATATTTGCTCACCCCGACGCGACTGAATGTTGGCCAAGCCATGAGGTCCGATCACAAATCGATGGTCCTCAATCCTTGCCAGCCCCAACCAATCCGCTCCGGGACAACGTTTCTCAAAAACGTCACGGCGCATGTCTGCACCGTAAGCGAAATAAAGGATTTGTCCCATGTGCCTAACAGACCCTCAAGACGAACCCATCGCAAGCCTGTGCCCAACAGAGAAACCTATCATGGTTTCGAAGGCTCTTGCGGAGGCTTTGGCGGCGGCGAAACACCTTCCTGCCCCGGACGGCCATCACCACCGCGCTTGCCACGCTCGAGCATCCACTGCTTCCGGCGCTCGCGCTCCTTTGCCTGCATCTCGCGGAGTCGGTCAATTTGTGCGTAGGTCAGCTCGTCGATAATAGAATCCTCCATATCCTCAAGTAGCTCGGTCGTGGTTTTAAACGCCTCCCAGCGTGCTTTTTTAAGGCGCTCCGCTGCTTGCATGATAATCGGGCGGATATTTTCGCGCTGTTCCGGTGAAAGCTGCAGTTGCTCGGTCAACTTCTTCATCTGCTCCGGCCCAAACTGCTCGTTCGCAATCCGCTTATCCACTGAAACATTACGAATGATGCGGGCGCTGACAAACCCACCGGCGATGGCACCGGCGATAAAAATACCCGTAAAAGAAGCGAGAACTTTCCAGTTGATTTTCAAGTCTTAAGAGATGTCCAACCATTCCCCTACCGGATCGACCAGCACCATGCTGGCGTCGCGATCAAAGGAAGTAAGCATCGGTTTGAAATTAGCAACCACACTCACGAGCATGACGACTGCAGCCACGGCCAACGCCCGCCATGAAAGTCGCGCGAACAGTGACATCATCGAAAATTCACTCGTCGCGAAAGCGAGCGCCACCACACGGGTCGCAAAACCGTGAGGGGCCACGGCCTCCCGCGTATCGGCGGGAACCATGCGGGCGGTCGCTACAAGACGGAGCCAAGGTGATTTACATGAGTTCATGAGTGTTCCTTTTTCTTTAATTCAACGAAGAGTTTATGTAGTTTCCGACGCGCACGAAAGGCGCGGACCTTGATCAGTGCGATGTTCCAGTTGGTAAGTTCGCTCACCTCGGAGAGGGTTTTTTGCTCAAGATCGAGAAGCTGCAGGACCATGCGGTCCTCCGGTTTCAACTGGTCTAGCAATTTATGAACCAGTTCATGGGCGGCGAGCGCATCTCCGGCGGTCACATCGTTTTCGCTCGTGAGCACGGCGTCGAGCACGTCGGCCTCGTTTTCAGAGAGATCGGCCCAACGGAACTCCGGACGGCGCTTCTGCGCGCGCAAATGGTCGATGCAGGTCGTCACCGCGATGCGTGACACCCAATGCGTAAAGGGCACGTTCCCCTGAAACTGGACGATGCGGGTGAACATTTTTAAAAAAATCTCCTGGGTAAGGTCTTCCTCGGCGACGCGTCGAGGCAGGCGGGCGCGCACGATGCGGATGACCATGGGGTGGAGATGCTCAACGAGTTCACGCGCCGCGAATTGGTCACGGAGACACACTCGTTCGACGCAACCCGCCAAGTCAAAGGTCTCCTCAGACATAAGAAACTGAAAACAACATCATACACAAAAGCCGAGACGCTTGGAATCGGGACGGGTTACACGAGGGCGGCAGGTCACGAAAGGAGAACTTAGAGGCCGGCTAGGGCTTCTACAAGCTGTCTCTGCCGGTGGAGATCGAACAAGGTTGCCAGCAACGGAAGAAGGCACTCGACCCGGGCCACTTTGCTTCGCGATCCTGACACGGGCGTCATCATCTCACCCGGTGCTTGGTGGGCTTCCACATCGGTCCGCATTGTAACGCCCGCTTTGCCTGCTCCGGCATCCTTCGTTACTTGTTACGTCGTGATTCCTTGACGAATGTCAGACTTCGCCGCCTCAAAATCGCCAGTGCTCTCTTCGTCCGGCTAAAGACCGCGACCGGCTCGGGCCACACATGACGCGCCCCATAACGTAAACGTTCCAGTTCCGCGCGCACTACCGCCAACTCCAGACTCCATGCGCCTTCTGTTTGGATTTTTTGGAGCCACCGTCCCGCCTCTCGACGCACCGGATCAATCCCGCTCCGTGAATGGCGACTGCGCCAGCGCAGCCATGCGCTGCGCCCTTGAACACGCCAGCCCACTAGCAAACCCGCTGGCAGCAAAACCAGCACCGTCCACCAGGAAATACGGCGTACATCCCATGGTTCCTTCAGCCATCGTTTCAAACTGACCAAGCGTTCCCGAAGCATTTTTTTGAGAGAGCGCATGCGACCATCGACCAGCTTCTTGGTCGTGTCGGCCAACTTGAGCTGGGACTGCTGGTCGAAGCTGACGATGCGACGATACCAGAACATTTGCAGACTTTCGAATCGCGCGCTCCAACCATCGTCCTGAATACGCGTCAACGCGGCTTCACCATGCACGGCATTTGTCGCCTCTCCCATCGGGACGGAACCGGGCGTAGGATCAACGCGTACCCAAGTATCACTGGTGCGGTCAAAAATCTCGCACCACGCATGGGCGTCGGAATTGCGAATGGTCAGGTTTTCGCTGTGCGGATTCCACGAGCCGCCTTTAAAGCCCAGAACCACCCGGGTCGGATAACCCGCCGTGCGTGCCAGCAGGAGAAAAGCGCCGGCAAATAATTCGCAGTGGCCAGGCTCCTTGGAACCAATCCACCGCACCAAAGTATCACCTGTCCCCGATCGGATTGCACTCTGCAGCGAATAGACGTGCCGCTGTTTCAACCATGCACAAGCACGACGGGCGAATTCCGACGGGCTATCGGGAGGCGCACCGATTTCCGCAACCCACGCGCCCAATTTTTGTTGATCGTCAGCGAGCAGACCCGGCAAATCGAGCAACGTCGGCTTTCTGTTATCACGCTTCTTGGCGGCCTCTTCGTCCGTATCAATGGTTTTCAATGCAGGCCCGAAGGCCATGCCTTCCACCCGATATGCGAGCATTTTGACTGGCTCCTTGCCAAGAGTCACCACGCGCAGGCCATGTTCAAGCCCCGCGTCCTGCGATCCTCCATCAAACGTGAGTTGGTTGAATTCACCCAACAGCGGCAAAAACCGACTCGTGCCGGCTTCGAGGTAAAACGTCCATATCGGCGCGCCAGCCCACAGACGCTTGTCCCCTTGGATTTGACCGGCGTTTTTAGTGGTCGCATCAAGGCTGCGCCTGAGCACCGCCGACATGCGGAGGCCACCTGCTTTATATTCATCAAGCACGAGCATGCGCCAATATGGAAGCGCCGGAAACGTCGCATGATCCGAGACCTCGACTCTCAGCGCCACACTGGTGTCGCGCTGAATATCCACCACATCGCCAAACTGGATGTTCTCACTGAACCCAGTCTTCGCCTTTCGAGAAATCATGCGGTCAAGAAACAAGCTGTTACCGAGTTCGAAGCGGGGGATCGCCATAAACAACACCGCCGACAACACCACCACGCCCCCGAAAAGCAGGCCGCCAAACACGGCCACGCGCCAGTCCACGCATTGCCGCAAGCGCTCCGCGAGTCGCCCCCACTTCATTCGCATCCACGCCGGAACCTCCCCCGGCCTCTTCGCTTCATCGTCAACCGTCAGTCCCTGCTCCATCGCATCGGTCAGAGTGATGACCAGCAAAAACACCAGCGCGCACGCCGTGAAAACGACGATCTGCGCGGCAAACAAAATCGAAACCGACATCACCCCGCCCACCACCACGAGAAACAAGCCCAGCAGGATGAGCTGAAGATCATCGCGGCGTTGGCGCGGTGTGATCACACGATAAAAAATCAGCATGAGCGTCAGCCGGATGACCGGGATCAGCGGCTCCTTCAAATGCAGGGCAAGATCGACCACGAATCCTCCCACGAGGAGCGGGAACGCCAGCCGATGAGCCCAGCGCGGCACACGCGTTGTCAGCTCCGGCTTCGCCAAAACCACCGGCACGGCCACGGTGATCATGATCAACCATGTCCAAGCGGCCACCTCCATGTAGAAAATCGTCCACGCCGAAAGCACGGCGAGCACGCCGCCCAGCAGCCATTTGAGCTGGTGAAGCTCGGCAAGATTAAGCTGCGGCCGCTTTGATTCCATCGACATAGGCAAGCACGCCGCGCGCCCCATCAGGCGCGAAGGTAAGCCGGTTAGAAAGGTTGCCCGCTCCTCCGCCCGCGGAGGGTTGATACGGCTGGTCGACCAACGCGGCCAGCGCGATGCGGTCGAGAAAAAGCTCCAGCTCGCGAACCGATCGCACCGCCTGAGGCGCATCGTCATTGAGCGCGACCGAGGTCAGCCGACCAGCGCGGAAATAATCCTCGGCCAGCGTCGCCGCGAAACGACAGAGCAACTCGAACTGCTCCGGCCGCGTCCAGACCTCCGCCGAGGTTTGCATCCAAAGCGCAAAGCCCGCCTGCATCTCCGTCGAGAACTGCCGCACCATGATCCGCCGGAGGCGCGCACTGGCCTTCCAGTGCACGAGCCGGTGCGAATCACCCTGCGCGTAAGGACGCAACGCCAGCAAATCGCCGCTGTGCCCGACGGTGGCGCGTTGCTCACCGACGCCGAGCTGACGCCATGCGCCCATCGTGAAACGCCGGTATTCCACCGGCGCAGGCCAGACGAGCATCTCTCGCTTGAGTTCGGAGCCGATGATCTTGCGCAAGAAACCGAAGGGGAACACAGATCCCACCGCGACCATCTCAACCGCAAGCACGCCGCGGCGTTCCGGCCTCATGGTCCATTCAAGTCGCGTTTCTCCCTGCGGATCGAGCCGGCCACCAAGCGCGCGGCGCACCGATTTAGACAGACCGGTAACCTTAAAATCAAACCATAATCCATACGTAGGCAGGATGCGTTTATGATTTGTCAGCTCCAGCGTGACGGAATGCTCCTGCCCCACCCGCAACGGCGGCGTCACACGCAGCCGCCACGCGACGCCTCGGATATTAAGCCATGACAACACGCCGCTGGAAACCAGGCACGCCAGCAGCAGCGAGAGCGTGATGAAGAGAATATTGCTGGAAGTGTTGTAGGCCGCCATGCCGATGCCCATCGCCACGGTGATGAGCAGCGTGCCCGGCACGGTCGGCAGGATGCGTTCACCGCGATGCGGATATACGAGCGACCAGAGCAGCGTCCGCCACCGATGGCCCAATCCGTTTGCACCACGCCTGCGAGCACTCTGCCAACCGGTAGCGGCGGGCGCGGAGCGGTAGATCGTTTCGATCGCGTGCATCACGAAAATTTCCTCCATCAAACGAGAACCGGCAAAGAAGCCACGATGCGGCGCAACGTGGCGGTGATGGCCCGGCGTTCCTCAAGCGCATCCGAGCTTTGTCTCACCAGCGCAAGCCGGTGCGCCAGCACGGGAACAATCAGCGTCTGCACATCGTCGGGCAGCACGAAATCCCGTCTCAGCAGAAGAGCGCGAGCCTGGGCGGAATGCTTGAGGGCAAGTCCGCCGCGAACCGAAATACCCGCCTTGAACTCGGCTTCCGTGCGGGTCGCGGCCACAAGCTTCAACACATACTCGAGCACCGAATCCTCGATGAACACCTGCTGCGACAATGCTTGAAGCCCAATAATATCTTCACTCGTAGCCACGGCATTCAGGGCGATGTCATCATAGTTGGTGCGCGGCGAACGGAGGATTTCCAACTCGTCCGCCGCTTCTGGGTAACCCATGTGCAGTCGCATGAGAAACCGGTCCATCTGACTCTCTGGGAGCGGAAACGTGCCCTCGTAATCGACCGGATTTTGAGTGGCGAACACGAGGAACGGATCACCCACGGCATAAGCCTTCCCGTCGATCGTGACGCGCGCGCGGTCCATCACCTCAAGCAGGGCCGACTGGGTTTTCGGCGTAGCGCGATTGATTTCGTCGGCGAGGACGACGTTGGCGAAGACCGGGCCCTTCTTGAAAACAAAACGTTTCTCCTGCTCGTCGTAGATCGCCACCCCCGTGACGTCGCTCGGCAGCAGGTCGCTGGTGAATTGGATACGCGAAAAACTACAGTCCATCGAACGGGCCAGCGAATACGCCAGCGTCGTTTTGCCCACGCCGGGCAAATCCTCGATGAGGAGATGTCCGCCAGCCACGAGACAAACGAGCACCTGCTCGATGACCTCGTCCTTGCCCTTGATTGTCACTCGCATGTTGGCGCGCAGACGGTCAAGAATCTGCCAGGCTTCGGTCACAGCGGGGGCGGAGACAAAATCGCTCATGCCGCAAAGCTGTGCCGACAACGGCACCTTCGCAAGCATCAGCCTCACATCAATCTCTTTTATCCGGCAAACGCCGGTCCAGCTCCGCCACCACCCCAATTTACCATTCGTCCGGCCTTCAGGCTCCTCTGCAGAAACTCCACGGCGTCGCTCACGGCCGTATCAATGCGCCGCCCGCGAGCCAGCCCTGTCGCAATCGCCGCCGACAACACGCAACCCGTGCCGTGCGTATTGGGCGTGTTGACGCGCGCATGCTCAAACCAGCGTTCCCGGCTATCAGTCGTAACGAAGCAATCCCTGCAAATTCGCCCGCCGGAATGACCGCCCTTGACGAGCACCGCCTGACAGCCGTCGGCCAGCAACGCCCACGCAGCGGATTCGGCTTCGCGAAACGTCGTCACCGGCAAGCCCGTCAGCAATGCCGCCTCCGGCCAATTTGGCGTGATGAGAGTGGCGCGAGGAATCAGATTTTTTTTCAGTGCCCTCACGCCGGCTGCCGATAGAAAACGCGTGCCGCTCGTCGAACCGATCACAGGATCAATCACCAAAGAAATCCCAAACGGGAGCGACTCCGCTATCGCCTTCACCGCCGCGATGCCGGGCAACAAACCCGTCTTGGCCGCCGCCACGTGAAAATCTCCGGTCACCGCCTTGATCTGCGCCGCGAGCAAAGCCGGCGAAATCGCCCGCCACGCCATAACGCTCCGCTTGTTTTGCGCGGTGACGGCCGTGATGGCCGTGAGCGCGTAACCGCCGAGCGCATGGATCGTGCGACTGTCGGCTTGAATGCCAGCACCCGCTCCGCTGTCGGAGCCGGCAATCGTCAGCACGCATGGCGGGAGTTTCATGCGACAGGTTTTGACCAAGCCTTGTAGCCGCCTCGCAGGCTAGTGATGGCGGCGAATCCGTAGCGAGTGCGCAAGATGGGCAGCGCCTTCATGCTGCGCACACCGCCCGCGCAATAAACGACGGTCGGTCGCTGCGCATCAAGCGAAGCGAGCGCAACGCGGGCCGCGTCGGATGCCAAACCGGCGAGCGGCACGTGGACCGAAGGCTGGATGGCGCCAAGCGCCCGCTCCCAGTCTTCGCGCACGTCGATGAGTTGCACGGAGTCAAGGCGGACACACAATGCGTCGGGCAAAATTTCGTCGGGCGTAGTCGTGGAGGACGGGACGGCGCAGGTTTCACCGTAGCCTTCGGGCGGAAGCGCGGTGATGGCGCGGCTCACGGGATTGGCGGCGAAGCGCAGGGTGCGCGAGGTCATCGTGAGCGAATTCCAGAGGAGCAGACGACCTGAAAGCGGTTCGCCGAGACCGGTAAGCAGCTTGACCGCTTCGGTCGCCTGAATGGTTCCGATAAGTCCCGGCAGGACCCCGAGCACACCGGCTTCGGCGCAGTTGGGCACGGTGCCGGCAACAGGCGGCTCAGGGAAGAGGCAGCGGTAGGTGGGACCGCCGCGGAAGTTGAAGACACTCGCCTGACCCTCGAAGCCTTGAATCGCTCCGTAAACGAGCGGGCGGGCCGCGAGCACGCAGGCGTCGTTGACGAGGTAGCGCGTCGCAAAGTTGTCGGAGCCGTCGAGGACGACGTCATGAGCGGCGACAAGCGCAAGAGCGTTGTCGCGCGTGAAGCGAGCAACAACAGGCATGATGTTGAGAAGTGGATTCAGTGCGCGCAGGCGGGCGGCAGCGGCTTGGGCTTTGGGGAGACCGGTGTCGGAGGTCGTGTAGAGGACCTGGCGTTGGAGGTTGGAGACATCGACCGTGTCGGCGTCGATAATCGTGATGCGGCCTACGCCGGCAGCGGCGAGATAAAGGAGCGCGAGGCAGCCGAGTCCGCCGGCGCCGATGACGAGGACGGAGCCGTGCTTCAGTTTTTCCTGCGCTTCGGGACCGAAGCCGGAGAGCGATAGGTGGCGCTGGTAGCGGAGAAGTTCGTCAGGCGTGAACGGCATTGTCGGAACGTGCGAATTGCTGCCCATCGTAAGTGGAGTCCCAATCTTTCCAAACAGGTTCGTAGCCATTGGAACGGAGGAAGGCGGCGACTTCCTCGGCACTGCGTTCGTCGCTGATGACGAACTGCTCAAGAGATTCCTCGGCGGCGGCGTAGCCGCCGGGATTTGTCTTCGAGCCGGCGCTCATCGAGGTGAAGCCGAGCTTGTAGGCGTGATTGCGGAAGTGCGGACTCTCGCGGGTCGAGAGCGATAGCTCGACCTCTTGGCTGAAAAGGCGAAACGCACAGGCGGTCTGCACGAGGTCGCGCTCGTTGAAAGGCGTGATTGCAATATCGGCGCCGGCGTGCGGGCGGAGGCGGGGAAAAGAAAGGCTATAGCGGGTGCGCCAGTAGGTTTTTTCGAGATACGCGAGATGGAGACCAGTGAACCACGCCTCCGCGCGCCAATCAGATAATCCGTAGAGGGCGCCGAGACCGATTTTTTTCACGCCGGCGCAGCCAAGACGGTCGGCCGTCTCGAGGCGATAGGCCATATCGGACTTGGGGCCTTTGAGGTGATGCTTCGGATAGGTGGCGGGATCATAGGTCTCTTGGTAAACGAGCACCGCGCTAAGGCCAGCGGCGACGAGGGTTTCGTAGTCGGCTTGATCAAGCGGCTGGACTTCAACGGAAAGACTGGAGAAACGGGGGCGGAGGAGGCGCAGGGCGTTTTCGAGATAGGGAACGCCGTAGCGGGTGGATTCGCCGGTGACGAAAAGGACGTGCTCGAAACCGTGACGCTCCAGCACGTCCGCCTCGGCAAGGATTTCGGCGTCGTCGAGGGCTTTGCGGGGTATCTTGTTTTGCGCACTGAAGCCGCAGTAGGTGCAGATGTTGGCGCAGACGTTGGTCAAATACATCGGCGCATAAAGCTGCATGGTGCGGCCAAAGCGCTCGACAGTGAGCCGATGGCTAAGTGCGGCCATCTCTTCGAGAAACGGCGCGGCGGCGGGCGACAGGAGCGCAGCGAGGTCGTCGAGAGCTAGACCGCGACCGGCGCGATCAAGAGCGCGGCGGACGTCGGCAGGCGTGCGCGTGGCGATAGACGCGGCGACGGCGGCGAAGTCGTGTTGTTTCCAGGTTTCAACGAACGTGCTCATACCGAGGCGAGAAACGAGGTGAGCGGCGAGGTCGCGTGAGCCTCGGGCAAAGACTTTGAAAAACGCGAAGCGATGCCGGCTTCGTAGGCGAAACGCCCGGCTTCGACGGCGAGTTTAAAAGCGTGTCCCATCGCGATAGAATCGGTGGCGGCGGCGATGGCGGTGTTAACAAGGACAGCGTCCGCGCCCATTTCGAGGGCGGCGGCGGCGTGCGAAGGAACGCCAAGACCGGCGTCGATGACGACGGGGACGCGGGCTTGGGCGATGATGATTTCGAGGAAGGCGCGGGATTCGAGGCCGAGGTTGCTGCCGATGGGAGCACCGAGCGGCATGACGGCGGCGGCTCCGGCTTCCTCGAGTTGTTTGCAAAGCACCGGATCGGCGTGAACGTAGGGCAACACGACGAAGCCGCGCTTCACGAGTTCGCGGGTGGCGAGGAGCGTCTCGACCGGGTCGGGCATGAGATACTTCGGGTCGGGGTGAATCTCGAGTTTGAGCCAGTTCGTGCCAAGCGCCTCGCGGGCGAGTTCGGCGGCGAGGATGGCTTCCTTGGCATCGCGAACGCCGGAGGTGTTGGGCAGGAGGCGATATTTGCCGGTGTCGAGGTGGTCAACGATGTCGTCGGGCGCGCCATCGGTGCGAACCCGGCGCAGAGCCATCGTTACCAATTCGGCTCCCGATGCGGCGAGGCTGGCAGCCATGACGTCGCCGGAGCTGTATTTTCCGGTTCCGAGGAAGAGGCGGGAGCGGAAGGTGACGCCAGCGATGACGAGGGGGGAGGTTTTCATGAGCACTAATTAGGAGATCGCGGACCAGGCAGTCGTGAAGGCGGCGTAGTTGGCGGTGACTTGGTTGTTGATATAAAGGGACGACGACACGGCGACACCGGCGAGTTGGATGGCGCGCAGCGCGGACAGGTCGGCAGGCACCACGCCACCGATGGCCCACGCGGGCAGTCCATCGAGAAGCGGCAGGAGCGCGGTGATGCCGTCGAGCCCGAGCACGGGCGCGAGTTTTTGCTTGGTGGCGGTGAAACGGAACGGGCCGATGCCGACGTAGTCGAGCACATGGGATGCGGCGGCGTGTCGGGCGGCAGCGGCGTTATTGACGGTGCCGCCGAGGATTTTGTCGGGGCTCAGGCGAGCGCGGGCGGCGGTCCAAGTCTCGTCGAGGCTGCCGAGGTGGACGCCGTCGGCATCGGACGCGATGGCGATGTCCACGCTGTCGTTGATGGTACAGAGCACGCCGGCGTCGTGGCAGATCGTGACGACTTCTCGGGCGGTGGAGAGCCAGACATCGGGCGCGGCATTTTTCATGCGCAACTGAATCCAGCGGGCACCGGCTTCGACGAGGGCGCGGGCTTGGTCGGCGTGCGAGATCGGCAGACCGTCCATCGTGAGGGCCATGACCGGCGGGAAATGGTCGGGATCAGGCGGCATGGGCGAGGAGGGCGGTTTGGAGTTCGGCGAACGCGCGCACGGGGTCGGCGGCCTGCCAGATCGCGCCGAGGACGGCGACACCGTCGAAGCCGAGTTCGTGGCAGGCCGGGATGCGCGAAGCGTCGATGCCGCCGAGGGCAATCATTTCGGCGCGGTGCGGGAGGGCGAGAACGGATTTGAGTTCGGCGGGCGCAAGGCGGGTGGCGGGCGCATGGCCGGGCTTGGAAAACGACGGGAAGATCGGGCTGACGAGCAGGCGGTCGTAACCGGCGAGCGCGGCACGGAGGGTGGTGATATCATGGACGGCGCGGCTGCGCAGCAATGTCGATGGCGCTCCATCGGCATCGCGATAATGAAGGCCGCCAAGGCCGAACTCGGTGGCGAGGTCGTGGTACGTGTGCAGCACGATGCGCGAGTGAAACTTCGCCGGGAGCGCGCACAACCATGCTGCGAGCTGGTCGCGGGACCATGTGGGCTTGCGCAGGTGGTAGCTCGTCAGGCCCGCGGCGAAGAGTTCCACGAGAGTGGAGTGCTCGCGGGGGCCTTCGGTTTCGGGGGAGATGACGATGAGTTTCACGGGGCGCTTAACCTTAACCGCCTTGGGTGGCCTGGATGACGAGGATGCGTTCGCCGTCGGCGAGCGGACGGACCGGCCACGCGGAGCGCGGCACAACCTCGTCGTTGATGGCGATGGCCACGCCTTTGCGCTCGGCCAAACCGAGCTCGCGGAGCAGGTCCATGAGTGCGGTGTCGGCAGCGAGCGCGCGGGGTTGATCGTTTACGAAGACGGTCATGGCCGGCGTTACTTTTTCTCTTCGACGTAGATTTCGCCACCGGTGGCGTGGAACTCCTGCGACTTTTCTTTCATGCCGGCTTCGATGGCCTCGGACGAGTTGAGGCCGTGCTCGTCGGCGTATTTGCGGATGTCATCGGTGATGCGCATCGAGCAGAACTGCGGTCCGCACATGGAGCAGAAGTGGGCGATCTTGGCGCCGTCCTGCGGGAGGGTTTCGTCGTGGTATTCGCGGGCGCGCTCTGGGTCGAGGGCGAGGTTGAACTGGTCCTCCCAGCGGAACTCGAAGCGCGCCTTTGAGAGCGCGTTGTCGCGGTATTGGGATGCGGGGTGGCCCTTGGCGAGGTCGGCGGCGTGGGCGGCGATCTTGTAGGTGATGACGCCGGTGCGGACGTCGTCGCGGTTGGGCAGACCGAGGTGCTCCTTGGGCGTGACGTAGCAGAGCATCGCGGTACCGTGCCAGCCGATGATGGCGGCGCCGATACCGCTGGTGATGTGATCGTAGCCAGGCGCGATGTCGGTGGTGAGCGGTCCGAGCGTGTAGAACGGCGCCTCGTGGCACCACTCGAGCTGCTTCTCCATGTTCTCGGCGATCATGTGCATGGGGACGTGTCCGGGGCCTTCGTTCATGACTTGGACGCCGCGCGCCCAGGCGCGGGTGGTGAGTTCACCTTGGGTTTTGAGTTCGCCAAACTGGGCCTCGTCATTGGCGTCGGCGATGGCACCGGGGCGGAGACCGTCACCGATGGAGAACGACACGTCATAGGCGGCCATGATGTCGCAGATGTCATCCCAGTGGGTGTAGAGAAAGTTTTCCTTGTGGTGCGAGAGACACCACTTGGCCATGATCGAACCGCCGCGGGAAACGATGCCGGTCATGCGGCGCGCAGTGAGCGGGATGTAGCGGAGAAGAACGCCCGCATGGATCGTAAAGTAATCGACGCCCTGCTCGGCCTGCTCGATGAGCGTATCGCGGAAAATCTCCCACGTGAGCGCCTCGGGCCGGCCGCCGACCTTTTCAAGCGCCTGGTAAATCGGAACGGTGCCGACGGGCACGGGGCAGTTGCGGAGGATCCACTCGCGGGTCTGGTGGATGTTCTTGCCGGTGGAGAGATCCATCAGGGTGTCGCCACCCCATTTGACAGACCAGCGCATCTTCTCAACCTCCTCGTCGATAGAGGAGGCGACAGCAGAGTTGCCGATGTTGGTGTTGATTTTAACGAGGAAGTTGCGGCCGATGATCATCGGTTCGAGCTCGGGGTGGTTAATGTTGGCAGGAATAATCGCACGTCCGCGGGCGATTTCGGAGCGGACGAATTCAGGGGTAATTTCCCTGGGGATGGCGGCGTCGAAAGACTGGCCGCCATGCTGGCGCCAGAGAGAATTGCGAGGGCCCTGCTCGGTCATTTCGAGGAGTTCGCGTTCGCGCTGAAGTTTGGTGTTTTCGCGAATGGCGATGTATTCCATCTCGGGCGTGATGATGCCGGCGCGAGCATACTGGAGCTGGGTGATGACCTTGCCGGCTTTGGCGCGGAGGACGCGGCGCTGACTGCGGTCGAAAAAACGGATCGGGTTGCGGTGGCCCTCGGCCTCGGCTTGGGCGCGATGAGCTTCGGAGAGGTAGCCGTCGTCAAGAGGCTTGATCTCGCGGCCAACGACCTCCTCGACGTCGCCGCGTTCGCGGATCCACGCGTCGCGGATGGGCGTGAGGCCTTTGGAGGAGTCGGCGTGGAAGGACGAGTCCCCCCATTCGCCAGCGGTGTCGTAAACGCGGACAGATTCGTTGGCAACCTCGGTGCCGTTCGGGAGCTTGGTAGGCGAGAGGGTGATCTCGCGCATCGGCACACGGATGTCGGGACGGCTGCCGGTGATGTAAACGCGGCGGGAGGCGGGGAAAACCGTGTGTGCGGAAGCGGTCGGTTCGGTGGACGATGAGGACATGTGGAGGGAGCTTTTGGATTCGCGGCCGACCACGCCGGAAGGGATATCAGCTCCCGTCGCTCGTCGCGCCGGGCTCCGTTTTCCCTTCGACGGTGCTAACCGCATCAGGTTCGAAGACTTTAGGAGCGGATCGTGCTCCCATCTCAGCCCGACGCCTCGGGTTCGCCTAAACAATTGAATGCTTTAACTCATGCAGAGACGGGGTTCTTTCAACTTAAATTTTGCGATGCGATGTGCCGACGCAACCCCTGCCCCGTCCCGCCTGCGAGTTACAACAGCTTAATCAGCGCCGAAAAATCCTCGTCGGCAAAACCCGCACGCTCAGCGGCGGCGAGGCAATCGCGGACAGTATCAAGCACGGGAAACTCCTCGCAGCCGTTGATACCCGAAGCGAGACGCATGTCCTTGAGCATATGTTTGACGGAAAACTGAGGCGCAAAATCACCTGCGCGGAGCTTGGGTTCCTTGAGTTTGGTGAGGCCGGAGTAGCCTACGTTTTTACCCATCGCGCCGAAGAAAATGTCGTCGCTGATACCCGCGCGCCGCGCCAGCACGAGCGCCTCGGAAAGCGCTTCCATCTGCGCGGCGATGTTGAGGTTCATCGCCAGTTTGAGGGTAGCCGCCTGCCGATTCGTCCCGATGTGGAAGCGCGTCTGCGACACCAGCGAAAGCAGCGGCTCCAACTCGGCCACGAGCGCCGCGTCGCCGCCCAGATAATAGACGGTCTGCTTCTGCTCGGCGGCCGGCTTGCTGCCGGTAAAGGGAGCTTCGAGATAACGCGCGCCCTTCCGTATCACAAGCTGGCGGAACTCCTCGCTGCTCGCCGGATCGATGGTGCTGGATTGCACGACGATCTTGCCCGGACCGAGCACGGACAAAAGGCGTTGGAGCAACGCGCGCACGGCGGGCGGATCGGCCACGACGATCTGCACAATATCGACTGCGGAGGCGACCGCCTCGGGAGTGGCTTTCCACCGGGGGAAATCCGGTTGCGCGGTGCGGTTCCACGCGCCGGCCAACACGCCGGCGGCCTCGTAATGCCGCGCCCAAACTCCGCCGATGATGCCCAGACCGATGACGCCAATTTTCATAAAAACACCTATGACCAGTTATCCCAAAATTTCCAGCAACCGCGTGAAAAGCCGGTCCACCTTCGCCTGATTGGACTTCACGAGATTCTTAAATTCCACGAAGTCGATTGCGGTTCCAGCCAGGCCGTTGGCGTAGTTGTCCACGATCGCGATGGAGTTGTAGCGGAGACCCAGTTCGCTGCACAAATCGGCTTCGTGGGCGAGCGTCATGCCGACAACATCGCCCCAGTCCTTGATGATGCGAATCTCCGCCTTCGTCTCGAAACGCGGCCCCTGCATTTGCACGTAGGTTTTTCCCGTGTGAATCGCAAACTCCGGTGCAAGTCCCGCCGTGATCGCAGGGATCAAGGTGTTGGCGATGCCCGTAGCCCCGCCTCTGAGTTCGTCGTCGAAAAACGTCTGCGGCCCCTGCTGCAGCGCCACATAATCCTCGCACGAAACCACCGTGCCGGGAGGAAGGTCTAGCTTGAGAGAACCCACGGAGTTGAGCGAGACGATCTCCTCGAAACCCAGATCGGCCAGCGCACGGATGTTCGCCCGATGGTTAATCCGGTGAGGCGGCAGCGGGGTGCCGACGCCGTGGCGGTTGAGCAGGACATGATTCCCGTGCGACTTGCAGGTGACGGTGCCGTAGTTTGTGCCTACCTCCCGCACCACCCAGGCGGAGAAAATCGTTGAGTTCACCACGCTCGTGCCGCTGATAAAGGCCACTTTCATATGCAACGACTAACGACTGGGGTCACCCGCGAGACAACGCGAAAGCACAGCCTATTGCTGGCGACGACCCTGACAGCCGCAGCCCTTGGCATGGGAGGCTGCGCCACCCCCGGCCCCAATCACACCTATGTCGCAGCGACCGACTCGGCGCCCATACTCGATCTGACTACCGGCGCAAGCATGACGGAAGTGCCCAGCCACCTGCTGACCTCCGACGACATCTACGGCATCGCCTACGATCCCTTCACCGATCATCTTTTTGTGCGCATCGCTCCTGGAAACTGCATCCGCGTGATCGACCGCCCTGCCCGAGCGATCAAACGCGATTTTAAAGTCGAAGACCTCCCCGATGGGCCGGGCGATCTCGCGATCCGCTCCAGCGACCGACACCTTTTTTTTATTCATCCCATCGAACCCGTGCTCGTCGAAAGCACGCTCTTCGGTAAACACGTGCGCGATATCCTACTGGAGACGTTGCAAGGCCCGCCCGCCGGCATCGCCTACGACCAGAAACGCGACCAATTTCTCATTCTTACCGGAGGCGATCTCGCGCAGGTCATCACTTTTTCACTCAACGGCAAGCGACTCAACGCCGTCGGTCTCGATTGCAATGTCCTGCTCACCGCCCTCGCCTTCGACTCGGTCGCACGCGAGCTTTATGTCCCGCTGCACGACGAGTCCGCCATCGGCGTTTTTGACCTTAAGGGACATCTGCTCCGCACCCTCCCCATCCCTGCAACCCAAGGCCGCGACCACGTTGATGTAGGACCCAGGTCATTATTTCGGCTTTTCTAAGGCCACCCGTTCCCTTTTTCTTCCAACCTCCATGCCTCTCGTCGACAAACCGTTATCCGAACTCCGCACTTATCAGGGCCGCAACCCTCGCCCCGCCGACTTCGATGCCTACTGGGCCGAAGCTCTCCGCGAACTGGACGCGACCGATCCCAAGCCCGAGCTGGTTACCAGCAAGGAAATCTCCGCCAAAGGCATCGAGTGCTTCGATCTCTGGTTCACCGGCGCGGGCGGCGCGCGCATCTACGCCAAATACCTCCGCCCTACCGGAGCGAAGAAGGCCCCGGCCGTCCTCCAATTCCACGGTTACTCTGGCAACGGCGGCGACTGGGCCGGCAAGCTCAACTACGCCGGCCAAGGCTTCTGCGTCGCCTCGATGGACTGCCGTGGCCAGGGCGGCAAATCCCAAGACAAGGGCGGCGTCCTCGGCAACACCCTGAACGGCCACATCATCCGCGGCCTCGATGATCCCAACCCACACAATCTCCTTTTCCGAAATATTTTCCTCGATACCGCGCAGCTTGCGCGCGCCGTCATGAGCCTGCCCGAGGTTGACGCCGCGCGCATCGGCGCCATGGGTGGCTCGCAAGGCGGTGCCTTAACCATCGCCTGCGCCTCGCTCGAACCCCGCATCAAGCGCGCCGCATCCGTATTCCCCTTCCTCTGCGACTACCAGCGAGTATGGGAAATGGATCTGGCCAAGGACGCCTATCAGGAGTTGAAAAACTACTTCCGCTTCTTCGATCCGCGCCACGAGCGCGAGACGGCGATCTTCACGAAGCTCGGCTACATCGACCTCCAACATCTTGCGCCCCGTATCAAAGGTGAGATCCTGATGTTCACCGGCCTCATGGACACGATCTGCCCGCCCAGCTCGCAGTTCGCCGCCTACAATAAGATCACCTCGAAGAAGGACGTCGTGATCTACCCCGATTTCGGCCATGAAACGCTCCCCGGCGAAAGCGACCGCACCTTCAATTTCATGCTCGGCCTGTAGGCCGAGGCAGGAGTGTGCCGCTGGGCCACCCGATAAGACGCACGCATGCCACTGATCATTCGCGGCGGTCCCGCCCTACCTAGGATCAAATAGTAAGAGGACTTTTGAATTACACCGCAGGCGTCTTCTTGGGCGATTTAACGGAGCTTTATGGGTTTGGTTGAATCACGTAAATGTCCCTATTGTAGAAAGTGGCTGGTCAAATCCACCGCGACATGGTAGTCTGATACTGCATGCCTGTTTATCGCTACACCCCCGCCAATATCCCGTGCAAACTGTGCGGTGATGGGTTTGATCACCAACAAAACGCCGGCGACCCGACGCTCGTCGCCTGTCCCAAGTGCGGTCAGGCCGTCTCGCGCGTTCTCGCGCAACCGGTCAACACGCCGAAACTTCTCAAGCCCCTGTCCATCTCAAGCGCCAAGCAAGCCGGCTTCTCCGTGCTAAAACGCACCTCCAACGGCGACTTTGAAAAACAGTGATTCCCCTCCCTTCCTTCCCCATGATTCGACTCCAAGTTCTGCGCGTCCTTATCGCGCTTTTTGTCACCTCCTTCGCCCTCGCGCAGGAAAAACCCGTCGCTCCGCTGACTCTCCAAGAATGTGTGGACCGTGCGCTGAACAAAAACTTCGACCTCAAGATTCAACGCTTTTCCACCCAGAACGCGCGTGATGCCGTGATCGTGGCCGACGCGGGCTACGACCCCGCCCTTATACTTGGTGCCGGCGCTGCCGGCACCAAGAACGCCAACGTCAGCCCTGTCCAAACCACAGAGCAAACCAGCAGCCAGTTTTCGGTTACCCAGAAAATAGTGACAGGCGCGGCCGTCACCGTCAGCACCGCGCTCGACCGCAACCAGAAGAATCCCTTCACCGCTCCGCCCCTTTATAATCCGGTTTACAACAGCGACGTCACGCTCTCCATCACCCAACCGCTGCTCAAGGGCGCTGGCATCACCCTCAACCGCTCGGCCATCGCCCGCGCCAAGCTCGGAATCACCCGCGCCAACTTGAATTTCAAGAGCGTGGTGCTTAACGTCGTTCGCAACGTCGAAGGCGCCTACTACAACCTCGCCTTCGCGCGTGAACAACGAGCCGTGTATGACTTTAGTCTCGGGGTCGCCCAAAAGCTTCTCGACGAAAACAAGGCCCGCCGCCAGGCCGGCGTCGCCACTGATCTCGACGTCCTCCAGGCCGAGGTCGGCGTCGCCAACGCCCGCCGCAGCCTCCTTCTCGCAGGGCAGACCGTGCGAGACGACGAGGATGCCCTGCTCCAGCTCATCGGGCAGTTCGAATTTGTCAATACCCCCGGCACGGTCCGTCTCAACGATGATCCCTTTCCCAGCGTGTCGTTCGATCACTCCTACGCCCTCGCCCTCGCCAACCAACCCGATTACGCCGCCAATAAAGTGCTCGTCGAACAACTGGAGATCGACGCGTTCACCGCCAAAAACAGCCGGCTGCCCTCGCTGGATTTGGGCGGTGCCATCGGCTATACCAGCCAGGACAGCACTTCCTATAGCAACGCCACCAGCAGTGCTTTTTCTGGCGACGCCTATAACTGGCAGGTCAATCTCACGCTCAGCTTCCCTTGGGGGCTGAGGGCCGAACGCGCCAATTACCGTCAGGCCATGTCCAATCTCCACCAGGAGGAAACGTCCCTGCGCCAGCTCGACCAGAACATCCTCGTGCAGGTGCGCTCCGCCGTCCGCGCCGTCGAGACAAACAAGGAAAGCCTGGCCATCTCCGCGCTCGCCACCCGGTTAAGCGAAAAGCAATTCGACTTTGAAAAAGCCCGCTACGAAGCCGGCCTCTCCACCTTCCGTTTCGTGCAACAGTCCCAGTCAGACCTCGACGCCGCCCGCGTCAACGAACTGCAGGCCCGCGTCAACCTACGCCTCTCGCTCGCCGATCTCGCCCGCCTCGAAGCCAGCTCGCTCGAAAACTATAAGATCACGCTGGTGGACTGATGGTAGGGCGGTGGACCACTGGGCCCGCCGCTCCGAAACGCGCACCGTCAAAACAACGCCTCTACCACCGACGTCCCTGCTGCGACCACGCGATGATCCGGTAATTGCGTGCGAAACCATGTCCGCTGTTTTTTCACAAGCGCACGGGTGTTTTTCACAATCTCGTCCGCCAGCTCCGCCTCCGGCAGAACACCATCCAGCATGGACAGCGTCTCACGGTATCCGATCGCCCTCGCCGCGCTGGGGTTATCCTCCAGTCCTGCTGCTCTCAGTCGCGTTACTTCGGCCACCAGACCGGTCGCCAGCATCGCGTCAACACGAGCCGTGATACGCCGCTCCAGCTCATCGCGTTCACGATCAAGCCGAGTGCACACCACCTGCCAGCCGGCAAACGGCGCCGGCTGCCGCGCAAACTCATCCGCCAGCTCAAAAATGGTTTTCCCGGAGGCCCGGCATCGTTCGAGTGCCCGCGTCACCCGGCGCGGATTGTCTGTATCCAGCCCTCCCAACCCTCCTGGATTCAATCCGTGCAGCTCGGCCACCAACGCCGACAGGCCTTCCGCTTCAAGTTTTCCTTCTATCTCCGCACGCAAGTCCGCCGACACCGCAACGGCATCGGCCACCGGAGCAAAAAACGCCTTCAGATAAAACCCGCTGCCACCCGTCACCAGCACCTTCCGCCTGCGCGCAATGATGTCTGCCACGGTCGCCTGAGCCTTTGTCACATAGTGAGCGACATCCATCCGTTCGCGCACTTCGCAGAGGTCGATGAGATGATGTGGCACCCGCGCCCGCTCCGCTTCGGTCGGCTTGGCGGTGCCGATGTCCATGCCGCGATAAAACAACAACGCGTCGCACGACACGATCTCCGCGGCGTTAACCTCTGCCCAACGCAATGCCAGCTCGGTTTTCCCGACAGCCGTGGGGCCGGTAAGCACATGGATGATCTGACTCATTGGCCCCTCATTTCTTCGCGTCTTGGCGCTCTTCGCGAGACATTAGTTCTGTTACAGCTAGGTGCCTGCATGCACTCCGCCATGTTTTCGCTTCGAGCCACACGACCGCTAAGGAGATGATTATTTGGCTGGATGGGTTTGGTAAAAGTCAGTTCACATGTGACATTCGGATGACAAAACGAGAAGTGACTTGGCACGAGGCCTGCATTGTGCATGGTTACTCACGTCTCCCATGACACGGACAAACAAACATCTTCGCGGCTACGCCAGCACTTCGATTACGAAGGCTGCCGTCCATTGCTGCGCCCAGATGCGTCCGGCCGTCGCCCAACAGTGGTCCAAATCCACTCACGGCACGGGCTCTCAGACCTAAACCTCCGATCTAACGGAAAAAGTTTAGCAACACCTGATGAAGCCCGAGGCCACAAGCCCCAGGAAGCCACTGCTTATTCCACCCCCTCTCCTCCTTTTACATTTCCTCCCATGAATACGATCATACACCCGCTGAAGCCCGCAAGTCGCAGCACCCGCAGCCCGGACGCCACGGTCACCTCCGTCGCCGCCCGCCACCCGCACTACGACTGCCGCGAGCAAGGCGACACCTTGAAGGTTGTCGTCTACGTGCCGGGCGTGGACTCGCCCGGAGTGGAGATCACCACGCGCGGCCCCGACCTCACGGTCACCGCACGAAAGACCCACTTCGTCCGCGTCAACTGGCAGTCGCTCCACCTCGAGGGAGCGCAGCGCGATTACCAGCTGCGACTGCGGCTGGGCAACGGTCTCGACTATGCCGCCCTCGAGGCAGAAATTCGGGACGGTGTGCTCACGCTGACCATTCCAAAAAAGTTGAACGAAGAACTCGCCGCCGATCGTGATTCTCTGAGAAAGGTCGCCTGATTCTTCCTGCGAACATGGAGCGTGGCGTCCCTGGTGCGCCAACCGCCAAAGGATGCCGCGCTCCATTTATTTTTTCATACCAGTTAAATCATGTCATAATTCTGAACGATAAGTGTTTTTATTTCCTTTACCCCGTTACCCTTATGATCGTCCAGACTCATACTCTTCCTCCCAAATCGCAACCAGCGGTTGTGATCTCCCATTACGACGTTTTGTGGGGCAAGCCGGTTTTTCGTGCACCCGATCTGCCTGCACGCGTCAATGTTTCCCGCGAAATCCCGTTCACGCCCGTGCGCACGACGGAGCTTCGCAAGACAAAGTAAGGCTCCTCCGCCCGCGCGAGTCGGTTATTTTTTGAAGAGCGTGAAGATCTTCTGCGCGAGCGGATTGCTCAACAGCGAAGGATTCGCCCGAATCGAGGCCTCTTCTTTGCCGAGTAACTGGAAGCTTTTGCTGATTACCTGGTCGCACAGGTAGCCGTCAATATCGGCAGCGGCCTTGCTGCCACCCATCGCGGCAAACGGACCGGCCGCTGCCAGCAGTTCCTTGGCTTTGGCCGCCACTCCGGCGGACGCGGTCGCATCCTTGACCAGCGGCAGCAATTTCTCGCGCAAAGGCGCTTCCATGCTCTTCCGCAGGAAAGCGGTGCCCGCCCCGGGACCACCGGTGAGCACGGCCTTGGCATCGTCGATTTTCACATTTTTAAAAACATCGCGCATGAGCGTGGCCGCCTGCGGGGCGATCTTGGCGGCGGCGGCGGAAAGTGAGGCGCTCAACCCGCCGGAATCATCGCTCTGGCCGGCATTTTTCTCCAGAGTCGCAAGGACTTTTGGCGGCGAGACTTTGAATCCGTCCGGCTTGATCAGTTTGCCCAGCGCGCTTTCGAGAGCGGAACCAAGACCCGCCTTCAACCCATCCGAAAGTTCGACACCGGAAAGCCCGGACGCCTCCGGAACTGCCGGCGTTGAAACCTGGGCCCGTGAAACAACGGGAGAAATCATTACGGCGACGCACAGCACGAGAGGGCGGATAAATGAATTCATAGAACGCAACTTGCCCGCTCCCGGCGTGCCCGGCAAGCCCGCAAGCGGTCAGCCTTCACGCACCAACCAGTGCAAGCCCGCACCACCTCCGGGAGCTTGGGACAGCGCCTCGGCGAGCCATGTAGCCAGCGGTGCAAGCTCGAGTTCAATCTGCCACGGCGGGTTTATCACCACGAGACCGCAGCCCTTCATTTTCATCGGATGCGCCGGCCCCACCACCGTCAACTCCAGCGCGAAGGTCGGCGGCGGTTTCATCCCCATCAACCGGTTGAAAAAAACATCCACCCGGGCGCGTTCCGTCAAAGGATACCAGATGGCAAACGTGCCTGCCGGCAGGCGGCGCAAGCCCTCGCCCACCGCGCCGGCGATGTTCTCGAATTCGTCCCGCGCCTCGAAAGGCGGATCGATCAGCACGAGCGCCCGTTTTTCCGGCGGCGGCAACTGCCCGCGCATCGCGGCGTAGCCATCGGCGGTTTGCACGCCCACGCCGCGTTCGTAGATAAATTCCTCTTTTAACAGGGCCGACTCTTCCGGCTGTTGCTCGAAGAGCGCCATGCGATCCTGCGGGCGCATCAACGCCCGCACCAACCGGGGCGACCCCGGATAAAAACGCGGTTGCGGATTGATAATGTCGCCCTCCCGCTGGTCGAAGGCCCGCACTTGGGCCACATAGTCGGCCACGATTTCGGGGAGGTCGCCGCGCGCCCACAGACGGCCGATGCCTTCCGGCCACTCTGGTGTGCGCTCCAACGTGTCGCCGCGCGCCGCCGCCACGAGATCGTAGCGACCGCGTCCGGCATGCGTGTCGAGATAGAGAAATCCCTTTTCCTTGCGCTGCATCGCACGCACCAGGCGCACCAATGCCGCATGCTTCAGCACATCGGCGAAATTACCCGCGTGATAGTGATGGCGGTAGTTCAAGCGACCGGTACCTTGACCACGGTTTTGCGCACAGGCGACGTGGTGGTGTTGATCGCCAGCGAAGGCATGTGCGCATCGATCGGGAAAAAGACGACCGCCTCGCCAGTCTTCACCCGCAGCACCGAGCCCGCGTCAAACGCCTCATAAAACAAAAGATCTTCCGCCGGGGTACGATCTTCCGAGACTTTGAGCCGCGTCACATCGGTCACTTCCATAAACTCCTCGCCGGAAAAAACCACCTGCACATCGATGTAGGCGAGGTGCGATTCCCAACGCCCCTCCGCCCGCGCCTTGGGCAAATAGGCCTGTTCCAGCGCAAAGACTCCTCCGCCCAGTTCGATCCTCTCCGCCCGGCCTATGCCGACCGCCTGCAACCGCAGAAACGCTGCCGACCCCGGACGGAAACACTCCTCCACGTAAGCAAAGGCTCGCTGAAACGACGAGGTGGTCGCCAGTTGTGCGCGGATGGTCGCGAGAGATCCCAGAAGTGCCATGCGCGACTCCAACCTGCGAGGCCGAGCGCTGGCAAGTGCCGAAACACCCAGCTTGCTGGCAGCACGCGGTAATCATAAGCTTCACCACGAATGAAAATCCCGCGCACCTTTCTTTGGCTGCTCCTGCTTGGCTTGGCCCCGCTCCTTGGCGCGGCCGCCTCGTTCGAGGGACGTTTCAGCCTGCGCATCCAGGATAAAAATGGTACACGGCTCGTTTCGGGTGCGATGAAAGGAGACCTCATGCGCGTCGAGATACCGGTCGACGACGGAGGGAAGATCGTCTCGTTGGCCGACTTCGCGCATAACGAAGTTTCCGTGATTCTCCCGGGACAATCTTTTTATGCCTCCATGCCGATCGAAGACGCGGTCACGAAAATCAGCGAAACTCGCATGAGTCTGGGCCAAACCGCCCTGCAAAAAACTGGGGGGACCGCGACCTTACTCGGTTATCCGTGCATCAAATACCTCTCGAAAGACAAGGACGGCGGCATCACCGAAATCTGGGCCGGCACGGACATCGGCTCTAAAAAAACTTCCGCCGCGCTCCTGCCGTTGGCCCGCGGAACCGCCGAACGGGAGTTGCTCGCTCAAGGTGGTTTTCCGCTGCGGATCATCGGGAAAACCTCCGGAGGCGTCCCTCGCTTTCGCATGGACGTGGTTTCGATGGAAAAACAAACGTTGGCCGACAGCCTCTTTATCCTGCCCGCTAGTTATCTAAAACTCCCGATTGGCGGTCTGCTGAAAGGCGGCTTCGGACTGTTGGGCGGACACTGATTCTCACGGTTTTACCGTTGCGACGGGCCGTCCGAAAAACCCCGGCATGATCGACGGGTTGGCCTCGACAAATTCCAGCACGGTTTCATGCCGTAGCCGGCCCGCCGCTTTTTCGACGATGCGATGAGGCAGGATGATGCCGTTCATCGAGCTGAAATCGCTGTAATAAGTTTCAACCGTTTCACTGACTCCGCCTCGCACTTTCGTGATATCGCGGCGAATGATAAAGTAGGTCTTGTTGTCCAAGTAAACGAACGAGGACTCCGTGAAATTTTGTGTGACCAACAGCTTGAATACTGGACGCCCATCGATCTCGGTCTTCCCCGCATAATCCAACGAGATGGTGCGTGATCCCATTGCCACCAATGGATCATCAAAATCAGCATCCGCACTGAACTCACGGGCCGCCTCGGCTCCCATCTCCACGACCTCGCCCGTCTTGGAGTCCAGCACCCAGGGAAGATTTACCCCGTCATAACCTTGAGTTAGCACTCGGCCAGCGGACGTCGTTTCGGTGCGAACGCGATTCGGCCGCTCCGCCCACATCACAAAACGCAGCTCTTTGCCTTGAATACGCGTGAATCCCGTGGCCCTCAACGCCTTCAACTCCTGCAACCGCCCCCTCCCGGCGATCGCCTCAACGTGAGTCCGCGCCAGATCGGCCGCAAAGTCCGCCCGCACCAGACTGACGCCGGTCAACCCGCTCAGAACAAAAATCATAATCCAACAGGGGTTGACGGGATACATTGTTCGAACCGCTCAAAGAGTTAGTCCGAACGGTGAGATGAGATTGGGGATGGGTTGTGGTTTGTCGATCTAAGGTGGAAGGAGGCCGTAGGCCGACCGGAGCCGGAGATCGGGAGCGTTGCGGAGTCGTTCACGGGACTATAGTAGCCAAACTCACTGTGGAGCGCCGTGTTTCAAGACAGCCAGTTACCATTGACGCTGTGTTTTCGTGCGATGAGACACAGGAAGCACACATGGGGAACATACCCCTAGGCTTTGGGTTTGCCATGAGGGTAATGGCATTCAACCTCTGTCGTGTAACTATGAGTGCCGTTGTGGATTCCCTTCCCGCATCTTCTGCGGTTTCCCGTGATGCAGTCTTGGTCGTCGATGACGAACGTCCGCTTCTGGCCGTTTTCGCGGAGGCGCTGGCGACGCGGTTTGATGTCACCACGGCGACGTCGGCCCGCGAGGCGGAATTTATTCTGCGCAAGAAGGCGTTCAAGGTGGTGGTGGCCGATCATCTGATGCCGGGAGGCAATGGCATGAGCTTCCTTGTGCGGGCACGGGAAGAATTCCCCCATATGCAACGCATTCTTGTGACCGGTTACATGAAGCCCGAGATGCTTTTGCGCAGTGTAAACGAGGCGGCGCTTTTCCGCTATCTGCTCAAGCCGGTTTCCGTTCTGGATTTGGTCAACACGGTCCAGGAGGCAACAAAGCTCCACGATCTTTCCGTGACGACGGAGGGCGTATGACAGACGATACTTCAACGGTGCCTCCCGCCAAGCCGGCGGTTTTGATCGTCGATGACGAGCTTTCGCTGCTCAACGTCATCAGCGAATCGCTGGCCGAAGAATTTGAGATCGTGACCACGGCCTCGGCCAGGGAGGCGGAAAAGGCTATGTCGAGTCGCTCTTTTGACGTCGTCGTGTGCGATCATTTGATGCCTGGAGGAGCTGGCTTGGATTTTCTCGTCTGCGCGATGGAGCGCTGGCCCACGACGCGGCGCATCATGTTCACGGGTTATATCAACCCAGAGTTGCTTTCTCGCAGTGTGGCTATCGCCGATCTTTCGGCCTGCCTGATAAAGCCTGTGCGGTCAGCCGAGTTGGCTCGAGCCATTCGAACGGCTTTGCAAAAAAAGTGATCCGGGCGGCGAATGGGCACCCGCGCTACGATTTGATTTTAGCGCGAAGATAAGGGGCCGTCGGACTGGATTTTGTTTTGAGCAGGCCGGCGAGCGGGCCTTGATACAGCAACTCTCCGCCGCCAGGGCCGCCATCGGGGCCGAGTTCAACGATGTAGTCCGCCTCCGCGAGCAAATCGAGGTGATGCTCGATAACAACGACGGTGTGGCCTTGATCGACAAGCGAGTGCAGAACCTTGATGAGCTTTTCGCAGTCGCTCAGGTGCAGGCCGATGGTGGGCTCTTCGAGGAGATAGAGGTTTTTCACCGCGACGCCGCGTGAGCGCTCCTTGTAGGAGGCGAGGCCGTGGGCAAGTTCGGTGACAAGCTTGAGGCGCTGGGCCTCGCCGCCGGAGAGCGTGGGCGATGACTGGCCGAGCGTGAGGTAGCCGAGTCCGCAATCGACCATGAGCTGGCAGACTTGCGAGAGCTGCGAATGGAAATCGAAGAAGGTGGCGGCTTCCTCGAAGGTGAGCTGAAGGACCTGCCCTATGGTTTTGCCCTTCCACGTGATGTCGGCGAGTTCGGAGCCGTAGCGCGTGCCGCGGCAGTCGTCGCACGGCAGATAGGTGTCGGGCATGAAAGCCATCTCGAGCTTGATGCGCCCTCCGCCGGAGCAGGTTTCGCAGCGTCCGCCGGCGGTGTTGAACGAGAAGCGGCCGGCGGTGTAGCCGCGCATCTTGGACTCGGGCAGAGAGGCGAAGAACTGGCGGACGAGATCGAAGATGCCGAGATAGGTCGCGGGTGTGGAGCGCGGGGTTTTGCCGATGGGCGACTGATCCACCTCAATGACGGATTTGAAGGCGTGCGCGTTGAGGAGTTTGCCAAAGGGCGGCGGCGCGTCGGGAGTGTCGGGCGCGAAGCAGGCGGCCTTGACGAAGTCGCGACCTGTGACGCGGGATTTTTTATGTTTGATCGCGTGGCTTACGGCGGGATGCAACAGGTCGCGGAACAGCGTGGATTTGCCCGCGCCGCTGGGGCCGGCGGCCATGATCAGGCGGCCAAGCGGAAGATGCAGGTCGAAGCCCTGGAGATTGCGGAGCCGTGCGCCAGTGAGGGTAAGCCAGGCGGAGGGGTTCTTTGTGGCGGCAGGGATGTCGCGGTAGACTCCGCGCAGGGGATGGGCGATGCCATTGGCCAGAAAAAGTCCGGTGAGGGATTTGGCGTTGTGCTTGATTTCGGCGGGCGTGCAGTGGGCGAGGAGTTCTCCTCCGTGGGTGCCGGCGGCGGGGCCAAGGTCGATGATGGAGTCGGCACGGCTCATGAGTTCCTCGTCATGCTCGACGACGAGGAGGGTGTTTCCCTTGTCGCGCAGGGCGAGGAGCGTGTCGATCAACCGGTCGTTGTCGCGGGCGTGCAGACCGATGGACGGTTCGTCGAGGACGTAGAGCACGCCGGCCAGGTTGGTGCCGAGCTGGGCGGCGAGGCGTATGCGCTGGGATTCACCTCCGGAAAGCGTGTCGGTGGGACGCTCGAGCGAGAGGTAGCCGAGGCCAACGTGGTCGAGGAACTTCAGGCGCTCCTCTATCTGAGGAACGATGTCACGGGTGATGAGCCGCCCGCGTTCGTCGAGATCAAGGGCGTGCAGACGGGCGATGAGTTGCTCGGGCGTCGAGCGGAGCAACTCGGGGAGGGACAGCGGGGCGAGTCGGCCTTTGAGGTGGAGTTTTACGGCGCGGGCGATGCGGTTGAGGCGGTCGCCGCGGCATTCGGGGCAGGGCGTGCCGGCGTCGGAAACGTCGTCCCCTGACTCGATGCCGAAGGCGCGCAGGCGAACGGCGGGGTCGTCCGAGTCCTCGTCGTCGGGCTCCAGCATCCACGGGAAAACGCGACCGTGGCCGCGGCAGGACGGACACCAGCCGCGCAGGGAATTGTGGGAAAACTGTTTTGGATCGAGTTCGGGAAAGGACTCTCCGGTTTCGATATCGGTGCGCGTGGTGGAGAACCAGGAGAGAACGTCACCGTTGGGGAGGGCAATGAAGCAGGAGCCTTTCCCGAGGCGGAGAGCGGCTTCGAGAGCGGCGGAAGACTTGGCGTCGTCTTTCAGGTCGGCGAGCACGACTTCGATGTCGTGCTCGGAGTAGCGGTCGAGTTTTTGAAACGTATCGACGCGCAGAAGTTTTCCATTGGCGCGCATCAGTCCGTAGCCGTGTTCCTCGATCCAGGTGGCGATGGGTTGATGGTGGCCCTTGCGCCCGCGAATGAGCGGGGCGCAGAGGTAAAGATGTTTCGCTTTTTTGGCTTTCGGAGAGGCGAGGACTTTCGCGAGGAGTTTCTTGAGCTGGCCGGGCGTAAGCGGCTGCACCGGCTTGCCGGTGTCGGGGTGGTGCTGGACGCCGAGACGGGCGTAGAGGAGGCGCAGGTATTGGGCGACCTCGGTGATGGTGGCGACGGTGGACTTGCGGGAGCCGCGGGTGATGCGCTGCTCGATGGCGACGGTGGGCGGGATGCCGGTGAGGCGGTCGATGGCGGGGCGGGGCATCTGCTCGACGAACTGGCGCGCGTAGGGAGACATCGACTCCATGAAACGGCGCTGGCCCTCGGCGAAGACGATGTCGAAGGCGAGGGTTGACTTGCCCGAGCCGGACACGCCGGTGACGACGGTCAACTGGCGATGCGCGATGGAGAGCGAGAGGTTTTTGAGGTTGTTCTCGCGGGCGCCGGTGAGGACCAGTTGAGAGTTGAGAGCCGAGAGTTGAGAGATCGGAGCGGAGCGGTAGGGCGCGGGGTCTTCGGCGGCCATCAACGTGGTGGCGTCTTCGGCGAGCGCGTTACGCAGGAATGGGGAGGTGGCGGTGATGGCACGGGCTACGGTTTCGGGCGGACCTTCGGCGACGATTTTTCCGCCGCCGGAACCGGCTTCGGGGCCGACTTCGACGAGCCAGTCGGCGGATTTGAGGACGTCGAGGTTGTGTTCGATGACGACGACACTGTGCCCGTGTTCGACGAGCGTCTGAAGGACCGCGATGAGGCGTTTAACGTCGTGGCGATGCAGGCCGGTCGTGGGTTCATCCAGAAGCAGCAGGGCTCCTGATGGAATTCGAGGTTTGAGATTTGGGATGCAGGATTTTCCGGAATCGGAAGTGAATGAGGCCAGATATTTGACGAGCTTGAGGCGCTGGGATTCGCCACCGCTCAAGGTGTTGAGCGGTTGGCCGAGCGTGAGGTAGCCGAGGCCGACCGACTCAAGGCTGGCGAGGCGGCTTTGAATCGACGCGTAACCGGCGAAAAGCGGGAGGGCGTCGTTGACGCTGGTGTCGAGGAGATCGGCGACGGAACGGCCGTGCCACTGGATGGCGAGGACCTCGGGCTTGAAGCGGCGGCCTTCGCAGACGGGACAGGGAACGAAAACGTCGGAGAGGAACTGCATTTCCACGCGCTCGTAGCCGAGACCAAGGCAGTGATCGCAACGACCGTCGCCGCTGTTGAAAGAGAAGCTCGACGGGCCGAAGCCTTGTTCGCGGGCGGTGTCGGTCTTTGCGTAGAGTTCGCGGATGAGCTCCCATGCCTCGGTGTAGAGAGCGGCGTTTGATCGTGGGGTTCGGGAAAGCGGCGACTGGTCCACCAAGACGATCTCGGAAAACACTTGGTCGCCAGAAATGGATTCGATGACGGCGGGGTCGTCGGTCAGCTGGAGGCGCTTGGAGAGGAGTCCCTGGTGGATGACGTTGTCGAGCAGCGTGGATTTGCCGGAGCCGGAGACGCCGGAAATGCAGACGAGGCGCTGGAGAGGAAGCCGAAACGTGAGGCGATCGAGGTTATGCTTGGTGGCATTCTTAAACCTGAGCCACGGGGTGCGCGCATCGACGGGACGCCGGTCATGCGGCGCCCCGATGGTTTCCCGTCCGGAAAGATAGGCGCCGGTGATGCTAACGGGCGAAGCCAGCAGGCCGCCCAAGGAGCCTTGGAAAACGATGTTGCCGCCGCGGCTGCCGGGTTCGGGGCCGACCTCGATGACATGGTCGGCGGCGCGGACCATGGCCTCGTCGTGCTCGACCACGACGACGGTGTTGCCGGTGTCGGTGAGCGTGCGGATGATGGCGATCAGCCGGTCTATGTCGCGCGGATGCAGGCCCACGCTGGGCTCGTCGAGGATGAAAAGCGTGTCGACGAGCGAGGTGCCGAGGCAGGAGGTGAGATTGACGCGTTGGACCTCACCGCCGGAAAGCGTCTTCGACGAGCGGTCGAGCGTGAGGTAGCCAAGGCCGACCTGTTCGAGGTAGCGCAGACGGGTGAGGATGGAGTCGTGGGCGAGTTCCGACTGGTGGTCGCCGAATGCGGGGCGATGTCCGCCGATCTTGGCGAGGAGATTAACGACCGGCAGTTGGTAGAGTTCGGGCAGCGTGAGTCCCTGCCACTTCCAGCACAGCGACTCTGGTTGCAGGCGCGTGCCATGGCAGGCGGGGCAGGGATTGTAAGAACGGTAGCGCGAGAGGAAGACGCGCACGTGCATCTTGTAGGTGTTTTTCTCCAACCACCGAAAAAATCCCTTAACGCCATACCACGCCTTGGGCCATTCGAGTCCGTTTTCGCCGTAGCCGGGTTCGCCATCAATGACGAAGGCGCGTTGCTCGGCCGTGAGCGAGGCGAAGGGAACGTTGACGGGGATTTTTTTCTTTCGCGCGATGGAGCGGAGATCGTCCTTGGACGCGCTGTAGACTTCGCCTTCCCAGCATTTGATGGCGCCGTCGTCGATGGAGAGAGTCTGGTCGGGAATCGCCAGACGGTAGTCGATCTCGATGATGCGGCCGAAGCCGCGGCATTGTGGACAGGCGCCGAGAGGGGAATTGAACGAGAATAGCGCGGGCGAAGCGGCGCGAAACATGCGGCCGGTTTCAGGGGAATGAAGTCCGCGCGAATAATGGCCGAGCGGAGCGAGCGTGTCGGCGGCGAACACATGAATCTGCCCCTGACCGAAATGAAGCGCGGCCTCGGTAGCCTCGATGAAGCGGGATTTTTGCGAGGGCGAGGTGTCGATGCGGTCTTGCGCGACAAAGAGGTGGGCAACCGAAGCGAGAGGGGATGCGTTGGCCAGCAAGTCGTCGATGCGGGCGACGGAGAGCTTGTGACCGGCGGGGACGAGGACGCGGACGTAGGACTGGCCCTTGAGATTGGCGAGAATTTCGGGCCAGGTGAGCTTTTCTGGTTTGGAGACTTTGAAGGTGACGATTACCTGGACGTCGGGGAAGGTTGCGTGGGTTTTCTCCCAGACAGATTGCGGGGTGTCGTCCTCGACGGGTTTACCGGTGGCGGGATCGAAACAGGTGGCAACGTGGCTGAACCAGACTTTGAAAAAATCGGTGAGCTCGGTCATCGTGCCCACAGTGGACCGCGAGGTCTTGACCGTGTTGGTCTGCTCGATAGCGATGGACGGGCGGATGTTCTCGATGGAGTCGACGGCGGGTTTGTCGAGAAGGTCGAGAAACTGGCGGGTGTAGGCGCTGAACGTCTCAACGTAGCGGCGCTGGCCCTCAGCATGCAAGGTGTCGAAGACGAGCGAGCTTTTGCCCGCGCCGGAAAGTCCGGTGACGACGATGTAGCGGCCGATCGGGAGATCGAGGTCGAAGCCCTTGAGGTTGTTCTGACGCACACCGCGCAGGCGGATGCATTCGGGCTTGGCGGGAGAGGGAGATAAAGCGGGGACCACGGCACACACCGATGGACAGGGCTTGGCGGAAAGCAACCGAGAGGTGAAGAAGCTGAACGGCGGATCAGGAACAGATGCTTTAGGCAATTTTGCCTTCAGTTGAGATTTTCGTTGCCGACCGGTGGCACGGACTGAAAGTGAGTTGATGAATCATCCCTTCATTCAACTCTTGGCGCGCTGGTTGGTGCTGGCGCTTGGCGTGACCATTGCCACCAAGTTGATCACGGGCATCCACTGCGATGATATGAACACGCTGATCGTGGTTGTGCTGCTGTTGAGTCTGTTCAACGCCGTACTGAAGCCGATTCTCGTGCTGTTCACCCTGCCGTTCATTCTACTTTCGTTGGGATTGGGCATGCTGGTGATCAATGCATTCCTGTTCATGCTGGTAGGGCGGATAGTGGAAGGGTTTCATGTTGCCGGGTTTTGGCCGGCTTTGGGTGGGGCGCTGATTGTGAGTGTCACGAATATGATCGTCAGCAGGCTCATCGGCACAAAACCGCCGCGTCCTCCGGGAGGGCGACCGTCTCAGCCTGCCAAACGCGACGACGTGATTGATATCTGAGGAGGGGTTCTGTTCGTCGGGTCGGTTGGCTGTTTTCAATTTGACCGTGTCGACCAGCCTCACACGGTTGCGGTTTCGTTCAAATTCACACACTGTTTCCTTCATGGCTGAAACCACAGAATACGATCTCATTGTCATTGGCGGCGGCCCTGCCGGCTACGCGGGTGCGATTCGCGCCGGCCAACTTGGTAAAAAGGTTGTCTGCATAGAATTGGAACGTGCCGGCGGCACCTGTCTCAACTGGGGCTGCATCCCGACCAAGGCACTGCTCAAAAGCGCGGATCTCTACAACAAGATCAAGAAAGCCGAGACGTTTGGGATCAGTGTGAAGGACGTCAGTTTTGATTTCGCCAAGGTGGTCGAGCGTTCGCGCGGCGTGGCCGGCCAGATGGCCAAAGGCATCGAGTTTCTTTTCAAGAAGAACAAGGTCGATTACTTCGTCGGCAAGGGCCACGTGACCGCGCCCGGCATGGTTGAAATCACCGAAGGCGAGCACAAGGGAAAGTTTTTCAAGACGAAGGTGATCCTCATCTCGACCGGCTGCAAGATGCGCCGCATCCCCGATCTCGCCGTCGATGGCGTGCGCGTGATGACGTCCCGCGAGGCCCTCGCCAACACCAAGCTGCCCAAGTCCATTGTCGTCGTGGGCGCCGGGGCGATCGGCGTGGAGTTTGCCTATTTTTACAACGCTTTCGGCTCGAAGGTCACCTTGGTCGAGATGCTCGACCAGATCCTGCCCGTCGAGGATGAGGAAATTTCCAAGACCCTCCGGCGCTCCCTTGAGAAACAAGGCATCACCATCCTGACCGACACGAAGTGCGAAAACTTCCGGGTGGGCAAGGACTCGGTCAAAGTCGATCTCGTCACAGGCGACAAAAAGCAGGAAGTCGAAGCCGAGGTTGTTCTTTCAGCCATCGGGGTCGTGGCCAATATCGAGGGGGTGATCTCTCCCAACGTGAAGATCGCGCTTGATCGCAACTACGTGAAGGTCGGCGACGATTATCAGACCAACGTGAAGGGGATCTACGCCGCCGGAGACATCATCGGGCCGCCCTGGCTGGCCCACGTGGCGACCTTCGAGGCGGTGAGCGCGGTCAATGGCATTTTCGGCCACGGCAAACCGCATCGCGTGAAGAATTTCCCAGGCTGCACCTACTGCCAACCTCAGGTGTCCAGCACCGGCCTGACGGAGAAGGCGGCCAAGGAGAAGAAGCTCGACTACAAGATCGGGAAATTCCCCTTCACCGCCTCGGGCAAGGCGGTCGCCTCGGCCGAGAGCGAAGGCTTTGTAAAGGTCATCACCGATGCGAAGACCGGCGAAATCTACGGTGCGCATATCATCGGAACGGAGGCTACCGAGCTGATCGCTGAGTACGGACTGGCGATCGAACTCGAGGCCACGGTCGACGACATCCACCAGACGATTCACGCACATCCGACGCTCAGCGAAGCGATCATGGAAGCGGCCGCCGATTCACTCGGCGAAGCGATCCATATTTAAAACCACGGATCGGGTTTGACCGCAGGAATGGCCCGGAGACCCGATCTCCGGCCAATTCCTTATGGCTTGGACTCGTTCAGTTGAGCCAGAGCATCGGTGGCCTGCTTGAACGTCGGCTCCAAGCGCAAGGCGGTTTCGTATTCGGCGCGCGCCTTGTCCGGATGGCCGGCTTTTTCGGCGATTAGGCCGAGCCGGTAATGGACACCTGCAAAATCGGGTTCTTGGGAAGCAGGCGTGAGGTCGAGGCAGTGGCGCAAGGCTTGCTCGCCACGCACGAGGTCCTTGCCCGATTCGGATGCGATGCGGCCGAGCGTGTAAAGTGCCAGGTAGTTGTCGGGCTGGATGCGCAGCGCCTCTTCGCAGATGGTGCGGGCTTCGTCGAAGTGTTGCTCCTTGGCTTGGATGGAGGCCTTGCTGACGGCGCCGCGCAGGGGGTTGCGTTTGGCGATCTCGGCGGCTTGGGCGTAGGCTTTGGCCATACTACCGCCGACGATGGCAGGCGCCTGTTTGTAGAACGCCACGAGGCCCTCGCGATAGGCAAGTTCGTCGGGCGCGAGCGCCACGGCTTGTTCGAGGGAGATGCGGCCACGGCGGGCGTAACCGATGCTTTTCAGTGTTGTGCCGAGTTCATCGGCGCGCAGCAGACAGGCGCTGCCAAAATCAGCCAAGATGTGGTGATCCTGTGGAGCTAATTTCACGGCGTGTTCGAGCACAGCGATGGCATCTTCGCGGCGTTGCATTAGCAGATAGGTCTGGCCGAGATACCACAGTGCCCGGGTGTTCTCAGGTTCGCGCGCCGTGATGGCGGCGAGGATTGATCGAGCTTCGGCCACGCGGTGGGCGTTAAACAGGGTGATCGCGGTTTCGAGAGGAGGCACACCGGCCAACATTTTAGCCAATCCGAACGAGCAGATAAGTAGAATGGTGACGAAAGGACGGAACGACATGTTCATTCGAATCTCAGCGCCTCGATCGGATCGAGCTGGGCTGCCTTGTGGGCTGGGTAGAATCCGAAAATGATACCGACGGCTCCGGAGAACATGAATGCGACGATGATGGAGGCGCTGGAGACGAGCACGGGCCAACCGTTGACGATGGAGATGATGTGCGACAAGCCCACGCCGAGCAGAATGCCGAGGGCGCCGCCCATCAGGCTGAGCACCATAGCTTCGAGAAGGAATTGCAGGCGAATGTCGCGATCATGCGCGCCAATGGCGAGGCGGATGCCTATTTCACGGGTGCGCTCGGTGACGGAGACGAGCATGATGTTCATGATGCCGATGCCGCCCACGATGAGGGAAACCCCGGCGATGGCTCCGAGAAGAGCAGTCATGGTACGGGTGGTGGCGGTGGCGGCCTGGGCAAGCTCGAGCTGATTGCGCACGATGAAGTCGGGGTCGCGCCCGGCTCGGCGTTGCTGGAGCAGATCGGTCACCTGCTGCTGGATACGAGGCATCTGGTCCTGGGTGGCGGCCTGGATGAGGATGTTGCTGAGCGTGGTGCGGCCCGAGATGCGACGCATCACGCTGGTGTAGGGTACGAAGACCGCGTCGTCCTGATCGGTGCCGTAGTAATTGAAACCTTTCGGACTGAGCACACCGACGATCCTGAAGGGAAGGTTGCGGATGCGCATGGTCTGGCCGACGGGCGTGCTGCCCGGAAAAATCTGATCGACGATGGTCTGACCGATGACCGCCACCTTGGCGGCACTGCGCACGTCCGATTCGGTGAACATGGCGCCTTCCGCAATGGGCCAAGAGCGGATGGACGGAAAATCAGGCGATTCGCCATAGATGTTGGTGATCCAATTGAGTCCGTTGGCCAGTACTTGGGCGCCGGCGCGGAGTTCGCTGCTCACGGCAATGACGCCGGTGATCTCGCGCTGGATGGCAAGCGTATCATCCGGAGTGAGCGTGCTGGCGGAACCCCAGCCGCCGCGCGAGCCGCCGGTGTTCAGGCTGCCAGGGAAAACGGTGACGACGTTCTGCCCGAGGTTGGCGATGGCGCTTTCCACCTGGGATTTCGCTCCGTTGCCAATGCTGACCATGGCGATGACCGCGCCGACGCCGATTATCATGCCGAGGGCGGTCAGCACGGAACGCATCTTGTTTCTCCGGAGGGCGCGCAGGGCAATGACGGTGGTGGCGACCAGTCTCATGTCAGGAGTGGGTGAGTTTGGCGACGGTCTCGGCCTGCCGGAGCTTTTGGAGCTCATCATCCGCAACGAGTCGGTCGTTTACGGGTTCATCGCGCACGATGACGCCGTCGCGCATGATGATGGTGCGTTTGCAGTAACGGGCGATATCGAGTTCGTGGGTCACCATGACGATGGTGATGCCCTGATCGTTGAGTTTTTGGAAGACACCCATTACCTCGATGGAGGTCCGGGAGTCGAGGTTGCCGGTCGGTTCGTCGGCGAGAAGGATATGTGGTTGGTTGACGAGGGCGCGGGCGATGGCGACGCGTTGCTGCTGCCCGCCGGAGAGCTGGTTGGGAAGATGGTCGTGGCGCGGAGTAAGGCCGACGATCTCCAGCGCAGCCATGGCGCGGGCGCGCATCTCATGGGAAGGGAGGCGGCTCGCGGAGTAAAGCATGGGCAACTCCACGTTTTCGAGGGCGCTGGTGCGGGCGAGCAGGTTGAATCCCTGGAAAACGAAGCCGAGTTTTTGGTTGCGAATGTCGGCTCGCTCGTTGCGTCCGATGTCCGAGACATCGGTGCCGTCGAGCAGGTAGCGTCCGCTGGTCGGCTGGTCGAGGCAGCCGAGTGTGTTCATGAGGGTGGATTTACCCGAGCCGCTGGCACCCATGATGGCGATGAACTCGCCTTTGTTGATGGCGAGCGAAATTCCGCGCACGGCATGGACCTGAACTTCGCCGCTGACGTAGGTTTTGTGGATGTCCTGCAACTGGACGACGGGGGGAGGCATGCGCTGAGAGTCTTATCAAGTTGTGGGTTGAGAGTCGAAAATGGCCTTTCGTCCTTCATCCATCAGTTTGGGCGGGGTGGTTAGTGTGAGCGATTGGGCTGGCTGCCGAACGGGTTGCTAGCGGGAGTGGGCGAGGTAACACCGGCTCCAGGAATGTAGGCGCTGGTGATAACTTCCGTGCCTGCCTCCAAGCCTTCAACCACCTCGCTGGACACGCCATCGGTGATGCCTACCTTGATGGTGACCGGAATGACGTCGGGATCCTTGCGGCTGCCGCCCAGCTTATAGACGGTGCGAGTGGAGACACCGGTTTCACGATCACGGATGAGACGGTCGGGCAGTTCAATATTACGGTCTTTGGCAAGCTGGATCAGGCGGGCGCGGGCTTCCGGTGCGATGCGCCGGGAACCGGGGTTGATGCCGGCCTGAAGCATGAGCTGCTGGATCTGCTCGCGGGTGGCGGCGATCGTCTTGCCCTTGGCGACCGGGGCGGGAAGAAGTGAATCGGGTATGCGGACACGAAGGGCGCTGTTGGGGATACGTACGGCGTTTTCGTGGCTGGCCACGATAATGGAGACGTTGGCGGTCATTCCCGGTTTTAGCTTCAGATCCTCGTTGAGAACATCGATGATCGTAATATAGGTGACCACGCTTTGCTGATTTACGGGTGAATTGCGGATCTGAGAAACCTTGCCGTGAAACTGACGGTTCGGAAAAGCATCGACGGTGAAATTCACCGGCTGACCGTTTTCAACGCTGCCCACATCGGCTTCGGCGACGGCGGCGTTGATGTGCATTTTCGTGAGATCGGCGGCGATGGTGAAAAGCGTGGGGGCGTTCAGGCTGGCGGCGACGGTCTTGCCCACGTCAGTCAAACGATCGAGCACCATACCATCGATGGGGGAGTAGATGGCGCAGCGCGAAAGATCGACTTTGGCATTGTCGACCATGGCTTGCTGGATTTTGAGCTGGGCCTCGGCCTGCGCGAGCAAGGCCTCGGCCTGGTCGAGATCCTGTTGGGCGACAAGCTGCTGTGCGCGCAGACTGCGGGTGCGCTCAGCGGTGAGCTTTACGAGCTGGTAGTTGGCCTGGGTGTTGACGAACTGGGCTTGGGCCTGATTCAACTTAGACTCGTAGGTGGCGGGGTCGATGCGGGCAAGGAGATCGTCTTTTTTTACCGGGGCGTTGTAATCCACCCGGACCTCACAGATGAGACCGGAGATCTGCGAGCTTACATCCACCTTGATCACAGGCTGAAGATCGCCGGTGGCGGTCACCGACTGAACGATGTCCCCGCGTGTCAGAGGAAAGGTGACAAATTCGGGTGCCGGCGCCGAGTCTTGCGTCCAGTAATAATATCCTCCTCCGCCCAAGGCGGCGGCGAAGAGGCTAATGAAGAGCCAAGTTTTGGAGGAACCAGATTTTGACATGGTAGAAAAGAGGGGAAGCGGTCTGCAAATCACTCGCGAGGTTCTCGTCTGACGAGTTGTTCAGGGCTAAGTTACAATCCCAAGAGCCCGGCAAGATTGTTTGTTGGAATGACTGAGAGATACGGTGTTATTGCGGAAACGCTTTTTTCAGGGCGGTGGCGACGTCGGGTGGCACGAAGTTGGAGACGTCTCCGCCGAAGCGGGCCACCTGCTTCACGAGCGAGGAACTGGTGTAGCTGAATTGCTCGTTGGGCATGACAAACAGGGTTTCGATGCGCGGCTCCAGATGGCGGTTCATCAACGCCATGTTGAACTCAAATTCGAAGTCCGAGAGGGCGCGCAGGCCGCGGATGATGGCGTCAGCCTTTTCCTTCATGGCAAATTCCACCAAGAGGCCGTCGAAAATAACGACGGAGACGTGTGGGTATTTGGCGACGTTAGCTTTTACGAGCGCGACCCGCTCCTCAGGGGAAAACGCCGGTCTTTTCCCGGGATTTCTCGCGATGGCGATGGTGACATGATCGAAAAGTTTGGCCGCGCGGCCAAGGACATCGAGGTGACCGTAGGTGATGGGATCGAATGTGCCGGGATAAATGCAGTGACGCATGAGCCACGTTATCATTGGATATCGTGCCGGCGGGGCGAGAACCAAATGTCACGTTTCCGAGGTTGCCTTTACGGCAACCGCGGCCTCTCGTCGGCGTCTATTGTTATCTGCATGAATCTGCCCAATCTCATCACCTTATCGCGTATCCCGCTGATGTTTTTGGTGGTATGGCTCATGTATCAATCGTGGTTTGGCGCAGCCTCATTGGCATTCTGGTTATTCATCGTCGCCGCAGTGGGTGACTGGCTCGACGGATACATTGCGCGAAAGCAGAAGCTCGTGTCCACGTTTGGCAAGTTCATGGACGCGCTGACGGATAAAATTTTCGTGATCGGGTTGATGATCGCTTTTGTAGAGCTTCAAGTGTTACCGATTTACTGGGTGTTGATCGTGCTTTGCCGCGAGTTTCTCGTCTCGGGGATGCGGATGATGGCGGCGGCCAAGGGCGTCGTGGTGTCGGCGGAACGCGGCGGCAAGACCAAGACGCTCACGCAGCTCATCGCGGTGGGATTTTTATTGTTTGTACCCATGCTGCAAACCGATCTGGCGCGCTGGTTCAATTTTGATCTTTCACCCTATGGCGAAGCTATTCATCGCACCGGATTATGGCTGTTTATTCTTGGAATGTATTTCACGGTTCGATCCGGTTGGGACTATATCGTGAAATACCGGGCGGTGGTTTTTGACGATTAAACATGAGCTTGCTCAAACAACCGCTTTGGCCGCGTTTTTTGCCGACCACCGTAGTGCTGTCATTCGCGCGGGTCGGTCCATTCGGGCGGGCACGGCATGCGCCCGGCACTTGGGGATCTGTGGCGGGATTGATTTATTTCACGGTGTTTTTCTGGCCACTTTCGACATGGCAGAATTTATTGTTCAGCGCAGTCGGCCTTTATTTTGCAGTGGCGATGTGCGGTGAGGCGGAATTCCGCCTCGGACGGCGCGATCCCGGCGAGGTGGTGCTGGATGAATTCGTGGCTATGCCGCTATGTTTTCTTGGCTGGCAACAACTGACTGTTGGCGACCTACCTTGGCCTCCGTGGGCGATTTTCCTGGGAGGCTTTGCCTTGTTCCGACTTTACGATGTGACCAAGCCACTGGGGATAAATAAACTCCAAGATCTTCCTGCTGGGTGGGGCGTGGCGATTGACGATACGGCGGCGGCGCTGGCGGCGTGCGCCACCCTGCATTTGATCCATGCGGCGTGGCTCAACACCCACGTTTGGCTGCCGATGGTGTCCCGCTGACCTACGGCAGCAGCTCCATGCTTTCCAAGGGCAGTTTGATATGCAGGCCCTGCTGCAACACATCCACGGCTAGAATGACACCTTTCGGATTCGTCGGGTCGTCCACGATGCCTTCCAAGCCCCAGAGCGGACCGGTGATGATACGCACACGAGTACCCCGTTTTATGAGCGGTTTGATGGTGAGTTCGAGACCCGATGCGATGAGGATGCGCACGTCTTCCAACTGCCGGAGGAATAGCGGCTCGTCATCAATCGGAATCACCCTGGCGAGCAGGTCCTGTTGATAGACGCGGGATTTCTGATCCAGCATGATCTGGGCAAAAACATAGCCGGGAAAAAGCGGCTTGGTGAAACGCTTGGTCTGGGTGCCGTAGCGCCGCGTGCTTTTGACCAACGGGAGGTAGTGTTCAACCCGTTCGGCGGAGAGCAGCGCGGCAAACTTCTTTTCGCAGCGCGGTTTCGTGTGGCACACGAACCAGCGCACGTCGGTGGCGGTGACGGAACTCACTGCTTGAGCAGAAAACGCACGGCGGCGAAGTAGCCTTCCAATCCGAGGCCGGTGATGACTGCAACGGCGAAGGGCGCAGTGAGCGAGACGTGGCGAAACTCCTCGCGCTTGTAGAGATTGGAAATGTGCACCTCGACGGTGGGGATTTTAGCGCCGGCGAGAGCGTCGCGCAGTGCCACGCTCGTGTGGGTGAACGCGCCGCCGTTGAGCACGAGGCCGTCGATCTTCGCATCTGCGAAAGCCGCGATCTGGTCAATGATCGCCCCTTCGTGATTGGATTGGAAAAACTGAAGTTTCGCGCTCGAGCCAAATTCTGCGCGCAACGATGCCTCAAGGTCTGCGAGGGTGGCTCGGCCATAGATCTCCGGTTCCCGTTTGCCGAGGCGGTCGAGATTGGGGCCGTTGAGGATGGCTATGGTTTTCATCGGTATGGCCAAGTGATTACAGGACAACGCGGGTGGGCGTCACGCCTTCTTTCATCCGGCGCTCAACCGGCAGCTGTGCGCGCTGAAGCCTGCACCAAAGCTGACCAGCCACCAATCCTCGCCGGGAACGGGGCGGGCATCACGCAAGGCGTCTTCCAAAGCGAAGAGAACCGAGGGGCTGCTCATGTTACCGTGGTCGCGCAACACCCGGCGGCTGGCGTCGAGCGTGTGGCCGGGCAACGCGGCTTCCAGTGCATCGAGCACATCGCGTCCACCAGGGTGGGCGATGATCCTGCGAAGGGGCGGAAGCGCGGGAGGTTCGGCCGCGAACAGGCGGGTGACCGCGCCTGCGGCGAGGGAGGGCACGGCGGAGTGAAGCCGGTTGCGCAGTTTGCCATCGCGCATCTCGAAGCGGAGTTTGTCGCGTTCGGCGGGGAGATGAAGGGTATTGAAACCATGGACGCGGAGTCCGCCCGGGCCGGGCGTGTTGCGCCAGATCGTTGCAACGGCCCCGTCGCTGAAAAGGCATGCGCTGATGAGCACGCCGGGATCATCGTCGAGGTAGAATGCGGCGGAGCAAATCTCGACGGCGACGCAGGCGACGACCGCACGAGGTTGCGTCGCGAGCACGGCTTCGACGGCGCGCAACGCGGGAATGGCCGCGCCGCAACCGAGGCCGACGAGATCTTGCAGGTAGGTGTTGTCGCGCAGCCTGAGTTGCTCGGCCATGTAGCTGGTCACGCCAGGGCAGAGGTAGCCGGTGCAGGTGCAGACGACGAGGGCGTCGATTTCGTCGGGGCGAATGCCGGCCTTCGTCAGTGCGTCGACGAGGGCGCGTCCGCCGAGCACCGGGGCTTCGCGACGGAAGACCTCGTTGAGTTCGTCCGCGGTGAAATCGAAGACTTTTTCGACCGGAGTCGTTGCAAAGTGACGCGTGGTGATGCCGCTCTCGCTGCGCAAGACGGCCTGCAGGGTGAGTTGGGATCGTCGAGAAAGACGTGCGCGCACGCCGGAGCCGGCCAGCATATCGTAGCATTGGTCCTGCGTGAAAACGGCGGGCGGGACAGCGGTGGCGATGGCGTGGAGATACATGGGCATCAGTGCAGGACATTATAAAGCGCCCGCATGGGGAGCAGGCCGGCTCGATTGACCACCGCCAGCCAGCGCTGACCTTGCGGGTTAAAAAGAAAGGGATGCAGCGTCTTCGCGGATGCGAGGCGCCGACGAAAGCGGCGGCGCAGGCGATCATTCACCTTGCGCAGCGTCACAAGCCAGTCGGCTTCGCCGCGCGACCAGGCCAGCAACGGATCGAGCGCGCACTCCGCGCTCTGAAACGCCATCGCCATGCCGTTGCCGGTGAAGGGAGGAATCATCGCGAAGGTATCACCGATCACGAGCCGATCGGCCCGGGCGGTGGGTTTTGAAAATCCAAGTCCGGCCACGGCGGAGAAAGAGGCGGGATCGATTTCGACTTCGGACAGCCGATGCGCGAGATCGGCGAGGCCGCTGGCGCGGAGGTAAGTCAAAAGGGCGGTTTCGCGGGTAAGCCCGAAACCGGGCCGCTGGCGGAAAAGGCCGGAGACATTGACGCGGTCCTCTTCGACGACGCACAACCCCACATAGGCATTGTCGCCAAGGTGAAATTCGAGTTCAGATTTCAAAGCGAGACCGTACGCATGGCATTTTAACCCGATCCAGTCGGAGCGTGCGGGCCGGCGTCCGGTGGCGAAAACGCGTCCGTCGGGAGTTTGCTCAAGGTCGGCGCGGGTGTGCGTGCGCAGTTCACCGCCGGCGGAAACGAAGGCATTGGCGAGTCGTTGATCGAGCACATGTCGGCTCAGGGCGAGCGCGGGGTCGGGGAGCATTTGACGACGGAGCAGGCGATCGCGAAGGAACCAAGAGACTTCCCGGTGGTGTTGGGCATCGGCGAGAATGGGGGCGAGCCCGAGACGGTCGATGGTGCCGGTATCCAATCCGGTGATGAACTCTCCGCAGACGCGGTGGCGCGGATAATCGCCCGCCTCGATCAACGTCACCGATACTCCGGCTCGGCGCAGCGCGAGACCAAGCGAGAGTCCGGCGATGCCGCCGCCGATGATCTGGACTGGCTTGAGCGGTGAAGCGGTCATGTGCATCTCTCCGCTACCATCCGATAGGCGCCCACCCAGTTGTTTATTATGCGCCATCGCCAGAGGGCGGGATCGAGTCCGAGGGTGCGGGGAAGTTCGGCGCCGTAAAAACCTGCGGCGATGCTTACGCGACCGTCGTGACGGGTGATATGGTTGGTACCACCCAGCGGTGCGGCAACAGCCCAGAGCCACTGGCAGCGACGACGGCGGGTGGGCTCGGAGAAAACGAGAACGCGCGCGTGGGGACGGATCGCGTCACCGAGCGCACGCAGACCGGCGTCGTCAAAGTGGTGAAGGATGAGGTTGCCGATGACGACGGGGTAGTCCGACCAACCGGTGAAGGTCTGGATGTCGGCCTGGTGCCAGCGGGCGGGCGCGGACCAGCCGGCGGGAGCGGGCACGCGGTCGAGTCCGTCGGCGGCGACGTTACGAGATTGCAGTGCGCGGCAGAGTTCGCCGGTGCCGGCGCCGAGTTCGAGCACGCGTTCACCTGACCGGGTGTGCGATGGCACGACGGACTCGAACCAGCGGATGTTGCCCATGACGCGATTAACGATTCGCAGGTCGCGCCGGCTGCGAATCGCGTCGGGGTGGTCCGGCGGGAGCGAGTCGAGCAGCTCAGGTTCAAGGCGGCGTTGCACCGCTTCAGGATGCACGCGATGCGGACGAGGTCAACGGGGTGAAACCCTACAGTGGATTGTCCGTGGCGATGAACTCCCATGGCAGGCCAAACTTCGCGCCCAGCTCGGCGGCGAGCGCTTTTACGCCGTGGACCTCGGTGGCGTAGTGTCCGCAGAGGTAAAGATTGAGGCGCTGTTCCTGGGCGGTGTTGAACCACTCCTCGCGCAGCTCACCGGTGACGAGCGTGTCCACGCCTTCGCGGGCGAGTTCGGGGACGGCGCTGTTGCCGCCGCCGCTGCAAAATGCGACGGATGCGGGCGCATCGCCGCCGCACTCGATGGCGATGACGCGCGGATAAAGTTTTTCCAGTTGGGCTCGCAACGAAGCGCGCGAGCCGGTGCGTTGCGCGATGCAGCCGATGGCCTCGCCGTCACGCACGAGAAAGGGACGGTCGGGCGCGAGCCCGAGTTGGCGGGCGAGCAGGGCGTTGTTGCCTAGCTCGGGGTGGCCGTCGAGCGGGAGATGGTTGGAATAGAGTGCGCAGTTGCCCTTGATCAGCATGGCGAGACGGTCATAAACGGGACCGGTGATCGGGCGGGGCATGTCCCAATACATGCCGTGGTGAACGATCAGAAAATCCACTCCGGCGGCGACGGCCTTTTGGAAGGGTGCGACGCCCGCGTCGACGGCAGCGCCGATCTTGGTGACTCGGCCGTTGTTGGCGATCTGGAGGCCGTTGAAGGCGCCGGGGGCGTCCTTGTAGGCGGCTCGGCGCGTGCGTTCATCGCAATAAGTAACGAGGTCCTGAAGCGTTGCCATGATGCCACGCTGTCAGGGAGACGCGGCATGTGCCAAGCGTTTACGACGCTGTTGTGATTCGGTGTGGCATTTTTCCGGGCGGAAGCTACCGATGCGTGCATGAGCGAATCCTGCTCCGCGGTCGATCTGATCGCCCAAGCCACTCAACAGTTCACCGAACGTCCTTCGTGGGACGACTATTTCATGGCCACTGCCATGCTGATTTCCACGCGCTCGCCCTGCGAACGGCTGCACGTCGGCTGCGTGATCGTGAGCGGAGGCGACCGTAAAAACCGCATCATCGCGGCGGGTTACAACGGGTTTCTGCCGGGCACGCCGCACCTGTCTCGGGTTCGCGAAGGCCACGAACAGGCCACGGTGCATGCCGAGCAAAACGCCATTGCCGACGCCGCCCGTCGCGGCAGTCCGGTCGAGGGTGGCATCGCTTACGTCACCCACTTTCCGTGCATCAACTGCGCGAAAATCCTCGCATCCGCCGGCATCGCCGAGGTGCGCTATCGGATCGATTACAAGAATGACACGCTCGTCGAGCCGCTGTTGGCCGACGCCGGGGTAAAGGTGATCAAACTTTGATGAATCGCCGCCGCCGTCCCATGAACGCACGCCGCTCCGAATCCTCCGCCGTACTCGCCGGCTCCTTGCTGCTGGCGCATCCTTCGCTGCGCGATGATAATTTCCGCAAAACCGTGATCCTTCTCTCGACGCACGATGCGGATGGAGCGATGGGTATTGTTCTTAATCGTCCGATGGGCAAATGCCTCGGTGAACTCGATCCGGCATTTGCGATGGGCGTGCTCGCGAAAGTGCCTCTTTTCAAGGGAGGCCCGGTGCAGCCTTCTCAAGTGATCCTTTGCGCGTGGCGTCCGCATCCCGACCAGGAGGGTTACCAACTCATGTTTGGCATTGATCCGCAGAAAGCCGAGGAGCTGATCGCCGAGGAGGACGTGCACTTGAAGGCGTTTGTAGGCTACGCCGGATGGACGGGAGGACAACTGGAAGGCGAGTTGAAGAGCAACACATGGCTCGTGAGTCAGTTGGTGGCGGATTTGCTGGATGAATCGCCCGATGAACGACTTTGGCGCGAGCTGCTCGGTCAGATTGATCACGAGTGGAAGCTGCTTGCCAACGAACCCGAGGACCCGAGCCTCAACTGACGCGCCGACTGATCAAAAATGCGCCAACATTTCCGTTGACAGAGCAGGGCGTAGACGGTGTTTTCGTCCCTTTTATGAAAGTCGTCTCCTCCATTAAATCCGCGAAGAAGCGTCACCCGGCCTGCCAAGTGGTTCGCCGCAAGGGCCGTATCTACGTGATCAACAAGGTCGAACCCCGCTACAAAGCGCGTCAGGGTTAATTAACTCCATTTTACGCCGTGAAAACCGAAGGCCATCCCATTCTCAACAACGTTTGCTACCTCGATGTTTCGAGCGGCAAGCGCTTCCTAACCAAGTCCACGATGAAATCCGCCCGCAAGGAAGTCATTGATGGCGAGGAGCATTTCATCGTCCTCCGCGACGTCACGATGGATTCGCATCCCGCCTACACCGGTGAGAAGCGTATCGTCGATACCGCCGGCCGCGTCGAGAAGTTCACCACGAAGTTCAAACGCAGCTCGAAGGCCTCGTAAGCTTCAAACCAATCGTCTCTTTCCAAAGCCCGCCCTTACCGGCGGGCTTTTTTGTTGGCCGTAAGCAAGTCGGCTCAGGCTTTAGTCATGCCGCCGCCAGTGGCGATGACTTAGTCTGCACGGTTCACGTCTAGGGTGTCTCCTGCTCCACCGAGGTCACTTTGCCGTCCTTGAATACAACCTTGAAAAACTCGCGTTCGCTGCGCGAGAACGCGTTGAGATAATAAGCCGATGGCTCATAATAGCCGTAATACCCGCCCGGATAAGGAGGCCCGCTGGCCCGCTCCCATGCCGTGTAGCTCCACACCTCGCTCGTCCCGGTCGCCTCGGTGCGCACCCATTTGCGATCCGGTTCGCCCACGGCCAGCCGCACCATGTCCTCGTCGAAGCCGATGCCCACCTTGCCTTGCCTGATCAAATCCTGCTGGGCCGTCCCGAGTCGTGCGAACAACGCGTGATTCTCCCGGATGCGCGCCGCCGGACTAGAACACCCCGCAAGAACACACCCGACAATCGCGAAACAGAAAAGCAGCGTGCGTGATTTCATGCCGAAAACTTACCCACATCCCCACGGTTCAGCTATTGCTTATTTTGAAGCGCGTTCCACCGACGTCACCCGGCCGACGCCAAAGACGACCCTCATGGTTTCATCGGGGTCCCAAGAACCCGCCGCTCCCGTGCCCGAGAAGCTCCCTGCGGACATGCCAACCCCCACCCCGATCCCGATGGAGTTTCGTTTGGCCCGATATACCCAGACTTCGGATGATCCCGTATCGGTTGTGCGCGTGTAAACCCGATCCGGCACGCCCAGAGCCATCCTGACCTGCGGCGCGGTGAAACCGACCGCCACCTCACCCGCGCGGATCTTGGCCTGCGTGTCCGCCGGATAGGCATCGAACTCGCTTTGATTTTGAGAAATGCGCGAGGCCGGCGAAGCACAGCCGGCCCACGCCAGCACGAGACCCGCCGCAAGAACAAACCAACCGACACGAACATTGAGGAGCGGCATGGGAATGAAGAGTTTTGATTTGCTGCCTTTCGCACAGACGGAAATATAGACCCCTCGCCCGCCTCCGAGTTCGCCTTTAATTTTTGCATGAAGACCTTTTCCATCGCCATCGGCTCCGATCACGCCGGTTTCGCCTATAAGGCAGCCCTCGTGGCCGCGCTCCTCGCCGACGGACACACCGTCCGAGACATGGGCACCTACTCGGATGCCCCCTGCGATTATCCCGATTTCATCCGTCCGGTCGCCGTGGCGGTCGCCAACGGGGACTACCAACGCGGCATCGTGCTGGGTGGATCAGGCAACGGCGAGGCCATCGTCGCCAACCGCATCAAAGGCGTGCGCTGCGGCCTCTGCTGGAACGAGCAGGTCGCCATCTGGAACCGCTCGCACAACGACGGCAACGTGCTCTCCCTCGGCCAGCGCACCGTCACAGAAGCCGAGGCGCTCAAGATCACGCGCACCTGGCTGGCCACCGAGTTCGAAGGCGGCCGCCACATGGCCCGCATTCAAAAAATAGATGCAGTCTGAGCCCTCCGTTATCCCGCCGGCGACCGCCGCTTCCCCCCCGAAGCAGCCTCCCCTGCCCGTGCGCCTCACCCAGGGTCTGCACATCGTGGCGCTCTTCGAGGCCACGAAGGGGTTGCTGGTGTTCGCCGCCGGCATCGGCGCGCTGAGCATGCTCAATCGCGACGCCGCCCTCGTCGCCGAAAAAATCGTCCGCTATCTCCTGCTCAACCCCGACAGCAAACTCGTCCATGTTATGGTGGAGCGGGCCGGGCGCATCACCAACCGGCAACTCCTGTTGATCGCCGGCGGCGCCACGCTCTACTCGGGCATGCGCTTCGCCGAGGCGTATGGACTTTGGAAAAACCGCGCCTGGGCCGAGTGGCTCGCGGTGCTTGGCGGCATGGTCTATCTGCCCTTTGAGGTCTCCGCCATCCTCCACCGGGCGACGATTCTCAGGTTCAGCCTTCTGGGAATCAACATCCTGGTCGTCGCCTACGTGGCCCGCGTGCTCTACGTCAAACGCCGCGACCGCAAGGCCGCCGCGCTCTGACCCGCCCCGGAGTCAACCCGGTGTTGGCGGAGATCGAAACCCGGCCTCTCATGCCAAGTGGGCGACCGTCGCTACCGAAACGGGTTGGTGGAACCGGGACTGAACGGCAGGCAGGGATGCCGATAGACTCTTTTCTGAATCGCGAGCAGTTCGGCCTCCGCCTCCAGCCAGATGGCTTCGTCGCAATTTTCAGGACAGCCTTCTTCCTCCCAAATTTCTCGGGCGCGAGCGGTGATGGCCTCATGGGTGACCGTGTGTTCGGCGGCCATGACCCCGGCCAGAGGATGATGGGATTGCGAGGTTTTCATGGGGGTAGTTGGGGACGAAATGGAGAGTGTGATGATGGCGCGCAGTGGTCGTCGGCGAGAGAGACCCACGATCCTGTGATGTAAAAACCGGACCAACTTTCAGGGAACAGGACATACCTATTGGCCCTGCTGGAAGTATAGGCCTGTTGCCCCGCGCAAGCTAGGGCGTTTCCGGCTAATTTTTTTTAAGTAGCGGGCCTATTGTCAGCCAAAAGATGAATTGAATCGGCACTCGCACCGACGCCACGTGCTTGGAAGCCGCGTCCGGCGCGGTCAGGACGGCGGGCGCGCCGGCTTGGATGCGTGCAGTTTGTGTTACACGAGTCTCAAGAATTAATGAAACTCGCCTCGCCTCCCCTCCTTGGCTCGTCCTCTTCAGATTCTTCTTGGTTTCGGGTTGCAAGCAATGTCTGTGCCTCCCTGTGGGGATCGGATAAACTTTAGTGTGTAAGCAACGCGATAACCTGATCTCTGAATCGTCCACTCTTCTATCCATGTACCACTTGAATCAGGCTTTTCGATGATCCGCTTCCCCACAACATCGGGTAGACCAAACGCTGGAATGCCAGTCTCGCCATTTAGGGTATGCGCATTCTCCATAGTCTTGAGCAGCTTCAGGACATCCGTGGTTAGAGTCTTGTCTGCAAAAGACTCAGTCGGTAGACGGACTGCTTCAGGTTCGTGCTTGGCTATGGTCGCTTCTTGCGGTGATTTCGCACAGCCAGCGAAGACAAGTGCCAATGCGAGAATCCAGAGGTATGATTTAATAATTTTGGGGCTAACAGTGTTATTAGGCCAAAGGGGTTTGGTGATTTGGTTGAGACAGGAGGAGGAGAAAGCCAAAGAATCAACGGGCGTCAATCTGGCGGCGAGCCAAGGAGGCTCGGCGAGTTCTGGCACTTCAGGTATCGGCGCGGTCAGGACGGCGGGCGGTCGAGGCGCAGCAGGCAGTGACCGAAGTCGATCTCAAGTTTGCCGGAAGTTGGGCGGTAAGCGGGTGCCAGCGTATACAAACGGCCATACATCGTCGTTATCACGCCGAGCTTGAGCATCAGCTTCACGTGCTTGGTGGTCGCGTTCTGCGTAATTCCCATCCGCCGCCCCAGCTCATTCACCGGCAGCCCCGGCTCCTTGCACAACGCGCGCAGCGCACGCCATCTCGCCGGGTTGGCCAGGAGACTGGCGACTTGCGATTCACTGAGGACCGGTGTTGTCGGGTTGGTTTCGCTCATAAGATGAAAAATAGGACTCGGAGGAGCTCTTTTTGGGTAAATTTGACGTTTTTCGGGGTTCCACCCTGCAATTTAGGGCATTTTCGATGATTTTCTGCCCTTTGACAATCCTTTTTCAGATTACGATGTTCCTCCGTCGGACTACAGTGATTCTCAGACAGATTATGATGTTTCCTAGATGGACGATAACATTCCCCTGACAGACTCTGATATTTCCATAACGGACTACGATATTTCCCAGAGAGACTATGGTATTTCCCAGAGAGACTACGATATTCCTCTGACCGACTACGATATTCCCCTGCCGGACTACGGTGTTTCCCGTGCGGACTACGGTGATCTCTTGATCGCTTGGCACACTAACGCCGGAACCGCCAGCAATGACCCGGCAGACGGCACGGCAGGGTTAAACGACGCCACCGCTCAGCGTTCGCTCAAACGCGCGATCACCGCGGGGAGCAGCGCATGCTCGGCGGCGTGAACTTTGGCGGTGAACGTTTCCAGCGTGTCGGTCGGTTCGATGCGCACCGCCGTCTGGTCGATGATCGGGCCGCCATCCACCTCGGCCGTAACATAGTGGACCGTGCAGCCGGCGACTTTCACGCCGCGACGCCAAGCCTGGCCGATAGCGTCGAGCCCGGGGAAGCTCGGCAGGAGGCTCGGATGCAGGTTGATGATTTTGCCCGCGAAGGTGTCGAGAAAACGCGGCTTGATCACGCGCATGAAGCCGGCGAGCACGATGAGGTCGGCGCGGGAGGCTTTGATCGCGTCGATGTAGAGCGTTTCGCCCTCGCCATCGAGCTTGGTCTTGTAGGGCGCGGGGTCGAGATACGTCGCGGGCACGCCGAAACGCGGCCCGAGCGCGAGGATGCCGGCGTCGGGCTGGTCGGAGAAAATCCGCACCCCCTCGGCGCGGCCCAGCCGGCCCGCCTGTTTGGCGAGCAGGATGGCTTCGGCGTTGGAGCCGCGTCCGGAACCGAGGATGACGACGCGCATGGTCAGAAGAACTTTTTGGCCTTTTCGAAGAAGCTCTTCGACATGGGCTCGTCGGCATCACCGCTCACGCGGGCGAAGTCTTCGAGTATTTTCCGCTGTTCGGGCGAGAGCGACTGCGGCACCTCCACATGCACGCGCACGAGCTGGTCGCCGGCCGCGCCGCCGCGAAGGCTCGGCATGCCCTTGCCCTTGAGGCGGAAGGTCGTTCCGCTCTGCGTGCCGGCGGGGATTTTCAACGAGGCCTTGCCGAAGAGCGTGGGCACCTCGAGCGCGCCGCCGATGGTGGCGAGCGTGAACTTGATCGGGATTTCGCAGAACAGGTCGTTGCCGTGGCGCTCGAAGAGTTCGTGGTCGCGAACCGAGAGGACGATGTAGAGATCGCCCGCCTGCCCGCCGGCCATACCCGCCTCGCCGTTGCCGCTGGAGCGGAGACGCGAACCCGTCTCGACGCCCGCAGGGACGCGCACGGTGAGCTTGGTGGTCTTGGCGGTGCGGCCCTCGCCACGGCACGCCGTGCAGGGTTTTTCGATCTTCTGGCCGCTGCCGCCGCAGGTCGGGCAGGTTTGCGTGAAGGTGATGATGCCGCCGCTGCGACGCACCTGGCCGTGGCCTTTGCAGGTCGGGCACGTGACTTTCTTCGAGCCGGGCTCGGCGCCGTTGCCGTGGCAACGCTCGCAGGTGACGGCCTTGCGGAAGCTGATTTCTTTTTCGAGTCCCTTGGCGGCTTCCTCCAAGGTGATCTCGAGATCGTAGCGCAGGTCGGCGCCGTCACGGCCGCTGTCGCGTCCGCCGCCGCCAAACATTTCGTCGAAGATTCCTCCGCCGCCACCTCCTCCACCACCGGCCCCGCCGAAGACGTCGCGGAAGATGTCGAACGGATCGTGGAAGCCGCCGCCGCCGGGACTGCCCGGACCGCGCGGTCCCGCACCGCCGCCCTGCTGGAAAGCGGCATGGCCGTAGCGATCATAGGCGGCGCGTTTGTCCGGGTCCTTGATCACTTCGTAGGCCTCGGAAACTTTCTTGAACATCTCCTCCGCCTCCTTGTTGCCGGGATTTTTGTCCGGGTGATATTGGACGGCTTTTTTCCGATAGGCCTTCTTCAGCTCCTCGTCGGAGACGCCTTTTTGCACACCCAAAAGTTCGTAGTAATCTTGTTGAGCCATACGGATCAGGCTTTCGGGGTTGCGGCGGGAGCAGCGCCGGTGGAAACGATCACCGAGGCGGGACGGAGCAAACGCCCGTTCAACGTGTAACCGGTGCGCACGACCGTGACGACCAAACCTTCGGCGATCTCGGCGCTGGGCTGCTGGGAAATGGCCTCGTGGAGATTCGGGTCGAACGGTTGGCCGAGCGGATTGACTTCCTTAAGCCCGTGGCTGGCGAGAGACGCCTTCAACTGCTCGGCGACCATGCCGATGCCGCCGACGAGCGTCTTGAGGTCAGCGTTGGGCGCCTTGGCGGCGGCGATGCCGAGAGCGAGGTTGTCGATGACGGGCAGAAGATACTCAAGGACCTTGGAGGCGGCAAATTGGCGAAGCTCGTCCTTCTCGCGCACCGTGCGGCGGCGGAAGTTGTCCATATCCGCCACCGAGCGAACGTAGCGGTCGTAGTTGTCGGCCGCCTCTTTTTTGGCGGCGGCGACTTCGGCCGAGAGGTCGGTTTCCGGCAGGGCGGGCGGCGGCGTGCCGGACGCGGGCGGAGCGGCGTTTTGAGGATTAGATTCGGTGGAGGCGGATTCGGTCTCGTTCATATAAGCCGGACAGCAAATCAATGCTTCGGCCTTTCTTCAAGTTTCTCCAGCGATCCGGGCGTTCTTTTCCTCCGCCTTGCGAAATGCGTAGGCCTGGTGAGGCAGCGCGCGCAGGGATTCCTCGCCCAGCGCCCGGCCGACGTCACCCGGTAGACCCTAGCTGTCAGCCGAAGTTCTCGGTGATAAGCACGAGAGCGCCAATCTCCGCGACAAATGAATTTTTAACCGAATACGGCAGGATGACATTGTCGCCTCGCACAAGCACTCCTCCCGATGGAGCGACAAGGCGACCTTCTACCACGCTGAGGATGCGGGCCTGCTCGCCAGCGGCGAAACTCAATGTCTCGCGCGCCGCCAACGGCACGCGACGGATGCGGAACTCCTTCGCATCGGCGATCACCGCCGGCACACGCACTCCGCGAACGGGCGCGGGCTCAAAGTCATCCCACTTGATGGAGCGCAACGATTCCTCGACGTGCATCTGGCGGGGTTTTCCATCAAGGCCAACACGCCCCCAGTCGTAAACGCGGTAGGTCGTGTCGGAGTTCTGCTGGATTTCAAGGATGAGATTGCCGCCGTCGATGGCGTGGATCTGGCCGCTATGCACAAGGATCGAGTCGCCCACGTTCACCGGGAAACGATGCACGCACTTCTCAAGCGTGAGATCGGCCAGCGCTTTTTCAAACTGGGCTCGGGTTACGCCGCGCTTGAGCCCGACGATGAGATGCGAGCCCGGCGCGGTGGCGGCTATATACCAGTTTTCCGTCTTCGGCTCACCCTTCAACGAGGGCGCGACGGCAGCGGGTGGGTGGACCTGCAGACTAAGGCGTTCCTTACAATCGAGCCACTTGACCAAAATCGGGAAGGTTTTGTTCGCCGGCCACCGCGGCCCCATCACCTCGGCAGCGTGCGTCGCGATCACTTGGCGCAACGTCTGGCCGGCAAATTCACCGTCCTGTACCACGGACTGCGCCTCGGGACGATCCACGATCTCCCAGCTCTCGCCGATCGGTCTCGCCTCTGGCAAAACACGACCGAGCGCTGTTTCGAGACCGCGTCCGCCCCAGACGCGATCCTGATAGAGAGGCTTCAAGCGAAGAAACGTGTTCATGAAGGATTCAGACTGGGGATAAAAATAAAGCGGGGCAATATTGCGTTTGACCGAGCTTGGCGTTGACGTGGAATCCAACCGGCTGACCTAGGTCGCAAAACACATGCCCAAGCCCTCGAGTTCGAACGAAAAAAACGTCCCATCTTTTGATCCTCCGCGCCATCGCCCGCGCTGGGTGGCGGCAAGCTCCTGCCTGCTGATCGGACTGCTGGTCACCGTTGCCTTTCTGTTTTTCGACCCAAAACAAAGCCGACAGGCGACGACGGATTTTCTGCATACCTCCCCCAACCCTGTCGGAAGCATTGGTGCGGAATTCACCTGGTGGTCGCTGAACATCATCGGCATCAGCACCTGGTTGCTCCCAGTTTTTCTTTTTTGGATGTCCTTCGTCGCCCTGCGCAACGCCAAACAACTGGCCGCGACGCGCATCGTCGCCATGGGCATCTGCATCACGACCGCCTCCGGACTGGCGGCCATGATGGAAAGCTTCGGTACCAGCCAATATTTCACCCAAGGCCTCGGAGGCAGGCTAGGCCACTTGATCTATGCGGACATGTTCAAGGACACTCTTGGCGGCTTCGGCTCATTGCTGCTACTCGGGGTGGTTTACTGTCTCGGATTCATGTTTATTTTCACCAGGGATATCACGTCCGAATTCGAGAAACTCGTGCAAGCCTTCCAGCAGTGGCGCGATCAGCGGGCCCAGCGCAAAGCCCAGGCCATCGAACTCCGCCAGCAAACCAGGGAGGTCGAACCAAAACCAAAAATCGAACCCCTCGCGACACCGGCCGCCGCCACGGTTGCCGCTCCGGCTCTTTCCAAAAAACTCACGCTACCGCGTAGCGGCCTCACCGTCGCCCCCTTCGTCTTGAAGCCGGAACCTGCCGACGGCGACCCGAAACTCGCACCCGTCAAATCCGGTTCCAAGACAGGCTCCACCGCCACGGATACCAAATCTTTGGCGGTCGATGCCGGCGGAAAATTCGCGCTCAACATCGTCAAACCCGAGGAAACCAAGAAGGCCAAAGCCGTCGTGCTTCCGCATACCAACGACGAGAATTATAAATTTCCGCCGCTCTCCCTGTTGAAGGAACAAGTCAAGCCCTCCGCCGCAAACTCCGAGGAGGAACACAGCCGCAACGCGCAAAATCTCCTGCGCATCCTCAGCGAGTTCGGCGTCGAGGTTACCCTTGGTGAAATCCATGTCGGTCCCGTCATCACGCGCTATGAACTCGCTCCCGCCGCAGGCGTGCGCGTCGAAAAAATCTCCGGCCTCGACAAGAATATCGCCCTCGGCATGCGTGCCCAGTCGGTGCGCATCCTCGCCCCCATCCCCGGCAAGGCCGCCGTCGGCGTCGAGGTGCCCAACCAGCACCCCACGCCCGTCGGCATGCGCGAGATCGTCGAAAGCGAAGACTGGGTTTCCACCAAGGCCGAGCTGCCCATCGCCCTCGGCAAGGATGTTTCCGGAAAACCGCTCATCAGCGACCTCACCAAGATGCCCCACTTGCTCATCGCCGGCGCGACCGGCTCGGGCAAATCGGTCTGCATCAACTCCATCGTCGCCTCGATCCTCTATTCGAAGAGCCCCAAGGATGTGCGCCTCATTATGGTGGACCCGAAGGTCGTCGAATTGAAGGTCTTTAATTCGCTTCCGCACATGCTCATCCCGGTGGTCACCGAGCCGAAAAAAGTGCCCGGCGCGCTCAAGTGGCTTCTCGGCGAGATGGAGCAACGCTACCAGATGTTCGCCAAGGTCAACGTGCGCAATATTGTCGGCTTTAACGGCCGTAAAAAACCCGGCGCACCCGAACCCGTTCCCGGCGCCGACCATCAGGTCGGCCTCGAAGGCATCGACTCCTCCACGCTCCCCGATGACCAACCATTGCCCGATCGCCTGCCCTACATCGTCGCCATTGTGGATGAGCTCGCGGACTTGATGATGGTCGCGCCCGCCGAGATTGAGACGAGCATCGCCCGCCTCGCACAACTCGCCCGCGCCGCCGGCATTCATCTGATCATCGCCACCCAGCGCCCCTCGGTGAACGTCATCACCGGCGTTATCAAGGCCAACCTTCCCTCCCGCATCGCCTTCCAGGTCGCCTCGCAGGTGGACTCGCGCACCATCCTCGACACCAAAGGCGCCGACATGCTCATCGGTCGCGGCGATATGCTCTTCTCCCCTCCCGGCAGCTCGCGACTGGTGCGGGCGCAGGGCGCCTTTGTCTCGGACGAGGAAATTCTCCAGCTGGTCGATTTTCTCAAGGTCAACGGCCCGCCCAAATACGCCGAAGCCGTCCAGCAGCATATCGACCGGGCCGCCTCCGAGGACGACGAGGACGGTGAAGGCGAGGGAGCCGATGGAGACATGGGCGACGACGAAGAGTTGTTCCAGCAAGCCCTCGACGTGCTCCGCTCCACCAAGCGCGCATCCACCTCGATGATCCAACGCCGCCTGCGCATCGGCTACAACCGCGCCGCCCGCATCATGGACCTCATGGAGGACAAGGGCATCATCGGCCCAGAAAACGGCTCCAGCCCGCGTGAAATTCTGAAGGATCTGGATACGCTCTGAGTTCCACCCCAGAAATCCTGCTTCCCCTCCGCCCTTCTTTTCCTTACTTCCAATCCATGCAGACCATCGGCGAACGTCTCGAAGAAGCCCGCAAACGTAAAGGCATCTCCATCCGTGAAGCAGCGGAAGCTACCAAGATCCGTGGCGATTACCTGAACAAATTTGAAAGCAACCAGTTCGATATCCGCCTGCCGGAAATTTATATTCGTGGTTTTCTGCGCACCTACGCCGTCTTCCTGAAGCTCTCGGGCGACAAAATTTTCAACGACTACCTTGCCCTCGGTCTCGGCGATTCCAAGAACGCCCGCCCGATCAACCGCGAAATCTATGGCCGCATGGACCTCTCGGTCGCATCAGCCGAGAAGGTTCCCGAAGAAACACGCGGAGCGCCGTCCGCCGCCGCGATGACCCCAGCCGGCGAACAAGTCTCCAGAGGAGATAACAATCCAGCCACCTTCCGTCCGCACGCAGGCGGCAACGGTTTCTCCATCGATCCCAATCTCGTGCTCAAGGGCTTGGCTCTTGTCGGCGGAGCCGTGGTGCTCGTTCTCCTGCTCGTCTGGGGCATCGGTGCCCTAAGCAAAGGGAAATCAACCGCGACGGTTGCCTCCACTTTTCAGGATAACATTACATGGGTGAAGCCACAACCCGGCGAGCGCACGATCGGCATCGCCGCGATCGCGCCCATTGATCTGGTGACATTGACCGATAGCAGCGGCGCGGTCCTTTACCGCGGCCCGCTGAAAACCGGAGAACTTCGCACGGTGCCTTACAACCAAGCGCTCATGCTCGTCACCGAGACGCCGCAGAATGTGCAGGTGGACTACAAGGGACGCTGGCCCGTCAAGGAAAAGACGACCGGCATCCTCGCTCCCAAACCCGGCACGTAAGAACCGCGCCACCCGCGTCACCGCAAGGCAACCGGCGGGCCAAGCACCTCTCGCAGGATGATCGCTTCCCGAAGCGAGCGGGCATTACGCAGATTCTGCAGCAGTGAAAGCTCGCGCAGCGGCTTGGCTGCAACGGTCGTCTTCGCATCCGGCGCACGTACTGCCTGCGCCTCACGATTAACGGCCGTCCTGCGGGCCTGCAACGCGGCCATCTGCTCGGCTAGCACCCGCTGACGCTCCAGCACCGCCTCATCCATCCATTTCTCCGGTTCGTAAACCGGAGGCTCCTCGGACTGATGCCGCACGACCACCACCGGCGCGGGCGCAACCGGTCGGACCAATGATGGCGCCGCAACCGGCGTCGCGGCACCCCGACGTTCGGCGATCTTGCGGCGAATTTCCTCCTGGATATGACGCGTGCGTTCGATCTCCTGAAAGTCCCTCTGCAATGCCCTCGGATCAGGAGGGGGTGCCGGCTTCTCCTCATCCAATTCGGGTTTCAACTTCTTGAATAAAGAAGAGACAGCCGCGATGATCAGGAAGATCATGACAGGGTGTTTGAGCAACCAGTCCAACATGGTGGTGATATTTAGTGAGAAACCGTTAGAGCGAAACCTCGTGGCGAACCCCCGTCACTTCTTATCGTCCGACTGCGCGATCGACTTCCGCATACTGGTATCGGACTGGATATTTTCCATCTTGTAGTAATCCATCACGCCGAGTCGGCCGCTGCGAAACGCCTCGGCCATCGCGAGCGGCACCTGCGCCTGCGCCTCGACGACCTTCGCCTGCATCTCCTGCACACGCGCCTTCATCTCCTGCTCGACCGCCACGGCAGCGGCGCGCCGGATTTCGGCCTGCGCCTGCGCAATGCTTTTGTTCGCCTCGGCCTGCGCCTGCTGGAGTTTCGCGCCGACGTTCTCGCCCACGTCCACGTCGGCGATGTCGATGGAAAGAATCTCGAACGCCGAACCCACGTCGAGGCCGCGCGCTAGCACGGTCTTGGAAATGCTATCGGGCGCCTCGAGGACATCCTTGTAGGAATTCGCCGCGCCGATCGTCGAAACGATGCCCTCGCCCACGCGCGCGATGATCGTCTCCTCCTTCGCGCCGCCGACAAATCGCTCGATATGCGTACGCACCGTCACGCGCGCCTTCACCTTCACCTGGATGCCGTCCTTCGCCACGCCGTCGATCGTCGTGCGGCCGCTGGCGGCGTTGGGGCAGTCGATGACTTTCGGATCGACGGAAGTGCGCACCGCTTCCGCGACGGATTTTTCCGATCCCTTCGTCGCGAGGTCGATGGCGCACGCCGTCCGCCAGTCGAGTTTGATGCCGGCCTTGTTCGCCGCGATAAGCGCCTGCACGGTTGGGATGACATTACCACCGGCAAGATAATGCGCGGCGATTTCGTCGGTCGTCAGCGTGATGCCGGCTTTCACGGCCGTGATACGCGCATCGACCACCATGCTATAAGGCACTCCGCCGAACCGCATGCCGACGAGGCTGATAATCCCGACGCGGGCGCCGTTGAGGAATGCTTTAACCCAGACGCTGATGAAGGAAAAAATCAGCCCTAGGACGACAAGGCCAATGACGCCGCCGATGATGATGACAATAGTGAGCAGGTTCATAAGATTTCAAATTTTGGTGACGATAAGACGGAAATTGTCGAGCCCAGTCACGCGCAACTGAGCGCCACGCTCCGCGTGCCCGCTCTGGCAGAACGCCTCGTAGCGATGCCCCTCTATGCTCACATAACCGCTCGGCGCAAGCGTGGTGAGCGCCTCGGCGGTCTTGCCGACGACGGCGTCGGCTTCGACGTCCTGCTGACGGATGGTAGTACCGCTGGTTGAGTGCACGGAGAATCTCTGCGCAAAGCGCGTCTTGGGCAGCCATACGAGCTCGGCGTAAAGCGTCGCGCTGACCGTGGCGAGCGCGACGATCCCCGCGATCAAACCACCACTGACGCCGGATGTCATCGCCGCAACCGCGATCCCCCCCATCAGCGTGATCCCACCGAGAATGCCGAAAACCGGGCCGGGGGTGAACACCTCGAAAAACATGAATACCAGTCCTAGAATGAAAAGAAGAACGATGATGTTCATGCGTCGGCCCTTTCCACTATGAGCGCAAAATCCGAACAGCCCATCACCGTGATGACCGCGCCGCGGTCGATCGCCCCGACTGCGACATTCGCCTCGTAGCGCCGCCCGCCGACTTCCACTTGCCCGCCGGGTCGTAACGCCGTCACCGCCACGCCGCGCTTGCCGACGAGGGCGGCGAGTTCATTGGCGACCTCGGACGCGACACCCGCAACCTGTGCTACACCGCCGCTCGCCGCCTGCACCACGAACCGATCCCACACCCAGCCCTTCGGCAGAAACCGCAACAACGCGATGAAGGCGACGATCGCGATGGCCAGCCCGAGTCCTAGGTTCATCAGCGGCCGCGTGAACGCGTCCGCCGACCATGCGACGGTAATCGGCTCATTTGGCCACAGGTCGGCCATCGACCAAATCAGCGACCCCATCATGAGCATGACCCCAGCAACACCAAGAAATCCCGCCGTGTGCCAGAACAACATCTCAAGTATTACCAGCAGAACGCCCAGTCCGAAAAAGATCAGCGGCTCGTTCCCCGACAGTCCCGCCACGTAGTTTGTTAAAAACACCACTGCGAGCAGCGCGACGCCGATGAGCCCGAACACCCCGAAGCCCGGCATCTTGAATTCGATGAACAGCGCCAGCATCCCCAACCCCAGCAATATGGGCGCGATCGCATTCAGGGACACCGCGAGCTGCTCCGACCAGGTGATCTCGAGTGTCGTCATCGTGTAGCCGCCCATTCCGTATTTTTTCTTGAGCAACGCGTCGACGTCTTTGGCGATGCCGGCGGCGAGAAGCGGGCGGGCCGGATTACCATACGCGACCGCAGCCTCCGTCGCGGTTAAAGAGAGCAACTCGCCCTTTTCCTTCAAAACCTTGCCCTCGATCTTTAACTCATAATCGGCGTCGATCATCGCTGAGATAACCTGCCCGCGGTAACCCTTGCCCTCGCTGATGGAGCGCACACGGGCCTTCAGGTAGCTCACGATCTTCTGCTTCATGGTCACGTCCACGTCCTTGCCCTCGGAGGTCACCGGGGCGGCCGCGCCGATTACCCCGTCGGGCGCGAACCAGATTTCATCGGTCGTCGCCGAAATAAAGGCACCGGCCGAGACCGCCTCCGGATTGACATAGGTGATCGTCATGCCGGGGAATTTCGCGAGCGCCTCCATGATGTCGAAGGTGACGTCCAGCGCGCCGCCCGGTGTCTTCATATCCAGCACCACCACGTCGGCTTTCCGCTCGATCGCCTCCTTCAACCCGCGGCGCAGCACATAAAGAATGGGACTGGCGATCTGATCGCGCACGGGGATCACCACCACACGCTTCGGCGTGGCGCCGAGGGCATTAACCGGCGCGGACCGCAAACCAGCGGTGGACGGTTTCTCCTTCGCGGCGGCTAGGGCCGCGGTGGCCAGTCCAAACACGGCGCATAACGTTAGGGCACAACGAAACATTGCCCTGACTCATAGCCTACTGATCGCGGCAAGCAAGCCCCTCTGCATTACAAAATCGCCTCTTGTTTCCGAAAATCTTTTTGCATGGCGTCCCGGTCCACGACAACACAGGACTCCAACATGGAAAAGATCCCTTATCTCGGCCACACCCTCACGCGCTGGCAGGTCGGCAACTCGACATTTCTCGCCATGCCGGAACGCGGGGCACGGCTGATGAACTGGCATCTCACCCTCGGCGACGGCTCGTTGCGCGAGGTGCTGCATTGGCCCGAAATCAAGACACTCGATGACTTCCACCGAATCCGCGGCGGCAACCCCGTGCTCTTCCCTTTTAATGGCCGCAGCTTTGACGAGGGCCAGATCGGTTTCTGGCGCGATGCCGCCGGCACCCGCCGGCCAATGCCGATGCACGGCTTTGCCCGTCAGGGTGAATTCAAAACCACGCGACTGGACGCGCGCGGCTTCAGCGCCGTTCTCGTCCCCGGTGCCGAGGCGCAAGAAGCCTACCCCTTCGCCTACGAATTCACCGTGGCCTACCGTTTCGCCCCGCTCGGGCTTTCGTGCGAATTCACGCTTCAAAACCTCGATACCCAGCCCATCCCGTGGAGCGCCGGTCATCATTTCTATTTTACAACACCCTGGAGCGAAGCCCACGCCCGCGACGACTACGCCATCCGCATCCCAGCCAGCCGGACACTACGTCAGGACACAGCCGGAAAACTCGCACCGGGCCCGATCTTAAATCCCGAGGAGTGTCTGCTCAACAATGACGCATTGATCGACACGTTTCATCTCGGCCTCAAAAGCAACACCGTCGTTTTCGGCCCGAAATCCGCCCCGGGGCAAATCACCATCAAGCATGGCACCGCCTCCATGCCGACGCCCGACGCCACATTTGTAACATGGACAAGCAATGCCGACGCTCCCTTCTTTTGCGTGGAGCCTTGGATGGGCCCGCCCAACGCGCCTGAAACCAAGGTGGGCCTTCACTGGGTTCAGCCCGGCCAGACGCAAAGCTTCGTCGTGGATATTGCCGTGAAATAAACCCCGCCGTCACGACCGACATCTTCGCATCACTCCGTTTTAGCCGTTACTTTCCCCCTCGGTCCAAATCACACTTCCATCATGGCACCAGCATTCATCGGCTTCGCGTTATTGGGAGGCTTCGGCGGCGGCGAGGTTTTGCTTGTTTTCTTCATCGTGCTGATCCTCTTTGGCGGAGAAAAAATGCCGGAATTGGCCCGTGGCTTGGGCAAGGTGATGCGGGATTTCAAAAAAGCCACCTCGGGCGTTGAGGATGAGATCAAGCGAGCACTGGCTGAGGAACCGCCGCCCAACCGCACCGTCAAAACCTTCCCTCCCTACCCGCCCTCCGTGACACCGCCACCACCAAGTCCGCCGACGGCCAACCCGCCGCCAGACGAAACGCCGAAGGGCTAAAGGCCTCCGCACCACCGTGCAATTTCCCCACGCGAAGGAAGATTTCGCGAGAAATTACATCCTATAAATAGTCGCGACTGATCGTCTCGCCCGCCATCCTTTGCGGTTGCCCGTATCGTAAACGGGACTAACCTCTATTCACTATGATCGATGTCATCAAAAAAACCCTCCTCGCGGGCGTCGGCGCCGCCGTTATCACCAAAGAAAAAGTTGAGGACGCGCTGGGCGACTACGTGCGCCAAGGCAAAGTCAAAGCCGAGGATGCCCGCATCATCGCCGACAAGATCGCCGAACAAGGTCGCAAGGAATTCGACGAAATGAGTCAGACGCTCGGCACCAAAATCAAGGAATTCGCCGCCCGCTCTGACGAGCAGACCAAGGCCAAGGTCGCTGCGCTCGAAGAACGCATTCGCGCGCTCGAAGCCAAACTCGCCGCTCCGCCCACCCGCTCCGGCGAGCCGTGAGACCGTTCGGCTTCCTGACCAACGCCGTCCGCGCGAAGGAGATTTTCACCGTCCTCGCGAAGCACGGCTTCGCCAACCTGCTCAACCAGATCGACCCGCAGGGTGGCTGGTGGCAGCGCCTCGTTCCCCAGCCGGCTGAGCGCCACACGCTTTGGGAGCGCACCCGCCTTGCGCTTGAGGAGCTCGGTCCGACCTTTGTTAAGGCCGGCCAGCTCATGAGTATGCGGCCCGACGCCCTGCCCCACGCGCTCATCTACGAGCTGCGCAAACTGCAAAACTCCGTCCGCCCGCTCCCGTTCGCCGAAATGCGCACGGTGCTCGTCGAAGAGCTGCCGCTTGATCCCGCGCAGATATTCTCCGAATTCACCGAAACGCCCGTCGCCAGCGCCTCGCTGGCTCAAGTCTATTTTGCCAAGCTCCACGATGGCCGCGAGGTTGCCGTCAAAATTCAGCGCCCTCATCTGCTCAAGACCGTGCAGGCCGATCTCGACTTGCTCACGTGGTTCGTCGGCCAGCTTCACCAACGCGTCGCCGCCCTTAAACCCTACGATCTGCCCGCCGTCGTCGATGAGGTGAAGATCAACCTTCTGCGCGAACTCGATTTCCGCCACGAGGCCCGCAATCAGCAGTATTTCAACGCCCTCAATCCCGCGGCCGACCGCGTCTTCGCGCCCTATATCGTGGATGAGTTCTCCAGTGAACGCGTGTTGGTGATGGAACGTATCATAGGCACAACCGCGCTCAGCACCCGGCTCGCGCCGGCAGAAGCCTCTCGCATCGCGGCCAATGGCGCTTCCTCGCTCGTCCACCAAGTGTTGATCGCCGGTTTCTTCCACGCCGATCCGCATGCGGGCAATGTCCTGATCACCGACGACGGACGCCTCTGCTTTCTCGACTGGGGCATGGCGGGCAACCTCACGCGACGGCTGCGCCTTGGTCTGGCCGACCTTTTTCTTGCCGCCGTCGATCAGGATGCCGAGCGCATCGTGCAAATCGCTTCCGAACTCGGCAGCCCTGCCGGCCGCGCCGACCTCCGGGGAATGGAGCGAGACGTCACTCTGGCCCTGCGTGAAGACTTCAACCGCGCCATCGGCCGCATGCAACTGGGGCGCACGATGCTCAAGCTCCTGTTCATCTTTGGCCAGAACGGCATCAACATCACGCGCGACTATTCCCTCATGGCGAAGGCCGTGCTCTCCATCGAAGAGGTCGCCCGCACGCTCGATCCCAACTTCGACCTCCGCTCCGTGGCCCGCCCCGTTCTGGTGGAATTGCAGCGCGACCGCACCGGCCCCCGCGCCATGCTGCGCGAATCCCGATCTATGGTGCGCTCTCTGCTCATGGGTGCCCGCGAACTGCCAAATGACATTTTCCGCATCATCCGCCGCATCGAGCACGACGACCTCACCATCAAGTTCCAGCACCAAGGCCTTGAGGATGTGGACGACGCTCTCAAGACCGCCGCCAACCGCATCACCCTCGGCGTCATCATCGGCTCGTTGATCGTGGGCTCATCGCTCATCATTCACACGAATGTGGGCCCCTACCTCTTTGGTTATCCCGCGCTCGGCATGGTCGGCTACATGCTCTCCGCGCTGCTCGGCTTCTACGTGATTTTCGACATCTTCCGCCACGGCCGGCATAAGTAATTTTAGCACCTGATAGGGAAAAACTGGCCGGGCTTGCTCCGGATGAAAGCTGGCACATGGTGTCGGCCAGATGTCCGCAGTCCAAACCGCACATGCGCCCGTTACTTCGCGTCCACCCCTGGCGCGACCGGAGTTGCTCGCGCCCGCCGGCGACTGGGACTGCGTGCGCGCCGCCGTCGAGAACGGGGCCGACGCCGTTTACTTCGGCCTCGAACGGTTCAACGCCCGCATGCGCGCCCAAAATTTCACCTTGGCAGATCTGCCCGCGCTCATGGAGTTTCTCCACCGACGCGGTGTGTACGGCTACGTGACGTTCAATATCCTCGTTTTCACGTCCGAACTGCCCGACGCCGAGGAGTTTCTTCACGCCATCATCGCCGCAGGCGTCGACGCTGCCATCGTGCAGGACATCGGTATCTGCCGCCTCATCCGCAAACTCTCGCCGGATTTCCCCATTCACGGTTCGACGCAGATGAGCGTGACCAACTCCGCCGGCGTCGAGTTTGCCCGAGACCTCGGCGCGGAGCTCGTCGTGCTGGCCCGCGAAAATTCCATCAAGGAAATCGAAGCCATCCAGTTGGCGCAAAAAGACGATCCGCTCCCGCTCGAAGTCTTCGTGCACGGCGCCCTTTGCGTCGCCTACTCCGGCCAGTGCCTCACCAGCGAATCGCTCGGCGGACGCTCCGCGAACCGTGGCGAATGCGCCCAAGCCTGCCGCCTGCCCTACGAACTCGTTTCCGATGGCGAAAAAGTGGAGCTCGGCGACCGCAGCTACCTGCTTAGCCCGCAGGATCTCTCCGGCCTCGACGTGCTGCCGGACCTTGTGCGCGTCGGCGTCGCTTCGCTCAAAATCGAAGGCCGCCTCAAAAGCCCCGAATACGTCGCCAGCATCACCCGAGTTTACCGTCAGGCACTCGACAGGATTTTTGCCGAAACCGACGCCACCTTCGACGCCGAACGCGCCCGCTACGAGCTCTCGATGACATTCTCCCGCGGCCTCTACACCGGTTGGCTTCGCGGCGTTCACAACCAAGAGCTCGCCCACGGCCGCTTCGGCACCAAACGCGGCGTTCTCCTCGGCAAGATCGCCCGCGTCGGCGACGACCATGTCGCCATTCACCTCGAATCCGCGCTCAAGCCCGGCGACGGCGTGGTCTTCGACGCCGGCAACCATGCCGCGGGAGAGGAAGGAGGCCGCGTTTATCAGGTCGAACCGCAACGCACCCACGTCGGCCAGCCCGCCGAAACCGTGCTCCGCTTTGGCCACGGAGACATCAATTTCAGCCGCATCAAACCCGGCAATCTCCTCTGGAAAAACAACGACCCCGCGCTCGACCGCGAATTGCGCGCTACCTACGAAGGCGAAAAAATCCGCTTCACCCGACCCGTGACCATCGAAGTCCACGGACACGCCGGCACGCCGCTCACGCTCATCCTGAGCGACGGCGAAGGACATGTGGTGCGGATGGATTCGCACGTCGCCCTCGCCGCCGCTCAAAACCAACCGCTCACCGTCGAGCGCCTGGGCGACCAACTCGGGCGTCTGGGCGGCACACCGTTTAAACTGCAGGCGCTCACTTCGCATCTCGAAGGCGCAGTGATGCTGCCGATGAGCGAACTCAACCGCCTGCGCCGCGAAGCCGTCACCGAACTCGACCGCCTGCGCGCCCTCCCTAAACGTTGGACGTTGTTGGAAGGCGGGGACGGACCTGTGGGACGGACATGGCTCGCGACTGGCCCAGCGGCCCCGCTCCACCTCGATCTCTCGCTCATCCTCGTTGTGCGCAGCCTTGACCAGCTTGACGCCGTGCTAATGACAGACGGCTTCGCCGACATTTACTGCGAGTTTGAAAACCCCAAGCACTACCGCGACGCCGTCACCCGCTTCCGAACATGGAAAGCTTCATCCTCCGATTCTAACTCATCGTCGGCTTCGCCGTCGATCTGGGTCGCACCTCCGCGCGTTTTCAAGCCGGGCGAAGCATGGATTCTCGACCAAGTGCGCTCCTCCGAGGCCGACGGTTACCTCGTACGCAATCACGAGCATCTGCGTTTTTTCAAGGATGATAGGAAGCGCGGCGACTTTTCGCTCAACGTCGCCAATCCCCTCACCGCCGAATATTTCATCGAACGTTACGGATTGGAGCGCGTCACCGCCAGTTATGATCTCAACGTCGCCCAGCTGGAATCGCTGCTGCAAGCTGCGCCGGGCGCGTGGTTCGACCTCACAATTCACCAGCACATGCCCATGTTTCACATGGAGCACTGCATCTTCTGCGCGTTTCTCTCGAAAGGGAAAGATTATCACGACTGCGGCCGGCCCTGCGACAAACACACCGTCGTTCTGCGTGATCGCGTGGGTGCCGAGCTTCCTCTCAAAGCCGACGCCGGTTGCCGCAACACCGTCTATAACAACCGCGCGCAGACGGGGGCCGAATACCTGCAGCGCTTCCTTGCTTTGGGCGCGCGGAATTTCCGCGTCGAGTTCGTCAACGAGTCCGCCGATGAAGTCATCCGCACCGTGGCTCGCTACCGGCAGCTTCTGCGTGGCGAAATCAACGGCGCCAACCTCTGGCGCGAATTGAAACTGATCAACCAACTCGGCGTCACCCGCGGCCAGATGGAAACTTCGCCGCAGGTTATTTTAAAGAAAAGCTGACGCAAGAGCTTCTCTCAGCCGCACGCAGTCACGGCAAAGACTGGCGCTTGGAGGCCATGGTATTGAAAATACGGACGAGTCCGGACGAGAGATAAAGCGAGAGCAGAATGCCGGCAACCATAGCCCCAAAGAGAAAGTTCATGCTTCGCCGGACCAACCGGTCGGACCGTTCGGCCGCGGCCTGCACCTCGGCATAATCAGACTGCGTAAGCGCCTCCACCGTCTTGAGCACGGGAACCAAACTCGCGTCGACCTCCCGCAACGAGGCAACCGAAATGGCCTCATCTTGGTCTAGCGGAACGCGGGCAGTCTCGTTAAATTGACCGAATGCATCGTCAATTTTCCCCAACAAGGCGGCGCGCGGCGTATCCACCGCAGCGAGCGACTGCTCCGTAAAATACCGCTGAAACCGCGCGCGTTGCTCGGCATAGGCCCGTCGGGCGGTGATGATGTCTCCGCGTTGCGCGGTGGCGAGTGAGCCCGCCATCAGCGTGGCAGCCTCGCGCATCTCATAGCCGCTGACCAACGCCTGATAATTGTCGGTTACGCTTTTATTGATCGACTGCGAGAGGTCACGATACCGAAACGCAGCCACCACGCACACGGCGATGAAAAGAAGCAGGAGCGGAAGAAGTCCGAGATAAAGGCGGGTGCGCAACATGGTGGGCCAGAGCGAGAATGAGCCGGCGAGTTTTCGCATTCGCAAGTTTCGTTTCTATGGGGTCGCTTAAAAAGCCAAAGCGGGGCCGCCGATAAAGACAGCCCCGCCAGGTCCAGCTTCAACTAACAACCCCGGAAGTCGCACCTCCGGGAAACGATAAAGAACATCCTGTGCCGCCGATGGCCGCGACCGACGCGGCAAATACCCGAAGCCAACAGTAGCCACACACATTATAGCCACACACATTATGGACTGGAGGTTTCTGGCGTGGTTCCACTGAAAATGAGCTGAAATCCGTTTAAGTCTAAAATAATGCAAACGGCTCATCCCGCCGAAACACCAAAGTCGTTTACCATCCCAACCGACACACACATCGATTGCATTCTACTTTTTCAGAGTCAAAACATTGAAAAACGTCGGGATGCACGGGACGAAAAGCACGTCTGCTCATAGACGGCCAAGAAGAAAGCCCATTTACAGTGTCGAGTTGCCAATGTGCAGAACTCTAAGAATGAATATCCCATTCTTATGGATACCCCTTCGCTCGCCACCACTACTGCTGTGCCCAGTCCGGCCAATGACGCCCCCCGCCATCAAGATCTTGAAATCAAGGATGCCCACCTGATCTTCAGCTCGGTATGGCAGGCGTTGGAAGTCGACGTTGGGCGTGAAGCCTTGCGCTTCCCCAAGGAGATAATCCTGCTCGGTGGTGCTCCCGGATCGGGCAAAGGCACCAATACCAATTTCATCATCAAGGCCCGCGGGCTTACCTGCGAACCCATTGTGGTCAGCTCGCTATTGGATACGCCCGAAGCGAAACGCATCAAAGATGCCGGAGGCATGGTTGGCGACCGCGAGGTCATCAGCCTCCTCTTGCGCCGCCTGCTCGAGCCCCAGTTTCGGGATGGCGTCATCCTCGACGGCTTCCCCCGCACCAAGGTCCAAGTCGAGTGCCTCAAGCTTCTCGTAGACCGCATTCAGACCTTGCGGCGTGATTTCTATCATACACCGCTTGGTATGCATTTCCGCCAGACCACCATCCATATCATGGTGCTCTTCGTCGACGAACACACCTCGGTGGAACGTCAGCTCAAACGCGGATTGGAGGTAAAGGCCCACAACGAAAAAGTCCATCGCACCGGTATCGGCGAGCTATTGGAAGAACGCGCCACCGACTATGACCCCGCCTTGGCCAAACGCCGCTACCGCGTGTTCAAAGAACAGACCTGGGAGGCTCTGCAATCGCTAAAGGAAATCTTTCACTACCACTTCATCAACGCCCAGGGCAACATCCACGAGGTCGAACAAAATATCCTCAAGGAGCTACAATACCAAAGCACGCTGGAGCTCGATTCGCGCACCCACGATATCCTGCGCGGGGTTCCCGTCGCCAGTGAGATCATCGTCCACGCCCGCCAGGAGATGGTAAAACGTCTCGACGCCTACGCCTTCGAACAAGCCCCGCTCTTCGCCAGCGTCGTCTCGTTCATCGACAAGAAAATCGTCCCCATCGTAATCCGTCACGCGATTTCCGGCGTGGCGCTCGTCAATACCGAGGACACTCTCCTCGACGACCCGCTCGCCCTCGCAATGCTGATCGATGTATTCTCGGAACGCGGCTACCACGCGGCGGTCGACCTGCATCGCATCGAAATCCCCGAGCGCTTCGACCTGACTACCGGCATCATCACGTGCCGAATCAAAAAAGTATACCGCATTCAAATCCGCTTCGAAGGCTCGGAAATCCGCCGCGGCAATTAAACAATCGGCCGTGCTGTCACGACCGACTCCTGAAACGCGCCACGTCCACAGACGCCTTATAAACACAAACACACGCGATAGGACTGGATATGGAAAACCGACACAGCACGTATTGCCTGCTCGGTGCTGCTGGCAAGACGCGATGGCCATAATGAGATGAAGTCCGCAAAACGACGCTCTCTCGACGTCGGCTTCGCTTTGAAACAACATGTCCTGCCATGATTCTGCGCTTTCTCGCTCCCCTGCTCGCCCTCGCGTTACTGGCTTCGTCGCTGCACGCCGAGAACGATCCGCCCGGTTTCATCATCAAAAACGAAATCATCCCCTCTCCTTCCGCTCCCGGCGCGATCGCGCCACAACTCGTCAACGCCCCCGACGGCACCGTTTACCTTTTGTGGCTCGAACCCGCACCCTCTCACCGAATCGCCGTCCGCTTCGCCCGCTTCGATGCGACAAAGCGCACATGGAGTTCCGTCCGTACCATCAGCGAGGGAATGGACAAGGATGTTCCTAAAAACCAAACACCCCGGCTCGCCGTCTTGGCCGACTGCACTCTCATCGCGCTCTGGTATCCGTCCCGTGATCTCGCGCTAACCGCCACCTCCACCAATGGAGGCTTGTCATGGAGCGCTCCCTGCGTCCTCAACCGCCCGCTGCATTTCGTCGAAGACCCCACTCTTCAACCGCTGCCCGACGGACGCGTGCTCACCGCATGGATCGAACCAGGCCAAGCCAACCACGCCTTGCTTGCCCGTATTCTGGAAACCACCGCGCCAGCCGTCGTCGTTGACGAAACGGTCAGCGCCGGCAGCGCACCCGCCCTCGCCACCTTCCCCGACGGAAGCGCCCTTCTCGCCTATCGCGGACAAACCGCCGGCGGCGTCCACGACATCCGCACCGCTCGTTTCGACGACGGCAAGTGGGATGCTCCCGCCACGTTGAATCTCGACGGATGGAAACCCGCGTCGCCACCCCGCGATGGCCCGGCACTGACGGCTCGCGGTCCGCACATCGCCGCAGCTTGGTTCACCGCAGCCGGAGGCGCGCGCATCAACGTCAGCGTTTCCGGCAATGCAGGCTTTCAATGGCTCGCGCCCGGTCGCGTGGACGACACCGCTCCGCTCGGCCGTATCGGACTCGTCTTACTCGACGACGGCAGCCAGCTCGTCTCCTGGGTCGAGCGGGTTCAAAATGAACCCGTCATCCTCCTGCGCCGCATTTCTCCGCGCGGCACTCTCAGTGTTCCCGTCATGCTTGCCCGCACAGTGTATGGTCCGCCACCCCAACTCGCACGGGTGAAAGACAGCACCACTACACCCGCACAACTCCTTCTCACCTACCTCCAGCCCGCCTCGGGTCTCGCCACCTTGACCACCCGACTCATCACGCTGCCTGATGCTGCCAGTCTCGCCGAGATCGATCCCTGCGATTGCGAACCGAGCCCCGAAGACCTGCGTGGCTACGCCGTTAAAGGCGGCATCGTCGCGATTGATGCGGTCCATAGCACGCTGCAACTCGACCACGGAAACATTCCCGGCGTGTTGAAAGCAGCCACCACCACACTGAAGGCCAGCCCTGAAGTGCTGCGCACGCTCCAACCCGGACAGACGCTACTCGCCCGCATCGAACGTATCGGCCCCGACTGGACTATTTTTAACGTGCATATCCTGGCGTCGCCCCGGTAGCGAAAACTCCCGATCCGCATACGCGCGGCGAACCGTTTCGCCAATTCTCACTCCACGCCGAACACCGCCTTGGCGTAGTTTTCTATATTGAAAGGCTGCAAATCCTCCGGCTGCTCGCCGAGACCAAGGAAATAGATCGGCAGCTTCAACTCGCGCCAGATGCCTACGATTGCGCCGCCGCGACTGGTACCGTCGAGCTTGGTCACGACAAGCCCGGTAAGACCGAAACTCTTATGAAAAACGCGGGCCTGCTCGATGGAGTTGGTGCCGAGAGAGCCGTCCACCACCAACCACGAGTGATGCGGCGAGGTGGAATCGTTCTTCTGCAAAACGCGGCGAATCTTCGCGAGTTCCTCCATGAGATTGCTCTTCGTGTGCAAGCGGCCAGCGGTGTCCACGATCAGGTAGTCGCAGCCGCGCGCCTTGGCCGCCTGCCAGGCGTCGAACGCCACCGCCGCGGCATCCGCACCCGTGTGACTTGCAACAATGGGCAGGTCGAGACGCGTTGCCCACGACTTCAACTGCTCGACGGCCGCTGCGCGGAATGTATCGCACGCGGCGAGCATGACGGACTTGCCGTCCTGCTTGAGCAACCAGCCCAGCTTGGCCGACGTGGTGGTTTTCCCGGAGCCATTGACGCCGATCATCACAATCACGGTCGGACCGGCGGACGCAGGCGTAAGTTCGCGCTCACTGCCGACAAGCACACGACTGAGAACGGTCGCTCCGATGGCGGCGACCTGCTGGCCGCGCAGGTTTTTGTCCTGTTTGCAGGCGTCCTTGATTTCGGCGAGAATCTCCTCGGTCGTGGCCACGCCGAAATCGGCCGTGTAAAGCGCCTCCTCCAATGTCTCCAGCGAAGACGCATCGATGGCGCGACCGCCGAAAATCCCGTGGGTTTTTTCGCTGATTGCCGCAACCGTCTTGGCAAAACCGTCCTTAAATTTTTTGAAGAGACCGAACATGAAAAAATTTCCCCCGCGGATCGGCGCGGATGACCAAAGTTTTATCCGCGAGCATCCGCATTATCCGAGGGAGCGCTTCACTCCGCCTTTTCCACCTTGCGGGCATCGCGGCCGAGCTGGTCCTTGAGGCGGTCGAGGATGCCGTTGATGAAGCGCTTGGAGTCGGCATTGGAGAACTGCTTGGAGAGATCGATGGCCTCGTTGATCGACACGACGGGAGGGATGTCTTTGCGAAACATCATCTCGTAAATCGCCACGTGAAGGATCGCCAGGTCGATCTTGGCGATACGATCGAACTCCCAGTTGTGGGCCAAACTGCGGATGCGACCGTCTATCTCGGCGATGTTCTTGATCACTCCGTGGATGATCTCCTCGCCGAAGGCAAAGTGCTCGCGCGGCTTCTCCTGCGTCTCGAAAAAGGTGCGCAGATCCTCGGAGAGATCGCTGGGCAAATTGATGCTCCAGGCGAAAAGATATTGCAGGGCGGCCACGCGGCCGTCGCGGCGTTGGGCAAACAAGGCTTTGTTGCTCATCGTGAAATTTTGTTTTTGAGCGAAGCCATCTCGAGCGCCGCACGGGCAAACTCGGCGCCTCGGTTGATCTTGCCTAGGCACCGGTCGTCGGCCTGTTGCTGGTTTTCGGCCACCACCACGCCGACTATCACCGGCGTGCGGGTGTCGAGCGACACGCGCTGCAACCCCTGCTGGGCCGCTTCGGCCACCAGTTGGTAATGAATCGTGTCGCCTCGGATGATCACTCCGAGGGCGACGATTACATCGAATTTGTCATGCTTCAGAAGCAGCTGCGCGGCGCTTGGAAGCTCGTTGGAACCGGGAACACGCACCACGGTAATTTTTTTCTCCCTCACGCAGGCCTTCCTCAGGTGGGCGTGGACTTGTTTCACCAAGGCATCCACCAGCTCGGGATTGTAGCGCGCGGCCACGATGCCGACGGAAAACGCGGCGCCATTGATGGACAGGTGCTGGGGAGCGGCGAGACTCATGAGAAAGAAGGGAGGAGAGTGTGTGCTCAGACGCGCGCGCGTGGGCAACTCATTTCCCTCAAACTGACACCATCTCAACGATCTCAAGGCCGTAGCCGTCGAGCCCAACGACTTTACGCGGGCTCTTGGAAAGCAGCCGTATCTTGCCCAGACCAAGCGCCACCAGGATTTGCGCACCGATGCCGTAATCACGAAAGCCCATGTGTGAACCACCGTCAGCGGAATGTGCTTCGAAACGCTTGATCACATCTGCTCCACCCTGGGCGTGCTCCATGTAGAGCACCACGCCCCGCCCCGCCCGGGCGATGGCCTCGAGCGATCCCACGAGCGAATGATGGCTGTCGGACCCTCGCAGACGGAAGACGTCGCTCAACAGATTCTCACTGTGCACGCGCACGAGTGTGGGCTCGGGCCCGAGCTGGCCGAGACAGAACGCCAGATGGTGGCGGCCATCGAGTTTGTTGCGGAAAACATGCAGCGTGAAATCGCCAAACTCGCTGGGAAACGGCTGTGTGCAGACGAGCTCCACGAGTTGGTCGCGACGATGCCGGTATTCGATCAGCGAGGCGATGGAGAGCAGCTTGAAGCCAAACTTCCGCTTAAACTCCACCAGCTCCGGCAACCGCGCCAGAGTACCATCGTCGTTTAGAATTTCGCAGATCACGCCGCTCGGATGCAGCCCCGCCAGCGAAGCGAGATCGACCGCGGCTTCGGTATGCCCGGCGCGTTCGAGCACACCGCCATCACGGGCGCGCAACGGGAAAATATGCCCCGGCTGAACCAGAGCTCCCGGTTGCGTGCCGGGGCTGGCGAGCAATGAAATCGTACGCGCCCGATCATAGGCGCTAATGCCGGTCGTAATGCCCTCAGAGGCGTCAACCGAAACGGTAAAAGCGGTTTTGTGCGATTCGCGGTTTTCCTGCACCATCGGATTGATACCAAGACGGCGAAGCTGGCCACCGGTGGTGGGCACGCAAATGAGGCCGCGCGCATAGCGGATCATCGTGTTGACGGCTTCGGGAGTCGCCTTCGAGGCCGCCATGACCAGATCGCCCTCGTTTTCACGATTCTCGTCATCGGTCACGATGATCATCTTGCCATCGGCGATGTCCTGAATCGCGGATTCAACCGAGTCAAAAGGAGCGGGCGCGGAAGACGACATGGGGCAGAAACGTCATCTGACGTCCGCCTTCTGTCAACCCGCAGCGTGTTCAAAGATACACACAGAAAAACTTTCACTCTTAGCGGTGATGCAGCGCCTCTGACGCCGCGCTCTCTGGCCCCGCGCCGGACCGGATTACGGGTGCATCTCGACTGTAAACGTCTCGATTACCTCGTCGTTCGCCGAGAACAACGTAAAAAACACCCTGAACGTAAAGGGCGGACGCACCACGCCCGGCGAAACCAACGCCATGCCGCCATCGGCAGGATTCAACACCGTGCGCAACTCCGCCTTCACATTGACGGGACTCCAGCGCGCGGAGGCCCTCGCCACATCGGCCGCCTCCGGCTTTTTTTTGGCGTCGTAGAATCGTAACTGAAACTGCACGCCCTCCACCGTAAGCCCGATAAAACGCCCGTCCTTGCGGACGATGGTGATGCCATCGATTTTAGGTTCGGCCTCGGCTTTCTCCTGCTTGATCGCATCCGGCTTGGGCTTCGGCGGAGTTTGGGCTGAAAGCGGCACGACCACTCCGATGGAGGCTGCCATCAACAACGATTTGGCGACTGCGGTGTTAAGCTTCATGGAGACAAATTAGACACCCGCGCCCGCGCCGCAAGGTTCCTTGGGTAAAGAATGCGTGAAGGAATAGCCGGCAACGCATGACGAGAAACTATTTCAACTTGGACTTGAGCTCCCGCCAACGCGCCAGTCGCTCGACGATGCGCGTCTCCAGCCCGGTGGACTTCGGCGTGTAGAGCGCCAGCGGTTTTTCGAGGTAATCCTGACCGGAAATATTCTCGGGATAATCGTGAGAATAACGGTAGCCCTTGCCGTGGCCCGCCTGCTTGCTCGCTTGGCCGCTCTTGTCGCGCAATGGCAACGGCACGGGTTGCACCGGCTGCGTCTTCAACGCGTGATGTGCCGCCGCCAGCGCCAGCGTGGCCGAGTTGCTCTTCGGCGCACAGGCGATGTGCAGGGTCGCGTGCGCCAGCGTGAGCTCCGCCTCCGGCAAACCGATAAAGTCGCACGCATGGTGCGCCGCCACCGCCAGCGGCAACGCCAGCGGATCGGCCAGCCCCACGTCTTCGCTCGCAAGAATCACCAGTCGCCGCGCGATGAAGCGCGGGTCTTCGCCACCGGCCAGCATCTTCGCCAGCCAATACATCGCCGCGTCGGGATCGCTGCCTCGGCAGCTCTTGATGAAAGCCGAAATAGTGTCGTAGTGCTCGTCCTCGTCGGCGTCGTAGCGGATACGGCGCTCGCGGGCGAAAACCTCGATCTCCTGCTCCGTCACCGCAGCGTCTTCGGGCAGGCTGAGCACGATCACCTCAAGGGCGTTGAGCGCGCGGCGCAGGTCTCCGTCGCAAAGCACGGCAAGATCGGCCAGCACCTTCGCGGCGGCGGTGCAGCGCCGCGCCCCGAGCCCGCGCTCTCCATCGGCCAACGCCCGCGCCAGCACGCCGGCCACGGCGGCGGTGGGCAGCGGTTGCAGACGGAAAAGATGACTGCGCGAAAGCAGCGGCGGGTTGACGTAAAACCCGGGGTTGTGCGTCGTAGCGCCGATGAGCCGCACGTAGCCTTCCTCGACATCGGGCAGGAGCAGATCCTGTTGCGACTTGTTAAAACGGTGTAGCTCGTCGATGAAGAGTAACGTGGGCGTGTCGGGCCGTTTGCGCGCCGTCGCGAGAATGTCGCGCAACTCGGCCACGTTGGACATGACGGCGTTGACGCGCACAAAACGGCTTTGCGTCTCGTGCGCGATGACCTCGGCAAAACTCGTCTTCCCGCAACCGGGAGGACCGTAAAAAATGAGACTGCCAAAGCGGTTGCACTTGATGAGGCGCGTCAGCAACCCGTCCGCCTGCGTGAGATGCTCCTGCCCGACAATGTCGGCCAGCACCCGTGGACGCATCCGCGCCGCCAACGGCTGCGCCACCGGACGACCGGGGGCGGCGGCGGGCTCTGCAAAAAAATCGGACTGGTCGGACGAAGGCATTTCCAACTGCTAGTGGACGCGAACGGAGCCCAATGAAAAGGCATTTCTTAAATTTGCGTCGATTAGAGCGACATGGCCGTTCATTTATCAACGTCATGCCCAGTCGCAGCCTCGGACATCGCGCCCCGCTTTTTTGGGTGCTCTTCCCCTTGATGGCGGGGTTGATCGTCGGACGGCTCGCATGGCTGCCGCTCTCACCCGGCTGGTGGGCGGGTGCCGCCGTGAGCTTGGCCGGAGCCACCTTGGGCTTTCGCCGGGTGTGGGCGCCGTGCCTCGTGCTCAGCGTGTTCCTGAGCGGTGCGGCTCTTTACGAACTCAAACGCGCCCGGCTGCCCGAGTGGGATGCGCTGCCCCCGCGTGAACTGCGGACAACCCTGCATGTGGATCGGATGTTCTCACCGCGACCCGACGGAAAAAGCGTGAGCGGGCTCGGCCATATCATCGCCTCCGAAGCCCTCCTGAAAGAGCTCGCCGGCCAGTCGATTTACTTTTCCCTCGTCATGAAACGCGGCACTCCCCCGCCCCTGCGCTCCAGTGAGATTGCCGTGATCGGCGTGTTGCAACCCCTGCCGCGTAACCCTCCGAACGACACCTTCGACGGCTATTTGGCCAATGCCGGCGTCAACTTCCGTCTGACCCGCGCCAGAATGCTGGCGACCACCGTTCCGGCGACGACTTACGGTCGGTTTTGTGTTTCAGCTCTCCACCGTTTTGACCGCCTGCTCGATTACGGTCTGGAAACGCACCCCGATCTCAGCGGCGTGTTTCGCGCGATGCTGCTCAATCAGCAACAGGAGCTGAACGACGAACAAAACCAAATTTATATGGAAAGCGGGACCTTCCATTTGTTTTCTATCGGCGGCCTGCACATCGCGGCCATCGCCGGGGCGATTTATGGGATACTCATGCTGCTGCAATTTCCGCGCTGGGCCCAAGTGCTCGTCGGCGCGGCGTTGTTGTGGCTCTATGTTGACATCACCGGCGGATCACCGCCAGCCGTGCGCTCATGGATCATGGTGATGTTCCTGCACGGCTCGCGTGTGCTCCGCGTGCCGAGCAGCCCTCTCGCCGCATTGGCGGCGTCCGCCGTGGTTGTGCTGATTTTCCAACCCCTGCAACTGTTCAGCGCGAGCTTCCAACTCAGCTACGGCATCGTGGTCGCGCTGCTCCTGCTCGGCCTGCCTTTGGCGGAAACCTGGACGGAGCGCTGGGCGTTGTTCACCAACCTGCCAAAAGCCGCCTGGTGCTGGCATCATCACTGGCGCGACTGGGCCTGGCGCGGTTTCATCGGCCTGATTGCGATCGGCCTGGCCTCAACCCTCATCAGCACCATCAGCGGCGTCACCGTTTTCAAACTCTTTACGCCGGGCTCGCTGGTGGCGAATCTCGTACTGATTCCGGTTAGCGTATTCGTGGTGCTGGCCGGATGTCTTTCGCTGTTGTGCGGCCTCGTGGGCCTCAGCGGACTGGGACTGGTGTTTAATTATGCGGGCATCTTCATACTGGCTGGCGTCGAGAAAGGCGTGCGGTTTTTCGTCGGGCTGCCCGGCGTTTACCACGCGGCCCACTTCTCCTCAACGTGGCTGGGCTTCACCGCGCTGGGCGTGGTCATGGGCGCCATCGTCTACGGTTACGCCGTCCATTGGGAACTGAAGCGAGGCGGATTCTGGCCGCCGTTTGCCCTGACGGTCCTTGCGCTTGTGCTGGGCATGCGCTTCGACTGATAATGCTCGCCATGAAAAGCGCCTATGAACTCGCGATGGAACGCCTGTCAAAATCCGATCCGGAGGCCGGCAAAAAACTCGCGCCGGAGAAAAAAGCCCGGCTCGCGGAGATCGACGCGATCTACAAAGGGAAAATCGCCGAACGTGAAATCTTCCTGAAGAAGCGCCTCGATGAAGTCCTGGCGGAAGGCAAGTTCGACGAAGTTGAAAAAATCCGCAGCCAGCTCGCCAGCGAGCGCGCCCGTCTGGAAGAAGATCGCGACGCCGAGAAAGACGCCGTGCGGCGCGGTCGCTGAAATCCTTATTTCGCCGGCGCAGCGACAGGCTGCGGATCAGGATGCGGCAACGTGCCTGCTTCTTTCGCTACGGCACCAGGGTTCGACGGCGGCGTCCCGCCACCGGCAGGGGTAACCATCGCATTGCCGCCGTCTCCCGGGCCGTTGCGCTGAAAGATGAAACGATTGATTTTATCGAAGGTGGTGGTTTTCTCCAATTTGGGCTGGCGCCGCGCTGCGGCGGTCTCGGCATCGTCGATGCGGTTCTGGTATTTTGACACCGTATCATATTTCTTGACCATGTCCCCCGTGGGCTGGATGCGCGACTTCTCGCCATCATGGTGGTTGGTCTCACGGTCACGGATGTCGGGCTTGGGGTAATCCTTATGATCAATAATGTTCTTTTCCCGCGTCTCCTTCATTTCGATCGGTGCTTTTTTATCGTTGTCGGGAGCCATTGATTTTTCGCGCACCTCGGGAGCCGGGAAACGGCTGTCCTGCACCCGGTCATCACGCAAGAGGGGGCGCTGGTTGTCCACATTGCCCGGCGCGAGACGATTGTCGGCATTGTCCTGCGTCGGGGCCAGCTGGGTGTTTTGCCGGGCAGGGTCCACTTTCGAGGGATCATCCGCACGCACCCCAAGCGTGAGCAGGACGGACAGACCGAGAAGCTGGAGCGGCGAAAACTTCATGAGACAACGAAGCCGTAATCTTTTCCGGTTCCCCTCAACTCTCAACTCTCAACTTTCAACCGTTCACTCCGGCTCAGCCGTACCCTCGGCCACCCATTCGCACGCCTCCGGCACCTGCTTGAAAAATCCGTGCAGCGCGGCGCTCAAGTGCTCGGCATAGCGGTAGTGCGCACCCATGCCGGTGCGCAACTCGGCCTCATAGATAAATTTGTCGCCATGCGTGCTGTGCTCGAAGGGCGTCTGCGCACCGAGCAGCAGCGAGTAAACGTAAGCCGCCGAGCCGCGTTGCAGAAGATCGCGGGTGAGCGCGGCTTGTTCATCGAGCAACGCCTGATGCGACGCGTGGGAGATTTCGGACGGCAGGTAGAAACCCGCCTGAATGAGCGGCGTGTAGCGATGGCCCGTGCGATGGCGGTTCAAATCGCGCAGCTCGGCGATCGCCATGTTATTCCAGGCAAAACTCACCCGCATGCGCCGCGTGGCGGTGCCTTGGTAGCCATAGCGGTTGGCGCGATGCCGCAACGCCTCGCCCATCGGCTGCTCCTCGACGAGAAACGGCGGCGTGGCGCGGTCCACATGGACCCACACGTCGTCGGCCAGCGGCGTGGTCGAGAGGCGGGCCAAACCGAGCTTCACGCTGGTGGCGAGTTCCTGCGCGGCCTGCTCTTGACAGGATTTCTCCGCGAAACTGTGGCGCATAAGACGCGGGGACTGTTTTACCAACTCATCGCGAATCAGCTTCGCGGCGGCGCGAGCCTCGGGATGCGGCAGTGAATCAAGCTGCTTGACCGTCTGCGCCCACATGCGCGATGTCTGCACGAGGCCAAGGTTGGTGCGAGTGGCCAAAGGAATGAAGTAGCGGGCGCGGTCGAGCGCGTAGTTCTTACGGATGCGGGTGACGACGACGGGCTTGGCGGCGGCCGGCACGCGCACACGATGCGGCTCGGCGATACCGAGCGCGTCAAGGCGGGCATACTCGGCGTTATAAGCCGCGAAGGATTTGGCCATGAGCGCACGCCAGCGCGGCGCGAGATCGTCGGGAATGCCGATTTCGGCGGGCGTCGGGAGATTGGCCGCGTCCATCGTGATGTAGCGGGTGGACGACTCCTGCCCGTCTGCCATCTGGGCGATTTCAAAAATTTTATACGCCAGCCACATCGAAATATCGTCGAGGGCGATGGCAAGGCCGCCGGTGAGGCCGCCGATGGACGCGTGTCCGTAATCGACGAACTTCAGGATGCGATCGATGGAGGCGTCGGGGTTGGCGAGGTCGACCTTATCCATGATGGCGGCGAGGCCCTCGTTGCTGCGTGAATAGCGCGCCAGCACGGAGGCGAGCAACTCGGGCGTGACCTTGGGCAGGTCGGCGGCGGTAGGCGGAGGGACAAGGGCGAGGCCGGTAACTTTCATCGTTGGGAAGATGGCCGCAAAAACTCACCGAAAGCGCAAGGCCGCTCCGCGAAAAATAAATGATGCCTCGCATACGGAATCATGAATAAGAAAACACGTCGCCAAGCGTGGCCCGCCCGATGATGATCCGGATGGTTTTGTTCCAACCCTTCCGCCCACAAATATCATGTTCCGCATCCTTCGTTTTTTTATCTTCGGCCTGCTCGCATCTGTCGCCGGCGCGGCCGCGCCCTGCGCAGACCATGTCTTTATCATCAGCTTTGACGGCGGCAAACCCGCCGTCATCGCGCAAAGCGAAATGCCTGTCTTCAAAGCCATGGCCGCCGAGGGAGCGCATACCTGGGAGGCGCAGACAACCATGCCCAGCATCACCCTACCCTCGCACACCTCAATGCTCACCGGCGTGACTCCGCTGAAACATCACATTCTCTGGAATGACTGGAAGCCCGAGGAAGGCTTCGTAAAAGTCCCCACGATCTTCGGCCTCGCCAAACAGCATGGGCTCACCACCGCGATGTTCGTTGGCAAGGTGAAGTTCAAACATCTCAATGTACCCGGCACCGTTGATACGTTTGTCTTCCCGCTACCCGAGCTTCCGGCCAACACTCAGGATGCCGAGAAATCCAAGGTGGAGGCCAGACCGGTGGTGGATGCCTTCGCCGCCGCGCTGGCCGGCGGGCTTCGACCAAACCTGTGTTTCATCCATTTCTCCGACCCCGACACCACGGGCCACAAATACGGCTGGGGTTCGCCCGAACAGATCGAGGCCTTCGCCCGGTGCGATGGCGCGCTCAAAATCGTAATGAATGCCATCTCCAAGGCTGGCCTCACCGACTCCAGCGTGGTCATTCTCACCGCCGACCACGGCGGTCACGACAAGACCCACGGTCTGGCCATTCCCGACGATCTCAACATTCCGTGGATCGTATGGGGCAAAGGCGTGAAAAAATCCACCACCCTTACTGCGCCCATCGGCACGTGCGATACGGCGGCGACAACGCTCTGGCTGCTTGGCATCCCCGTGCCCGCCGGCTTTGACGGCAAGCCGGTAACCAGCGCGTTCAAGTAAGTGCGCCAGCCCGCGAACTGGGCCTTGCACGTTTATACATTCTTTGAGCATTCATCCCCCGGAGGGTTCTATTTCCCCGCTCCGTCGGTTCAAATCTGCGTCTTGAAATACGCGATGGTGCGCTTGAGTCCCTCCTCAAGCGGCACGGTCGGCGCCCAGTCGAGATATTTTTTGGCCAGCGTGATGTCGGGCCGGCGCTGCCGTGGATCATCCGAGGGTAAAGGCTTGTAAACGATCTTGGATTTGCCGCCGACGAGTTTGAGCGTGATTTCGGCTAGTTGCAGCATGGTGAACTCCGATGGATTGCCGATGTTCACCGGGCCGATCGTCTCCGTCTGCTTCATCAAGCGTACAAAGCCTTCGATCAAGTCATCCACATAGCAAAACGAACGCGACTGCTGGCCATCGCCGTAAATGGTGATGTCTTCGCCCTTGAGCGTCTGCACGATGAAGTTGGATACAACCCGACCGTCGTTGGGATGCATGCGCGGACCGTAGGTGTTAAAAATGCGAACAATGCGGATATCGACCCCGTTTTGACGGTGATAATCCATGAAAAGCGTCTCGGCGACACGCTTGCCCTCGTCGTAGCAGGAACGAATGCCGATGGGATTCACGTTGCCCCAATAACTCTCGGGCTGGGGATGGATGGCCGGGTCACCGTAGACCTCGGAGGTGCTGGCTTGAAAGACGCGGGCCTTCGTGCGCTTGGCGAGGCCGAGGCAGTTGATCGCCCCCATGACGGAAGTTTTCACCGTCTTGATCGCGTTATACTGATAATGCGGCGGCGAGGCGGGACAAGCGAGGTTGTAGATCTGGTCCACCTCGAACTTGAACGGGTCGATCACATCGTGGCGAACCAGCTCGAAATTCGGATTGTCGATCAGATGGGCGACGTTGGTTTTCCGGCCCGTGAAGAAATTGTCGATGCACACAACCTCGTTGCCGTCGTGGAGCAAACGATCGCAGAGATTGGAACCGAGAAAGCCGGCGCCGCCGGTGACAAGAATACGCATAGGGAATGGGGGGGGGGGGGGACGCGTTGATCTGATGAATTTTCAAGTCCGCTGGCGAGTCTCGACATGAGTAATCAGCGCGCCGCCGCTCCCGCCTCATAACGGACAACCCACCCGCGATGCCAAGAGTCGTAGTCGCCCGCCTCGATGTGGGCGCGGGCCTGCGTCATCAAATCGAGGTAGAAATGGAGGTTGTGCAGCGTCAGCAACGTGCAGCTGAGAATCTCTCCGGCAATCGTAAGGTGGCGCAGGTAGGCGCGGGAGAAACCGGTGGTGTAATTGATGACTTTTCCGCTGATCGGGCGGGGATCGGTACGGAATTTTTCGTTGCGCAGGTTGATCGGCCCATCGGGGGTGAATACGAGGCCGTTGCGCGCCACGCGGGAAGGCAGCACGCAGTCAAACATGTCCACGCCGAGCGCGATCATCTTGAGCAACTGCGGCGGCGTGCCGAGTCCCATGGTATAACGCGGCTTGTCCGCCGGCATAAAAGGCGTGGTCGCTCCCACCTGCTTGAGCATCTCCGGCTCCGGTTCGCCCACGCTCACGCCGCCCACCGCATAGCCGGGAAAATCCAGCGCAGCCAGCGACTCGGCGGCCTCGCGGCGAAGATCGTCATACGTCGAACCCTGCACGATGGCGAAAACATGGTGGCCAGCCGCAAGGAATCCGTTGCCGGTGGCGATTTGTTTGCACTGCTCCGCCCAGCGATAACTCCGCGCCACCGCCTCGGCGGTCGCCTCACGCGAACACGGCCACGGAGGACATTCGTCGATCACCATGGCGATGTCGCTGCCGAGGTTTTGTTGTATCGTCATCACCTCGCGCGGGCCGAGGAAAAGGCTTTTCCCATCGAGGTGGGATTGAAACTCCACGCCGTCGTCATGCATTTTCCGCAGCTTCGCCAGCGAGAAGACCTGAAAACCACCGCTGTCTGTCAAGATGGGGCCGTTCCAGCCCATGAACGCGTGCAACCCGCCCAGCTCGCCGATCAGCTCGCTGGTCGGACGCAGATTGAGATGGTAGGTATTGCCCAGAATAATCTGCGCGCCGATTTCATGCAGATGGGCGGGCGTGAGCGCCTTGACCGTGCCCTGCGTGCCCACGGGCATGAAGATCGGCGTCTCGATCACACCGTGCCGCGTATGCAGGCGGCCGCGACGGGCTGCCGTGAGGGTATCGGTCTTTAGAAGTTGGAAGTGATCGGCCATTGGCGTGCCCCACCCTACCCGCACGCTTGACCCCTCTGTCAATCTACGAGGTAATCCCCGCTCAATCCCACCGTGCTGCTCGTCATCGACAATTTCGACTCCTTCACCTTCAACCTTGTCCAATACTTCGGCCAATTGGGCGTGACGCAGCGCGTCTTTCGCAACAACGAGATCACGCCCGCCGAGGCTCTCGCGCTCAATCCCGACCGCGTGCTCATCTCGCCAGGCCCCTGCTCGCCCAAGGAGGCAGGCGTGTCGCTCGAAATGATCGCGGCGTTCGCCGGTAAGAAACCCATCTTCGGCGTGTGCCTGGGTCACCAGGCGATCGGCCACTATTTCGGCGGCCACGTCGTGCGGGCCGACCGCCTCATGCACGGCAAGACCTCTCCCATCCTCCACAAGAACTCCGACGTGTTCAAAGGCCTGCCGCAGGGCTTCGCCGCCACCCGCTACCATTCCCTCCTCGTCGAACGCTCCACGCTGCCCGACTGCCTCGCAATCACCGCCGAGACCAAGGAAGGCGAGATCATGGGCCTGCGCCACAAAAAGCTCCCTATCTGGGGCGTCCAGTTTCACCCCGAGTCCATCGCGACCGAGGGCGGCATGCAGATTTTAAAGAACTTTCTCGCGCTGAACTGATCTAAGACCCTATGCGCTGCCCAAAATGCACCTCCATCGAGGACAAAGTTATCGACTCCCGCATCAGCAAGGAGGGTAGCTCGATTCGCCGCCGTCGCGAGTGTCTCGAATGCGGAAACCGTTTCACCACCACCGAACTTCTTGTGCGAGAGGGCCTCGTGGTCATCAAACGCGACGGTCGCCGCGAGGATTTTGACCGCGCCAAGCTCGTCCACTCCGCCCGCGCCGCCTGTCACAAACGCCCGGTGGACAACGAGCAGATCGGCATGCTCGTCGAGGATGTGATCGATATTCTCGAGGCCCAATACGACGTCGAAATCCCCTCCCACGCGATCGGCGACGCCGTCATGCAGCGTCTGCGCAAGATCGACGAGGTCGCCTATGTGCGCTTCGCCAGCGTGTATAAGGAATTCCGCGACGTCTCGGAGTTCATGCACGAGATCAACGCCCTCGACAAAAAGCCCGATTCGCACGCCTGATGCCCGCCCCTTCCAGCGACGACCTGACACGCCTGCATTTCATCAACGCGCTCTTCGCGCAAGTCACCGGCCACGACCTCTACCTCGCGGAGCAAATCAAGGAAGCCATCGCGTTCAGTCTGGCTGAACTGGAGGAACAGACGCGCGAGCACCCCGAGTTCGCCGCCAAATACGACACCGCCTTCAACGCCTCGGCCTCCCTTCTTTTGTCCAAATTCTTCGCCGAACGCCCTCGCCACGGATTTTTCCACTGGGATGCCACGCGCACGCTCACCTCGGCCACCCCGCTTTTCGCCCGCGCCGAGCTGATGACGGGACTCAAGCAGCTCAGTTCCTTCCGCGAATCCACATTGCTGGTCACCAACCTCCGCCCCGCTCTGCTCCCGCCGGAAAAACGCGCCACGCCGCGCCGCCAACGCGATTATGAGGACGCGCTCGCCTACATCCGCGAGCTGGCCGCTGCCCGCACCGCCCCCAGCGCCGACCTGCGACTGCTGTTTCTCTGATCTCCTGAGTTCCAGATAGAAAGCTCCCGATTTCCCCCATGATTAAAACCATCTTCCAACGCATCATCGACCGCGAGATTCCCGCTAAGATCGAACATGAGGACGACCGCTGCATCGTCATCCACGACGTCCACCCGCAAGCGCCCGTTCACCTGCTCATCGTCCCCAAGACCGTGATTCCCCGCGTCGGCGATGCGACTTCCGACCAGGAAGCCGCCCTCGGCCACCTGCTGCTCACCGCCGGTCTCGTGGCCAAAAAACTACAGCTCGTCCGCGGCTTCCGCCTGGTGATCAACCAAGGCCCGGACGCTGGCGAAACCGTCCCCCATCTCCACGTCCATCTGCTGGCGAAGCGCCCGCTCAACTGGCCGCCGGGCTAAACTTGCCGGCAGCGCACAAGAAACCGCGCCCCCTTGCGAGAGCGCGGTCTGTTACCTGAAACTACTGGAACGAAATGTTAGAGTCCGTAGTCGAGCGACACGTAGGCCATAGGACCATGGAAGTCGGTGTTGCTACCCGTAGTGTCGTTGTGGCTGTCGAAGTAGCCGACCTTGGCGGTGGCGATACAATTTTTAGTCAGCTTGTGCTTAAGCGCCAGCGAGGCGGTATATTCGGACATGCTGGCACCATAGCTCATGCCATAGGTCGCGAACTGCGCATCGTGGTTGGTCGCCCGATAGGCGGAGAGCTTCAACTGCAGGTCGTCTTTCTTGGTAAGCACCGCTCCGGCGAGCACGCTATACGTCACATAGTTGTTATGCGTGGTCGGGATGACGGCATCCACCGGAGGCGGGCCGCCGGGATTCGTGTTTGCAGTTAAGTAGGACCCCGAATTGAGAGAGACCGTGTCGATCCGACTAAAGACCACATCCAAGTTGGCCTGCATGTAGAACTGCTCGATCGGAGTCCAGTCGATGGTCTCGCCGATGGTGTGCGAGATCGAGTCCATCGAATCGTTCTCAGCCAGAGCAGCTGCAGCGACCTGCATCTTGCCCTTCTGGTAGATATAGCGATTGGTAAACGTCAGCGTGTTGAGCGGACTGACGATGGCCGTGAGTTTCACGCCGTAGAACTGTGAATCCAACGCATACCTGTAACCACCCACAGGAACTCCCACCAACGCCCCAGCTTGGGTGTAAGTAGATTGAGCCCCCTGATCCCTGTAGCTGTGGTCCTTGTAGAAAGGTTCGGCACGGAAGGTCAAAGCGGAAGCCGCCCGCCAGTTGCCACCGATGCAGTAATCCGTATTACGCTCGTTGATATTCGTCTTAAGGACATTGTAGTTGGCCAAAGTGCTCTGGCCGGTGTTTTCTTCACGATACCCGTCACTGGATTTTTGGGTCACAGTGGAGTAAAGCGCCAGATTTCTGAATCCAGAATAGCGGAGGTCGAGCGAAGGAGTGACCGAGTGCTCATCGAGAATCGAAGCTTCGGCGAAAGGCGTAGTGGTGTAAACCGGCACGGCCACCGTGGTGGCGGTCACAACATTATATTTACCGGTGCTGCCAGAGGTCCTATCCTCTCCACGGACTCCAAAGCTGGCGGTAAAGTTTTCGAACGGCTTGTAATCAAACGCGATCCGAGCGGTTGTCGCATCGACATTACTTTCGCCGACCAAGTTCTGCACGTTCCAAGTCGTGAGTTGGCGCAACGGGGCAATGATCCCGCCTGCTTGCATAACCGGCTGGGTCGTCATCAACAGACGATCTCCACCGAAGGTGCTGCCGATATCTTGGTAACCAATAGCCAAGCGAAGGTCCAGCTTGGGGCCAAGTTCCGTCAGGGTCGTGCCATTGATACCCTTGGTCGTGGTATCCTGCTGATCAAGGTTGGAATACAGGATTTGATTATTAAACGTCGCCCAGCTCGTGGCTGGAGTTCCCGTGGCGGGAGTAGCACCAACCGTGTTGATGGGGCTTGCCGGTGGCACCACCTTAGCTTCACCCGGATAGGCCGTCTCAAAACGACTGTTATTCTTGCTGGACCAGTCGCCGATGGCGGTGATCTCGGCGGTGGTTTTACCCACCGTGTGTTTCACTGAGCCTTCCAAGTTCTGATGCCGCTCGCTGATATCCAGATAAGCCGGGATAAGTCTGCGGGTGCTGTCGTATTGATAGACATAAGTGCCTCCTTTATAAGCGATACCGGTGTTGTCGGTGGCTCCCCAGCTGGTGGAGTCTTTCAGACCGTTACGCGTGCCATTGGTATAGCGGAGCTTGAACTCCGGCGCATCCGGGCGGGCGATCTTCACCTCGGCCCAGAACTCACCACGATCTAGGAATAGATCCTGATTGATGCCGGGATATACCTGACTAACGGTGCTGAACTTCCCATTGCCGGGGAAGAAGCCGCCGACGCCGTCGTAGAACGTGCGGAAGCGCTTGTAGCCGACATCAACCGAGCCGACCTCGGCTTTAGTCAGGTTGAGGTGGAGGAGGTAGTCTTCGGACCCGGTGAGCGCGTGTCCGTCGACCGTAAACGCAGTGGTCTTGTTCAGGTCCTTGCCGTAGTAGGCATCCTCGATGCCGGCGCCGATATAATCGGTTTGACCGGTGCGAGCCTGATAAGCCGCCTCGTCTCCCTTGATCGAGGCCGCCTGACCGGTGACCTTGATATAGCTATCGAAGGTTGGGAACGCGTCGGAAAGATCCGCTGCGCTGAGTTGCGTGGAGGCGAGGAGGGCCAGCGAAGTCGCCGAGACCAGACCCACCGTACGGAAGAATGTGTAAGATTTAGTATGCATGGTAGCAGTTTCCTTCAGTGGGTTACTTGGTGAAGCGCCAGGTCACGTTGGAGCCGTGGATGGCCTCGTGGCAGCCCGCGTTCCAGCAGGTGTTGCCACCGCGCATCGGATCGTCGTGGGCGTTGGTCCCCGTTTTGGTGACTCCCATCACATTCACCAGGTTGTTGGTAGAACCGGGAGCACCAGCCGGCTGATTGAGGTGGCAGCGCAAGCAGAGGTTGGCGTCGCGAGCGACGAGCATCTTCTTGTTCACCGAACCATGCGGACTGTGACAAGCGACGCAGCCTTCGCGCAGCGCGCCGTGTTCGAATACAAACGGACCTTTTTGAGCGATGTGGCACTTGGTGCAAGTCTCGTTCTTACCCTCAAGCGCTAGGCCGGAGCCCTTGATGGCGTCGCCGCTATGAACATTGTGGCAATCCACGCAGCTGACTTTGCCGGCGAGCACCGGGTGGGTGTTCGGCAGGCTGAACTGGCCACGCTTGTCGAGGTGACACGCGAAACAGGCTTCGGGATTCTTCTTGGGATTGACGATGGTGCCACGACCGCCGCCGGCCTTCACGTGCAAGCTTCCCGGACCATGGCAGGCCTCGCAACCCGTGGCGCCGACCTTGGGATCGGCGATCGCTAGCTTGGCGTGGCTGGCCGACTTGAAGTGGTCGGTCTGATCAGCGTGACACTGTGCGCACTCCTTGGTGCCCACATAGGTCGCGCCCGGTATTTTGGCGGGCGCGAGGATTGCGCGATTAACGCTCACGCATCCGATAAGCACCAGTCCCCACAGGGCGATGCCTCCGAAAAGGAGAGAAGTTTTGGTTTTAAGCAGTCGTGAGATCATGGCTGGATGGCTATAAGTAACTGTTGTAGGTCGTAGTGTTGGCTGAAGTGTCGCAACGGGGTAGTTGCATTAGTAGTTTATGCCAGAATCCCTCCTTGCCGACTGCTCACCTATTGCCGAGAGCTGCGCATAGCTTGCTCTTTTCGTCGCTAAAAAATGTGGAGCGCCATCGGCGTGTCAGGCCTGCCGGCATCCCGGCAAGGCAGGACTATATCCTTATTTCGGATACGTTTTGCGGGGATGAAGAGGCCCACCTGAGCCAACTGGAACCCACCAGAAGATGCGCCGGACCTGGATTCGCAACAATCTCTTATATGTAAAATAAATCGTCGAAAACCGTCAGCAGAGCCGCAACCGCGCTCGCCTTCCGGCTCGAACAAATAATGCGTCGTGCTCGCCAAGATGTGACGAGGTGAAAAGCAGTAAATAGTCTATAGTAGAAATGCTATCACAACGCGGATCGCCGCAACCTATTCTTAACTCATAACCTCAGCCTACCTATCATGACCACCTCCCGCCGACTTCTCGTCCTCATAGCCGCCACCGCCACCGCCGCGCTTTACGGCGCCGACGCCCCCGCCAGCTGGCAGGAGCACTGCGCCAAGTGCCACGGAGACGACGGCAAAGGCGACACCAAAATGGGCCACAAGCTCAACATCGGCGACTTTACCACTTCCGAGATGCAGACCAAGTTCACCGATGAACAGGCCGCCAAGGCCATCAAGACCGGCCTCACCGACGACAAGGGCAAGATGCGCATGAAGGCGATCGAGGGTCTGTCCGATGATCAAGTGAAGGCGCTCGTCACCTTTGTGCGCACGCTGAAGAAATAACGGCAACTCAGCACCCGCCGTCATGGACCCACTCCCCCCTCTCCCTGACGGGAGGAACCGCGCCCGCACCGGTTATGTGCTCGGCGGGCTTGCAGTGCTCTTCGTCGCTCTCGCGATGCTGTTTCTCAGCACGATGAGAGAACATGTGAAACCGAGAAAGGCCATCCCGCTGGTCGATACCAAATTCCTCGCGACGACCCCTTGGCGCCAGACCTACGCCGATCTCGTGAAGGCGAAGGCGGATCTGTCCGACTACGACTGCTACGGCTGCCACGAGAAGAACAAGCCGCCCACGCTGCGCTTCGACGAGAACCAGAAGATCATCGTCCCGCAGGAGCATGTAAACATCGTGATGGGTCACGGATCACACGGCCGGAACAACCTTTGTTTCAACTGTCACAACGACAAAAATCTCACCACCCTGCAAGTGCGCGACGGTCGCGAGATCGGCTTCGATAACATCCCTCAACTCTGCGGCACTTGCCACGGTCCGAACTATCGCGACTGGGAAGCCGGCGCCCACGGCCGCACCAGCGGATACTGGGATCGCAGCAAAGGCGACATCGTCCGCCTAAGCTGCGCGAACTGCCACAATCCCCACTCACCCCGCATCCCGACGCGCGAACCAGCGCCCGGTCCCCATGCGCTGCGTGCCGTGGAAGAATCCAAACCGCACGACGCGGCCCACTGACCATGTCCTCTCCTTTTTCTTCGCCCGACAAGACATCCGACGCCGCGATGTCCCGCCGTAATTTCCTGCGTGGCACCGCCGCGTTAGGCGGTCTCACCGCGCTGGCCGCAAGCCTCTCCCCGCTGCTTGAGTTGGACGATCTGACGTCCACCGAGAAGTTTCTCCAGAAATACTACAAGGAGATGACGCCGGACGACATGTCCAAGGTGATCAAACGCATCTCCAACGAAGTAGAGCGGCAATACGGCGTGCGCCCCCATGTGCGCGACCTCAAGCCGATGGATGGCGTCGAGTTCGTTTACTGCCTCAACCTCACCCGCTGCATCGGTTGCCGCAAATGCGTCCACGCCTGCGTCAACGAAAACAATCAGTCGCGCAATCCGGAGATCCAATACATCCGCGTGCTCAAGATGCCGCACGGCTCGATGGACGTCGAAAAAGGCAATCATACCTACGACGACAAGCATGTTCCCGATCCCGGCTATTTCTACATGCCGATCCAGTGCCAGCAGTGCCACAACCCGCCCTGCGTGAAAGTTTGCCCCGTCAACGCCACTTGGCAGGAGAAGGACGGTATCACGGTCATCGACTATGATTGGTGCATCGGTTGCCGCTACTGCGAGGCCGCCTGCCCTTACTGGGCGCGCCGTTTCAATTGGACGAAACCGCAGATTCCGAAAGAGCGCCTTAACCCCAACATGGCCTATCTCGGCAACCGTCCACGCAAGCAGGGTGTGATGGAGAAATGCCATTTCTGCATCCAGCGTACCCGCGATGGCCGCTACCCGGCCTGCCTTGAGGTCTGTCCCGTCGGCGCGCGCAAGTTCGGCAACATCCTCGATCCAAATAGCGAGGTTTCCTACATTCTCCGAGAGAAACGGGTCTTTATCCAACTCAAGGAGGAAATGGGCACCAATCCACGGTTCTTCTACTACTTCGACAAATGATCACCGCCGCCCGCAACTACCTCGTGTTTCTACGTCGGTGCGCGCGCATCGCCTTCGTCGGCGACTGGCGCTACTACGCATGGATGGGAGGCCTGACTATTGTTATCCTCTTTGGTATCAACGCATATGCCAAGCAACTGGTCGACGGCCTCATCGTCACCGGCATGAGCGACGAGGTGTCGTGGGGCGTTTACATCGCCAACTTCACCTTCCTCGTCGGTGTCGCGGCGGCGGCCGTAATGATGGTCATCCCCGTTTACATCTACGACAACGAGGAGCTGCACGACCTCGTGATTTTCGGTGAACTGCTCGCCGTGGCCGCCATCCTCATGTGCCTGTCCTTCGTCACCGTTGACCTTGGTCGGCCCGACCGCTTCTGGCATCTCATTCCGGGCCTCGGTCAGTTGAACTTCCCTAGGTCGATGCTCAGCTGGGACGTCATCGTGCTCAACGGCTACCTGCTGCTCAACGTCCATATCTGCGGCTATCTCCTCTATTGTCGTTACCAAGACAAGAAACCATCGAAGTGGTTCTACATTCCCTTCGTGTTCATCGCCATCGTTTGGGCGATTTCCATTCACACCGTCACGGCCTTTCTCTACGTCGGTCTCGGTGGGCGTCCGTTTTGGAACGCATCCATCGTCGGCCCGCGCTTCCTCGCCTCGGCCTTCACCGCCGGTCCGGCGATCATCATCTTGGCTCTTCAGGTCATCCGCAGTTACACGAACTACCGCATCACCGACAAGGCACTGCTGACCCTGCGCGGCATCGTGCAAGTTTCGATGATCATCAATGTGTTTCTGCTGGTGTGCGAAATTTTCAAAGAATTCTACTCTGGGACGACCCACGGCGTGTCCGCAAAATACCTCTTCGTCGGTCTGCACGGGCATCATGCGCTGGTGCCTTGGATCTGGACCGCCATCGGCTTCAATCTCATCGCCATGGTCATCCTCGTGCTGCCGGTAAGCCGCAGCCTCAAATACCTCAACGTCGCCTGCGCGCTCTGCATCGTCGGCATCTGGATCGAAAAGGGCATGGGCTTGGTCATCCCCGGCTTTATTCCCACGCCGCTCGGTGCATTCGTCGAATACCTGCCTTCGCTCAACGAAACTCTCGTTTGCCTTGGCATCTGGGCCTTCGGCCTGCTGTGCTACACCGTTTTCCTGCGCATGGCTGTGCCGATCCTGCAGGGCCGCTTGGCCAAGGCCAACGAAGGCCAGCCTGAAATCCAAGGCGACGAACCGGCGTCTGTCGCGCCCGTCTCGCCAGCCACTCATTGATCGCTGAGCGCCCAGCCGCACCCACCGCCATGGCCCGACAACTCACCGCCGACGACGCCCGCCAATCGCTAACCGCACATGTTGAGACGAAGGGCGTCGAGATATTCGCGACCTACGGCCCGAAGCTCGACTGGGACGGCCTGCAACGACTGCTCGCCGATCGCACGCAGGTCCGTTATCCGTGTGAGATTGTTTTCGACGAGGCGTTGCTTCTGTCAGGAGAATTTGCCCATCCAGAGCCGAAAGGGAATACCCCCGAGGATGGTTTCACGATGGCGGTGCATCCTCTCTTCATCACGCAGCCCGACCGCGTGCCCGCGCTTGTTCTCTACCAACTCGTGGCCGTGAACTACGGTACATTCGCCTCGTCCGACGAGGCGGAGACCTTTGGTGCCGCCGCGCTTGGCATCACGCGCGACGAATATTACGCGCTGCTTTGCGACTGCGCCGATCAACTCGGCAATGGCCCTGATGCAGAGCCTGTGGGTGCGCAGCCCTCCGGCTGCAGTGGCGGCACCTGCAACTGCGGCGGCTGAAGCCACCGACCCGCCTATTTGGTCGGTTTGATCGAGTCCACAACTGGGTGTGCCCGCTTGCGCAGACGCGTGAACACCAGTGAAACGATCAACAGCACCGTGCCGAACGCCAGAAACGAGAGAACCCGATACACCGGCTCGAAGCGGCTCGCACCGACGACCACCAGATAGCATCCCGTCAGCAGCAGCGTCGCGTGGCCCATCCATCGATATTTCTGATTTTTGACCGCATAGCCCAGCCCGTAGTAAAGCAAGGCAAGTCCTACCCACGAAAGCGCTACCCCACGGCTCGGCATCAAATGATGCAGAGCGTAGGGAAACACCAAAAATGCGCCGATAAGGTAGGCGTTGCGCATCAAGCCTGTCTTCAACTCAAGCCGGTCGCGCTTCCAGTTGAGGAGCCGTGCGCTCACCAACGCCACAATGCCGAACCCGACGCTGATGCCGCTCTCGTGTTCATTCACGAACATGTAGCCGGCCACGATCATGACACAGATCAGGAAATTCGCCACGACGATGAAGCGAGACCGGAACCAGATCGCCGTCGCCACCACGACCAGACTTTGCAATGAAAGCCAGACGAACACGTCCGGCACGGGACTCGCCTTCACGATCGCCATCGTCAGCGCCGCGTAACCTGTCATCGCATAAAAGAACGTGGAAACCCGACTCTGTCGTCGCACCCAAAAGGCGATCGCTCCGCAAAGCATCACTACAAAAGCCAGCATGTGAGCCATGAAAAACTGCTCCGGAAACGCCGCCGCCGTGTGCAGTAAATAGAGACCGTAACCAAGAGAACACGTGAGCACCGCAGAAAGGTTTGAAAGCACATCATCGCAATCATCAGCCGCTCGCACCAACGATGCCGCACCGAGAATCATCATCGCCACCAACAAACAGCCAGGCGCGAACCACGGTGTACTCGCCCAATGGTAAATGCCGCCGAAAATCAGATTTCCGCTCGCCCACGTGAAATAGGTCGCGCCGATCAAACCGATGCCGATCGGGACCAATCCGCGCCACTGCATTCGCCAAGCGGCCGCCACGACCACCGCAGCGAGCACAACGACCGTCACCGCCATAAATCCGCCGGCACTGACCACGAGCGGCGTGGCACAGGCGGTCACGAGCGCGAGCACCATAAGCCATCCCGAGCGCCGCCACCACGCGAAACCAAGATTGCAACTAGCCGCCGCCGCCAGCACCGCTCCACCGGTCATTCCATGGACGTCCAACACCGACTGTGTGCCAAAAAACATAAATCTCAACGTCGCCCAATACAACAACGACATTCCTGCGCCTTGCAGGTAGCCGGCGCCGTGCGCAAACACCCGCCGACCGGCCTGCGCAAGTCCGAACAACGCGACGACCACCGCATACCCCGCCAACGAGGGCACGCCGGCCGGCGCACCTTGGTAAGGCAGTGAAAGCATAAAGCCCGCGCCAAGCGCGAGCGCCACGATTCCGGCGGCTGCAAACCAGTCCTGCCCTAGCGAAAGTTCCAGTTCATCCGCCGCCTCCGCAGCCACCTTGCGGGAAACTGCAGCCGGCTCAGCCGTCGCCGCGCCGGCCCCCAAGTTCACTACCGCCTGTTCTGGCCGCGCCGGTTGCAACGGCGTCGCCGCGCCAAGCGGATGATCCACAATTCCAAGACGAACCTCGATTCGTGCCAAACGCTGTTCAAGCGAAGAAAGACGCGCGGCGGCGGCTTCCGAAGGGCTGGCGGGAGAATCGTCGGGCATGGGGTCGGCTTACGCAGTTATTTGGAGTAAATGACTCTCTGACGCTTTCGCGCATTTGTCACGTAATATGGTTGATTTCGAAACACCAAGATAACGGGCAAGTTTCAGGAAAACTCTGCATCTTTTGATGACCGAGAAACGCACGGATTTGCGGCAAAAAGCGCCCCGCTTTGTTCAATGAATGCGAAGACAGAACTCACGCATGCCTCCACATTATAGTTTTAGAAAAGATCTACCCATGCCACATCGCCAAAGGATGGTTTCATTTGTTCTAAGCTCGGCACGTGGTGCCCGGCAGGAGACCTCGCTGTGGTTATGCATGGTCATGGCGCTGCTAGTACCGACCGGCTGCCTGTTCGCCGCTGCCGAACCTTCGTCCGCTGCGAAACCTCCCGCCCAAAATTCCAACGCAGCCTGCCTAGAGTGCCATAGCGACGAAACGCTTTCGATGAAGAAAGCCGGTCTCAAAGTGTCGCTCTTCATCGACGGGAAAATCACAGGGAAATCCGTGCATCGCTCCCTCGATTGCATCGATTGTCACGAGAAATTCGACGGCGACAGTTCGCCGCATCGCAAACCGATGGTCACGGTCAATTGCGCATCCTGCCACGAAGATACCGGAAAGAAGCACGCCTTTCATCCGCGCCTTTCGCAGTTGCCGACACCCGCCGGCAACGACACCTCCTGTCGCGAATGCCACGGGACGCACGCCATCGCACCTGTGAAGAGCGCAACCTTTGCCTTCAACGACGGTGCGCAGCCCGACGCGTGCGGCCGATGTCACGCCACGGCACGCGATCATTTCGCAGCGTCGGCGCACGGTCGCGCATTCGCCGCCAAGGAGAGCAATGCGCCCGATTGCCTCACCTGCCATCGCCAGCCCATCGCAGCGATCGCACCCGAGAAACTCACCCTCACGCAAAAACTCGCGCAAACCAAGCAGTGCGAAGCGTGCCATGTCGGAAATAAAAATGTCGCCGGACATGCGTTGCGCGGCATGAAGTTTGCAGGATCGTTTGATCAGAGCGTGCACGGCGCGGCGCTGCTCGGCGGCAATGCGGAAGCCGCGAACTGCATCGATTGCCACGGGGCTCACGAGATGAACCGGGCGATGACCGCCAGCGCCAGAATGAACAAACTCCACGTCGCCGGGACCTGTGCGAAATGCCACGAGAAGATCGCCGGCGAGTTCGACACCAGTGTCCACGCCGGCGCGCTACGAAAGGGCAATCTCGACTCTGCCACCTGCACGAATTGCCACGGCGAGCACGACATCCGCGCTCGCCGGGATCCGACGTCCCCCATCCACGCGAACAACGTGGCGCAACAGGTCTGCGCCACCTGCCACGCATCGCTCCGGCTCACGCAGAAATACGGACTCGCCTCGCACACCTTCCAAACGTTCGAGGACAGTTATCACGGACTGGCGGTTCGCGGCGGCGCGGTCGAAGTCGTCAACTGCGCGAGCTGCCACAGTTCGCACGCGATCAAGTCGCGAAACGACCCCACCTCGACGATCAACAAGGCCAGTCTCGCAAAGACGTGCGGCCAGTGCCATCCCGGGGCCAACACGCGATTCTCTGTCGGGAAAGTTCACGTGAGCCCGGAAGCGGCCCGCGGGACGGGCGGCAATAATCCGATTCTCCATCTGATTTCGAGTCTCTACGTGATCCTGATCGTCGTGGTCGTCGGCGGGATGCTCCTGCACAACGTGCTCGATTTATTTAAAAAAATCCGCCGCAAGCTCGCGATCCAGAAGGGTCTGATCCAGCCGGAGCCGGTCGCCCACCGCCTTTACCTGCGGATGACGGCGCACGAGCGGGTGCAGCACGCGACACTTATGTTGAGTTTCACGATGCTCGTCGTGACCGGATTCATGCTGCGTTATCCCGAGGCCTGGTGGGTGGTCGGGATTCGCAACGCGAGTGTGAACGCCTTCGAGTGGCGGGGCTGGATCCACCGGATCGCTGGCGCCGTGCTGCTCGCGTCGGGCATATGGCATGCCGGCTATCTCCTTTTCACGAAACCAGGCCGCTCGCTCCTCCTCGATCTGCTCCCGGAAAAGCGCGATTTCACGGATCCGTTCGCCGTGTTGAAATACAATCTGGGCCTCGCTCCCGCGAAGCCTGCGTTCGGCCGTTTCAGCTACATCGAGAAAACTGAATACTGGGCCATGATGTGGGGTTCGATCCTGATGGGCGTCACCGGCGTGATCCTGTGGTTCGACAACACCTCGATCGGGCTCTTCACCAAACTCGGCTTCGACATCTCGCGCACCATTCACTTCTACGAGGCGATCCTCGCGACGCTCGCGATTGTCGTCTGGCATTTCTATTTCGTGATCTTCAACCCCGACGTTTATCCGATGAATCTCGCCTGGCTCACGGGTCGGATGTCGGAAGAAGAAATGGCGGAGGAGCACCCCGCCGAGCTCGCGCGCATCAAGGCCCTGCAAGCCAAGATGGGCGACAAGGTTCCACCGGCAACGCCGCCACATTGACCGCCCCCCCACGGGGGGACAACCGGAGCCTTCAATCGCCCCACTTCCGATTCCGAAGGGGCTTCGGTTTGCTGTCAGCACAGTAAAGAGCCCATCCACAGCCGCGAACTACCGGACAACGCCACTCTCGCTCGAAGTGAACATCGTCACAGTCCGGCCGGCCCACCGATCGCAGGTCTGCCGTAATCAGAGGATCCAAAAAGGATAAAACAATCGCGCGCAGCTTGATGTGGCGGACGGTTTGATAAGTTTATCTTCGATCATGTCGCGTCAGGCACGCGGGCCGGACGCGACACGCTCTGACAAGCTCTCAATGGCCGAGCCGTGAGATCATCGCATAGACGATCAGCACGAGCAGCACAAGGCCGGTGCCGAAGAAGATAAAGCCAAAGGCCTTCGAGATGTTCTTCCTACCCTCCCAGTCGTCGGCCTTGATGCGGTAAACATCAAGACGACCGGCCGCCACCAAGCGGTCATACCAGCGCTTCCGCTCGTGCAGCATCTCCGTTTTCGAGATGCGGCCCGAGAAGATCACCGTGTCCATCGGGAACTTCTCGATGCGGAAGTGAGTGTTGAAAAAGTGGAATGAGAAGATGAAGCCCGCGGCGAGCAGCGCCTCGTCGGAGTGGACCACGAGAGCGATGTTGATCACCCAACCTGGCATAAAGTGGGTGAAGAAATTCGGGAACCACATGATCAGACCCGAGAATCCGATGATCGCCACACCCCAGAACACCGCGAAGTAGTCAAAGCGCTCCCAGTAAGTCCAACGATCGAACTGCGGGCGCGGGCCCTTGCCGAAGAACCATTTGTTGTGCGCCAGGAAATCATGCCAGTCCTGCATCGATGGAACCATCGAATCGGGGCCGAAGACCGTGGACCACACCCGACGCAACGAGAACTTGCCGGTCGCCGGATCGCGCAGTCGCTGGCGCTTGGCCCAGAAATTCTTCATGAGGCCGGAGACGTGCATCACGAAGTAGGCAAAGGTCACGACCGCCGCGTAGTGGTGCAGGGTGCGCGCAACCTCGGCGCTGCCGATAAGGCGGAACATCACCTTCGCCCATTCGGTGTAGTAGAACTTCAACGGCATGCCGGTGATCACCAACGCGAGGAAACTCGTCACCATCATCAGGTGCAAGTAGCGCTCAAAGGGCGTGAAGCGCGTGAACACGTCGTCGTCCGCGTGCGTGAGGATCTTCGCCTCACGGAATGTCTTCGAATCATGAAGATACAGGTAGATCGATCGGACCAGCCAGAGTAGTGTGTGCAGGCCGAAGAAAACAAATACGCTTACCAGCAGCACAGTCATGAACCAGAAAACTTTGTTCAGGATCGGGTAGTTAGCCTTGTCGAGCGGGTTGGCATGCGGCTGGTATTGGGTGAATCGCTCGGTAACGCCGGGGTGGCATTGCTGACAGGTGCCGACGATTTTGTCTTTGTGCAGTCGCGAGCGAGGATCGCTGACGGGGAAAACATCGTGGTGGCCGTGGCAGTCGTAGCAGGCGGCCACATCGGAGGCGACGTTGGGCTGGCCGAGGGCCATCGCCTTGCCGTGGTAGGTTTCGCGATAGTGCGCAAGACGGTCCTGGTGACACTTGCCGCAACTCTGGTCGCTCTGGCCCTTGAAGTGTGCGGTGGCAGGCTTCTCAATGTCGTGCGAGCTGTGGCAATCGGTGCAGACAGGCCCCTTTTGGTCGCCTTTCAAGAGCAACTGGCCGTGGATGCTCTGATTATAGATATCCTCGATGCCGACGTGGCATTTGCCGCAGGAGGCCGCAATGTTGGCGTGGTTCGTATGCGAATCCTTGTCGATGCTGCGCTTGATGTCGTGGACGCCGTGACAGTCGTTACACGAGGGCGCGACGATCAGACCCATTTTCACGAGAGCACGACCATGGATGCTGTCGAGGTAGTGGCCGGCGGACTGCTGCTGGCCCATGCGATAATCCATGGTAATCTTCGGGTTGTCGTGGCACTTGCCGCAGGTCTTGGAGAGGTTGAACTTGAAGACCGGCGAATCGGCCTGCTTCACCGGCGCGATATCGTGCGAGCCATGACAACTGACACAGGCGGCGGCCTCGGAGGCCCCGAGTTTATGGCTCATGCCATGGATGCTCGCGGCGTAGTCCGCGGCGGGTTTCGTGTGGCACGACACACACTGCGCAGGCGCAAGCTTCGAGGGATGCGGCACCTCCTTGATGTCGGCGTGGCAATCAACGCAGTTAAGTTTGCCGTGAACGGACTTCTTGAAAACCTCGGGACGAACGCCCTTCCAGACGGCCGGCTCGCCTTTCTTCAACGGTTTGAATTCCGCCTCGTGACAATCCATGCAATCGCCGTTCGGCACAGCAAGCGGCGCAACGACGACAACCGGTTCGGCGGCCTGTGCAGAAGCGAACAGGCAGATCAACAGCGTAGGCAAACGGCACACAAGGCGCAGCGCGATCATGTTGGTTAAGCCAGCATGCGCACGAGCGGTTTCCATAAACAGGAGCCTACTTCTGGATGCCGCCGTTATGGCAATCTGAACACGTCAGGTCCGGATCAAGGTCGCCACCGGGATGCTTGAAGTCCTGCCCCTGCGCCGAAAGCGCCTGCAGATCACTCCCTTTGCCCTGCGTGAGGATGATGTGGCAGGATTTGCAGTCGTTGGCCTTCACCGACTCGCCTGCGGCCGTCTTGTGTTTCTCGTCGTGGCAGCGGAAGCACCCCAACCAATCCTTGTGCCCGATGTTGTTCGGATAAACGCGCCAGTCCGCCTTGCGGTCCGGGAAAATCGTCTCGGCATAAAGACGCTGCACCTCCACGATTGTCGCAGGCAACTCCGGAGCACCGGCATATTTAGCCTCCAAGAAAGATGCGATTTTTGGCGGAGCATCAGCGGTGGTCGTAATTTCCTTCTGCGTCATCGCCTGCACGGCGACGCGTTTCAAGGCGGGCAATTGCATGCTCAGCGCGCCGGCGGCCATCGCATGCTCGACGACTTCGTTGGCCGTGGGGAAAACATGCGCGGGACGGTTGTGGCAATCCATACAGTCCATAACGCGGATCTGTGCGGCCACCGGTTCACCCTTGAAGGCCTCGGTGCGATAAACGTGCGAAGTGCCGTTCTTCAGGTTTGTCACGCGCATCCAAGGGATGTCCTGGCGCTTTTCATCAGCGGCAAAATATTCCACACGACTGTCTGCATTCACATGCCAGTGAATGCCGCCGATCGGGCTGCCCGGCTGAGTCATATTCACCCGCATCAGCATGCGGATATTGTAGGGAGTGTTTTTCTTGTCCGACAGGAAATGCTCGGCGTCCACGTCGATGTTACCGTGGAATTTTTCAGGCCAGTGGCACTTTTCGCAGGTGTCCTGGGCGGGGCGGAGATTCTTGAGCGGGGTCGCGATAGGCCGCTTGTAATTGTTTAACGTGTAGGCGATCAACTGGTGTGTGCCGTTGATCTTGGCCTTGATAAACCACTGTGCGCCGGAACCGACGTGACACTCGACGCAATCAACCCGGGCATGGGCCCCGCGTTTGTAGGCCGTCAACTCGGGATTCATCGCACGATGGCAAACCTCTCCGCAAAACTGCGTGGACTCAGCGTAATGATAGGTCTGGTAGCTACCAAAGGCGGTCAGCATTAGAAATATCACGCCGCCTGTGCCAAAAATGACGAGGGCGCGACGATGCTGCTGGTCAGAAAAATCAAGACGCCATTTATCCGACGTTACGCCAGCATGCTTGATCTGCCACCGCCATTGGGCCCACGCACCGAAAAAACCGAGCGTAATACCGATGATCAGTATACCCGGCACAATCAGATAAGTGATAATGCCAAGGTAGGGATTCTTTTCCCCCTGCGTGAAATCCATCCACACGAACAGCGCAAACGAGAAGAGTGCGGCGACCGCCAACACACCGCCAATAGCACTGATCCAATTATTAAAAAGTGAGCGCGGTTTTACCGGCTCAGATGGAGGGATTGATTCGGGCATGAAGATAGAATTGAAAGTAAATGCAGATACCCCGCCTACTCACGGGCGTGCGTGACTGTCCACACCGGCCGGTCGCCAAGCGACCGGCCAAAGAAATAAGGCTCAGGACTTAAATTTGCGGATGTGGCCGACCAAATCCTTGACCTCGTCCTTGGTGAGATCTGCCCCGAAGGCCTTCATCTTCTCCTTGCCGCCATCGGTGATGCCATTGGTGATGGCCTTGGTGATCTCTTCGTCGGTCATCTTGGCCTGAACTGCGGCATCCGTGTAGTCCCTCAGTTTAAGCTTCTTGCCGATCTTGGTCTCACCCTTGCCGTCGGCGCCGTGGCACTTCGTGCAGAGGTTTTCCCAATTTTCCGACACCGGAGCAGCTTGGGTCATAACGGAGGCAAACAGCATGGCCAAACCAGCCAGCGTGATTTTGGATGAATTTTTCATTTTATTTATAAGTTTTGCTATGAGACGAGGAAGACGATTGCGATAACGTGATTAGTATATCTTAACACTCAGGCCTATGGCTGTGCATGCTTTGCCATCATATGCGCAGCCCTTGCCACGCGCCGATAGGCAGCTCTAACCTTAGAACACCTTCCTCCCGTCATCCCACACAACCTCTGCCTACGACAGGCCAAAAAATGCGCAGTGCTTCAAGGTGCAGTCTGCCATAGTTACTCACCACTCGGATAATCAAACCGCATCCGTCTCATAAGACCATTTCACCCTCCTCTATGTTTCGTTCACTCGTCCTGATTACCGCCATCCTGACCTTCCTTACCGCAGGATGCCGCGACCGCTCGATCGCTTCTTACCAGACTCCCAAGGAAACCGACGCCTCGGCCATGCCCACCGTTGAAAGCCCTGCCGCCATGCCACCAATGCCCGCAGTCGCTCCGACCGCAAGCGCCCCCACCGATGTACCCGTCACACAAGCCGCCGTCATGCCAACCGGTCTCACCCTCACTTGGACCGCCCCCGCCGCTTGGCAGCCAAAAGCCCTCGGCACAATGCGCAAAGGCAGTTTCACCGTCTCGGGCAAAGACGGAGCCACCGCCGATCTTTCCATCATCGCCTTACCCGGCGCGGTGGGCGGCGAACTCGCCAATATCAACCGCTGGCGCGGCCAAGTTTCCCTCGCGCCCATCGCCGAAACCGAACTCGCCGGTGCCACCACCCGAGTCGTCGGCGGCGACCTCACGTTCACCGTCGTCGATCTCGTCGGCACGGGAGACCAGGCGCAGCGCATCCTCGGCGCAATGGTGCCTTTCGACCAGTCGATGTGGTTCTTCAAACTCAGCGGACCCGCCGCCCTCGTCCTCGATCAAAAATCCGCTTTCCTCTCCTTCCTTCAAACCGTCAAGGCCTCCAAGCCCTCCGCCCAATGAGCGAGATACTCCGCTATTTCCGCGACTTTTTTGTCTCGATCAAACTCACTGTCATCCTGATCGCGTTCTCCATCCTGCTGGTCTTTGCGGCCACGCTCGACCAGACGAACCTCGGAGTCTGGGGCATCCAGCAAAAGTGGTTTCGCACCTTCATCGTTTTTCAGGACGTTAACGGCATCGCGCTCCCGCTCTTCCCGGGCGGATACCTCGTTGGCGGCCTGCTGCTCGTCAACCTCGTTGCCGCGCACATCTACCGCTTCAAGCTCACTTGGCGGAAATCCGGCATCCTTCTGGCGCACATCGGCCTGATCATGCTGCTCGTCGGCGAACTCCTCACTGGTATCTGGCAAGAGGAATACTTCATGCGCCTGAACAACGGCGAGACGAAGAACTATGCCGAAAGCTATCAGCTGAACGAGCTCGCCATCACCAACACCAGCAACCCCTCGTTCGACGAGGTCGTCGCCGTTCCAGATGACCTTCTCGCCAGCCACACGCCGGTGCAGCATCCGAAACTTCCGTTCCGTGTCGTCCCCAAAGTCTTTTATCCTAACTCGGTCCTTCAGGCCCGCAAAGCCGACAGCACAGCGCCCACGCTCGCCACCGTCGGTGACGGACTCTCCATCGACGCCGCGCCCCAGGCCATGACCTACAAGCAGGACGAATCCAACGTCCCCTCCGCTTACATCGAACTCGTCGCTCCCGATGCCTCGCTCGGCACCTTTCTTGTATCCACCGGACTGACCGCCTCGCAGACCTTCGACTACGCCGGCAAAACATGGAAAATCTCCCTCCGCCAGAAACGCCTCTACCGGCCCTTCTCGCTCACCCTGCAGAAATTCAGCCACGATCGCTACGCCGGCACTGACATTCCGAAGAATTTTTCCAGCCGCATCCACCTGTCCACCCCCGATGGCCGCGACGACCGCGACGTGGTCATCTACATGAACAACCCGCTGCGCTACGCCGGCCTTACGTTCTATCAGGCCGGTTTCGCCAATAACGACCGCACCACCGTGCTCCAAGTCGTGCGCAACCCGTCCTGGTTGCTTCCCTACGTCGCCTGTTCTGTCATGGCCGCCGGCCTGCTCATCCAGTTCGGTATCCACCTCCTCGGCTTCTTTTCCCGCCGTCGCCTGACCGCCAAGTCGGCGGGTGCCGTTGGTGACGCGAGTCCTTCATCCCGGCCCTCGCTCGTCTCCCTCGCCCGCCAAAATCCATTCCCGCTGACCGTCCTCGTCCTCACCTGCGTGATCGTTGCGGCCTCCCTGATCCCCACACGCAACGCCGGCGCCTTCGGCCTCGCCGCCTTCGGTCGCCTGCCGACGCTCGTCAACGGCCGCCTCAAGCCCCTCGACACCGTCGCCCGCACCACGCTGCTCGCCACCCAAGGCCGCCAGCGCGTCGTCGCCGCCGATGGCCGTTCGCTCACGCCGGTTGAGTGGTTGCTCGACGTCCTCTATCGCCCCGAGGTCGCCGACACCTACCAGACCTTCGAGATCGTGCATCCCGAAGTGCTCACCCTCGTCAACCTCATGCCCGAAGACGGAGCCGGGAAAAAACGATTCTCTCTCGACCAACTCCGCAAAGGGCTGCCCGAGCTTGAACGCCAGTCCAGCCTCGCCGACGGCGTCGACGCCCCCGTGCGCACACCCTTCCAGCGCGCAGTCATCCAGCTTCGAGACAATATCATCCTCTACCAACGCCTGCAGGCCAGCCTCGTCCCTCCTGGCGTTGACCACTACCTCGACGCGGCGGCCAAGTTCGGGACCGTCATCCCCGCCGGCCTCGAAGCCCTCCGCGCCCAGCGTGCCGGCCAGCCCCACGACGCCACGCTCACCAAAAGCCTGCTCGAACTGAGCCAGATATTCACCTCGCTGGATTCCATGGGCTACCTTCTGCCGATCCCTCCCGAAGCCGGGATGGACCAGCCCTCAAGCTGGAAGAATGCCGGAGCCTCGCTACAGGAAAGCCTCACGACCGGCCGCGTGAATCCCTCCGTCGCCACCTATATCGCCCTCGGCCTCGCATGGCGTGATCAACAGTCCGAGGCCTTCAACGCCGCCGTGAAGTCCTATCGCTCGCAACTTGAAACCGCCATCCCTGCACGTCTCACGAAGTGTGACGTCGAGGCGCGCTTCAATGCCGCGCAACCTTTCTACACGAGCATGATGCTCTACGTCGCCGCGTTTATCCTCGCCGTGGTTTCATGGTTGAAATGGCCCCAGGCGCTCGGTCGCTCCGCCTTCCTGCTGGTCGCCGTCGCCTTCGTGGTCGCCAGCGTCGGCATCCTCACGCGCATGTGGCTCGAAAGCCGCCCGCCCGTCACCAACCTCTACTCGTCCGCGCTCTTCGTCGGCTGGGGCGCCGTCGCCCTTTGCCTCGTGCTCGAAGCCGTCTATAAAAACGCCATCGGCAGCGTCGCCGCCGGCCTGATCGGTTTCGCCACCTTGCTCATCGCCCACCACCTCTCGCTCGGCGGCGACACGATGGAAATGATGCGCGCCGTGCTCGATTCCAACTTTTGGCTCGCGACGCACGTCGTCACCGTGACGGTCGGCTATGCCGCCACCTTCCTCGCCGGCTTTCTTGCTCTCATCTATGTGCTGCGCGGCGCGTTCACCCGGTCGCTCGACGCCAAAACCGCCGAGGCGCTCACCAAGATGGTCTATGGCACCGTCTGCTTCGCCACGCTCTTCAGCTTTGTCGGCACGGTGCTTGGCGGCATCTGGGCCGACCAGTCGTGGGGCCGCTTCTGGGGCTGGGATCCCAAGGAAAACGGCGCGCTTATCATCGTGCTTTGGAACGCGCTCATTCTCCACGCCCGCTGGGGCGGCCTCGTGAAACAACGCGGCCTCATGGCCCTCGCAATCTTCGGGAACATCGTCACCGCCTGGAGTTGGTTTGGCGTGAACATGCTCGGCGTCGGCCTGCACAGCTACGGCTTCATGGACTCGGCCTTCTGGTGGCTGATCGCCTTCGTTGCCAGTCAGGTCGCCATGATGCTCCTGCTCGCCCTCCCCTCAAAAATCGCGCCCAACACGCAACCGGCGACCTGAGATTAGTCGCCGGGCGTTTCCCCGTTGCGCAAATTCACCGCGCCTCGAACGTGCCGTCGGCGCGTTTCGCGATGAGGCGTTTCAGCTCAAGCATCATCAACGTCGCCGAAAGCTGCGATGCTGGCAGGCCGGTCTGTCCGCTCACCGTGTCGATGGAGACCATCGCACCGCCGGCGAAACAGGCGTAAACCTTTTGTTCTTCGGCCGTGAGATTCGACGCCGCCAAAGCCGTGCCGCCCGTCGTCTTCTCTGGAATCGGCGAGGGGCGCAGTCCGTCGAGGTAACTGAGCTCGCTCAGAATGTCATCCACGCCAGTAAGCAGGGTCGCCCCGTCGCGAATCAATTGATGGCATCCGGCGCTCGATGCCTGATCGATGCGACCAGGCACGGCGAAAATCAATCGTCCCTGCTCACCCGCGAAACGCGCCGTGATCATGGAGCCGCCACCGACATCACTCTCCACCACCACCACCGCGTCGCTCATGCCCGCGATGATGCGGTTGCGCATCGCGAACGATTGTTTATCGGCCCGGCGGGTGAAGGGGAATTCCGAGACGATCGCCCCCTGCTCCTCGATCTGACGATAGAGCGCGAGATTTTCAGGCGGGTAAACGATATCGATGCCGTTGCCCAGCACCGCCGCCGTTTTCCCACCCACCGAGAGCGCGCCCTCATGCGCCGCCGTGTCGATGCCACGGGCCAATCCGCTCACCACGCAAAACCCCATCCGCGCCAGATCGGCCGCCAGCTTCTTAGCCACGCTCTGCCCGTAAAGAGTGGTGCGCCGGCTGCCCACGATGGCGATGCATGGCTGCGAAAAATCATAGCCGCCCTTGCGATAAAGGCCGATGGGGGGGTCGTTGATTTCGCGCAAAAGCTTAGGGTAGCCGGCATCGCGGGAGGTCACGAATGTCGTGCAGGCCTGCGCCATGCGCTCCTCCTCGCGAGCGAGGTCAAAATGTTCGCGCCAATTAGCCAGAGTCGCGCAAATCACCGGACCAACTCCCTTGACCTGCCCAAGCCGGCCGGCCCCGGCGATAAACACCTCGCGCGGATCGCCGCCGAGTTCAGCCAACAGCCTATTCAACGTGATCGGTCCGATGTTGGGCAGCGCATTCAATACGAGGAATGCCTGCTGTTCGCTCAGCTCGTTCATGATCTTGCGTCTCGCAGAACCGCCGGGAAAAAATCAATCAACTGCGCAGTGTGGACGGCAACCTGCCCATGCAGGCGAGCTAGAGCGTCGGCAGCCTGCCCATGCCACACCGCCCCGCGACAGGCGGCACCGAGCAGATCCTGAGGCGTCTGAGCCACAAGACCTCCGGTCAAACCGGCGAGCATATCACCGCTGCCTCCCCTCGCCAGCACCGGTCCGCCAAAGAAACTATGATAAACCGATCGGCCGTCACTGATACGGGTGAACGGACCTTTGAGCACCGTAACCGCCCCGGTCTGCTTGCAAAACGGCAGAATCTCGGCCCCTCCGCCAATCCGCTCAAACTCGCCGGCATGCGGCAGCAGCACGCGTGATACACGCCCTGCACGCACGATCTCGGGCCGCAGCGCATCGGCATCGATCACCACCGGCACAGGAGAACGGCCGATGATTTCCTTTGCCAGGGCCACACTCTCGGGCTCCCGTCCGAAACCAGGCCCCACCAGCAAGGCCGTGGCGCGATCAAGCCGGTTCTGCAACAACGGCAAACCCATCAAGGCCAGCCCGCCCTCCTGCGTTTCCGGCCAGCCCACCCACATCGCCTCGGGTGCGCGGGCGGCAAAAGCCGCAACGAGAGACTGGGGCACAAACGCCGTCACCAACCCCGCCCCGCTCCGCAACGCCGCGAGCACGCTCATCAGCACAGCACCCGGATAACGGAGCGAACCGCCCACGATAAAAAGATGACCGAAAGTAAACTTATCGGAGTGCGACCGGCGCAGGGCCCGAAGTGGATCGAGCACGGTGGAGGAGATAACCAAGTCAGTCGCCTTTGGGCATGCGATCTTCCGGTCACGTTTGACAGGAGCCGAAAGCCCCCCGCTCATCGTTCTGGAAGACGCAAAGAAGCCAAGGTCAAGATAGCGGATGCGGCCAGCATTCGGCAGCGTGAGAAGCGGCGACTTTACGATGCCGGTTGCGTAACTGAAATCAGCGCGGAACGCCGCCTCATCATCGAGCCCGGTCGGCAGATCCACGGCGGCGCGAAGCCGGATGGGAAGCGCGTTCACTTCCTTCAGGATGGCGGCGGTTTTGGAGTCGAGCGGCGGACGAAATTGAAAACCGAAAATACCGTCGAGCACGAGGTCATAGCCCGCTGCACACCACCCGTTCACGCTCGCGGCCAAGGGAGCCAATGCCTGCCAGGCGCGAACGGTCAGCGGGCAAAGCGAACGTTCTCCAAAGACAAAACGGACTTCAATGTGCGCCTGCGGATAACGATCGGCCATGCGGCGCGCCGCGATCAAGGCATCGCCGCCGTTGCGACCTTTCCCAACCAGCACGAGGATAAACCCTGCTTGGGGAAAGCCCCCGATTTCCTCAAAATCTCGCACCACCGCATCGGCCACGGCGCCACCGGCCTGCTGCATCGCCGCCCACTCGCATTCTTCGTCACCAGCAAACCATGACGCCTCGAATTCTTTGGCTTCGGTGCAGGTAAGGATGGGGTGCGCGGCAATCATGGAGGAAATTCAAACGGCTTTCACGATGGCCGCAACCGCCATCGCCGCCGTATCGGTATGCGAAAGGGTGAGCAGAATGGAGCTGCCGCCCACCTGAGCGAGCAACGCCGCGCCTTGTTCATCAAGGCGCACGCGCGGTTCATGCCGCTCACCGTGATAAACCGAAATGGATTTCCAGCCCAACTCGGCACCGACGCCCGTGGTAAAAGCTTTGGACACGGCCTCCTTGGCCGCGAAACGCGCGGCGAGATGCTTGTGCGGATATTTCATGCCAAAACAATAGGCGCGCTCCTCGTCGGTGAACACGCGGTCAAGAAACCGGTCACCCTGCCGCTCCAACACGCCTGCGATGCGCGCCACCTCGATCATATCCGCACCAAGACCGATGAGCAGCCCGCCGGGCGGCAGAGAGATGAGACGCGGTGCGCTCATGGGTTCATCCGCTTCTTCATCTCTCGCACCGCTTCTTCAACACCGGTGGAAAGCGCGCGACTGATGATTGTATGCCCGATGTTGAGCTCATGCACATGCGGAAGCGTGCGGATCTCGGCCACATTGACGTAGTTGATGCCGTGACCGGCATTCACGATGAGTCCGGCGGTGTGGGCGCGAAGAGCGCCGTCATAAAGGCAGGTAAATTCGGCAGCGCGCTGCGGCGTGTTGTAGGCGTTGGCCCACGCGCCGGTATGTAACTCGACCCAAGGCGCGCCGAGTTGCGCACTCAGTTCGATTTGGGCGGCGTCCGGGTCAATGAAGAGACTCGTGATGATGTCGGCGGCGTTCATCGCATCGATGCAGGCTTTGACGCGGTCGCGCTGGCCAACCACATCAAGACCGCCCTCGGTGGAAATCTCCTCCCGGCTCTCAGGCACGACACACACGGAGTGAGGCTTCAACTTCAGGGCGAAAGCGATCATGGCTGGCGTGCAGGCGAGTTCGAGGTTGATACGGATCTTGGCGACTTCCTTCAACCGCCAGACATCATGTTCCTGAATGTGACGACGGTCCTCACGCAGGTGGATGGTGATGCCATCGGCGCCTGCCTGCTCGGCCAGCAATGCAAATGCCACCGGATCAGGCTCAACCGGTCCATCGGCGGCATAAGCGTAGCCCCGGTAACGGGCCTGCCGAACGGTGGCACAGTGGTCGATGTTGACGCCAAGAAGGATCATGGGATGCGACAGACAAACAGAAATGTTGAGATCAGGAAATCAGGAATATGAGCCTAATTTTCACTTCCTGATTCCCTGTTTTCCCCATTGGCTCAAGTTCATGTCATCTGATCCGCCCAAACCGGAAAATCTTTTTCTCAATCTCATATTCAACATCGCCCTGCCCTCGCTGGTGCTGTCGAAGCTGAGCACACCCGAACGTATGGGGCCGGTGGCGGGGCTAGTGGTAGCCTTGGCGTTCCCGCTGGGCTACGGCGTATGGGATTACGCCAAGCGCCGCCACGCCAACTTCATTTCCATCATCGGCCTGACCAGCGTGCTGCTCACGGGCGGACTGGGACTGCTGCACATCGGCGTGTTCTGGTTTGCGGTCAAAGAAGGTGCGGTGCCGACGATTATCGGACTGGCGGTGCTCCTGTCGTTGAAGACCAAGACGCCGCTCGTGCGGGCGCTGCTTTACAACGAACAGGTTATCGATGTGGCGCGAGTGGACGAGGCGCTGGCAACGCGAAGCAACCGGCCGGCGTTTGACCGTCTGCTGGTGCAAGCCAGCTACCTGCTCGTCGCCTCGTTTCTCATCAGCGCAGCCCTGAATTTTTTTCTCGCACGCCACTTGGTGAAAAGCCCGACCGGCACCCCGGCGTTCAACGAAGAACTGGGGAAAATGCACCTCGTGAGCTGGCCGGTGATCGTGCTGCCCAGCATGGCCATGATGATGTTCGCCCTCTGGAAACTTCTCCATGGAATCAAGGTGCTGACCGGGCTCTCGCTTGACGAAATTTTCAAGACTCCGCCGGGAAAGCCAAAGCCCGCCGGAAACCCGTGAAGCCAGCGGACAAAAACTAAAAAAGGCCGGACATGACGTCCGGCCTTTTGCTTGTCGGAAAACTTGCCCGCGATCAGCGAAGATTGATCGGCAGATAATTCCGCTGCTGTTTGCCGGTATAAATCTGCCGGGGACGATAGATTTTCAGCTTGGGGTTCTGCGCAACTTCATGCCACTGGGCGATCCAGCCGGGCATGCGACCAATGGCAAACATCACCGTGAACATGTTCAGCGGAATCCCGAGGGCGCGCATGATGAGCCCGGAGTAAAAATCGACGTTCGGGTAAAGCTTGCGAGAAACAAAGTAGTCATCACTGAGGGCCACCTCTTCGAGTTTCATCGCGATATTAAGCAGCGGATCGTCTTTGATGCCGAGCGAGGCCAGCGCCTTGTAGAAGCTCGTCTTGATGATCTTGGCGCGCGGATCGTAGTTTTTGTAAACGCGGTGGCCGAAGCCCATGAGGCGATCGCCCTTGCCCGCCTTGGCGGCAGCAATAAACCGGGTTCCATCGTCGCCATCGGCGTGGATGTTTTTAAGCATCTCGATGACGGCCATGTTGGCGCCACCGTGAAGCGGACCCCAGAGGGCGTTGACGCCAGCGGAGACCGAAGCGAAAAGATTCGCCCCAGCCGAGGCCACCATGCGCACGGTGGAAGTGGAACAGTTCTGCTCGTGATCAGCGTGCAGGAGCAGGAAGAGATTCAGCGCCGAGGCCACCTCGGGCGTGGGAATATATTCGTTATACGGCTCGGAGAACATCAGGTGGAGGAAGTTCTCGCAGTAGCCGATATTGGGGCGCGGGTAGTTGAACGGCATGCCGTTGTTCACGCGAAAGGTATGCGCGGCAATGGTGCGCACCTTGGAAATGGCGATGGCTGCGGCTTCCTCGAAATACTGAAGATCTCGTTGGTGGTTGTTGCTCGCGAGATGCGGATAGTAGGCCCCGAGGGCGTTGATGGTCGCGGAGAGCACGGCCATCGGGTGCGCGTCGCGGGGGAAGCTCTGGATGAAGCGCAGCATGCCTTCGCGCAAAGGGGCATGCTGGGTCAGGAGGTGCGAGTAGCGTGAACGCTGCTCAGGCGTGGGGAGTTCGCCATGGATAACCAAGTAGGATGTCTCGACAAAAGTGGACTTCTCCGCGAGCTGCTCGATGGGATAGCCGCGGTAACGCAGGATGCCAACTTCGCCGTCAATGTAGGTGATATTACTGGTGCACGAACCGGTGTTGCCGAAACCATCGTCGAAAGTGATGTAGCCGGTGTCGGCGCGAAGCTTGCCGATATCCACCGCCTTTTCTCCTTCAGAACCGGTCACGACCGGCAGATTGATCTCTTTGTCGTCCAATTTTAGGGTAGCAAAATTCGCCATATTAGAGCGAACAGAGCAAAATCCACACCGGATGCAACGCAAAGTCTTACTTTGATGTGCATCTTAGGGCATCCATAAGGGGGAACGTCGTCGGAGTTTAGTAAAAGTATTTAACCCCAAACGCCCCACCGACCATGCAGCCTCACCCTACCGGTGTGTCCTGCAAAGCCGCCACAGACGCAAAGTTTTTGTATATCTTAAGCCCCTTGGACTGGCTCTTTTCCGGATGAAACTGGGTGGCAAAACACCGCCCGCAAGCGATCGCTGCGGTAAATGCACCGCCATAATTGCACTCGGCAAGCACCAGCTTGGGGTCAGTCGGCACACAATAGAAACTGTGCACAAAATAAAATGTCTCCGTATCGACCGAAAGACCGGCAGCCAATGGCGACCCCAGTTGGGTGAAACGCACGGTGTTCCATCCCATGTGAGGAATCTTAAACTCCGGCGGACGGCGAAAACGAACCACCTTGCCCGGGAAAATGCCGAGGCCCTCGGTATCGCCTTCCTCCGAGAAATCAAAAAGCGCCTGCATCCCTAGGCAAACACCCAAAAATGGCCGATCCTCGGCAATCCAAGCGCACACAGTGTCGGCCAGTCCGCTGGTCTTAAGCGACGCCACGCAATCCTCAAGTGCACCCACCCCAGGCAACACCAATCCGGCGGCTCCGACCGCCGAAACATCGACTGGCGCGTGCACAATCCTCACATCGGCACCGACAGCCTCGAGGGCTTTGGTGACGCTACGGAGGTTGCAAATGCCATTGTCGATGACGGCGATGATAGGCGCAGGCATGGTATAGAAATCTTTGTGCACAGCGACTCGGGGCGCCGGCCACTCGATCCAGTTAAATCTGACCCTTGGTGGAAGGCAACTGGTCGGCGGCACGCAGTTCGATCTGGGTGGCGGCATCGAGTGCACGAGCGAGTCCTTTGAAAATTGCCTCGGCGACGTGATGCGGTTCCTCACCGTATTCGAGCGTGATGTGCAGATTGGCTCCCAGCGCGTTGCTGAACGCACGGGAGAATTCCTTGACCAGAATAATGTTAAAATCGCGCACAAACTGGGTCGGTGCCTCGACCTGATAGACAAGATGCGGACGTCCGCCGATATCGATGACGACGCGCGCCAGCGACTCATCCATGGGAAGAAGGAAGAAACCATAGCGCTTGATGCCGATCTTTTCGCCAAGGGCTTTCTTAAAAGCATCTCCCAGCACAAGACCGACATCTTCGACGGTATGGTGATAATCGACATCCACGTCGCCAACGCACTTCACATCGAGATCGAACAGGCCGTGCTTCGCAAACAGCGCGAGCATGTGATCGAGGAACGGCACGCCGGTATCGATTTTAGACAGGCCGCAACCGTCGATCGCGAGAGTGAGCGCGATGTCGGTTTCGGCGGTTTTACGCTTTACGGTTACGGTGCGATTTTGAGCCATGCTTCGATTGCTGAATTGACGGCGAACATCTCGTCGTCACTGCCGACGCTGATACGCAAAAAGGAAGCGGTCAAGGCGTGGCTGGGAAAGTAGCGGATGAGAATTTTTCGGGACAAGAGGAACTCATAGAGCTCCTTGGCGACCGCCGGACCGCTCTCACCACGGGCGTTTTTCGGCTCCGTGAAGATAAAGTTGCTCTGCGACTCATAGGTGAACCAACCGCGGCGGCCCGCCCACTCGCCCAACCAATGGTCGCGGGTGCGGATGATTTTTCCGATGATCACATCGTAATAGCCTGGGTCGCCGAGCGCGGCACAGGCGGCCGCCTGCGAGAGACGGTTGACGTTATAGCTGTCACGCACGCGGTCGAGCAGCTCGATCACATCAGGATGGGCCAGTGCGTAGCCGACCCTGATGCCCGCGAGCGCATGGGCCTTTGAAAGCGTGCGCGTGATGACGAGATTAGGGTAACGCTTGAGGAGCGACACGGCATTCTCCCGGGCGAACGGCGCATACGCTTCATCCACCACCAGAAGACCGGAGAAGCGCGCCAGCACGGCCTCAAGCTCGGCGTTGGTGAAAGCGACCCCCGTTGGCGCATTAGGCGAAGTCAGGAAAAAAGCATGCGCATTGGATGCCGCGATTTTTTCAACAGGGAGCTTCATCGAGCGGTCAAACTCTATCACCTGACTCATTCCTTTTTGGATCGCCACAAGCACTGGGTAGAGCGAGTAACTGGGAAACGTAAAACCAGTCGCCGCCGCAGGTCCACCGAAAGCGCGCATGAGCAGATTGAGGATATCATCGGAACCGTTTCCAATGATGACGTTTCCCTCGCGCAGGCCATGACCATGGATTTTGGCGACTAGTTGGCGAAGCGGAGTGCTTTTTGGGTTCGGGTAAAGACGCAGCGGATCGCCGTCGGCGTGTTCACCCAGTTCACGGCGAATCGCCTCGGCAACACGCGGACTGGGGCCGTAGGGGGACTCATTGGTGTTGAGCTTCACCCAACCGGGTTCGGTGGGTTGCAGACCGGGCGTATAGGCGTGAAGCTTGGCGATATGAGGAAGCGCGAGGTCGGAAAGGGAGGACATGGACAGGAATGACACCCAACCACCATCAAAGCGTGCGGACCTTCACGGAGCGCCCGTGGGCATCGAGTTTTTCCATGGTGGCGAACGCCGAGACGATAGGCTCGCCTTTTTTCACGCTGGTTTTGTCATAGCGAATGATACTGGTACGGCGCATGAAGTCGGCCACACGCAGGCCGCTGAAGAAACGCCCGGCACGACCGGTTGGCAGCACATGGCTGGGACCGGCGGTAAAATCACCAAGCGCGGTGGGCGTATAGTTGCCCAGCATGATCGCGCCGGCCGTGGTGATGGCGCGCAGCAATGTCTTGTGGGCGCTTTCCTTGACGAGCAGTTCGAGATGCTCAGGAGCGACGTAATTCGCGATCTTCACGGCCTCTGAAAGGTTTTCAACCTCGATGGCCAAAAAGCCGTCGCCCAACACACGCTGTGTTTTCTCGGAACGGGAAATGGTTTTCAGCTGGACCTGCACCTCGACGACGATGTCGTGGATGATCTTGGCCGAGGTTGCGACAAGATATATCTTCTCGCGCCCCGAACCATGTTCGGCCTGCGCCAACAAATCGGCTGCGGCGAAATCTATCCGCGCGGACTCGTCGGCAATGATCATGACCTCACTGGGCCCCGGCAAGGAATCAACGCCAACCGTGCCGAAAACCTGGCGCTTGGCCTCGCAAACATAGGCATTGCCCGGACCGAAAACCTTATCGACCGCCGGCACGGTGAGCGTGCCAAAGGATGCTGCACCAATCGCCTGCACTCCACCAATACGATAAACCTCATGAACGCCCACCAGCGCAAGAGCGGCAAGCAAACCGTCTGCTATTTTACCTTGGGCGTTCGATGGCGTGAAAACAGCGATCTCGGGACAGCCGGCGATCTTTGCGAGCGTTGCCGTCATGAGCACCGTGGAGACCAGCGGCACTTCGCCACCGGGCACGTAAAGGCCCACGCGGCGGATAGGGTGGTTGATCTCGCCGACCTCGGCACCGTGCTTGTTTTTGCCAAGCCAGTCCTTAGGCAGGCCCTGCTTGTTAAATGCGACGATGTTGTCGTGGGCGGCCACGAGTGCTTTGCGTTCAGCAGTCGGAAGTCGCTTGATGGCGGCGGCGAACTCGGAGGGCTTCACCGGAAAGTCCCGCGCGCGCAGCTTGGAGCCATCGAATTTGGCCGCATAATACGACACGGCTTCGTCACCTCGTTGATGCACATCCGCCAAAATCGCGGTCACGATATCTTGGATTTCTTTTGTCACGGCGGCGCCGCGGCAAAAGTCAGCCAGCTCGGTTTCGAAGGATTTGGAAGCAAACTGTAGAATGCGCACGGTAAACGGGTATTCGATCAAAGTTTACCCGGAAGCGGTCGGATGCGCGAGAGAGAAATCTATTCCCCGTGTCTCGAATCCACGCGAACCGGCGAAGGCACTCGCTTGCAACCTATGAATCAGCGACTCATCGGCGGCACCTCGAAAAGGCTGTCCGCAAACGTCTCGTTCACCGTGATTTTGTCGAAGGTGATGGTCACTGTCTGGAGTTTACCATCACCTAATCTAGTCTCAGTAATAATCTTGCGCGGGAACTTCAACCTTCCTGCCACAATCTCATCTTGCTCGCGTATTTGCACCCCGCTCTCCGTTTCCGTCAGGATGAGCCGCCCGGAATTCTGCTCAAATGAACGCAGGAAAACAATGCCGTCATCGTGAATAAAGGAGAGCTTGCGGCATACTTTCCCATCCACAGTCATCACGCCAAGGTCCTCGACCCGTCCACCGCTGCGTGCGATGCCGCGATAAAACGCCAGATTCTCCCACGTGTTGGCGCGAAGGCGTTTGATCTGGTCCTTGCCGAGCAGGGTCATGCGCCAGCGCGCGGAATCTTTGGGATCCTGTTCGCGCTGCCAGCCTTCGTAGTCGTCGAGTGCGGTGATCTCGATCTTGTCATCCGACGTTGCTACGATGCGCTGCTGATAGGGCTTTTGGAAAATGATTTCGATCGCAACTTTCACTTCCTTAGATTCGCCCTTTTCATTTAACGCCATCGTTTCGAGTGTGCCCGCGTAGTGAACCGACTTCAACGCCGTGACTGCGGCCTCGCTGCCCACCGCGGCGCGGGCTTTGGCTATAACCGCATTTACGTCATCCGCACGGGCGCTCAAAAGAAACAAAGACGTGAGGCCAAGAATCCGGCATAAGTGAAACAGAGTTTTCATAGGGTGGATAACAGGTTGAAAATCATTCCCACTCGATAGTCGCAGGAGGCTTTGAGCTGATGTCGAGCACGACACGGCTCACACCGCGAACTTCGTTGGTGATGCGGGAGGAGATCTGCTGGAGCAAATCATAGGGCAGACGCGTCCAGTCGGCGGTCATCGCATCAATGCTCTCCACGATACGCAGGCCGATCACGTAGGAATAGTTGCGCTCGTCGCCAACCACACCGACGGACTTGACCGGTAGGAACACGGCAAACGACTGCCAGACTTTCCAATACCAACCGTTTTCCATCATCTCTTCCTGAAGGATATGATCGGCGTTGCGAAGGATTGCGAGGCGCTCCTTCGTGATCTCGCCGACCACGCGCACACCAAGGCCAGGCCCGGGGAACGGTTGGCGCCAGACGACTTCCTTCGGGAGTCCGCAAGCTGTGCCGACGGCGCGAACCTCATCCTTGAAAAGTTCACGAAGTGGTTCAAGAAGCTTGAGCTTCATGCGCGCAGGCAGGCCACCGACATTGTGGTGCGACTTGATAAGCGCGGCGGGATTGTTGCCGATCGCAACGCTCTCGATCACGTCAGGGTAGAGCGTGCCTTGCGCGAGGTAGTCGGCCCCGCCGATGGATTTAATGGATTTTTCAAACACTTCAACGAAGGTGACGCCAATGATTTTACGCTTTTTTTCGGGATCGGTGATCCCTTTGAGCCGGCGCAGGAAGAGCGCCGATGCATCAACGACACGGACATCGATCTTGAAGTTCCGCGCGTAGAGCGATTCGACGGTCTCGCGCTCGCCCTTGCGAAGCAGGCCGTTGTCCACGAACACGCAGGTAAGCTGCTTGCCGATGGCACGGTGGATCAACGCGGCCGCAACCGAGGAATCCACGCCACCCGAAAGACCGAGCAATACGCGGGACTTACCCACGGTGGCGCGGATCTCGGAGACGGCCTTTTTGATAAAGTCATCCGTAGTCCAGTCCTGCGTCGCCTTGCAGACGCCAACAAGAAAGTTACGGATCACATCGGTGCCGCACTCGCTATGAAAAACCTCGGGGTGGAACTGAATGCCGTAGAAGCCGCGCTTGGCATCCTCGATCACCGCGTATTCGGAGTTGTCGGTCGTGCCGATGGCGGTGAAGCCGGGCGGTAGCTTGGTGAGACGATCGCCATGCGAGTTCCACACGCGGAGCTTCTTCGGGAGCTTGGAGAACAGGCGACCCGCTTTCGTGATGGTCAGCGTGCCATGCCCGTATTCGCGGTGGTCGCTCTTCGCAACCTGCCCGCCGAGCAGATGTCCCATGAGCTGGATGCCGTAGCAAATGCCAAGCACCGGCACGCCAAGCTCAAACAATACCCGGTCGGGAACCGGCGCTTTCTTCGAAAACACCGAACTCGGGCCACCGGAGAGAATGATGCCGACCACACCATCCTTCTTCAATTCCGAGGCGGTCACCGTATGATGATATAACTTGGAGTAAACTTGGCACTCACGAATGCGACGCGCGATGATCTGCGTGTATTGCGAGCCAAAATCGATAACGGCGATAGTCTGTGGCATGAAGAAATACGCTCAAGGAGCGTGACTGAAACGTGAATTAAGAAAGTAAAAGTGCGTGAGCAGGCCACAGGGTGTCAATACGCAGAGGCCGGTCCATGCAGGTTAAAATTTCAGCCGGGCGTTTTCCTGTCCGCAGCGCGGGCAGGGACCGAAGTCCACCTTCCCTTGGGCCGTGTAAAGGTTTCCGCAGTGCTCACAGCGAAACGTCGTCTTGCGCCGCTCCACCTCGAAACGGGCATGATCGCGATGATCGTAATACAGCCAGATGCCCATAAATATCCCAGCGACAAGCAGGCAATAAACAAGAGCGGCAACTTGAAGAGCCATGGTTGAATTCAGAAAGGAGAAGATCTGTCGTGGAGCCAGCAATAATCCGTTCTTCCGTCGCAAGGATCAGGAAAATGAAAAACGCGCCGAAAGTGACTTCGGCGCGTTGTGAACTGGTGGCAGAGCGCTTACGCGCTTGTGGCTTATCAGGCTTGGGGCGCAGCCTCGGCGGCGGGAGCGGCGACTTCCGGCTTTGCGGCAGCTTTCTTGCTCTTTTTAGCCTTCTTCTTGTAGCCTGGGTCATCGGCCTTGACGAATTCGATGAACGCCATCTCGGCGGCATCGCTCACGCGGGGGAGAGCGAGCTTGTAGATACGGGTGTAGCCGCCGTTGCGGTTGGCGAACTCCTTATATTTCTCGTTGAAGAGAAGGGTGACGGCATCCTCGTCGCGCACATCACTGAGGGCGAGACGGCGGAGATGAACGGAATCCTTAAGTTCGGTCTTGGCCGCGGCCTGCTTGGCCTTGGTAATGACCTTCTCGATGAAAGGGCGAAGCGCCTTGGCCTTGGCCAAGGTGGTCTCGATACGGTCGTGCTTGATGAGCGAGGCAGCCATGTTGGACAACATGGAGGCACGGTGCTCACTGGTCACCCCAAGGGAGTGACGGTGTTTATTGTGGCGCATTGGTTTGTTTGGTTAAAGCGGCGCCCGATCGGCAATCCGGTCGCAGCGTTGGGCGACACGGACGGCGCGAACGCCGCAAAGATATTTATTTAAGCTCAGGCTTCTTTCTTAGCGACGGCAGCATCGAGAAGACGCTCGTCGAACTTCATGCCAAGCGAGAGACCAAGGGCCTCAAGCTTGTCCTTGATTTCGTTGAGGGATTTTTTGCCGAAGTTGCGATACTTGAGCATCTCCTGCTCGGTCTTCATCGCCAGTTCGCCAACGGTCGTGATGTTAGCGTTGTTGAGGCAGTTAGCGGCGCGAACGGAGAGCTCGATTTCGTTGACCGACATATTCAGGAGCTTGCGGAGCTTATTTTGCTCCTCGCTGACCTCGGACTGCTGGTTGTCAAATTCAAAGGACTCGTCACTCACGCGATCAAACACATCGAGATGATGCTTGAGGATCGAGCCGGACTGCTTGAGGGCATCGTCCGGGGTGATACGTCCGTCCGTCCATACCTCGAGGATGAGCTTATCGTAATCAGTGATCTGGCCGACACGGGTGTTCTCGACGGCATACTTCACGAGGCGAACGGGAGAGAAAAGCGAGTCGATCGGAATGACGCCGATGGCCTGCTCCTCCTTCTTGTTCTGCTCGCCGGGATAGTAGCCGCGACCTGTCTTGATCTCAATCTCGGCCTCGAACGTCGCGCCCTTTTCAAGGGTGGCGATGACTTGGTCGGGATTGACGATGGTGATGTTGGCATCGGCCTGAATATCGGCGGCGGTGACTGCACCCGCGCGATTCTTCACTTTGATGGTCAAGGAGAGGGCTTCGCGTTTCTGGGAGACGATCAAGATTTTCTTAAGATTAAGAACGATGTCGGTGACGTCTTCGACGACGCCATCGATGCTCTGGAATTCGTGACGGACATTCTCGATCTTGATGGACGAGATGGCGGAGCCCTCGATGGAGCTCAGCAGCACACGGCGAAGGGAGTTGCCGATCGTATGGCCATAACCGGCCTCGAAAGGCTCGGCGATGAACTTGGCATAGGTCGGCGTGGCACCTTCCTCGACTTTCGTGAGTTTATTGGGCAGTTCGAACTTTCCGAGGCGTTTTGGCATGGAGGTAAATAGTTACGGTTAAAATGAAGGTCTCCTGCTTAGAAGCGGGAGTAGAACTCAACGATGAGCTGCTCATTAATGTCAGCAGCAATCTCGTCGCGATTGGGCAGACGGGTGACGACGGCCTTGAATTGCTCGGCGTTAAGGGTGAGCCAGCCGGGGACGGGGCGGGCGCGGCTCTCTTCCAAGTTGCGCTGGGCAAGCTGGCGGGAGGAGGCGATGTTCTTGATCTCGAGTTCGTCGCCGGCCTTCACGATGGCGCTGGCGATATCGACCTTGTGACCGTTGACCCGCACATGGCCGTGGCCGACGAGCTGGCGGGCAGCCGCACGGCTTTTTGCGAAACCAAGGAGGTAGATCACGCTGTCGAGACGGGTCTCGAGGAGCTGCAGGAAACGCTCGCCAGTGACGCCGCGCTCGCCCTTGGCGATCTCGAAGGTACGGCGGAACTGACGCTCAAGCAGACCGTAGGTGTAACGGAGCTTCTGCTTTTCGTTCAGGCCGACAGCATACTCGGAGAGTTTGCGGCGGAGCTTGGGGCCGTGCTGGCCAGGAGGAAAGTTGCGTTTTTCAAACGCCTTCGTCGCGCCGAAAATCGGCTGACCAAAACGGCGGCTGATGCGAGTAGTAGGACCGGTGTAACGAGCCATGGTGGGTTACTTGTGTTAAAATTAAATCCGTGGGTGGAGACGCGACAAATTAGACGCGACGACGCTTACGGGGACGGCAGCCGTTGTGCGGTACCGGCGTAACGTCGATGATGGTGGAGATTTCCAGACCGATGGCCTGAAGAGCGCGGATGGCGCTGTCACGACCTAGGCCAGGACCGGAAACCTTGATGACGACGTCCTTAAGGCCATGCGACATGGCGTTGCGAGCGGCGTCTTGGGCGACGACCTGCGCGGCGTAGGCGGTGGACTTGCGGGAACCGCGAAAGTTGCACTTGCCGGCGCTGGACCAAGCGATGACCTGGCCCTTGGCATCAGTGATCGAGACGATCGTGTTGTTGAAGGAGGCAAGAATGTTGGCGACACCAGAGGTGACATTCTTGGAACCCTTGGCCTTACGAATTTTGATCGTGCCAAGCTCTTCTTTAAGGAGGTCTTCAGCGGTGGGCTGTTTGGCAACACCACCGATGAGCTCGACAGGCTTCTCGGGGGCGGCAGGAGCTGCAGGAGCGGTAGCCTCGACAGCATCGGCCTTGGGAGCCTTCGGAGTCTTGGCGTGCTTTTCAGCAGCAGGAGCTTTGACCTCGGCGCCAGCAGCAGCGGGCTTCGGGGTTTTCTCTTTCTTCGGAGCGGATTTTTCTTCGGCCATGACTTTAAAGGATTATTCGACTGTGGCTTTGGTGACACCGACGGTACGACGCGGACCCTTGCGGGTGCGGGCATTGGTGCTGGTGCGCTGACCGCGCACCGGAAGGCTCTTGCGGTGACGGACACCGCGATAGCAATTGATGGCCTGGAGGCGCTTCAAGTTGCTGGTCAACTCACGACGAAGATCGCCCTCGACCACCCACTTGTGCTCGGTGATGACATGGAGAATCTTGTTGAGCTGCTCTTCGGTCAGGTCTTGAGCACGGAGGTCAGGACTGATCCCGACTTCGCTGATCACAAGATCGGCGCGGACAGGACCAATTCCGTAGATGTAACGGAGGGCAAACGCGACTTTCTTCTTCGCGGGAATTTCAACACCAAGGAGACGTGGCATAGATGGGTTTTAGTTGAGAGTTAGTGATTGAGAGTGAACAGAGGGAAAATGATTAGGCTGAAAAGGGAACGGGGCGCGGAATCGTGAGGATTTCGGGGCCTTTGTCGGTCGTGAGCACGGTGTGTTCGAAGTGGGCCGATGGCGTGCCGTCAGCAGTGACGACCGTCCAACCATCGCTCAGCGTCTTCGTCCGATAGTGGCCGAGATTGACCATTGGTTCGATCGCGAGAGTCATACCAGGCCGGATTTCGTCGGTGCGGCTGCGCTTGCGGTCGACGAAGTTCGGAATCTGTGGCTCCTCATGCATCGAGCTACCGACACCGTGGCCAACCATGTCTCGGACAACGCTGAAGCCGTGGGATTCGACGAAGGCCTGCACCGTATGCGAGATGTCGCCGATACGTTTGCCGATTTGGGCCTGCTTGATCGCGAGATAAAGAGCTTCCTCGGTGATCCTCAGAAGTTCCGCGACAAGAGGCGAAACCGTGCCGAGCGGCACCGTGGTCGCGTTATCGCCGATGTAGCCGTTATACTCGATAACGACGTCGAGAGAAACGATGTCTCCTTCGCGCAAGATGCGTTTCAGAGAACCGATACCATGGACAACTTCTTCGTTAACCGAAATGCAGCTGTAGGCGGGATACCGACGACTGGCGAGTTGGTATCCATAACAAGCGCTCCGGGCTCCATGCTGGGCGATAAAATCGCGGGCAGCCTGATCCAAGTCGTAAGTGGTCACACCGGGACGAACGAGCTCCTTGAGCTTGCTCAATACGGTGGCCGCAATCGCACAGGACTCACGCATACGAGCGATCCCCTCTTTGTTTTTGATGGGGATCATGCAGCGATAAGTTCACCGTTCTCGGTCGCGAGACCAAGAGTGCGATAGTGTTCGGCAACGGGACCGGCGGAAACCGCCTGATCCACTAAGACGCCGTCGAGATTTTCATCACGGGCGTCGAGCCATTCGTCGAACACTTTGGCTTGGAGCAACGTAGCCGGGAAGCCGGTTAAGGCGAAACCCGCATCGGGTTTGCGTGCCCAAAACCACCGGCGCAGAAGCGCCAATGTAGTTTCGTCCGACAAGGGTGATCCTTGTCGGATCGTCCGTTCGACTTGAGAGCCGAGGGACGAGCGACGCGAAATCTCTTGCCGCATCAGATCAGCGAGAGAGACGTGCTCAATATTCAAAGAACGAAGCCGATTCATTACATTTCCCGAGGGAAACGGGGATAAACCGAGCAGTATCAACTTCTGTTTGGCGGGTGGGCCGAAAGAAGAAAAGAGATGAGAAAGTGCGGAGGCTCCGACCAAAGTAAAGCCCTTATTTCACAAGCATGCGATAAGCCCAGATACCAACGCCAAGCAGAAGGAGCCCGCCGGTCGGCACCACCAGCTTCATGACGGCTTCCGAACTGAGCGCATCGCCCGTCGCCCCGATGGTATTAGTGCTGCGGGCGCGGATGCGTCCTTTCTTGAGGAAACCATCGTAATGCCGCTGAAGCAGGAAAGTCTCAATCTGCTTCATGGTGTCGAGAATGACGCCCACCGTGATCAGCATGCCCGTGCCGCCAAAGAAAATGGCGATACGCTGGGGAACATTGAGTTCGAACAACAAAACATCAGGCATGACAGCGATGATCGTAAGGAAAATCGCGCCCGCGAGGGTCATGCGGGTCATGATGAAATCGAGGAAATGCGCGGTGGGCTCGCCGGGGCGAACCCCAGGGATGTAGCCGCCGTATTTCTTCAGATCATCGGCAATCTGAATGGGCTTGAACATCACTGATACCCAGAAATAGCTGAAGAAAAGGATGAGCGTGCCCATCATAATATAATAAAACGAGTGCCCTCGCAGAAGATTCTGAGAAAAATTGGACAGGAACTTCAAATCGAAGACCGCACCGAGTTGAGAAAATATCTGCTGAGGGAAAAGCAGGATGGCGCTTGCGAAGATCACGGGCATGACACCTGAATAATTCACCTTGAGCGGCAGGAAGGAACTCTGGCCACCCATGACTTTATTGCCGACGACACGCTTTGCGTATTGAACCGGGATTTTACGCTGGCCTTGCACGACCATGATAATGCCCATGGTCACAAGAACGAAGAGCGCCACCATGACAATGGCCTGCGGCAGCCCGAGTCCGGCAACGCCGATCGCCGGGAAAAACAATTGGTAGGTGGCCGTTGCCGCTCCAGGAATGTCAGCGAGAATGCCAATGGTGATGAGGAGCGAGACACCGTTGCCAATCCCTCGCTGGGTGATCTGCTCGCCAAGCCACATCAGGAGAAGTGTGCCAGCTGTCATAAAGATGACCGAAGTGATCAGAAACCAAGTCTTGGAAACGATGACGATCTGACCGTAGAGATTAACGTCAAAGTTTTGCCCGAAAAGGCGGCTGGGATTTTCCAAGGCGAGAATGAGGAGAGTGCCCTGCACCAAACAGATCAGCACCGTCGCATAGCGGGTGTATTGGGTAAGCTTCTGGCGGCCGACATCGCCTTCCTGCTGGAGGCGGCTGAGAGCCGGCACGACAGCGGTCATCAATTGAAAGATAATCGAAGCGCTGATGTATGGCATGATGCCGAGAGCGAAAACGGCACCCTTCACGAGCGCGCCGCCCGTGAACATGTTGTAGAGCCCGACCATCGCACCGCCGGCGCTGCCCGCCTGCTGCTTGAAAAACATCTGCAGCGGGTGCGGGTCGATACCCGGAAGCGGGATGTGTGCGCCAACCCGGGCAACAAAAAGAAGGGACAGGGTGTAAAAGATACGGGAGCGAAGCTCGGGTATCTTCAGGGAATTCGTAAAGGCGGAGAGCACGGCGGTAAGTTCGAGGGACTAGACGATGGAATCAGAAAAAAGGCCGCGCGAAAAGTTTCGCGCGGCCTGCGCCGAAGAGTTAGGCGACAATAGCTTGGCCACCGGCCTTTTCGATCTTGGCCTTGGCCGTTTCGGAGAACTTGGCGGCGGTAATCTTAAACGCACGGGTCAAATCGCCGTCACCAAGCACTTTGAGAAGGGACTTGTCGCCGCGGACGATGCCAGCCTTGGCGAGAATCTCCGAGTTGACCTCGGTGACGCCGGCGTCGAGACGGGCGAGATCGCCGACATTGACCACCTCGGGCTGGTTGCGGAACGCAGCCTGGTTGAAGCCGCGATGCGGGAGCTTGCGATAAAGGGGCATCTGGCCGCCTTCGAATCCTGGGCGGATGCTGGATCCGGAGCGGGCGCTCTGGCCTTTGCCACCGCGACCAGAGGTCTTGCCGTGGCCACCACCTTCGCCGCAGCCGACGCGTTTCTTGCGATGAATCGCGCCTTTAACGTTCTTGAGTTCGTGAAGTTTCATTGGAGTTCCTTAGGAGGGTCGCCCCGTCCTGCTGATGGGCAGGGCGAGACTCGGATGTGATAATGCTATAATCAGGCCTTCCGCGCGGCGATCTGCTCGGCAGAGCGCAGTTGCAGAAGACCGTTAAGGGTCGCGTTGACAATGGCGATGTGGTTGCTGGAACCCATCGACTTGGTGAGGATGTTCTTTACGCCGGCAGCCTCGAGGACCGCGCGCACACCACCACCGGCGATGAGACCGGTGCCGGGCGAGGCGGGCTTGAGGAGAACCTTGCCGCCATCGGCCACGCCCATGACGTCATGGGAGATCGTGTCGCCCTTGAGCGTCACGGTGATCATGTGCTTCTTGGCGTGCTCGGTGCTCTTCTTGATGGCGTCGGGGACTTCGTTGGCCTTGCCATAGCCGATGCCGACCTTGCCCTTACGGTCGCCCACAACGCAAAGCGCGGAGAAGCTGAAGCGGCGGCCACCTTTGACCACCTTGGCGCAGCGATTGATGAAGACGATCTTCTCGACCATCTCCGGAGCGCCATCGGCGGAAGGAGCGGGAGCGCGACGGTCGCGACGATTGCCGCCGCCGCCGCCACCGTTATTGGAAAAATTGCCAGTGCTCATAGGTAATTAGAATGCAAGACCACCTTCACGGGCGGCGTCGGCGAAAACTTTGACTTTGCCGTGGTAGCGGGCGCCAGAACGGTCGAACACGACCGAGGAGAGACCGGCAGCCTTGGCCTTGAGAGCAAAAGCCACGCCGAGCGCCTTGGCGCCGGCGAGGTTGGCGGTGAGCTTCTGCTTGCGCAGCTCGGCATCAAGACTCGAGAGGAAAACCAGCGTGGTGCCGGTTTCGTCGTCGATGGCTTGGGCGTAGATGTGCTTGCTGGTGAAGCGAACGGCAAAACGGGGGCGTGCGGCGGTGCCGAACACCTTTTTGCGGATGCGCCAACGACGCTTTTGAAGGAGGTCGGCTTTGCGAATGGTATTCATGGGTTATGCGGCCTGTAAGAGCGGGTATGTAATAACAAAATAAACGTTAAGCGACGGTCTTGCCTTCCTTACGACGGACACGTTCACCCACGATGCGGACACCCTTGCCCTTGTAAGGCTCAGGCGGATAAAAGCTGCGAATCTCAGCGGTGACTTTGCCGACGAGCTGCTTGTCAGCGCCCTCGATCTTCAGCTTGGTCTGATCGGTGACGGTGATTTTGATCCCCTCGGGAATATCAAAAAGGATCGGGTGCGAGTAGCCGAGCGCGAGGTCGAGCTGCTTGCCCTTGAGGTTGGCCTTGAAACCGACGCCCTGGATTTCGAGCTCCTTGACGAAGCCTTCGGAGGCGCCCTTGACCATGCCGGCGATCACCGAACGGGCGGTGCCATACATGGCGCGAGAGAAACGGCTGTCATCAACCGGAGCGACGGTGACTTTTTTGTCGGCCATCTTGAGGGTGACGACGTCCGCGAACGTCTTGGAGACTTTGCCCTTGGGTCCTTCGACGGAGACGGTCATGCCTTTGATGTCGACCTTGACCTTGTCGGGAATGGGAACGGGAACTTTACCGATGCGTGACATGATAGTGGTTCTCCGGGTTACCAGACGTTGCAGATGATTTCGCCGCCAACTTTTTGGCGACGGGCGTCTTTGTCTTTAAGCAGGCCCTTCGAGGTCGAAAGGATGCTGATGCCGAGGCCGTTGAGCACACGGGGAATCTCGGTGTAGCCGAAGTAGAGACGGCGGCCGGGAGTCGAGACGCTCGAGAGGTTCGTGATGGCGGGAGAGTTGTCGACATACTTCATCTTGACGACGACAGTCTTGTGTCCGCGCTCATCGGCACCGAAGGTCACGTCGGAGACGTAACCTTCGGATTTAAGGATAACCGCTAGGCTTTCCTTGAGTTTGGAGTGCGGCGTGACGCACTCGGCGAGACCGGCCTTAGACGCATTGCGCAGGCGGGTCAGAAAATCGCTGACAGGATCGTTCATGTGGATGTTGGTTTGAGAGAGGCACGCAGGTCATATCCGACTCCCGCTGCCCCAAAAATTTTACCAGGAAGATTTGGTCACGCCGGGGATCTTGCCGTTCAGGGCAAGCTCGCGGAAGGTGATACGGGAGACGCCGAACTTGCGGATGAACGCACGGGGACGGCCGCTGAGGGAGCAGCGATTGCGGATGCGAGTGGGGGCCGAATTGCGAGGAAGCTTCTGGAGCTTCTTTTGCGCGGCGAAAAACTCGACGTCGCCGGTGGCGGGATTGGCGAGGATGGCTTTCAGCTCGGCGCGCTGAACCTTATACTTCGCTGAGAGCGTCTTGCGCTTCTCGTTACGGTTGATGGCAGATGTCTTCGGCATAACGAAAAAGAGTTTAGGCTGCGTTGGTCTTGGCGGCGGCCGCGTCGGCGGCGACCTGCTGCTCGGTGCGACGGAAGGGCATGCCGAGGAGCTTGAGGAGCTCGCGGCCTTCTTCGTCGGTGTTGGCGGTGGTGACGATGGTAATGTCGAAACCCATGGTCTTCTTGACATTCTCGACGGTGATTTCCGGGAAAATGGTGAAGTCGGAGATACCGAGGTTGTAGTTGCCTTGGCCGTCGAGCTTGGAGCCGACGCCGCGGAAGTCGCGAATGGTGGGGAGGGCAACCGCGAGAAGGCGGTAAAAAAAGTCCCACATGCGATCACCGCGAAGGGTGACATGTGCGCCGACAACCTGATTTTCGCGGAGCTTGAAGTTCGAGATTGCCTTCTTGGACTTGGAGAGAACGGGCTTCTGGCCTGCGATGGCGGCGAGGTCTCGGGCGACGTCGGCGATCTGGTTCTTGTCGGCTTCGGCATCGATGCCGCTATTCAGCACGATTTTGCTGATCTTGGGCACTTCGTGCAAATTCTTGTAGCCTCGGCTCTTGACGAGCGCGGGGGCGACTTGCTCGATGTAGAGCTTTTTAAGGGATGGGATGTGTTTGCTGCTCATATGGTAAGAGCCGACGGATTACCGACCCGGCGACAATTTGAGTGTGATGTATGTAGAGAGGGAAAAGGGGCGAAGTTACATGAGGTAGCGTCGCCGCTGGCAAGTTCTATTTTGGAAGTCGTTCAGCTCAGGCTTGGGCCGGGGCCTTGGCGACGCGTTTTTTGGACGCGGCAAAGGTGGCTTGGTGCTGGAGGTTGGAGACGTGCACGGAACCCTCGCGTTCGACGATCGCACCGTTGGGATTTTCCTGCGACTTCTTGACATGACGCTTCATCATGGCGACGCCTTCGACGCGCACGCGCTGCTTGGCGGGGAGGATCTCGAGGACCTTGCCCGATTTGCCTTTGTGGGAGCCGGCGATGACGACGACTTCGTCGCCGCGTTTAACGTGAAATTTTGATGCCATGTTAGAGAACCTCCGGAGCGAGCGAGATGATCTTCATGAAGTTCTTCGCACGCAGTTCGCGGGCGACAGGGCCGAAGATGCGGGTGCCCTTGGGATTGCCATCGGTGCCGATGATGACGATGGCGTTGCTGTCAAAGCGCAGGTAGCTGCCATCGGAACGGCGGACCGGAGCCTTAGTGCGAATGATGACGGCCTTGGCGACCTCACCCTTCTTCACGCTGGCATCGGTGGAGCTTTCCTTGATGTGGACAGTAATGACATCACCCACGCCGGCGGTGGTGGTGTTCTGGCCTTTTTTGCTGATGAACATGGCGCGACGGGCGCCGGTATTATCGGCGACGTCCATCCAAGAACGGAGTTGGAGCATGATGTTTTACTTTTTAAATGTTATCTAATCAGGCCTTGGTCGTCTTGGTGGGGACGAGCTCGGCAACGTCTTTTTCAGTGATGGCTGCACCATCGGCAAGGATGGCGGCTTCGAGAACCTTCACGATGCGCCAGCGCTTGAGGCGGCTGATCGGGCGGGTTTCCATGATCTCCACCTTGTCACCGATCTTGGTCTCATTCTTCTCGTCGTGAACGTGCACGACGGTCTTACGATTGATGACCTTCTGATAGAGAGGATGTGGAATCTTGTAGGGGACGGTGACCTTGATCGACTTGTCGCCAGAGCGGCTGGTGACAAAACCGACGAGATCCTTGCGCGAATTGCGGGTCGTGGTAGACATGTTCGTTAGGGTTTATGACGCAGAAAGCGTCATCAGGCGGCGGCCTTCTTGGTCTTGGCGGTTTTCGCGGTTTCGAGGCGGGCAATATCCTTGCGGAGGGTGCGCAGCTCATGGGTCTTCTCGACCTGGCCGGTCTGCTTGCGCAGGCGGAGCTGGAGAAGTTTCTCGCGGGTTTCGTTAATCTGGGTGGTGATCTCGGCGGGAGCGAGTTCGCTAATTTCTTTGTAAGTGCTCATGGCGGTGGTTGGGTTGCTTGCCTGGGTGGCCGATTACTCCGTGGTACCTTCGCGCACGATGAAGCGGCAATGGAAAGGCAGTTTGGCGTCAGCGAGGCGGAAGGCTTCCTTCGCGATGGTCAGGGACACGCCGGCAAGTTCGAAGAGAACGGCGCCGGGCTTGATCTGGGCGACATAGTATTCGACCGCGCCTTTGCCGGAGCCCATGCGGACTTCGGCGGGTTTCTTGGTGACGGGCTTGTGGGGGAACACGCGGATCCAGAGTTTCCCCTTGCGCTTCAAGTGGCGCGAGATGGTGACGCGGGCAGCTTCGATCTGCTGGCCGGTCATGGGACCACGAGTGAGGGATTGGAGGCCGAATTCGCCAAAAGCGATAGTGTTGCCTCGCTTGGCGTTGCCAGCGAGGGAACCCTTTTGGGCTTTGCGATATTTGGTGCGGGCGGGAGCGAGAGCCATGGTGGTTTCTCTTTTGTTAAATGGTTAGTTCGAGCGACGGTTCAGAGCGTCGTGTCGGCTTCTTTTTTGCAGATCCAGCATTTGACGCCAATCTTGCCGTAAACGGTGTTGGCCTCGGCAAAGCCGTAGTCGATGTTCTCGCGAAGGGTGTGCAGAGGCACGCGGCCTTTGCGCTGCCATTCGCGACGTGCGATGTCGGTGCCACCAAGGCGACCGGAGGATTGGATACGGATGCCTTCGGCACCGAGAGCCATCGCCATTTCGACGGCCTTTTTCATGGCGCGGCGGAAAGCAATGCGGCGTTCGAGCTGAAGACACACGTTCTCAGCGACGAGCTGGGCCTCGATCTCGGGCTTCTTGACCTCGACGATGTCGAGCAAGATGTCCTTGCCGGTGAGCTTCGCGAGCTCGGCCTTGATGTTCTCGATCTCGGCGCCTTTGCGACCGATGACGATGCCGGGACGGGCGGTGTAGATCTTGACGCGGACGCGGTTGGAGGCGCGCTCGATGAAGATGCGGGGAACGGAAGCCAGCTTAAGCTTCTCCATCAGCTTGGAGCGGATGATCTGGTCCTCGAGGAGAAGCGCAGCGAAATCTTTTTTGTTCGCATACCAGCGGGACTGCCAGTTGCGGCGGACGGCGAGGCGGAAGCCGATCGGATTGGTCTTTTGGCCCATGGTGGTAAATTAGTTGGAGTTGCCGTCGGATAGGACGATGCGGATGTGGGACATCTTCTTGCGGCGGGGCATCGCGGTGCCGCGGGCGCCTGCCTTGAAGCGCTTGAGGACGGGGCCGTTTTCAACGAGGGCGCTCTTCACGACGAGGGAATCGGCGGAGAGGTTGTTGTTGTTCTCGGCGTTGGCGATGGCGCTCTTGAGCGTCTTGACGATCAGGCGGGCGGATTTGCGGGGGATCAGTGTGAGCAGATCGACGGCATCGTTGGCCTTGCGGCCTTGGATGGTGCGGACGACTTCGCGCACCTTTTTGGGTGACATGCGAGCGTAGCGTGTGAGGGCTTGGACTTCCATGGTATAAGATTCCTTTTGAGGGGCGACAGCAGGACCGGAGCGGTCCCCTGCCCTTTTGATTGGTTGGTTATGCTTTGAGAGTTTTGACGGTGGCAATATCGCCGGCCCGGATCGATTGACCGGGGGCGAGCTGCAAGATGAGCGCGGCACCTGCGCGGGGACGGAGATCAACGAGGACGACCTCGGCGATGTCCGCATTACCACGGGTGATGCGGCAGACCATGCCCTGACGGAGACCGGCTTCGAAACCAGCTCCGAGAAGGACGACATCCGCAACGCGGGTCGCCTGCACGGTCACCACCGGAGCCGCCTCGACCGACCGCGTATCGACCAACACGGCAGCGTGCAGCGACGCCGCGGAGGCGGTGACGGAGACGGCGATGAGTTGGAGGAAACGGCGGAGCATGGCGGCGGTGGCTGAGCTTAGATTTCCTTGCGGGTCATACCACCGTGAGCCTTGAATACGCGGGTCAGCGCGAATTCGCCCAGCTTGTGACCGACCATGTTCTCGGTGACGTGCACGGAGATGAAAGCCTTGCCGTTGTGAACGCTGAACGTGTGACCGATAAAATCGGGCGTGATCGTCGAGCGGCGGGACCAGGTCTGAATGGGTTTCTTGGAACCACCGGCCTTGGAGGCCTTCTCGATTTTCTCGAGCAGGTGGTAGTCGACGAAGAAACCTTTTTTGATGGAGCGTGCCATGTTGGTAAGGTTTGGAGATTACTTCTGACCGCGGGGCTTGCGGCCGTTGTGGCGCACAAGGATCTGACTGCTCGAGGGCTTCGAGCGCTTGCGGGTCGGGAAGCCCTTGGCGAGCTGGCCCCACGGGGAAACGAGATGCTGGCGACCGCCACCACCCTTGGACTTGCCCTGACCGCCACCGTTCGGGTGGTCGACCGGATTCATGGCAACACCGCGCTGGCGGGGACGATTGCCGAGCCAGCGATTGCGGCCGGCCTTGCCGAGAGAAGCGTTGATCTGGTCGCCGTTGCCGACTTCACCGATGGTGGCGCGGCACTTGGGGTTGACCAGGCGGATTTCGCCGGAAGGAAGCTTGATCTGGGCGGAACCGTTCTCGACGTTGACGAGTTCGATCGAGGTGCCGGCGGTGCGACCGAGTTGGGCGCCGCGCCCAGGGACGAGCTCGACGTTGTGCAGCTTTGTCGAAGGAGGAATGATCTCCAGCGGGAAGTTATTGCCGATGTTGAAGTCGTTCAGCGAAGCCTTGTCGGAGGCGAAAATAGTGTCGCCGGCCTTGAGGCCCTTCGGGGCGATGATGTAGCGCTTCTCGCCACTGGTGTAGGCCAGAAGGGCGATGTGCGCGGTGCGGTTTGGATCATACTCGATCGCCTGCACCTTGGCGGGCATGTCGAGGATGTCGCGTTTGAAATCGATGATACGGTAGAGCTGCTTGTGGCCACCGCCGCGACGACGCGACGTGATGCGGCCATAGACGTTGCGGCCACCGGTCTTGGGCTTGGACTCGGTGAGCTTCGCCTCGGGGCGCTTCTTGGAGAGACCCTCGGGCTTGTTCAGCGAGGTAAAGCGCTGAGACGGCGTGAGGGGGCGGAAAGGTTTGAGAGCCATGGTGGGTTTTTTCCGGGTTAGACGAGCTCGATCTTGTCGCCAGCCTTAAGGGTCACGACGGCCTTCTTGTAGTCGGCAGTCATGCTGGGGCGGCCTTGACGGCTCTTCTTGTTTTTACCACGATAGGTGGCGGTGTTGACGCGGGTGACGGAGACCTTGAAGGTCTTCTCGACGGCTTCCGCGATTTGATGCTTGTTGGTGCCGATGGCGACCTCGAAGGTGTATTGGCCGAGCTCGGAGGAAAGCTTGTTGGACTTTTCCGTAAGGCGGACGAGTTTGAGAACATTTCCAGCGTTCATTAGTTCTTTCCTCCGTTGACGCGGGCGATAATGGTTTCGAGAGCCTTGGTGCTCACGATGATCTTCTTGTATTGAGCAAGATCGAGGGTGTTGAGGGCGCTGGCCTCCTGGACAGAGATGCGCGCGAGGTTGCAAACGGCGCGGGCGATATCGGCGGTGAATTCGTGGTCAACGATGAGGATCTTCCCCTTGGGGGCGATGCGGGTAATGACCTCGTTCATGACCTTCGTCTTGACCGGCTTGATCTCGAAGGCGTCGATGACGTCGATTTCACCGGCGGAAACGCGATCGAACAACGCGCGGCTGAAGGCGAGAGCCTTCACCTTGGAGTTGATCTTCTTGGAGTAGTCGCGGGGCTTGGGGCCGAAAACGACGCCGCCACCGACCCAGATCGGGGAACGGGTGGAGCCAGCGCGAGCGCGACCGGTGCCTTTTTGGCGCCAGGGCTTTTTGCCGCCACCGGACACTTCGCCACGGGTTTTCGTGGAGTGCGTGCCGAGACGGTTGTTGGCGTTGATGGCGATGATCACTTCTTTGACCGCCTGAAGGCCCTTGTCGCCTTCGAAGGTGGGCATACCTGCGAAATCCTGTTCGCGAGAGGTCTTGCCGTCGGAGCTGAAAACTTTGAGTTTCATGTCGTGTGTTTTCTTAAGGGTTAGGCTTTCTTGGGCTGGCCCTTGATGGCGGTGCGGACGACGACGTCGTCACCGTTGGCACCGGGAATGGCGCCTCTGACAAGAAGCAGATTCTTCTCGGGGAGAATCTTCACGATCATGAGATTCTGCATCGTACGGGCAAGCTGGCCCATATGGCCGGGCATCGCCTGGTTCTTCCAGACGCGGCCAGGGGTCTGGCGCATGCCGATGGAACCGATGCGGCGGTGGAACATGGAACCGTGAGCGGCAGGACCGCCACCGACACGGAAGCGTTTCACGACGCCTTGGAAGCCTTTACCCTTGGTGACGCCACTGACGTCAATGAGCTGGCCTTCCTTAAATGTTTCGACGGTGATAACATCACCGACCTTGAGCGTGGAAGCCGCTTCGAGGCGAACTTCACGGAGAACGCGGGGCGTCTCTTCGAGACCAGCCTTTTTGGCGTGGTTTTGCTCGGCCTTGGATGCGTTCTTCGACTTCTGTTTGGAGAAGCCGATCTGAACGGCATCGTAACCGTCGATCTGTTTGGTCTTGACTTGGACGACCGGGCAGGGACCGGCTTCGACCACGGTGACAGGGACCAAGACGTTTTTAGCGTCATAGACCTGCGTCATACCGAGTTTTTTTCCTAATAGCGTAGAGGACATGGTGCTAAGTGGTAGGTGGAAAGAATTTCCGTTTAACAACCTACATTAGTGGAAACCTAGCGGTGCGCGATGCGCACATAGGCAGCAACTGATGTGTGAAGTGATTTGGGGTTAACTCAAACGGTGATGGTGATATCGACGCCGGAGGGAAGGTTGAGTTTCTTGAGCTCATCGACCGTCTGGGCCGTGGGCTCGATAATGTCGATGAGGCGCTTATGAGTGCGCGTCTCGAACTGCTCCATCGACTTCTTATCGACGTGCGGAGAACGATTGACCGAAAGCTTCTCGATGCGGGTCGGAAGAGGGATCGGGCCAGAGACACGGGCGCCAGAGCGCTTCGCGGTCTCGACGATTTCCGCGGCGGACTGGTCGATCACTCGATAGTCGAAGCCCTTGAGTTTGATGCGAATGCGTTGGCCTTTCATGCGATAAAAAGAACGAGGTTTAGCTGCGGGCGGGAGCCTTCGTGGAAGTCTCGACGATCTTGGTGAGGAGCGAGGAAGGAACCTGCTCGAAATGGGAGGGAGTGATGGACGCGCTGGCTCGACCTTTGGAGAGCGAGCGGATGTCGGTGACGTAGCCGAACAGCATTTCAAGCGGGACGTTCGAATTAATGATACAGGCGCCGTTCTTGGATTCCATGCCGTTGATGCGGCCGCGACGACGATTGATGTCACCGATGAGGTCTCCCTGGTATTCTTCAGGAGTCGTGACCTCAACGCCCATGATAGGTTCGAGGAGGATAGGCTTGGAGGCCTTCATCGCGTCCTTAAAGCCGAAGATGCCAGCCATCTTGAACGCCATTTCGGACGAATCGACATCATGGAAAGAACCATCAACAATCCTTACGATGACATCGACAACCGGGTAGCCGGCGACGACGCCATTGTTGGTCGCTTCGAGAATGCCTTCGGTCGCTGGCTTGATAAATTCCTTGGGAATGGAGCCGCCAACGGTTTCGTTGATGACCTCGACGCCCTTGCCTTTTCCGTTGGGCTCGATCTTGACGACGACGTGGCCGTATTGGCCCTTACCACCGGACTGACGGATAAATTTACCTTCGCCGTCGGCAGCGGTTGTGATCGTTTCGCGGTAGGCGATCTGCGGTTTGCCAGAAGTCGCCTCGACCTTGAACTCGCGCTTCATACGATCGACGATTATCTCCAAATGGAGCTCACCCATGCCGGCGAGAATCGTCTGGCCGGTGTCGGTATCGGTCTTGACGCGAAGAGTGGGATCTTCAGCCACGAGGCGCTGGAGCGCCATGCCGAGTTTTTCCTGGTCGGCCTTCGAGTTGGGCTCGATCGACATCGCGATGACAGGCTCGGGGAATGACGGCGGCTCGAGACGAATGTCGAAATCCTCGTCACAAAGGGTATCACCAGTGATGACTTCCTTCACGCCAACGAGGGCGCAGATATCGCCGGAGTAGGCCATATCAATCTCCTCACGATCCATGGCTCGCATCAAAACGAGGCGGGAAACGCGCTCGGTGCGGCGGGTGCGGGGATTATAAAGCGGCATGCCCTTGGGAAGCTTGCCGGTATAAATACGGAAAAACACAAGACGGCCAACAAACGGATCGTTCCAAAGTTTGAAAGCGAGGCCAGCCATCTTGGCTTTGTCATCAACCGTCGCGAACACCTCATTGCCATCGGTATCCTGACCTTTCATGGCAGGAAGATCGAGGGGATTGGGAAGATAGCTGACGACACAATCGAGCAGGCGTTGCACACCCTTCTTCTTGAACGCGGAACCGGGAATGACTCCCGTAAACTTCATCGAAATCGTGGCCTTGCGCACTGCGAGGGTAAACTCTTCGACCGTGATTTCTTCACCTCCCAGATATTTCTCGGCGAGAACGTCATCAAAATCGCAAACGGCTTCGATCAGTTTATCCCGGTATTCCTTGGCCTGTGCCGCATATGCCGCAGGGATCGGGCTTGTGACCGGATTCAGGCCAAGCAAATCCGTGGTGTCTTCAAAAATATAGGCTATATTCTGAACCAGATCGACAAGGCCGGAAAAATTCTCTTCCTTGCCGATGGGAATAAACAACGCATGAGCGTTTGCACCAAGCTTCTCGCGCATTTCACTGATAGCACGAAAGAAATCGGCACCGACACGATCCATCTTATTGATGAAAGCTATACGGGGAACGCCATATTTGTTGGCCTGACGCCAAACGGTTTCCGACTGGGGTTGCACACCGGCAACCGCACAGAACACGGACACGGCACCGTCGAGCACACGCATGGAGCGCTCCACCTCGGCGGTGAAGTCAACGTGGCCGGGCGTGTCGATAATATTGATACGCTGCTTGATGCCCTTCCATGGACCGCAGGAGGCATTCCACGCACAAGAAATAGCGGCGGCGGTAATCGTGATGCCACGCTCACGCTCTTGCTCCATCCAGTCGGTTACGGTGCTGCCCTCATGAACTTCGCCCATTTTATGAACGGCACCCGAATAAAAAAGAATGCGCTCTGTAGCGGTCGTCTTACCGGCATCGATATGAGCGACGATGCCAATGTTTCGAGTCCATTCCAGCGGGAACGGGCGGTCCTTCGAGTTCGCGGCGGCGATCTTGGACTTTTCAGTGACGATGGAAATGGCGGGAGCAACAGACATGGGCAGCGTTCTCTAAAAATTACCAGCGAAGGTGGGCGAAGGCGCGATTGGCCTGGGCCATCTTATGGGTGTCTTCTTTTTTCTTAACGACACTTCCCGTGTTGTTGTAGGCATCAACGATCTCAGCGGCGAGGGCATCCTTCATCGGAGTGCCTTTGCGACCGGCGGCGGCGGCGACGATCCAACGGAGAGCCAAGCTCTCCTGGCGTTCGTAAGAAATTTCAACAGGAACCTGATAGGTGGCACCACCAACACGGCGGCTCTTCACCTCAAGACGGGGACGGGCGTTTTCAAGCGCACCGATCATGAGATCAACCGGGTCGCCCTTCTCGAGCTTTTCGGAGACCTTCTCAAACGCACCGTAGACAATGCGCTCGGCAATGTTCTTTTTGCCGTCTTCCATGACGACATTGACAAGATGAGCAACGAGAGGGCTACTGTAACGAATATCCGGCTGGACTTCGCGTTTATCTGCTTTGTGGCGGCGTGACATGACTTATGGTTCCTCGTTTTAAAATTACTTCTTAGCCGCCTTGGGGCGCTTGACACCGTATTTGGAACGGCTGCGACGGCGTTTCTCGACGCCGGTGGCGTCGAGGGTGCCACGCACGATATGATAACGGACACCTGGCAAATCCTTAACACGGCCACCGCGCACGAGCACAATCGAGTGCTCCTGGAGGTTATGACCTTCATCAGGAATGTAAGAAATGACTTCGTTGCCGTTGGTCAGACGAACCTTCGCAACCTTACGGATAGCGGAGTTGGGCTTCTTGGGGGTGCGAGTCATGACCTGCACGCACACGCCACGGCGGAAAGGGTTACCGGAAAGCGCGGGCGACTTGGACTTGGCCTTAACTTGGCGACGTCCTTTGCGCACGAGTTGGTTGATGGTCGGCATATCGAAGTGTGGCTATGAAATGAGGAAAAGAGGCGGAAGCTACCAAGGTGTGAAACCTCGGCAAGCAGATTTTAGAAAAAAAGAGAATTAGTTCGAAAAATTCCCGAAAAACGGACTTTTCGAAGGCGAAACGTCACCCGTAAGGCCGGACAACGTGCAATAATGAAGAATGGGAGGTTCACCTAAGCACAAGCAGGCCTCGCGCTACAAGAGGAAAGTCCCCACCTGCCCGCTGAAGTCGACGGCCACAACCCAAACTTCGCCGCAGCATTTTTCGATGCGAAACCTACGTGATGGAATGCTGCTCACCAGCAGTAACTGGCTCAACCGCTCGGACGAAATCCTCCAGACTATGCAATCCCAGCAGCGCAAAATCTCCAGCATATAGGATCGGCATATATTTTGTATTCAAAATAAATTACGTTTATAATCCACCAATGATGATCTAATTCCAAAGCAACCATATTGACATGAGTTCATGTGGCATCTTCACGGTTTACCCGTGCCGAAAACCACGACAGCGATGCTCATCGCGCTTAAAAAAAAGGCCGCGAGCAACAGTGCGCTCGCGGCCTTGAATGATTCCGGATCAGATGGGCACTTAACCCGCTTCAGAAGTCCGCGGCTCCTCGTTCGGAATCTCTTCACCGACCGGCAGGGTGATACGCAGGTTCTTGTAGGAAGGCAGGCCGGTGCCGGCCGGGATCAGGTGACCCATGATCACGTTTTCCTTGAAACCCTTTAAGAGATCGATCTTGCCGAGCGTCGATGCGTCGGTAAGGACGCGCGTCGTCTCCTGGAAGGATGCCGCCGAGATGAACGACTCGGTTTCGAGCGAGGCCTTGGTAATGCCAAGGAGGATCGGCTCGGCTTCCGCTGGCTTGCCGCCCGCTTCGTCGAGACGCTTGTTGTCGGCGAGGAACGCCGCGCGATCCACCTGCTCACCCCAGAAATATTCGCTGTCACCCGGATCGGTAATGCGAACCTTGCGGAGCATCTGGCGGATGATGATTTCGATATGCTTGTCGTTAATCGTCACACCCTGCAGGCGATAAACCTCCTGCACTTGGCTGATGAGGAAATCATACAGCGCGGACGGTCCGAGGATTTCGAGTATCTCGTGCGGATCGGCGGAGCCTTCCGTGAGATGCTGGCCCTTATGGACAACATCACCGGGCTGCACGATGATGTGCTTGCCGGTCGGAATGAGATGTTCCTCTTCCTGCGAAGTTTCTTCGTTACGAACGACAAGCTTGCGCTTGCCGCGCAGCGTGCCCTCGAACGAGACGACACCATCGATACGGGCCATCTCGGCGGCATCCTTCGGCCGACGAGCTTCAAAGAGCTCGGCGACGCGGGGAAGACCACCGGTAATGTCCTTTGTCTTGGACGCCTGGCGCGGCGTCTTAGCAAGAAGCGCGCCGGGGGCGATGATGTCGCCCTCCTGCACCGCGATCTGCGCACCGACAGGGATGGCATAGGCCGCGAGAGGCTTACCCTTAGCATCACGCACCTCGACCTGCGGATTGAGGTCTTCCTTATGCTCGATGACGACCGTGGCGATACGGCCAGACGATTCGTCGAGTTCCCGCTTCACAGTGACACCCGGGATCATGTCCTTGAAGCGCAACGTGCCACCTTTCTCGGAAAGAACCGGAATGTTATAGGGATCCCATTGGGCGAGAACGGCACCCTTCTCGATCTTCGCACCATCACCGACGTGAAGGAATGAACCAACTACGATGTTGTAGGTCTCGAGCTCACGATCATCGGCGTCGATGATCTGGATCGTGCCGGTTTTATTGAGCACGATCGCGGCGCCATCAGCCGTTTCCACGAGGCGAAGACCCTTGTATTTCACGGTGCCGCTAATCTTGACACGAATTTCGGGAGTCTTGAAGCCGCCGGAGGCGACGCCACCGATGTGGAACGTGCGCATGGTAAGCTGCGTACCGGGCTCGCCGATGGACTGGGCGGCGATGATGCCAACCGAGTCACCCTGCTTGGCGATACGGTTGGTCGCGGGATTGATGCCGTAGCTCTTTGCATCGATGCCATTGGGGCTGATCGACGTGAGCGGCGACATGACCTTCACGCGCTCGATCCCGGAATCGACGATGCGGGTCGCCGCTTCTTCGCTGATGAGATCACCGGAGGCGACAAGCAATTCTGACGGATTGAGGGGATTGGAGACGTCGTCGGAAGCACAACGACCGACGATACGTTCACGGAGCGGGACGATTTCGTCGTCACCTTCAAAGATCGCCTTCTTCCAAATACCATCGCGAACGCCGCAATCGGGCTCGGCGATGATCACGTCCATGGCGACGTCGCACAACTTACGGGTGAGGTAACCGGCGTCGGCGGTCTTGAGAGCGGTATCCGCGAGTCCCTTACGGGCACCGTGGGTCGAGATGAAGTATTCGAGAACCGTCAGGCCTTCGCGGAAGGACGACAGAATCGGACGCTCGATGATTTCACCGTTAGGCTTGGCCATGAGGCCGCGAGTGCCGCACAGCTGGCGAACCTGCTGTTTGTTACCACGCGCGCCCGAATCCATCATGATGTAGACGGGATTCACCTCAGTCTTACCATCGTTGTTTTCGAGTTTGGCGAAAACTTCCTTGGCAATCTTGTCGGTGGCACCGGTCCAGATATCGACGACCTTGTTGTAGCGTTCACCATCGGTAATAATGCCCTTGTTGAACTGAGCCTCGACCTCTGCGATTTTCTTGCGGGAATCGATGACGATATCCTTCTTATCCTCGGGGATGATCATGTCATCGATACCGATGGAAATACCGGCCTGCATGGCGGTCTGGAAACCGAGCTCCTTCAACTTGTCGAGGGTTTCGACGGTGATAACATCGCCGGCAACCTTGTAGGTATTGAGAATCAAATCGCCCAACTTGCCCTTGGGCACGGGGAAGTTTACGAAGCCGAGACCGGCGGGCCAGATCTGGTTGAAGATGACGCGACCGACAGTGGTGCGAATGGTGCGCTTCTCTGGATTGCCGAACACGGTCTCGCAACCGAGATCGGGATTGGGAACCTCGACCCAGTCGTGCATCTTAAGAGCGCCGTCGGCTTTCGCGAACAGCACCTCTTGAAGGCCGGAAAGAAGAGGCACATGGACGCCCTTTTCGGGCTTCTTGCGTGGCTCGATGGTAAGATAGTAGGCGCCGAGAACGATGTCCTGCGACGGCGTCAAGATCGGCTTACCAGAAGACGGTGAGAAGATATTGTTCGTCGCCATCATGAGGAGTTTGCACTCCATGACAGCCTCGAGAGACAGCGGCACGTGCACGGCCATCTGATCACCGTCGAAGTCGGCGTTGTAAGCCGTGCAGACGAGCGGGTGAACGCGGATCGCCTCGCCTTCGATGAGAACGGGCTCGAAGGCCTGAATCGAGAGGCGATGGAGCGTCGGTGCACGGTTGAGCAGCACCGGATGACCCTTGGTCACCTCTTCAAGAATATCCCACACTTCCGGGGATTTTTTCTCGATCATCTTGCGAGCACCACGAACGGTGTGCACAAAACCGAGTTCTTTAAGACGGCGGATAATGAACGGTTCGAAGAGGACGAGCGCCATCTTCTTCGGCAGGCCGCACTGGTGCAGCTTGAGTTCGGGACCGATGACGATGACGGAACGACCGGAGTAGTCGACGCGCTTGCCGAGCAAGTTTTGACGGAAACGACCCTGCTTGCCCTTGAGCATATCCGAGAGGGATTTCAGAGGGCGATTGCCGGCACCGGTGACAGGACGGCCGTGACGACCGTTGTCAAAGAGGGCGTCAACGGCTTCCTGCAACATGCGCTTTTCGTTATGAATAATAACGTCGGGCGTCTTCAACTGCATCAGATTCCGCAAACGATTATTGCGGTTGATGACGCGGCGGTAGAGATCGTTGAGATCGGAGGTGGCAAATCGACCGCCTTCGAGGGGAACGAGCGGTCGAAGGTCGGGCGGAATGACGGGCAGCACTTCGAGCACCATCCACTCGGGACGGGAGTTCGAATGAATGAAACCTTGGATAACCTTGAGACGCTTCGAGAGTTTCTTTTTGATCTGCTTCGACTTGGTGGCGCGCATCTGCTCCTGGAGCTCGGCGACGGTCGCTTCCATGTCGGTCTTGACGAGACAGTCACGAACAGCTTCGGCACCCATCTTGGCCACGAAAGAATCGTCACCGTATTCATCGAGCGCCTGACGATACTCGGTGTCGGTAAGGAGTTGCTTGAGTTCGAGCGGGGTCTTGCCGGCATCGACCACCATGTAGTTCTCGTAGTAGATAACTCGCTCGAGGGAGCGGGCGGTCATGTCGAGAAGAAGACCGAGACGGCTCGGCATGCTCTTGAGAAACCAGATGTGGGAAACCGGCACGGCCAGCTCGATATGGCCCATGCGCTCGCGGCGAACGCGGGCGATGGTAACTTCGACGCCGCAACGATCGCAGACGACATCTTTGTATTTGATGCGCTTGTATTTTCCGCAGGCGCACTCGTAGTCGCGGACCGGCCCGAAAATCTTTTGGCAAAAAAGACCACCCGGCTCGGGCTTGAAGGTGCGATAGTTAATCGTCTCGGGATTCTTCACCTCACCCTTGGACCATGCACGGATGGTTTCAGGTGACGCGACGGTGATAGAAACGCAGTCAAACGGGCTCTCGGCCAGTCCAAGCGCAGCGCGAGTCTCTTCGCGGGCGCCGGCGGCAACTTCGTTGGGTTGGATGCTCATTGAGTTAATTCCCTGATGTTTTCGTTAAAGGATGAAACCGATACGGCTTAGCCGGTGAGGCCGCCGAACGCGTCGCGTTTGTTGAGCTTGATGTCCAAGCCGAGGGACTGGATTTCCTTGATCAACACGTTGAAAGACTCCGGCGTGCCGGCGACGAGTGTGTTGTCGCCCTTGACGAGCGACTCGTAGATCTTGGTGCGACCTTGCACGTCGTCGGACTTGACGGTAAGAAGCTCCTGAAGGGTGTGCGCCGCACCGTAGGCCTCGAGCGCCCAGACTTCCATCTCGCCGAAGCGCTGGCCGCCGTATTGGGCTTTGCCGCCCAGCGGCTGCTGCGTGACGAGGGAGTAAGGGCCGACGGCACGAGCATGGATCTTGTGCGAAACAAGATGGTTCAGCTTCATCATGTAGATGTAGCCGACCACGACCTGCTGATCGATCTTCTCACCGGTGCGACCGTCAAAGAGCACGCTCTTGCCCGTGGTGGGCAGATTGGCTTCCTTAAGATATTCGCGGATTTTCTTCTCCGGAATGCCGTCGAACACGGGCGTCGCAATCTTGAGACCGAGCTTTTGGCAAGCCCAGCCGAGATGCGTCTCGAGCACCTGACCGATATTCATGCGTGAAGGCACGCCGAGAGGATTCAGGCAGATTTCAATAGGAGTGCCATCCGGGAGGAACGGCATGTCTTCCTGGGGCACGATCTTGGCGACCACGCCCTTGTTCCCGTGGCGACCGGCCATCTTGTCACCGACCTCAAGCTTGTGCTTGGTGGCGATGTAAACTTTGACCTGCTTGATGGCGCCGTTGCCGTTATCTTCACCGGCCTCGATGCTGGAAATCTTGCGCTCGCGGTCGGTTTCGAGCTCGTCGAACTTCGACTGGTAGGAGCCGATGATCTCCATGATCTTGATACGAACCGGGGACGGATCGATCTCGACGTGCTTGGAGACGGCGGCGAGCTTGCGGAGGAGCGTCTTGGTGATCTTGCGATTGGCGGGGATGATGATCTCGCTGGTATCGCCATTGATGACGTCGAGCGGGATTTTTTCACCGAGAAGGATGTTGGACAGAGCCTCGGTGAGACCCTCGCGCAGTTTGTCCATCTGCGTCTTGTAGTCTTCCTGAATCTGCTTGGCCTGGCGGCGGCGATCGGAGGGAGAAAGCTTCTCCTTCTCAAAATCAACGCGACTGGAGACCTTCACGTCCATGATTATACCGGCGACGCCGGAGGGCACCACGAGCGAAGTGTCCTTAACATCGGCGGCCTTCTCACCGAAGATCGCACGGAGGAGCTTTTCCTCGGGAGCAAGTTCGGTTTCGGACTTCGGAGTGATCTTACCGACGAGAATATCGCCGGGCTTGACCTCCGCACCGACGCGAATGACACCGTTGTGATCGAGGTTTTTGAGCGCCTCTTCGCCAACATTCGGGATATCGCGGGTGATTTCTTCAGGCCCGAGCTTGGTATCACGAGCGGTGACTTCAAACTCTTGGATATGGATAGAAGTGAAGATGTCTTCCTTCAGCACCTTTTCGGAGATGAGGATAGCGTCTTCGAAGTTGTAGCCGTTCCAAGGCATGAACGCGACGAGCACGTTACGGCCAAGGGCCATCTCGCCCTTTTGGGTGGAAGGACCATCGGCGATGATGTCACCAGCCTTGATCTTCTGACCCTTGTCGACGATCGGCTTCTGGTTAAAGCAGGTGCCGGCATTTGAGCGCATGAACTTGCGGAGTTCATACACAATGACGCCGTTCTTCGAATCGCTCTTCGGGCTCTTGTCGAAGTTGCGTGGCAGTTCGCCGTCCTTGGTGATGACGATGCTCTTCGCATCGACATAGGCGACGATGCCGGACTCTTCGGCGACCACGACGATTTTGGAGTCGCGGGCAACGCGCTCCTCGATGCCGGTGCCGACGAATGGCGACTCGGCCTGAAGCAGAGGCACGCCTTGGCGTTGCATATTGGCTCCCATCAGCGCGCGATTTGCGTCGTCGTGCTCAAGGAACGGAATCATGCCGGCCGCGATCGAGATGACCTGCTTGGGCGAAACGTCCATGTAGTGGACCTCATCGGCGGCGACTTCGAGGAACTCGCCGTCCTGACGAACGGTGACCTTGCCGACAAAGTGATTCTTGGCATCAAGTTCGGAGTTAGCCTGAGCGATGACCTTGGCCTCTTCCTGGTCGGCGGTGAGGTAATCGATCTTGTCGGTGACCTTCCCTTCCTTGACCTGGCGGTAAGGCGTCTCGATGAAACCAAACTCGTTTACGCGAGCGTAGGTTGAAAGAGAATTGATCAGGCCGATGTTCGGACCTTCGGGCGTCTCGATCGGGCAGATGCGACCGTAGTGCGACGGATGCACATCGCGGACTTCAAAGCCGGCACGCTCGCGGTTAAGACCTCCCGGCCCGAGCGCGGAGAGACGACGCTTGTGCGTGACCTCGGCAAGGGGGTTGATCTGGTCCATGAACTGCGAGAGCTGCGAACGAGCGAAGAAATCACGGATGACCGTCGTGAGCGCCTTCGGGTTGATCAGCTTCTGAGGCGTGATCGAATCGACGGACTGGTCATACATGGTCATGCGCTCGCGAACGAGACGCTCCGTGCGGCTGAGACCGACACGGCACTGGTTGGCGAGAAGCTCGCCGACGGTGCGGACGCGGCGGGAACCAAGATGATCGATATCGTCAACGACACCTTCTCCACGCTTGAGGCGGACGAGATATTTGGTGGCGGCCGTGATGTCGCCGGACTCGAGAATGCGCTGATCGAGCTCAACCTTGAGGCCGAGCTTCTGGTTGATCTTATAGCGACCGACACGACCGAGATCGTAACGCTTGGGATCGAAGAAGAGGCGCTTGAGGAGGGCCTTAGCGTTGGCGGTGGTTGGCGGCTCGCCAGGACGGAGACGCTTGTAAATTTCCTTGAGGGCCTCCTCTTCGTTGCGGGTCGGATCCTTCTTAAGGGCGCGGATGATAGCGCCTTCGTCGGACGACGTGTCGATCACGCGGATCGAAGTGATGTCGTGCTTCTCAAAAGTACGCACGATCTGCTTCGTAAGCGGCTCGAAAGCGCGGGCGAGGACAACACCTTTCTGAGCATCGATGGCGTCTTCGACGAGAACGAGCGTGGAAACGTTATCGAGGTCGAGCGCCTTGGAAACCTTGAGATCCTTGATCTCGTAGAAGAGATTCAGGATATCGATATCGGAGCTGTAGCCGATGGAACGGAGCAGGGTCGTGATGAGGAACTTGCGACGACGACGACGACGATCGAGATAGACGTAGAGCAGGTCGTTGTTGTCAAACTGGACCTCTAGCCAAGTGCCACGGTCGGGAATGATGCGGAAAGAATGGAGCGGCTTGCCGTTGGCGTGCGGCGTGACCTCGAAGGCGATGCCAGGCGAGCGGTGAAGCTGGGAGACGACGACACGCTCGGCGCCGTTGATGATGAAGGAACCGCGCTCGGTCACCATGGGAATTTCACCCATGTAAATCTCCTCGTCCTTGATAAAATCTTCCTCGCGAAGACGAAGTTTCACATAGAGGGGAACGGAGTAGGTGATGCCCTCGCGGATACACTCGATCTCGGAGCTCTTAGGCTCGCCGAGGGTGTAGGAAACATATTCAAGCACGAGGCGCGCGTCGTAGGACTCGATAGGAAAGACCTCCTTGAAGACGGCCTCAAGACCTTGGGGCTTGCGCTGCTTCTCGGGGATTCCCTTTTGGAGGAAATCGAGATACGAGGTGATCTGAATCTCGATCAAGTTCGGCGGAGCGATGACTTCACGAAGCTTGCCGAAGTTGATGCGGTCTGAGTGATTGCGAACGGCCATGGAATTTCCCGGTTAAATGGAGAGGAGAAGCGGATGCCGCGCGGTAAAGCGCGGAAAATCAGGAGCACGCCACCCGAAAAGTGGCGGCGGAAAACGAAAAAAAAGAACTGAACGAAAAAAGCCAAAAGACAGGCCGCGCAAAAACACGGCCTGTCCCGAAAACTGAAGACGATATGCGCAGGTGAACGCCAAGTGATTACTTGAGTTCGACCTTGGCGCCAGCGGCCTCGAGCTTTTTCTTGATCTCTTCGGCGTCGGCCTTCGAAGCGCCTTCTTTGACAGGCTTCGGAGCGGCTTCGACGAGATCCTTGGCTTCCTTGAGGCCCAGGCCTGTGATGGCGCGGACTTCCTTGATGACGCCGATCTTGTTCGCGCCGGCCTCGGTGAGGATGACGTTGAACTCGGTCTTCTCTTCGGCGACGACGGCGACGGCACCACCCGCAGGGGCGGCGGCGACGGCGGCGGCGGCGGAAACGCCCCACTTGCCTTCGAGGTCTTTAACGAGGGTGGCGAGGTCGAGGATGGTCTGAGCGGACAGCCACTCGATAACTTGGTCTTTGGTGATATTGCTCATGGTATTAATTTCCCGAGGCGACTAGCGGTTTCGAAAAATGAAACACGTTTAAGGGACGTATCCCCTAGCCGGACTCTTTGGATTTTTTGCTTTTTGGATGCGACGACCGAAGCCGCCTCATCCTCAAAATTGGTTGATAGGTTGGGTTTAGGCGGCGGGTTGCTCTTTTTTGACCTTGGCGTCGAGGAGACGCACGAAAGCACCGGCATTGCTGGTAAGCAGGCTGAGGAACTGCGAGCGCAGCACGTTGAACGGAGGCAGGTCGGCCATCACGGAGAGCTCCTTGGCAGAGAAGATTTTCTTCTGCAGGACGCCCACCTTGACTTCGAGCTTCTGCTTGTCGTCGAAAAATTTCTTAAGAATCTTAGCGACGCCGGCAGGGTTCTTGCCGCCAACGAGGATGGCCGTGGGGCCAACCAAGGAGGCCGCATCGAGTTCGGGCAGGCCGAGGGCCTTGGCGGCCACGCGGAGGGAACTATTCTTGACGACGTGGAACTCGGCGTTCTCGGCGGCCAGCTTGGCGCGGAGATCGGCGACGTCGGAAACGGTCACCTTGCTGAAGTTGGCGAGAATGACGTAATCGGACTTCTTGAGGTGCGTCTCGACTTCGCTGATCAGGTATTGTTTTTCGGCTCTCATGGTATGGTTCCGATTAGAATTTGCTGAACTCGGTGGAAGCGACGCAAACGCCGGGGCTCATCGAGGATGAGATGGCGATGGTCTTGATGTAGTTGCCCTTGAAGGACGCGGGTTTGGCCTTGTTGATGGCTTCGAGGACCGTCTGGGCGTTCTCGAGGATCTGAGCGGAAGTAAAGGAGCGCTTGCCGATGCCCACACCGATGTTGGCGGCCTTGTCCATCTTGAACTCCACGCGGCCGGCCTTGACGGCCTTGATGCCGGCGGGAATGTCGTCGGTCACGGTGCCGGATTTCGGGTTGGGCATGAGGCCCTTGGGACCGAGGACGCGGGCGAGCGTGCGGACCTGCTTCATGGCCTCGGTCGTCGCGATGGCGACGTCGAAGTCGAGCCAACCTTCGCTGACCTTCTTCATGAGATCGGCGAGGCCGGCTTCGTCGGCACCGGCCTTGAGGGCGACCTCAGGGGAATCGGTGAAAACGATCACGCGAACCTTCTTGCCGGAGCCATTGGGCAGCGGTGTGGTACCGCGCACCATCTGGTCGCCTTGCGAGGCGTCAACACCGAGGCGAACAGCGAGCTCGACGGTCTCGTCGAACTTGGCCTTCGGGAATTTGGAAAGGACTTCCACGGCTTCAGCCAAGGAATAACCTTTCGAGAGATCAGCGACGGTGACGGCGCTGCGGTAGCGTTTGCTTTGTTTTACGGGCATTGGTGACTCCTTGCGGTGCGAACGTCCTTGGAAGGACTCCCGCGGTGAGTTGGTTTATATGGCGGGAAAATTAATCGCCGACTTCGATGCCCATGTTGCGGGCGGTACCGGCGATGATCTTGATGCCGGCGGCCTCGTCCTTGGCGTTCATGTCGGCCTTCTTGAGCTTCCAGATTTCGGCGAGCTGCTTCTTGGTGACCTTGCCGACCTTGTCTTGATTGGGCTTAGCAGAACCGGAGGCGATGTTGGCGGCCTTCTTGAGGAGAACCGAAGCGGGCGGCGACTTCAGGATGAAGGTGAAGCTCTTGTCGGAGTAGACCGTGATGACGACCGGCAGAATCATGCCGTTCTGGTCCTTGGTCTTGGCGTTGAATTCTTTGCAGAATGCCATGATATTGACGCCTTGGGCGCCAAGCGCAGGGCCTACGGGAGGCGCGGGATTAGCGGCACCGGCGGGCAGTTGGAGGCGGATGTAACCTTGGATCTTCTTGGCCATGTGAGTAAAGGAGCGGTGTTGGATTAAGGATTCGAACAGTGGTAGGTTTGGAAAGATCGTCGTCTCACTCGGTGAGGCGTTGCACCTGCCAGTATTCGAGCTCGACCGGGGTGAACCGGCCGAAAATGGAGACGGAAATCTTAAGCTTGCCACGGGCGGGATCGATCTCGTCGATGCGTCCGGTGAGATTGGCGAATGCGCCGTCGGTGATCTTGACCTCTTCGCCCAGTGCGTAGGAAATCTTAGGCACTTCCTTGCCGTTGGCCTCTTCGATGCGGGCCTTGATCTCGTCGATCTCGGACTGGCGAAGCGCGGCAGGGGTTTCTCCGCCGACAAAGCCAATGACGCCAGCGACTTCCTTGACGAAATACCACGGTTTGTTGATGAGATGCTTATCCTCAAAGAGGCGCATCTGAATGAACACATAGCCGGGATAGAGTTTGCGGGTCTTGGTGCTCTTCTTGCCGTTCTTGACCTCGGAAACGACTTCCGTGGGGAGGAGCACTTCGAAGACGTAGTCGTCGAGCTCTTCCACTGTTTTGAATTTCTCAATGTAGGCTTTCACCTTGTTCTCCTGACCGGAGAGCGTGTGAAGAGCGAACCATTGGACGCCTGCAGGCGTGATCGTTTGAGTAGACATGAGCGGTATTAGCTGACCCAAGAAGTGAACAGATCGACGACTTGATACAGGGCAAAGTCGCTGATGCTAGTGAACATGCCGAGGATGAGGGCGGCCACGATGACCACGATGGTCGAATCACGCAATTCCGTGCGGGTGGGCCAAGTCGCTTTTTTAAGCTCATCGACCATCTCGCCAAAAAATATACGGGTGCTGCGGAAAGGATTTTTCATCGGAAAACGTGGCAGGCGCGGAGGGAATCGAACCCCCAACCAACGGTTTTGGAGACCGCTACTCTACCAATTGAGCTACGCGCCTATGAGGGTGGTTTTTTAGACGACGCAGCCGAGGCCCCTTTGACAAGGCCTCGGCGAACGTTTTCTAAACGGTTATCAGTGTGGATTACTCGATGATGTCGGTGATACGACCGGCACCAATCGTGCGACCACCCTCGCGGATGGCGAAGCGTTGAAGTTTTTCCATGGCGATGGGAACGATCAGGTCGATTTCAACAGAAATGTTGTCACCAGGCATGATCATCTCAACGCCCTTGGGCAGGTTAACGATACCGGTCACGTCCGTCGTGCGGAAGTAGAACTGGGGACGATAACCATTAAAGAACGGCGTGTGGCGGCCACCCTCTTCCTTGGAGAGGACGTATATCTCGGCCTTGGCCTTCTTGTGCGGAGTGATGGACTTCGGAGCGGCGAGCACCTGGCCGCGCTCAATGCCTTCCTTGTCGATACCACGGAGGAGGATGCCGACATTGTCGCCAGCCTGACCAGAGTCGAGGAGCTTACGGAACATTTCGATGCCGGTCACGACGGAGACGACGGTGTCTTTCAAGCCGACGATCTCGACGGAGTCGTTCACCTTGATGACACCGCGCTCGATACGACCAGTGGCAACGGTGCCGCGGCCGGTGATCGAGAATACGTCTTCGACGGACATGAGGAAAGGTTTGTCCATCTCGCGAGCGGGCTCGGGGATGTCCTTGTCGATCGCATCCATGAGGGCGGTGATCGCGGCGTTGCCTTCGGGCTTATTCTCGAGGGCGGCGGTGGCGGAACCACGGATGATGGTGACGTTATCACCGTCGAACTGATACTTGGAGAGGAGCTCGCGGATTTCCATTTCGACGAGGTCGAGAAGTTCCTTGTCGTCGATGAGGTCAACCTTGTTGAGCCAGACAACGATCTTGGGAACGCCCACCTGACGGGCGAGCAACACGTGCTCCTTGGTCTGCGGCATCGGGCCGTCGGCTGCGGAAACCACGAGGATCGCGCCGTCCATCTGGGCGGCGCCGGTGATCATGTTCTTGACGAAGTCGGCGTGGCCGGGGCAATCGACGTGCGCATAGTGGCGCTTTTCCGTCTGATACTCGACGTGGGCAACCGCAATGGTCACGGTCTTGGTGGCATCGCGCACGGTGCCACCCTTGGCGATGTCGGCGTAGGCCTTGAGTTCGGCAAGACCCTTGCGAGACTGCACCGCGAGGATCGCGGCGGTCGTGGTCGTCTTGCCATGGTCGATGTGACCGATGGTGCCGACGTTTACGTGCGGTTTGGTGCGTTCGAATGTACCTTTAGCCATGTGGGTTGGAGATGATTGTTATTTTTGTGGGAAGGAGTGATGAGTTGACCTCTTGTTTTACGTCTTGAAGTCTGAAGACGTTGAATCTGGAGCCCAGAACCAGATTCGAACTGGCGACCTCGCCCTTACCAAGGGCGTGCTCTACCAACTGAGCTATCTGGGCATAAAAAGAAAATGGTCAAAAACGAGAAAAGGAGCAGTGACCGTGACTCCCTGATTTTAGCCCGTCAACAGCAATTTTGGCCTTTTTCAGGGAAATGCTAAGGTCCTATTCTAAAGGCATAGAATCCCGGCGTCAGCCGCGCGCCAATGCGCGCAACCTGAGTCAGCTGGGAACAGAAATAATCATCCACGTCATCAGAACCTGAGCTGACGGTGACGACAAGACTGCCCACTTGACCAAAACGAGACACAGCTCCGAGCAACTCCATCGGCTGCCAGTCGCCTTGCGGTCCGTCGACCATATCAAGCGGAAGACTTAAAACGACCCTCCCACTGCCAGCCTCAAGAGCTTCCAAATAGCCAACCCGCAGTGGCAGTTTTCCTCCCGCTGAGTCCATCCGACCCAAAAATAACGGAGTCTCTCGTCTATCCACCATATCCAATCCCTCGACGGAGCTTGTTGGCGCGGCGATGAATGGGGGAAATTTCAAATGGGCATCACCCTCGGTAAAAATGAAGGGAGGCTTCAATGGCGTAAAAGGGCCGTCAGCATTATGCCGGGAATCAGCGAAAAACGCCGTCTGATTGCTATTCATAGCCGTCGGGAGGAACAGCGGAGTGGGATCGTAAGCCGCCAGTTGCTCGGCCAAGACTTCAGGCGTGCGCGAGGAATCGAGTTTCGTAAATCCCAGTGCTGGTAACAATGCCCGCTGCGACAAATTGGCCGGCACCGGAGGAATTTGCAACCAGACGACCACGCCAACCACCCCCACGGCCACCGCCGCGCTGGCCAACACCCAAGGAAAACGTTGTTTGGCCGCCATGATAATCACTCAAGGAGTCGCCTGCTGCTCGGACGGCTCGGCGGCAATTTGCACTCCCACGAAGCCAGCGTCATGAGCCATATCATAAATACTGGTGAGATCCTTGGTGGTGAGCGTCACATCCGCCTGCACCAAAAGCCTCAAGCCAGGATGCCCCTTGGCCCGCTCGATCAGCCAACTACGCAAACCAACAGAATCCACCTTGGCTCCCTCGACGAAAATCAGATCGGTTCCCTTGATGGCGATAATTACATCCGCTGCGGCTGCACCCGCTAACGCGGTCGGCATCACCGGAAGCTTGAAATCAACACCTAGTCCCGGAGAGAGCACAAAACGCGATCCGAACAGGGCAAACATCAGCGCGGTCAGGCCGACACTCACATAAAACAGGGAGTCGAAATTCCTAGGAGGAGGCCGCAACCGGGACGAAAGATTAAGCGGACGCGTAATCATGATTTCTCGGTGGTGACCGCCGAAACCGCGTCTGAAGGCTCGGCCTTGCGGTAGTCGATTAGCAAATACCGCATAATCTCGTTGCCCGCCCATTCGACATCGCGCACGAGGGACCGAACTCTACCGTGCAGGAAATGATACGCAAGATGCGCAGGAATCGCCACCACCAGACTGCCCGCCGTCGCCAGCAACGCCTGCCACATGCCCCGTGAAAGCGCCTGGGCCGTCGCGTATTGTCCGCCCTGCATGAAGTCTTGAAAGACAGTCGCCATGCCCAGCACCGTGCCCAGCAAACCGACCATCGGGGCGACCTGCGCGATCGCCGCGATCGAACCGAGCCGGCGCTCCAAGGCCGGCAACTCGACCACGGCGGCCTCCTGCACGACATAACGCATGTGCACCTCGTCATCGTGAGCATGGATCAACGCTGCCTTCACCACCGCCGCCACCGGCCCGGGCGTTTCCTCGCACAAGGTGAGAGCCTCCACGATCCGGCGTTTCGCGAGAATATTTTTAATGCCATCCACGAAAGCGGTGGACCGGATCTGCCCGCGATGCAGATAAAAGGTTCGCTCGATAAACAGCACCAAGGCGATGACGGCCATCAGGACCAGCACCCACATCATGGGGCCTCCGCTAGTCAGAAGATTAAGATCAAACGGTGACATGAAAAAAGTTTAGATGCGGTTTGAGTGACGGGGTAAATGTTGAAGTGAACAACTGACACGGCTCACGGTTTGCCTCCGGAGCGAACGAAGCTCTCTTTGGCCAGTTTGGCAAAAGGTAGATTCTTGCGAAGGATCAAATCGTAAGCGTTGCGGGCTTGCTCAAGTTTGCCCTGCTGGGAAAGAAGATCGCCGTAACGCAGCAAGGTGCGCGCAATCCAGTAACGCCCCTTCACGCCCAATTGCGCAGTCTGGGTGTCATCCAAAAGAAACGTCGTCACGAGCGTCCACCACACCGTCAGTGCCCGCTCATTGTCCTTGTATTCCGGGTTGGCGCGGGTTGCCAGCAGATCGCCCAATTGGAAGGCCGCCTCCACCCGCATTTCCACCGATGCGGCCGGCAACTCCTGGATACGCTCGTAAATCGTGGCCGCGCTCTCAAAGTGTGATTGCGATTTATCCGAGGGCGTGATCTTGGAGCGATAACAAGCCGCCAACGCCATTTCCGCCAACAGCTCGCTAGGATGCTGCGCGTAATTGTTACGGATATAGAGATAAGTTTGCTCGGCGGCATCGAAAAGATTCAGCCGACGCTGGAGGTCGCCATGCTTCAGCGTCGCGAAAAAAACCAGATCGCTCTGCGGATAATATTGGATGATGCGGGCGAGAATAACGTCGGCCTGCTGGTAATATTTCGCCTCCCCTCGCCGCTCGGCATTGAGCGCGGCCCGATAAAGCGCGTAGGGCGCATAGGCGTGGTCCTTGAACGTATCGGCCAGCGTCGTGAGCAAGTCCTGCGCTTTGACGAAATTGTTCTTCTTCGCGTAGTAATCCGCCTCGTCGATATATGAATAGACGGCGGCATCCGTCTTCCCCAACTCCGCGTGCTTACGGAGCGACTGCAGGAGTTCCAATGCGGCCTCCGGTTGGCCCAGTTGAAAATTGGCCTTGGCCTGCAACAAACGCGTGCTCGCCTCCACCTCGGTGCGCAACGACGCCTCCAAACCATCGAGTGAACCCAGCAGGTTCTTCGCCAAATCGAGCGCGTCCTTGAGCTTACCCGCATCGAACAAGAGCTGCGCCTGCAACCATTTCAACCGCACCCGCAGATCCGGTGGCAAAGCGGACGATCCATTGCCGGCGTCCGCGATCAGCGCACTCACCCGCTGCAAGGCCCGGTCCATGCGGTTTCCGACCTGCAAGGCGCGCGCCAGCGCCCACTCCGTCTGCCAGCGATTGATCGCGTCGAACCGAGAATCGCGTTCAAACGCATCCAGCAACTTTCCCGCATCATCAAGCCGAGCGTCCTCGATCTCGGACCGCACGCGCTGCGACATCAAAACTCCCGCCGCAACACCCGGCGGAATTTCATTCAAAGCCGCGGCATAGGCATCGTCGGCGCTGCGAAAATCCTGCGCCCGAAAATGGGCCTCTGCCACCAACACGCCCAGCGAAGCGCGCAAATCCCCAGGCGGCTGCGCGTCCTTCGCCAGAGCAGCATAATCCGCCGCAGTGCGATAGCGGCGCTGCTCCCATGCCGCACCGGCCAGCACCCCGAGCGCGGCGGCTTTCAGAGGGGACCCGGGGAATTTTTCACGCAACGCCTTCGCAGCCGTCTCGGCTTGCGCATAGCTTTTGTCCTCCAGCGCCATCTGGGCGCGGACCAGCAGAATGTCCTCTAGAATCGGGTTCGCCGGCGCGGCGTTGATCAACACGTCCAGCTTCTCCAAAAACACCCCGCGCAAAAGCGTGTCCGACGAACCACGCGCCAGCAATTGCAACGCCACCCGTTGCAAATCGGGGTCACTCGCACCCGCCAACAATTCCTCAAGCGCCTTGCGGCCGGCACCGTCGCCCTGCACGCCGGCGATCAATCCAAGAAGCAGACGGAAATCATCCCCCGCCGCACGCTCGCCGAGAGGCAGCGACTGTATCTGCACGTTCAGGAAACCGACGGCTTCCGTCGTGCGGCCAAGCGCGGCCAGCATCACGGCATATTGGCGCGCATAACCGTAGCCGATTGTTTTGCCCTGATATCGCTCGAAGTTTTGCCGCAAGGCGGCCGCCTGCGCATCCGTCGCCTCGTCGAGGTGCAGCCGCGCCTGCTCCCGCGCCAGCATAAAACGCGCACGTTGCATGTCCGATACCGACGCGCCGAAAGCCTGCTGATACGCATCGCGGGCCTTGGTAAAATCCCCCGCTTCGTCGGACTGTTGACCCTGCAAAAAATAAAACCATCCGCGATCGGACGCCGCCAACTCCTCGACCTTCGTCGCCACCAATTCAGCACGGGCCGCATCCGTCCGTTTGCCTCGCACCGCCACCAGTCCCGCCCGCAGGTGATAGGCTGCCGTAGGCAGCCCGAAATAGCTTTTCAACGCCTGCCCCGCCTCGGCTGTTCGCCCATCATCCAGCAGGGCCGAGGTCAGATCCAGCACCAGTGCGTTACGCTCCGCACCCGTCGCTTGCGGTGCATCCAGCAGCTTCCGGTAAAGGTCCGCGGCGACGGACGGAAAACCAAGTTCGAGTGCGCGTCGCGCCGCGACAAACGTTCGCAGCCCTTCGCTCGAAGCGGCCGGCGCATCCGCCGTGGCCACCAACGGCGCGAACACGACCGACGGTTCCACGGCGCGCACCACCGACGCGGCAACGATCAACAGAGGAGTAAGCAAGATTCGGAACGACATGCGACCCGCAGACCTTGTTCGGTGCGGTGGAAACAATCAATCGCGTTGTAATAAGTTCCGCCTCGCTCCGCCGCCCGTCCTCGGCACACTTGGAACGACTTCTCAAACCTCATTATCATGATCCCAACCCTCATTGTCCTCGGAGTTCTATTAGCCATCGCGGTCGTCCTCGGCCTCTGGATCACCGGCATCTACAACGCCCTCGTCACCCTGCGAAATCGCTTCAAAAACGCCTACGCGCAGATCGACGTGCAGCTGAAGCGCCGCTACGATCTCATCCCAAATCTCGTCGAAACCGCAAAAGGCTACATGAAGCATGAGAGCTCCACTCTCGAAGCCGTCATCAAGGCTCGCAACATCGCCGCCGCCGCCGCGCAGACCGCCGCCGCCAACCCCGCCGACGGCAACGCCATGAAAGGCCTGCTCTCCGCCGAGGCCGGCTTGGGCGGCGCGCTCTCCCGCCTCATGGTCGTCTCCGAGCAATACCCCGACCTCAAGGCCAACCAAAACATGATGCAGCTCACCGAGGAGCTCACCTCCACGGAAAACAAGGTTTCCTTCGCCCGTCAGGCCTACAACGACAGCGTCATGACCTACAACACGACCCGCGAAGTGTTCCCGAACGTCATCTTCGCCGGCATGTTTGGCTTCCAGCCCGCCGAACTCTTCAAGGTTGAAGACCCCGCCGAGCGCAACGCGCCCAAAGTATCGTTCACCTGATCCGTTGCTCTCGTCAATGTCATGCAGACTACGATGGACATCCACCAATTCAGTCATGGATTCGGCGGTCTGGCGCTGGCCTTTATCGCGCTGCTCATGTTCTTCGCCGCGCTGGGTTTGATCATCACCGCATTCTGGGTATGGATGCTTGTGGACTGCGCGAACTCACCGATGGTCACCAGCGATAAGACCGCTTGGATTCTCATTATTTTATTTACCCATATTCTGGGCGCGGTGCTGTATTTTTTCATACCGCGCAGCGAGCGTCTGCGGGCGATCCGTTCATCCGTTGCTCGCAAGCCGTCCGATCCTCCACCCATGCCGCGCTAGCCATGGATTTCTTCGAAGCTCAGGCCCGCGCAAAAAAGCGCACCAGTCGGCTCGTCGTGCTGTTTTCCCTCGCCGTGCTCGGAGTGATCGCAGCTAGTTACGTCGCGGCCATCATGGCACTCAAAAAACCGTGGTGGGATGCGCAAATCTTTGCCGCCGTCTCGCTCGGCACACTGACCGTCGTCGGCTGCGCCTCGCTCTTTAAATGGATGCAACTTCGAGCCGGCGGCCGCGCCGTGGCGGAGATGGTCGGCGGTCGCCGTATCGATCCGCAAACAACCGACCTCAAGGAACGCCAACTCCTCAACATCGTAGAGGAAATGGCTATCGCCTCCAGCGTGCCCATGCCGTCCGTTTATATCCTGCCCGACGAGGAAGGCATCAACGCCTTCGCCGCCGGCCTCACTACGAGCGACGCCGTCGTGGCCGTGACCACAGGCACCTTGGAAAAACTCAACCGCGACGAGTTGCAGGGCGTGATCGCCCATGAGTTCAGCCATATACTCAACGGCGATATGCGGCTCAACCTGAAGATCACCGCCATCGTCTTCGGCATCCTCGTGATCGGGCTCATCGGCCGCGGCATCCTCTACAGCCTGCGCTATACCCGCGTCCGATCGGGCAACAATAAGAACGGCGGCGGCGTCATCATCGCCATCCTCGGCGCGGGCCTGGCCTTGATGGTGATCGGCTACGCGGGCTATTTCTTTGGTCGCCTCATTCAGGCAGCCGTGTCGCGTCAGCGTGAATTTCTCGCCGACGCCTCCGCCGTCCAGTTCACCCGCAACCCCGGCGGCATCACCGGCGCCCTCAAAAAAATCGGCGGCTACGCCCTCGGCTCCGACTTGCAATCCACAAAAAGCGCGCAGATCGGCCACTTCTTTTTTGCGCAGGGATTCCGCTCTAGCTTCGGTGGTCTCTGGGCCACGCACCCGCCTCTCGATGAACGCATCCGCGCGGTCGATCCGTCGTTCGACGGCAAATATTTCAACCCGCCCCAAGTCGTCGATGTGACCCGCGAATCGTGGTCTCAGGCCACCGGCGACGTTTCGGCTCCGTTGGCCGGCTTCGCTCCGACGAACGCCGCCGCTCCGCTCCACGGCCACGCTCACGGCATCATCACCTCCGTCGGCACGCTCACGCCGGAAAACGTCGCCAACGCCCAAACCCTTCTCGACTCAACTCCTGTCGTCTTGCGCGAGGCCACCCGTTCCCAAGCCAGCGCCAGCGCGCTCATCTGCGGACTGCTTCTCGACACCGACTCGGCGCAACGCGCCCGCCAGCAAACCCTCATCAGGCAACATGGCGGCACAACCCTCGCAACCGATGTCGCCGCGCTCGACTCCGCGTTGCGCTCCTTGCGTCCCGAAGCGCGCCTGCCGCTGGCGCTTCTCTCCCTGCCCGCCCTGCACGATCTGCCGCCCGCCGATCTGGCTCGATTGTTCGATACGCTCGACGAGCTCGTTCACGCCGACGGCCGCGTCACCACCTTCGAGTTCGCGTTGCAAAAAGTCCTTTCCCACCACCTCACGCTCGGCAAAACGCCTTCCCAGCCCGGAGCGCAGATTTACTCATTCCAAGCGGTCGATCATGAGATCGCCCTCGTATTGTCGGCCCTCGCCCGCGCCGCATCCGACGATGAAGCGGGTGTGGCCGAAGCCTTCGCCGCCGGCACCAACCAGCTCAAACTCCTCGAAGGTCGACTCAGTTTGCTGCCCGCCTCCGCTTGCAGCTTCGAATGCCTCGACGCCGCGCTGGACCGCCTCGCCCAAGGCTCGCTGCCTATCAAGCAGCGACTGCTCACGGCCGGCGCGCACGTCGTCACCGCCGATGGCACCGTGCGCGTCAGCGAAGTCGAACTGCTCCGGGCCTTCGCATCGGCCCTCGATTGCCCGATGCCCGCGTTGGCCGCTTGAGCTGCGACGGTTTTTGCAAGTCTGACGTGATGTCCTGCAACCCTGCTGATCAGCCCGCGTCATAGGTTGGTACAGCCCCGCTAATCATGCCTCACGATCACCACTCCCACGCTCACCCCTGTTGTGGCATCTCCACCAACCCCGAGGACTATTTCCTCACTAGGCGTCAGTTTCTCAGCCGCGTTGGTCTTGGTCTCGGCGCGCTCAGCCTTGCCTCGGTCATTGACCCGCTCTCCGCCTTCGCCGACGCCACCACTGCGGGTAACGGCGGCAATCTCCTCCTGCCGCACGCCCCCCACTTCCCCGGCAAGGCCAAGTCCGTCATCCACATCTTCGCCCAAGGCGCCCCGTCCCATGTCGACACTTGGGACCCCAAACCCGCCCTCAGCGCGCTCAACAACCAGACGCTCCCCGGCGGCGGCGTGGCGATGGGCTCACCGTTCAAGTTCAAAAAATACGGACGCGCCGGTATCGAGATCAGCGAAGTTTTCGCCAAAACCGCCCAACACGCCGACGACCTTGCCGTGATCCGCTCCATGTGGACCGACATCCCAGCGCACGACATCGCCACCGTGTTCATGAATACCGGCGCCCTGCGCATCTCCAAGCCCAGCCTCGGCTCTTGGATCGTCTACGGCCTCGGCACCGAAAATCAAAACCTTCCCGGCTTCATCTCCCTGCGCACTGGCGGCCTTCCCGTCGGCGGCGCCGCCAACTATCAGGCGGCCTTTCTCCCCGGTGTTTTTCAAGGCTCCAGCGTCAACACCCAAGCCACGACCGTTGACCAGATGATTCAAAATATCCGCAACTCCTACCTCCCCGCATCGGAGCAACGCCGTCAGCTCGATTTCGTCAACCAGCTCAACACACTCCACGCCTACAATCTCCAGCGCGAAGCCGCCCTCGAGACCCGCCTCCAGTCTTACGAAACCGCCTTCCGCATGCAGACCGAGGCCACCGACGCCTTTGACATCCGCAAAGAAAACGCAACCACCCGTGCCGCCTACGGTGACACTAACACCGGTCGCCAGCTCCTCATCGCCCGCCGCCTCGTCGAACGCGGCGTACGTGTTGTCCAAGTCTGGCACGACGGCTGGGACCATCACCAGGATCTCCAGGAAAAACTCACCGCCAAGGCCGCCGAAATCGACCAGCCCTTCGCCGCCCTGCTCGGCGACCTGAAACAGCGCGGCCTGCTCGATAGCACGCTCATCGTCTGGGGCGGCGAATTCGGCCGCAAGCCAACCAAGGACCGCAACGGTTTCGACAACCCAGGCCGCGACCACAACGCCAAGGCCTTTTCCGTCGTCATGGCCGGTGGCGGCGTCAAGGGCGGTGTCGTACACGGAGCCACCGACGAACTCGGCGCCGCCGCGATCACCGACAAGGTCCACGTCCACGACCTCCACGCGACCATCCTCAACTGCCTCGGCTTCGATCACACCAAGCTCACCTATCGTTTCAACGGCCGCGATTTCCGCCTCACCGACAACGCCGGCGTAGTCGTTCGCCCCATCCTCGCCTGACCGCTCGTCGTCATGTGCCACGGTTTTCCATTCGCATCCGCCACTTTCCTCGCCGCCGTCACGTGGGCGGCCGGATCCGCCCAGGTCGCGCCGATTTCTCCCGACGACCTCCAGTTTTTCGAAACCAAAATCCGCCCCGTTCTCGCCGACCAGTGTTACCGCTGCCACAGCGATCAGGCCGAAAAACTCCGTGGCGGTCTCCACCTCGATACCCGCGCCGCGACTCTTGAAGGTGGCGAAAGCGGTCCCGCCCTCGTGCCCGGCAAGCCCGAGGAAAGCCGCCTCATCGAGGCCATCCGCTACGGCAACCCCGATCTCCGCATGCCGCCCAAGGGCAATAAACTTCCCGACGGCGTCATCGCCGACTTCGTCGAGTGGGTCCGCCGCGGCGCTCCCGATCCCCGCACCACTGCAGCCATCGTCGCCGCTCCGACCACCGCGGGCTCAACCTCCGCCGCCCACGCCTACGCCCCGAGCAAGGACCATTGGTCCTTCAAGCCCGTCGTCCAACCGGCCGTCCCCACCACCCAGCATCCCGACTGGTGCCGCACTCCTGTTGATAACTTCATCCTTGCCGACCTCGAAACCTCCGGCATGCAGCCGAGTCCCGCCGCCGACCGCCGCACGCTCCTTCGCCGCGTCACCTACGACCTCACCGGGCTCCCACCAACCGAAAACGAAATCCTAGCCTTTCTCGCCGACGCTTCGCCCGACGCCTACGCCAAAGTCGTCGAACGCCTCCTCGCCTCTCCGCACTATGGCGAACACTGGGCGCGCTACTGGCTCGATGTCGCCCGCTTTGCCGACACCAAGGGCACCGTCAAACGCCGCGAAGATCCGCGCTACGCGGGAGCCTGGACTTACCGCGACTACGTCATCGATGCCTTCAACACCGATAAACCCTACAACACCTTCATCACCGAACAGCTCGCCGCCGACGCCCTCGTTCTCAAATCCCTCGGCCGCAAAACCCTCCCCGCCGACCAAGCCCCCGGTGACCGCCGCATCCTCGCCGCCCTGGGTTTTCTCACACTTGGCAACCAGTTCGACGGCAACCCGCACGACATCATCAACGACCGCATCGACGTCACCACCAAGGCCTTCCTCGGCCTCACCGTCTCCTGCGCCCGCTGCCACGATCACAAGTTCGACCCCGTCCCCACCAAAGATTACTATTCGCTCTACGGCATCTTCGCCAGCAGCACCCAGCCCCGCCGCGCCATCGATCTCCCCACCCTCCAGCCCGTCGTCGAAACCCCCGCCTACCTCGACTACATCGCCCAATCCAAGACCTTGGAGGATAAGGAAACCACCCTTCGCACGGAATTCCAGTCGCTCCGACGCGCCGGCGAAATCGCCCCCGACAAACGCCGCCAACTCCTCCGTGAACAGGTCGTTCTCCAATCCCAAATCGGCGATCTCGACACCACCCATCCCGGCGCACCGCCCCGCGCCGAAGTCCTCACCGATGCGGGCTACCCCCACGACTACCCTGTCCTCATCCGCGGCGAAGCTCAGAACAAAGGCGACGTCACCCCGCGCCGCTTCCTCTCCATTCTCTCGCCGGACCCCGACCACCGCCCCGTTTACACCGATGGCAGCGGACGACTCGACCTCGCCCGCGACATCGCCAGCCCCGCCAATCCCCTCACCGCCCGCGTCCTCGTAAACCGCCTCTGGCAGCAACATTTCGGCGAAGGCATCGTCCCCACGCCCGACGACCTCGGCAACCAGTCCGCCCCGCCCAGCCACCCGCAGCTCCTCGACTACCTCGCATCCCGCTTCGTGCAGGACGGCTGGTCGATCAAGAAACTCCATCGTCTCATCGTCCTCAGCGCCACTTACCAGCAGGGCGGCGCCACTAACAACGCCGCCTACACCGCCAAAGATCCCTACAATCGCCTTCTCTGGCACTACAACCTCCGCCGCCTCGATCTTGAGGAGATGCACGACTCCATCCTCGCCATCGCCGGCACGCTCGACCCCGCCGTCGGCGGCACATCCGTGCGCCTCAGCAGCGAGGGTTTCGCCACCCGTCGCGCCCTCTACACCTTCATCGACCGCCGCAATCCGCCCGAGCTTTTCACCCAATTCGATTTCCCGAGCCCCGACGTCCCCAGCGGCCGCCGCTACGAGACCACCGTGCCCCAGCAGTCCCTGTTCTTCATGAACAACCCGCTCATCATCGAGACCGCCCGCAAGCTCACCCAACGCCCCGAGTTCACCACGCTCACCCGCACCGAGGACCGCGTCATTTCCCTCTACGTCGCCATCCTGCAACGCCAGCCCACCTTCCGTGAAATCGCCCTCGCCACCGCTTACGTGAAGTCCACCCCGACCGGCGCCTCGGCCAACGCCCTCGCGACCCCGACACCCTCGCCCTCGTTCCGCGACCAACGCCAGCTCTTCAATCCCCTCCGCCGTTTCGCCGAGACCGGTCCCGTCGGCGGTGCCAAGAACCAAGGCCCCCTCGACGCCTGGGCCCGCCTCGCCCACGCCCTCTTCCAGACCAACGAAGCCGTCTTCTACGACTGATCGGGGTAACCAGTGGCTTGGCGTGGCATGGGCATCCTGCCCATGTCAGGGAAAAGAACCGCATCGAGACTTTGGTATAACGGACGCCCGCCGTAACACCCGCCCTCGACTGCCCCATGCCCGCGCTGGCCACCTGATGGTTGATCGGCTTCTTCTCAACCCGATGAAGGGTAAATCTCGGTAATGACCGGCATCCGGCGTCTCGCCCCCTTTTGACCCCATTTATCTTGATCGCTATTCTGCGTCCTCGATCTCCGCGATCATCACAAGCTTTGCTGCGTGATCGACCCAGTATGAGAACACAAAGCCGTCGATCAAAAGATGCTCCACCATGCGACCGTCGGAATCTTCAAGCCGATAGTCGCTTTCGAGAAACGGATCTCGGGCAAGCTCATGGGCGCGATCCATCACGACCCTCTGTCTTCTTTTCGAGAGAGACAGTATAAACTCGGCGGCCATCGCCGAGAACGACGGCCGATATCGACTTTGATCAGCCACGGGCCATCAAAGACTCAAGCTGCTCGGCGGATACGCGCTTCCCCGCTTGCATCTCACGCAGTCGGCGCGCTGTCGCACGCTTCCATTCGGGCGTATTGTGGCGCAAACGGATAAGATACGCATGAAGCTCAAGTCGCTCACGCCTCGTCAGGCGGCTCACTGCTTGTTTGAGTTCAAGGATACTCATGGGCGAAACGATGCGCGACTCTCTGATTCGGTCAAGTCATGCCTTCGACTAACGTCAAATGAGGCGCGAGGCGACTATGGCTTTGTCAGGAAAAGGGGAAATCCCGGCCATGACCGGCATCCGGCGTCTGCCCCCTTTGATTGAACCCTATAATCAACTAACAACGGCCCGACTCTTTCCGCCTAACATTCGTCCGCCGATCGGTCCAAGAAACACGCAAACGCGGCTGGGCTCTTTCTGAATTCGCTCACTTTTCTGAATTCCCTTTACCCTTTCGGATCGTCGGTATTTACGATGACGTAAAGCGCGAAGATCAGGAGATATATGCCCGATGCTACAGACATTCCAAATAAAGAATCATAAAGCTTAAGCTTTACCGATTCAAATGCGCTGATTTTATGAACGCTAATAAGAATAGAAATCCAAAACAGCGATAGCGCGACGCTCCCCCAAGCAAATATTTTAGTATTCATAATAAATTATTAAATTACGGACTTGCAGATTTTGGCTCCGTGGGCCGCTGCCACCACTGGTTCGGCTTCTTCTTAATTATTAAGCCACCAGATAAACAAATTACCGGAAAAGCCATCTGCGGCACTACCCAGAGTCTTCATAACTATACTAGGATTCCGACTCGCAAAAAGTAAGCGTGATTTGATGGGCTCTCTTACGACATAGGACAAAAACATATCAAAACGGGCACCCTTCATATCGAAAAGATAAACATCATGGAATTTCCAAACTCCAGATTCCTTGAAAAAGATAATCGAAACTTTTTCATACCCGTCATCGTATCTATATTGAACGATCAACTCGTATCGTCCGCTCTGTCCCGTGTCGTCTTTCCTTTCTAATATCTTGGCTTTTGGCTTTGATTCAAAAAATTTCTGCTGAAGTAACCAAGATAGTGTTTCCTTTCCGATTGGGGTAACGTGATCGCCTGTCCATGAAATATCACCTTGGTCGGGGCCTGCGGCGGCGACGATGGCTATATATAAGTCATCGGGGGTTTGGATTTCTTTCGACTGCGCGAATGCACATGCGGTGATCGCGATTACCATGATGATATATTTTTTCATTTTTGTATTTTTTGCGGAACAGAGTTATTGAGCGGAACTCGTGAGTTCCTGTTTATGCGGAGAAGACACGGGGAAGGATGACTTATCGGTTTGGCTTTGACTGCGAAGTCATCATTATTTATTGAACGGTCAGGGTTCATTCATTGATGAAACTCGCCTTGGCTCTTTTGGATTAGCGGCAAAAAAGCATTTTATTTTTAAGCATAACTCCCATGATAATGATAGGATGCCATAAACAGGCATGGGGGTTGACACAAAATAAGCAAAAAATGCAATATTGGCTTTTTTTGGGTCGGTCAA
>CAIVDS010000057.1 GCA_903904685.1 uncultured Verrucomicrobiota bacterium
CGCACCAGCGCAAATGGCGGCATTGAAAGAGCTGACGATCGCGGGACCAGACCCCGAAAAGAACAACGTGGTACGCTGGCGCTGCGCCGATCTGCGCGAGGAAATCTCGCAACGGTTCTCCGTCACAGTCTGCGAGCGGACGGTCGGCAAGTGGCTGCGCAAACTGGGTCTGACGCGATTGCGGCCGCGGCCTTTCCATCCGAAAAAGGACCCCGATGCCCAGGAGGCTTTTAAAAAACGAGCTCGGGTCGCCGGCCCGCCTGTGGCGTTGGAAACGGACCGCGCTATCCTGAGCGCGAGGGGAGCGGCCGAAAAGTTTTTGGTGGATCAGACCCCGTAAAAAAACGTGGCCCATGGGCTGTTGCGGACTTGCGAGTGGTGACGCCTTTGGGCGATCCCGATTAGGAAATTGATCTTTCTCCGTGGCCCAGCCCCTCTTTTGCTTTCTCAGGCAGGAGGGTTACAGCGTGTCTCAGGCGAAGCGTTCTCGTAAATCACGAGACCTGACCAAGGTTCATCCGGCCGCGGCGGCGATCGATATCGGCGCCACGATACACGTCGCGGCCGTTGGTCCGGACCGCGACAATGAGCCGGTTCGAACGTTCCGGACCTTCACCGACGATCTTCACCGGCTGGCGGATTGGTTCGCCGGTTGCGGCATAAAGACGGTCGTCATGGAATCGACCGGTATTTACTGGATTCCGATATTCGAAATCCTGGAACAACGGGGGTTCGAGGTGATGGTGGTCAACGCCCGGGACGCGAAGCATGTACCGGGCCGCAAGACCGATGTCAGCGACGCACAATGGTTGCAGCGTCTCCACGAATACGGCTTGCTGCGTGCGAGCTTCCGGCCCCAGGCCGAAATAGCCGGTCTGCGCGCCTACCTCCGGCAGCGGGAGCGGCTGCTGGATTACGCGGCGGCACACATCCAGCACATGCAAAAGGCACTGACGCAGATGAACCTGCAATTGCATCATGTCGTGTCCGATATTACCGGGGTCACCGGCATGTCCATCATCCGGGCAATCGTGGAGGGCGAGCGCGATCCCGCTGTTCTGGCATCTTATCGCGAGCGGGGATGTCATGCGACCGTGGAGACGATGTGCCAGGCACTAATTGGCAATTACCGGGAGGAGCACGTGTTCGCCTTAACCCAGGCATTCGAACTTTATGACGTGTATCAGACGAAGGTGACGGCCTGCGATAAACAAATTCAGGCGATTCTGACCCGGCTGAAGCAGAACGCCCCGCCACCCGCACACAAGCTGCTTCCCGTCCGGCGGCGGTCTCGCCAACCTAATGCACCGGGGTTCGATGCCCGTGCGGCACTCCACGCGATCCTTGGCGTGGACCTCACTCAGATCGACGGTCTGGGGCCATACCTCGCGCTCAAGCTGGTCGGAGAGTGCGGTACCACGCTGACGGCCTGGCCGAGCGCGAAGCATTTCACGTCATGGCTCGCGCTCGCGCCCCATAACAAGATTTCCGGAGGCAAGGTGTTGTCGTCGAAAACGCGGCGCACCAGCAATCGGGCCGCGTCGCTGTTGCGCCTCGCCGCTGGCACGGTTGGCCGGACCGACACCGCACTGGGGGCGTTCTACCGGCGACTGTCGGCGCGGGTGGGGAAAGCGAAGGCGATCACCGCCACCGCGCGCAAGATCGCGGTCCTGTTCTACAATACGCTCCGTCATGGCATGTCATACGCCGATCCCGGCGCGACCTATTATGAAGACCGTTACAAACAGCGCGTTCTGGCCAATCTTCAACGGCGCGCGAAGTCGCTGGGGTTTGTTCTGTGCGAAGCGGATCAGGACAACGCTCTGGTGGGTGTTTCTTAGGAAACAAGCTCGGTCCGGCGGCCCGCCTGGGGCGGTAGAAACGGGTGGTGCTATGGTCCCCTTGAGGGGAGCGGCCGAAAAGTTTTTGGTGGATCAGACCCCGTAAAAAAACGTGGCCCATGGGTTGTTGCGGACTTACGAGTGGTGACGTCTTCGGGCGATCCCGTTTAGGAAATTGATCTTTTCCGCGGCCCAGCCCCTCGCCGGCTTTCTCAGGCG
>CAIVDS010000058.1 GCA_903904685.1 uncultured Verrucomicrobiota bacterium
ACCGCCCCATGGCGGCATCGCCTTCGGTCTAGACCGCATGGTCGCGCTGCTCTGCGGCACGACCAGCATCCGTGATGTCATCGCCTTCCCGAAGACGCAGAAGGGCCAGGATCTCATGGCACAGAGCCCCACGCAAGTCACGGCCAAGCAACTCAAGGAACTGCACATCCAGACGGTGATGCCCGAATAAGAAGGCCGCAACTGTCCCATAAGCCGGAATTCCTCATGAAGGGACTCCGGCTTTTGTTTTGACGGATGGAAGCGCTGCCCTGATGGAATTGAAGGACGCGGGTGATCTTGGCACTCGTCGTGCTAAATAATACCCGCTCCTTAACTCTCATCGAAAATCTTAAACCATACACCAAGCGTGCAGTTTATCGCTTGCACTTGGGAACAGAAGCTTGCTCCGGTTATGCAGGCCTGCTAACTCTCTAACGAAGTCTCAAAATCTACTCTTAATGAAACTCATCATCGCCGTCATCAAGCCGTTCAAACTGGAGGAAGTGAAAGAAGCCCTTGCCGAAATAGGCATCGAGGGTATGACCGTCACCGAAGTCAAGGGCTTCGGACGCCAGAAGGGGCACACTGAAATTTATCGCGGGTCCGAATACACCGTCGATTTCCTTCCCAAGGTTAAGCTGGAGATCGTGGTGACAGACGAGCTTCTCAAGAAGACCGTCGAGACGATCGTCAAAGCGGCCAAAACGGGCAAGATTGGCGACGGCAAGGTATTCGTCCTCAACATCGAGGAAGCGGTGCGCATCCGCACCGATGAGCGCGGCGATACCGCCGTTTGAGAGTGCGTTGATTCTTTTTTTTTAAACCGGCCACGAAATGGGCCGGTTTTTTCTTTGGTTGGGAGTGTCACTCGCTCCGACTTTTATGTGAGCTGGTTCACCGCGTGGCGGATGGCTCGTTGGTAGGCGGTGATGCCGATGTCCTCGCTGGTATCGACGAGGGTGGTTACCAGCAACTGCATGGCCTCGGTGTGACGACCCGCATCGTGCAGGGACATCGCCAGAAATACCTCAAACTCCCGATTCTCTGGAAATTGCCGCCGACCTGATTCCAATACCTCGATGGCGCGCGCCGTCTGTCCGAGCGTGCGCAACGTCGAGCCAAGTCCGATCAGTGCGCCGGAGAGTTCGTTGGGCGGCAGGCCGAGCGTCACGGCCTTTTCGTAGAAGGGAAAGGCTTCGTCCGGACGACCGAGCATGTCGAGCGTCCAGGCTATCTGGTAAACGATCTCGGCGACGTTGGGGAAACGGGCATCAAGTTTTTTGAGCAGGCCGAGCACATGCTCAACCTGCCCGCCGTGGCGTGCTCCTACGATGGCGTCGAGTTCGGGTTTCCAAGCGGACATGGTCGGGATCAGACCTTCTTCTCGATCTTCACCGGCAGGGTGCGCGTTTTAATCTCCTCAAGGAGGCGGGTGAAGTAGGTAGCGAAGGGCTGCACGCCTTCATCGCCCTTGGCGCGGCTGCGGACGGAGATGGCTTGAGCTTCAGCCTCTTTCTGTCCGAGGACGAGCATGTAGGGAACCTTGTCGAGTTCGGCGCGGCGCAGCTTGGCGCCGAGTTTGTCGCTGTGCTCATCGAGGGTGACGCGCACGCCGGCGTTGCGGAGCTGGTTGAACAGGTCGCGACCATAGTCGATGACCTTGTCGCTGATGGGCACGAGACGCACTTGCTCGGGGGCAAGCCAAACGGGGAAATCACCGCCGAAGTGTTCGATCAACACGCCGCAGAAGCGTTCCATCGAACCGAAGGGCGCGCGGTGGATCATGACGGGGCGATGTTTTTCGTTATCGGCGCCGATGTAGGAAAGGTCGAAGCGCACGGGGAGAACGTAGTCCACCTGCACGGTGCCAAGCTGCCACTCGCGGCCGATGACGTCCTTGATGACAAAGTCGATCTTCGGTCCGTAGAACGCGGCCTCGCCGGGTTCCTCGGTGAAAGGAACACCAAGGGTGGCTGCGGCGTTGCGGCAGGCAGCTTCGGCGAGGTCCCATTGCTCGGGATTGCCGGCGAACTTCTTTCCATCGGGATCGCGCAGGCCGACGCGCACTCGGTAATCAGCCATGCCGAGCGTTGAGAGAACTGTTTTAACGAGAGAGAGACAGCCTTGGATTTCGGCGGCGACTTGCTCCTGCGTGCAGAAGAGGTGGGCGTCGTCTTGGGTGAAGCCGCGGACGCGGGTCATGCCGTTGAGTTCACCCGACTGTTCCCAGCGGTAAACGGTGCCGAATTCGGCGAGGCGCACCGGTAGATCGCGATAGGAATGCGGCTGCGAGGCGAAAATCTTGATGTGATGCGGGCAGTTCATCGGCTTCAGCATGAAGCCGTCGAGGAGCTTGGTCGGGTCCATCACGCGTTCAGCCGTGATCATCTCCTTGCCAACGCGCTCGTTGAGGGCGGCGGCGAAGGGGGCGGAAACGGCTTCGAGGCGTGCGGTCATCTCTGCGCAACCGCAACCTTCGGTGGCGATCTGAGCGAGTTGGTCGGGTTCGGGGATGGCGGGGAACTGCGACTCTTTGTAGTAGGGGAAGTGGCCGGAGGTTTTGTAGAGGGTGAGCTTGCCGATGTGTGGCGTGAAGACCTGTGAATAGCCCTGCTTGCGCAGTTCCTCGCTGATGAAGTTCTGCAGCTCTTGACGGAGGATCGCGCCGTTGGGCGTCCAGAGAATGAGACCTTGGCCAACATCTTCGTCGATGTGGAAAAGCTTTAGATCGCGGCCGAGCTTGCGGTGGTCGCGGGCCTTGGCCTGTTCCTGGCGATCTAGGTATTGAACGAGTTCGTCCTTCGTCGGGAAGGCGGTTCCGTAGATGCGCTGGAGCGGCTTGTTCTTCTCGTCGCCGCGATGATAGGCGCCGGCGATGGAGAGGAGTTTGAAGGCTTTCAACTTGGACGAGTAACGCACGTGGGTGCCGGCACAGAGGTCCATGAATTCGCCGTTCTGGTAGAAGGAGATTTTTTCGCCTTCGGGGATATCGGCGAGTCGGCCGAGTTTGTAGCGTTCTTGTCCGCGGGACTTGATGATCTCGACGGCTTCCTCGCGGGAGACTTCCTTGCGGTAGAAAGCCTGGTTTTCACCGGCGATTTTCTTCATCTCCTCCTCGATCTTGGCGAGGTCTTCGAGCGTGAGCTTATGGTCGAGGTCGATGTCGTAATAAAAACCAGTGTCGGTCGGAGGGCCGATGTCGAGCTTGGCATCGGGGTAGATGCGCAGGATGGCCGTCGCGAGGATGTGCGAGGCGGAGTGGCGGAGTTCTTCGAGCGGTGTCATCGACATGGGAAATTATTTCTTAAGAAGTTCTAGGGAATAACCGTCCTTGCGGTCGAGCATCGACCAACCGGCGGCGGTGAGTTCTTTGCGCAGCGTATCGGCAGCGGCGAAATCTTTCGCGGCTTTTGCGGCCCAGCGTTTTTCGGCGAGGGCGGCGATGTCGGCTGGCACATCTGCCTTGGCGGCGACGGATGCAGTAATATCGAGACCTAGCGCACGTAGGATAGACAAAGCGCAGCAAACCTCGAATCTAATGCTCTCGGTTGAAATATTATTTGTTTCTAGTGCGTGAATTCCTACGAAAAACTCACCAATTGCATTAGGGGTGTTCAAATCATCGCAGAGTGCGAGCCAGCTGTATCGGAAATGAGTTCGGTATCCCTCTGAGATAAGTTCCTCAATGGAAATTGGCTTGAGCACCTCTAGAAAGGAATCCGGTGCCATGCCAGTTCGTTGGCATGCTTGATCTAGTGCGTTGTAAATTCGCTGTAGAGCCTTCGCTCCTACATACAGCGAATCCAGCGTGAAGTTGAGCTGCTTGCGAGGATGGCCAGAGAGCAGCGCGTATCGAAGAGCCATCGGGCTGAAGCCCTTGGCCTTGAGGTCGTCGATGGTGTAGAGATTTCCCAGCGATTTGCTCATCTTCTTGCCGTCCACAAGGAGGTGCTCGCTGTGATACCAGTGGTGGGCGAAGGTTGTGCCGTTGCAGCACTGGCTTTGGGCGATCTCGTTTTCGTGGTGGGGGAAGAGCAGATCCACGCCACCGGTGTGGAGGTCGATGGTTGGGCCAAGGAGCGCTTTGCTCATGGCGCTGCACTCGATGTGCCAGCCGGGGCGGCCCTCGGCGGAGCCGCGCGGGCCGGGCCATTTGTTCGGGCCGTCGTCGGGCTTCCACGCCTTCCAGAGGGCGAAGTCGCTGCCGTCCTCCTTCTCGTCGGCGTCGGCGGTGAACGCGGAGCCGGGTCGCAGCTCGCGCTCCTTCACGCGAGAGAGGGTGCCGTAGCCGGGGAACGAGGACACCTTGAAATACACGGAGCCGTCGGCGGCGCGGTAGGCGTTTCCTTTTTCCAAAAGCACGTCGATCATGTTCACCTGCTCGCGGATGAAGCGCGGGTCGGCGGCCCGGGGCTCGTCGTGCGGCGGCAGGCAGTTGAGCGCGGCGCAGTCGGCGTGGAATTTTTCCGTCCACCGACGGGTGACTTCTCCGAGCGGGCGGCCTTCCTCGCGGGAGCGGCGGATGGTCTTGTCGTCAACGTCGGTGAGATTACGGACGTGGCGCACCTTGTCCGGGCCGAACTCGAGTTCGAGAAGGCGGCGGAGGAGATCGTTGACCACGAAGGTGCGAAAGTTGCCGATGTGTGCGGCGGCATAGACGGTCGGGCCGCAATTGTAGAAGCGGTAGACGCCGTCGGGTTGCGCGGGACGGAGTTCGCGGGTCTCGCGGGTGAGCGAGTCGTGGAGCTTGATGGCCATGAGAGAAGGAAGGGTAGGTGTTAGCAGGGTTTCTCTGCAGGCGGAAAGGTGTTTTTTGGGTTGGGGTGGGGGCTTGGGCGTGTTTATGTCCAATTTCCTTTGACCATGAGCGCTCCCTTCAAACTTGATTTGACCCATCGTCCGCGTCGCCTGCGGCGCAATGCCACCGTCCGTTCCCTCGTGGAAGAGACGATCCTAACCCCGGCCGACTTTATCGCGCCGTTGTTCGTGGTGGATGGCAAGGGTGCGCCCGAGCCGATCAGCTCGATGCCCGGCGTGTTGCGTTATAATATCACCGATTTGGTGAAGGAGTGCCGGGCACTCGCAAAGCTCGGTGTGCCGGCGGTGGCGTTATTTCCCAAGCTGGCGGTCAAATTTAAAGACGACGCGGGCTCGGCGGCGCTGGATGCGGATGCGTTGATCTTGCGGACGGTGAAAGCTGTCAAAAAAGCCGTGCCGGGGCTGGTCGTCATGACCGACATCGCCCTCGATCCCTATACGACGCATGGGCATGACGGTGTGCTGACGGCGGACGGTCTCGATGTGGACAATGACGCCACGGTGGAGATTTTGGTGAAAATGGCCGTGCTGCACGCCCGGGCTGGAGTCGATTTCGTGGCGCCGTCCGACATGATGGACGGCCGCATCGGGGCGATCCGCCGTGCGCTGGACGCGGCTGGGTTCACGCAGACCGCCATCATGGGATACTCGGCAAAATTCGCCTCGGCCTATTATGGTCCGTTCCGCGAGGCGGTGGGCAGCGCTTCGGCAGCTGGGACGCATCATCTCGACAAGCGGACCTACCAGCTCAATCCCGCCAATCGCCGCGAGGCGCTGGCCGAGGTGGCGTTGGATGAGGCTGAGGGCGCGGATATTCTCATGGTGAAACCGGCGGGCGCCTATCTCGACATCATCCGCGATGTGAGGGAGGCCACCCGCAAGCCGGTCGCAGCCTATCAGGTTTCGGGCGAGTATGCGCAAATCCACGCGGCGGCGAAGATGGGGTGGCTCGATCTGGAACGCACGCGCCACGAGTCGCTGCTCGCCATCAAACGCGCCGGGGCGGACATGATCCTGACGTACTTTGCGAAGGAGATGGCGGTGGTGCTGAAGGGGTAACGCGAGAAAGACAGTCTTTGACTGCAAAGACGGGCGCAAAAAAGGCGACTCGGTAAGAGTCGCCCTTGGTGCTAAGTTGATGGCTGAAACCTAGCGTTTGCTGCGCTTGGCTTTCTTAGGCTTTTCGTCTTCGTCATCGTCGGATGAAGCCCTCTTGGGCTTTTCTTCGTCATCATCGGACTCTTCGTCGTCATCGCCCTTGGGTTTTTCGTCGTCTTCATCCGACTCATCGTCTTCGTCCCATTTGAGAGACTGGTCGTTCTTGAGACGTTCTTCCTCGTCGGCGTCGAGTTCGGGCAATTCTTGGTCGTCGATGTCTTCGTCGGATTTGGCGGCTTCTTCACCTTCCTCGGTTTCCCAGCCGGCGGGGACATAATCAAGGATGGCGCAGAGTTCGTCGAAGGTGTGGAGGGCCTTGCCCTCAATGAAACCGGCATTTTGGTCTTCGCGGATCTCATCCTCGACTTCATCAACGGTGAGCTTGGACTCGAATTTGAAAATGTCGTTGAGCATCTTCACGCGGCAACGGGTGAGATGGTCGAGCAGATCGGCGTAGGGACCGTTCTCTTCGTCAACGATGTCGGCCAAGGCGAATAGTTTTTCGTCGGACTCAAAGAACGAGTCTTTGACGCGCTTGAGGCGGACGCGTTGTTTGCCGGCTTCGCGGTCGATGCGGAAGGGTATGAAGGCTGCCTCCATTGTGTCCTGGTCGAATCCGTAGTCGCGCATCGGCTCGACGAGTTCGATGAGGTGAGCCATCTGGCGGGGGTCGATGATGCTGAGTCCATCGACGTCCCAGCGCACGGGATCACTGACTTCGTCGACCCACCAATTGTGGTCTTCACCGAGACGAACGATACACCAGTCGAGAGTTGCAGAGGATTTTGCCATAGCGATTGCTGAAGAGTTAGGTCGGAGCAAAGAGCGTGGGCGGTGACGGAGTCAAACCGCTAAAGCGACTTTTTTGAACTTTCTTACGAAGGGGGAACCGGAGGTGGCGGAGGCTGAAAATTTCGCGCGCAGCGTGTGGTTGGTCGTTCGAAAAACAAGCACAAAAACGTCAGGCAAAACCAATATATGGCAAACAGGTTTGTCTTGTCGGCCAAGACCGCACGGGCACTTGATTTTTTTCAGGGCAGGCACAGTGTCGCGCGACATGGGACTTTTCTACGAACAGGTGATGCGACGCATGTTGTTCAATCTCGATTCCGAGCGGGCACATGAGGTGGGCGTCGAGGCGATGGCGATGCTAGGTCGGCTCAAGCCGGTCTGCCGCGTGCTGGAGGCGATCAATCGCTTACCGTCCTCGCTCTACCGTCCGATCGAGGCATTTGGCCTGAAGTTCCACAACGCGATTGGGCTTGCGGCGGGTTTTGACAAAAATGGCAGTGCCTGGCCCGCCGCCGCTGCGATGGGTTTCGGGCATGTGGAGATCGGTACGATCACCGCGCTCCGCCAGCCAGGTAACCCGGCACCGCGCATGTTTCGCTATCCGGCGGAAGAGGCGGTGATCAATCGCATGGGCTTCAACAACGAGGGGGCCGAGAGCGTGGCCGCGCGTCTCGCCGGCCAGCCCGGTCCCGGGAAGCGGCGTATTCCACTGGGGGTGAACTTGGGGAAGTCCAAGGTCGTTCCGCTGGAGGAGGCGGTGGCGGATTACCTCGCCAGTTTTGCCAAGCTGGCGGACTTTGCCGATTATCTGGTGTTGAATGTCTCCAGTCCCAACACGCCGGGTCTGCGCCAGCTTCAGGATGTGAAGCCGCTGCGCGAGTTGCTGGGCGCTATCATGGCGGCCAACCGTGAACGGACGGCGCGCAAGGGAGGCGCGCTGATACCGGTGCTGCTCAAGATCGCTCCGGACCTGACTTATCCGCAGATCGACGCAGCCTTGGAAGTGATCGCCGAGTTTCGTTTGGCGGGAGTCATCGCAACCAACACCACCCTGGCACGGCCGGGATTTTTTGCCGAAGTCAACGAGCCGGGCGGACTGAGCGGCGCACCTGTGCGGATGCGATCCACGCAGATCATCAGCTATATTTCCAAGGCCACGCAGGGCCGGCTGCCGATCATCGGCGTGGGCGGCATTACTGATGCCGAGGGCGCGGCGGAGAAGCTCGATGCGGGCGCGACGTTGTTGCAGGTCTACACCGGCATGATTTACCGCGGTCCGTTTTTTGCGCGAGACCTTGCCTGGGGAGTGGCGGCGCGGCAACGGCGCGTCTGACGCTTAAATAACCCAGTCCCAGGCCTGCATCTCCGAGGCGGTGCGGCTTTCCACCGCTTTTTCGGTTTTGCGGCGTGAGCGCACGACGAGGTTGTCGCCTTTGTAGTAGGCGATGCTGTTCGCTGGGATGGATTCGAGCAGCCACACGTTGGCTCCGATGATCGAGTGGGCGCCGATCTTCGTATCGCCTCCGAGAATGGTGGCGTGCGAGTAGATGGTAACGTGATCGTCGATGTTCGGATGGCGTTTCACGCCCTTGATCGGGTTGCCGTCGTTATCGACCTCGAAGGATTTCGCGCCGAGCGTCACACCCTGATACATTTTGACGTGGTTGCCGATCTGCGCCGTCTCCCCGATGACCACACCGGTGCAGTGATCGATGAAGAAATGGTTGCCGATCTGCGCCCCGGGATGGATGTCGGCACCGGTGCGCTCGTGGGCATACTCGGTGATCATGCGAGGCAGTATGGGCACGCCGAGTTTGTAGAGCACATGGGCGATGCGCTGGAGCGAGATGACCAACACGCACGGATAGGCGAGGATGATCTCCTCCGTGCTGCGCGCGGCCGGGTCGCCCTGATAGGCGGCTTGCACGTCTGTCTGAACGATCTTGCGGACGTCGGGCATGCTGGCGAGCAGCTCCATGGCCAGCCGGCTGGCGTTGGCAGCCGGCGCCGGGTCGCTGGCAAAGCTTAATGCTTTTTCGATATCGGCGGTCAGGCGGGTATAGATGGACTCAAGCCTCATGGCCGTCAGGGCCGGCACATCTTTTTTTGTGAGGGGTGACTGCTCGAAGAATCCCGGGAAGAGCAGGTGCATGAAGTCGGAGGCGAGTCGGTTGACCGATTCATCTGATGGCAGGTTGCTGCCATCGAGATGATTGATGCCGCCCTCGCGCTCGTAGGAGGCGAGCAATGCGTGTTTGATTTCGTCCAACGTCATGGGATGCGGGAACATTCCACGCGCATGCCCTGCGGGTCAAATCCAGATACGTAAAGATACGCTAACGAGTCGAACACACCACGCCATCGCAACCAAGGGCGAGCTGGGCGCTGCACTGCGTGTATTCCATCAGCTCGATACGGTTCCCGTCGGGGTCGGCGAGCCAGGCTTGGAACGAGCCATCGAGGCCGGTGCGGATTTCGCCTACGTCGACGCCGCGGGCGATGAGGCTTTCTCGGAACGCCGCGAGGCCGGTGACCTCGAAACAGAAATGACCGTAGCGATTGCCTACGGTGAGCGGCGCAGGTTCGCCACCCCACTGGCGGGCGGCGAGCTGCTGATCGAAGAACTCGAGGAAGGTCGTGTCGCCGGCCGCGATGTAGATCCCGAAGATGGACTGGTCGGCGGCGGCGAAACGGAATTTCACAGCGAGGCCCAGGCTGTCGCGGTAAAAAGCGGTGATGCGATCAAGGTTATTCGTGGTGAAACAGAGGTGGGCGAGGTGACGGATCATAAGAGGGAATAGGTGGCTTGCCGTTGCCGGAGATGTGAAGGTTGATGCTCTATCAACGATCTGACCATGTCGGATGTCCTAGTTGATTCGATCAGGTACTCATCGACCGAGAGCTGCAGGCCGATGTCGATGGGGATGACGGTGGACGTGGTGGCAGACATGGATGGTCGCAACTCAGCGCACGACGCGGCCCGAGCCGTCGCCGTTCATCAGGTTCTCCACTTCGGCGCGGCTGACGAAATTGATGTCGCCCGGGATGGAGTGCGCGAGGCAGGAGGCGGCGGTGCCGAAGGCGAGGGCGGTGGCCGGATCGTCGAGTCCCGGCGTTTGCAGCGCGTAGAGGTAGCCACCGGCGAAGGCGTCGCCGGCGCCGAGGCGATCCACGATGGTGTGCATCGCATATGGCTTGTAACTGCCATCGGAATACGGGGCTCGGATCACGCGGTCTGTGGCGGGATCGTAGAGGAGGGAACCGATGTCGTTGTGTGATGCCGAGTGGCTTTCGCGCAAAGTGAAGACGACTTGCTTAAGATGAGGATGCGCCCGGGAGATCGTTCGGGCAGCTTTGTCGACGGCGGCCTGATCGGTGTCGCGGGAGCGGTCCCATGAAATATTGAGCACATCGAAGGCCTGGTCGGGGTTTGTGAGCACTACGTCAACGTGAGGCATGAGTTCCCCCATGACGCGGCGGGCGAGGGCACGTGCGGGTGTGCCTGGTTCCCAGTTCCAGAGCCTGGCGCGAAAGTTGAGATCGCAGCACACGGTGACCCCGCGGGCGCGAGCTTCCTTGGCGGCTTTTAGTGTCGCGGTGGCGGCAATGGGCGAAAGTGCAGGGCTGATGCCGGAGATGACCAGCCACGAGGCGTCGGCGAGGATACGATCCCAGTCGTAGGCGTCACCGGGGGTGAGGCTGAAGCTTGAGTATTCGCGATCGTAGAGCACGGAGCCGGGGCGCTGGGCGACGCCGGTCTCGATGAAATATTGCGGCATGCGGCCGGTGTCGGTGCGGAGGATGGCGGAGGTGTCGACGCCGAAGCCCGCGAGAAACCCGACGCAGGCGTCGCCGAGGATGTTGCGGGGTAGGGCGGTGACAAAACGGCTGCGGGCACCCAGCAAGGAAATCGACGCGGCGATGTTGGATTCGGCGCCGGCAAAGGCGGCGTCGAGGGTGCCCGGAAGGCATTGCCGCACCCGTTGATGGCCGGGCGCGGATAGTCGCGTCATGATCTCGCCGAAGGTGACGACGACTTTTTTCACTTGGGCTGGCGGTACTGGCGGACGATCTCGGAGGCGCGTTTGGCACGGGCAGTGATACCGGCCCAATCCTTGGCCTGAATGAGTTCGCGCGGGGCGAGCCAGGAACCACCGATAGCCGCGACGGATTTTTCACCGAGATAGTTGGCCATGGTCTGCTCGGTGAGTCCGCCGAGCGGAATGTATTTGAGCCCGAGGTGAGCGTAGGGGGCCGATATGCTTTTCAGGTAGGCGAGTCCGCCGCTTGGTTCCGCCGGGAAGAGCTTGAGCAAATTGGCACCGTGTTCGAGCGCGGCCTCGATGTCGCTGGGGGTGGCGATGCCGGGGCCGAAGGGAATGCTCTGGGCTTCGGCGGCGGACATCACGCGGTGGCTGGTGCCGGGCGCCACGGCGAAGTCGGCGCCGGCGGCCTTGACTTGGGCGACCTGCGCGGGAGTGAGCACGGTGCCGGCGCCCACGAGAAGATTAGGGAAGTACCTTTTGATTTCCTTCAGCGCCTCGATGCCGGCGGCGGTGCGCAACGTGAGTTCGATGGAGGTTATGCCGCCGGCTTGAAGAGCCTCGGCGACGGGGGCGGCGTCCTCCTTGCGGTCAATGACGAGAACGGCGATCACGCCGCCGGTTTCAATAGTGGACAACAGGGCTTGGTTGAATGCGATGCTCATGGGTAAGGTGGAATATTCTCAGACGCCGCCCTTGCTGACAATGCGTTTTAAGAAACTGCCTGCGCTGCCTGGCGAACTAGCCAGCACGTCGGCCTCGGTGAAGCCCGCAAGTAAGATCTCTTTTGCGGCGTGGCGCTCGCGGTCGTAGATCACGAAAATGCGGCCATCGGCAAGGATGGTCGCGTCGGGATAGGAGACGTCGGCACGCTCGTCGAGCAGCAGGTGGGAGGACCAGGTGAGGCCGTCGTCATCAGACAAAGAGGCGGTCAGATGCGAGCGTCCGGTGAAGTTGAGGTGATTGATAAGAAGCAACCGTCCATTCGGTCCGGGCAGACGGTGCAGATGAAAACGCGAACCGGGTCCGGCGATCGCTGCAGGCATGCCGGGCGTCCAGGTTGCGCCGCCATCGGTCGAGGTGCTTTGGCCGATGCCGTATTGCGTGCGCACCAGCATCCACAGCGAACCGTCGCGCCGCTCGACCACCATGTGCTCGTCGAAGGTGCGGAACGGCACGTCGGAGCCACCGCGCCGTTGGAAGCTGCGGCCCTCGTCCGTGGAAACGTAGAGATTGGACAACGCCTCGGGCTGGAGTTCGGGAAGCTTCGGTTCGACGTTGCCCCAACCGGAAATGGGGAGCAGCCATTCGCCGTTGGCTCGGACGATCGGCTTGTTCATCATCACGCCGTCAGCGATGCGGGACGGAGCAGTCCAGATTGGGATGGACGCGTCGGGCGCATCGCAGCGGATGAACCAGACGCCGCCGCGACCATTCCACGTGCGCCATTGAGGGAGGCGCTGGCAAAAACTCTGCGACCAGAAAAACCAGAGGCGACCGAGTGGATCGGCCCACACCACCGGATCAAACGCGCGGACGAGTCCGGGCGGATCGATGACCAGCAGAGGCTCCGACCAGGTGAGACCGCAATCTTCACTGCGGACGAGCAGCACATGGTTGTCGGGTCCCTCGATGTCACCGCCGCTATACCACGTTGCATAGAGGCGTCCGCCGACGGTCCGTTCAATCCCCGGGATGCCCTGCCACAGGCGTTTCGAAGAGGCATAGCATTTTCCCGGAGTGAGATTCAGCGTAGGTATGGTGAGTGAGAGGGTGTGGAGATTATCCAAGGGCATAAATGAGGATCGTTGCAGGGCAATCTGCGGAGCCTGCGAGACAGAGTGAGCTTATTACATATTCCCATATAACAGGACCAGTGAGTAATATCCTGGCACATAATCCATACAGTCAAAGGCGGCTTGGCCGTTGCGGAAGGTGTTTTTATTGTCACCTCTCCTCTTTCGCATACCCCGGTTATTTTTTGATGAACGCTTCCCGCGAGTCGCCACGGTTATCAGTTGCTCCCAGTCTTCCTCGATCGGCGGAGGAGGTTGGTGCGTCCATTACGGCGCGTTTGCACCGGCTCTATCCGGCGACGATCGCGGTCCCTCTGGCCGATGAATTGATCGCGCTTGCCGGGCGCTACCGTGGACAGGTGGCACCTGCGGCCAAAGGCTGGTCAGAGCGTGATGTTTTTCTTATCACGTATGGCGATACGATTCTTGGCAATGGTCGCACGCCGTTGCAGGCGCTTGGCGACTTTTTGCGGGCGAACCTCGGCTCCGCCGTGAGCATGGTTCACCTGCTGCCTCATTTTCCATTTTCCAGCGACGACGGGTTTTCCGTCATCGATTACCGAACGGTTCGCAAAGATCTGGGTGGTTGGCCGGATGTAGCCGCTCTGGCGCATGATTACCGCCTGGTCTTCGATGCGGTTGTGAACCATGCGTCTCAGCATAGCGCCTACATCAAGGGGCACTGCTCCGGCGATCCCGCCTGCAAAGACTTCGCGGTGGCGATCCCTCCGGGCACGGACACCTCAAAGGTTCTCCGCACCCGCAACCTGCCGCTGCTGCATCCCTACGAGACCGTGCGCGGTACCGAGATGCTATGGACGACTTTCTCGGCGGATCAGGTAGACCTTAATTTCAGGAACCCGCGCGTGCTGGTCGAAATCACCGACATCCTGTTTTTTTATGCGAAACATGGGGCGTCCATGCTCCGTCTCGACGCGATTCCCTACCTATGGAAGGAACTCGGCACCTCTTGCGCGCACCTCCCGCAGACGCACGAGGTCATCAAGCTCTGGCGCGACCTCTTCGACCTTGCCGCGCCGCACATGCTGCTGCTCACCGAGACCAACGTTCCTCACAAGGAGAACATCAGCTATTTTGGTGATCGCGGCGACGAGGCTCAGATCATTTACAATTTTTCCCTCCCGCCGCTCCTGCTCTGGAGCCTGCACTCCGGCAATGCGGAGATTCTCACCCGCTGGGCCGCGACGCTCGATTACATCGGCCCCCGCGCCACCTATCTTAACATCACCGCGACCCACGACGGTATCGGCATGCGGCCGACCGAGGGCATCCTCTCCGAGGCGCAGCGCCAGGAGTTGTGCGATCTCGCGAAACGCCATGGCGGCGACATCACCGGCAAGCGCAACGCCGATGGTTCGGTGTCCGTCTACGAGTTGAACGTGACTTATTTCGACGCGATCAACGACCCTGCGGGGACGCGCTCCATTGACACCCAGATTGATCGCTTCGTGCTTTCGCAGACCGTGCCGATGGCGCTCATGGGTATTCCGGCGTTCTACCTGCCGTCGCTCCTCGGCTCGCGCAACGATTACGACCTCGTCCGCCGGACGGGACGCGCACGCAGCGTCAACCGTTCCTCTCTTGACGCGGACATTCTTGCCCGAGAGCTCGCCGAGCCGTCCTCCCTGCGAGCCCGCGTGTTGCCGCGTCTCCGTCACCTGATGGAGGTTCACTCCACGTTGAGCGCATTCCACCCCGATTCCGCGCAAAGCATCCCCGAGTTTGGCGCATCCCTTTTCGCCGTTCGTCGCGATAACAAGGATACAGGGCAGACGGTCCTGGCAGTTCACAACGTAGGCGAATCTCCCGCGTCGTTCGATCTGCCCGCCGGTCGCTGGCGTGAAGCCATCACCGGTGACTTCTCCTCCGGTCTGGCAACCCTGCCGCCCTACGCCGTCCGCTGGTTCGTGCGGCAGTCCTGATATTTCCAAGTTCAAAACATCCGGTCCCAAAAAACATGATTCTCCCCCGCACTCTTTTTCTTGCACTTGCCGCGCTTGCCAGCGTGTGCGTGTTGCCATTGGCAGTTCAGGCAAACTCCACCGACGGGGTGCGTGTGTTTGTGTGCGGGCACAGCTTTCACCAGTTCATCGACCAGCCGCTGGAGGCCCTGGCTATCGAAGCCGGGCACGCCGGGCATCGCACCGTCGGGAAACTTTTCATCGGCGGTTCGCGCCCCATCCAGATATGGGATCTGCCTGACGAGAAAAACACGGCGAAAAGCATCCTCAGGGCGGGGGGTGTGGACGTGTTCACGCTGTCGCCCCATGAGGAGGTGCCCGATCGTGGCATCGACCTCTACGCCGATCTCGCGTTCGAGCACAACCCCGCTGTTCGCGTGCTCCTGCAAGTATCGTGGAGTCAAATGACGATGGAGCATCCCGACCCTGAGTTCTGGCGGCAGCGAGCCGAGGACTACATGGCCCGTTTGCGGACCCAAGCCCGGTCCATCAACGCCCGGTATGGTCGTGACTTTGTTTATCTGGTGCCTGCCGGCCCTGCGCTGCTGGCCTTATGGGAGCAAATACAAGCCGGCAAGATTCCCGGGGTGACCGATGTCCAGTCGCTGTTCAGTGACAAAGCGCTTCATCCGTCGCCCATCCTGAAGAATCTGATTTCCTACTGTTGGTTTGCCGCCGTCTACCATGAAAGCCCCGTCGGACTAAAGGCATTGGACGGCCAGGTGCCTGCGAACGTTGACCGCGTGCTGCAGCAAATCGCCTGGGCTGCCGTCACCGCCGAGCCCATGGGCGGCGTTTTCCCGCCGACCAGCAAATTATGATCATCCGGCGACCACCGTTTGTGCTGGAATTTCTGTTAACTTGCGCGTTTGCGGTCGCGGCTCGGGGCGATGTCACATCGGCGGATTTTGGCCTGCATCCGGTGGCCCCAACTGGACCGCCGCACCGCTTCGGGCTGGATGCCCATCATTAGTTTTCACTTTTTACCATGATACCCGTCAATCCTCACCTACGTTCCTCGTTCTTCGCCTTGGTCCTCGCGCTTGCCGCGATTCCTTCGCTGCCAGCCGCTTCTATCCTTCGCTCCGGCGACCTCGTGGCCGTCTGCGGCGACTCCATCACCGAGCAAAAACTCTATTCACTCTACATCGAGCAATACCTGTTACTATGCCAGCCGGCCGACAATCTGATGGCTATGCAGTTCGGGTGGGGAGGGGAGCGCGCCTCGGGTTTTCTGGCGCGTGTCGATAATGATGTCCTAACCTTCAAGCCCACCGTCGTCACCACATGCTACGGCATGAACGACGGCAACTATGCCCCCGTGAACCCGGGCACACTCGATGGCTACCGCAAGGCCATGACTGACTCCGTGCGCAAGTTGAAGGCCGGTGGCGTGCGCGCCATCATCGTCGGCACGCCCGGCATCGTCGACACGGTCGCATTCAGACGTCCAGGCGCCGATGCTATCACCTATAACGCGACGCTGTCCGCCCTCGCGGGCGTGGCTCGCGAAGTTGCGCAATCCGAGAACGTGCTTTTTGCCGATGTCTACACTCCTATGATGGCCTCCATGCTCAAGGCCAGGACGGTGCTCGGCGAGGGTTACAAGATCGCTCCCGATGGCGTGCATCCGTTTCCCGGCGCGCACCTCGCCATGGCTTACGCCTTTCTTAAGGCGATGGATGTGAATGGTGACATCGGCACGCTCACCGTGGACTACTCGGGCAACCGCGCGGTCGGCAGTTCCGGTCATCGCGTGATCAGCTACGCTCAAGGCGTCCTTCGCGTCGAGTCCACGCGGTATCCCTATTGCTTCATTGGCAAGCCCGACGGCAACGACACGCTGGCGATGAGCGCTTTCCTGCCGTTCAATGAGGAGCTCAATCGCTACCGGCTAGTGGTGCAAAATGCGCCGGCCCGCACCCGCATCACTTGGGGCGTCGCCAGCAAGGAGTTCACCGCCGCCCAACTCGCCGTCGGCATCAATCTCGCCGCCGAGTTCCCGGAGAACCCCTTCAGCGAACCGTTTGCCGCCGCGACCAAGGTCATGCAGGACCAGCAGGTGTTCGAAACGAACGGCATCAAAAACATGCTCAATCCCTTGGCCCGATGGAGCCTCGTGATTCCTGAAGGTGTCGGACACATCGCGGCGCTTCGCGATTTGATCATTGCCAAGAGCGAGGCCGTCCGCGCCTCCACCCGCGCCGCGATCAGGCCGGTCGCGCACGAAATCAAAATCGAGGCCGTTCAGTAACCCTTGCTCGGTGGAATCGTCCTTCCCTCGGCCTCTCTCGATGTTCCGACGGCGGCTGTTTTCTGCTTTTCCAATACAATCCAATACTCGATGTTCCCCAACCCTCGTTTCCTCCGGTTGGTCGGTTGCGCCTTCCTTCTCTTGACGGGGCTGCCGGTTGCCCTCGGCGCAGCCTCTGCTTTTGAAACAATCTCCACCGGTGCAACTCCGGTGGTAGCGTATGCCTTCGATCCCGCAGGCGGTTCCTTCACCCTTCGTCTGAACGTCGCCGAGCTCAAACCCGGCTTGCCCTGTCCGGCGGTGCGGCTGGGCGTCGCAGGTGCGCGGGCAGTTATGTTGGACGAAAAAAATGCGCATGTCGTCCCGACCACCGGTGGCTGGAGTTATGCGTTCACCGTTCCGGCTGGTGGGCTCGGCAGCGACCTGACCAAGGCGAGTTTCCGCTGGGCATTGTCTGTCGAATGGACCGACGCCGCGGGGAAGTCGGTGCAACGCCAGAACTTCTTTGTTCCTTCGACCTGGCCCCCGCACCGCGACATCGGTCGAGATCCTTCCGCCTGGAACGTGTTTAGTGTGGCGGACTATCTTGCCACCCAGGAGCGGCATGGGCAGCGCATCACTCTGACGCTTGAACAGCCGATGAACGGCAAGGCCTCGGTGGTGATCGAAGACGCCGCCGGCCGCCGCGTTCGCAATCTCGTCACCGGCCAGCCGTTCACCGCCGGTCCGCACGAATTTGTTTGGGATGGCCTCGACGAGGACGGCATGCTGGTCGCTCCCGGCGACTATCACTGGCGCGCCATTTCCCATCCCGGCATCATGCCCGAGTTGCTGATGTATTTTTACGCGCCAGGCAAAGCGCCTTGGGCCAGCCACACCTGGCTCGCCGACCATAGCAACCCCACCAGCGCCGCCGCTCTAGGCGACAAGGTCGTGCTGGGTGCTCCCGTTGCCGAGTCGGGCAACAACATCGTGCTGACCGATCTCGACGGCAACAAAGTTGCCGCCGCCAACCTATCTTCGTTCATCGGTCTCGGGCGGCTCTATCTAGCGCTCGGACCCGACCGCATCTACGCCCTTTCAGAAGGCAGTCCCGGCTACGATAGCGTGCGCAAGGACGCGGACGGCAAGGAATATATCTATGGCGATATTTCCCTCGTGACGTGGGACTACGCGGGCACGCAACAGCGTTACAAGGGAAAGAGTGGCGAACACGTCGTCCTCACCTACAAAAAATCCATCGAGGAGGGCATCGGTGTCCCTGGTCGCCAGCGCATGGTAATTAACAATCTTCGCGGGGTCGTTCAGCTCGACGGCCTGCTCTACCTTTCATTGCACGACGACAACCGTATCCTCGTTCTTGATCCGAGGGACGGTCGCGAGCTCGGTGGCATCGCCGTTCCGGCGCCCGGTCCCATCGCGACCGACGGACACGCGATCTATGGCTACTCCGACACCGGTATGTTTCGCGTCTCCAAGCCCGCCGTGGACGCTCCGCTTGAAAAGCTGTTCGCCGTCACGCTGAGCGCTCCGTTGCCCGAGTCCCGTAGCAACGGCCTGCCCTGGCCGGTCTCGACCGGTCTCGCCGTCAACTCCAAGGGTGAACTCTTCCTTACCGACAACGGTGTCGATCAAAACATCAAGGTTTACACCACATCCGGTCGTCTGATTCGTGAAATCGGAATCAGGGGAGGCCGTGCTCCGAGCGGCCCTTGGAAGGCCGACGCCATTTGCCGTCCCTACGGTCTCGCCATTGATTCGCGCAACCGGCTCTGGCTTGCCGAAAACGAAGAGGCCCCCAAGCGAGTCAGCGTCTGGGATACGGACACCGGTCACGTTATTAAAGAGTTTTTCGGACCGACCGCTTACGGTGGCACCGGCGCCGGCTTCGATGGACTGGATGCCACCAAGTGGGTCGCCGCCGGTGCGACGTGGGAACTCGATTACGCGACCAAGACCGCGAAAATAAAAAGCGTTCTCCACCACCAGACGAAGGCCAACGAGCTCGCCGACGTGGTCGAGGGAAACAATGTGCACATCGTGCATCAGGACGGACGCACGTTCCTCTTCGTGAAAAGCCGCTGCCTGCAGGTTTTCGAACAGCTTCCCGACGGCAGCGCCCGCCTTTGGGCGGTGCTCGGCACGCTCGCCGAATTTCAGGCGAGCACCCCGCGCTTTTCCGTGCCGGCCGTCTTTACCGAGATTCCCTCCCTCAAGGCCGAACTCGCCGCCTTTACCCAGCCGATGGGCAAGTTCGGAGATCTGCGCAACAACGCGGTCGCCAGCAAAAATGCCGGCAACTACACCATTCTCTGGATTGACCGCAACGGCGACGGGCTTGCACAAGCCGACGAGGTGCAGGTTTCCGGCGCCCCTGGCACCAGTGGTTCCGCCGCCGCCGGCCCAAAACTGATGCTGCCATACTGGTCGGTCGTGAATCCGACCCTCGATCTCCAACTCCCCGTCCGAAACGCCAAGGTGTTTTCGCGCACCACGCTCAAGCTGCACGGTTTCCTCCCGTCGGGCGCCCCCGACTGGCGTCTCGACGAAGCTTATGCGGAAGCGAAGCCGATCAAGGATTTTTCCATCAACAACCTCGGCGCAACCCTCGCCGACCATCAAGGCCGTCTGTTGCTCAACGCTTCGCCCATGACGGGCATCGATCCGGACGGCACCGTCCGGTGGCGGTTGCGCAATGACTGGAGCAACGTCCACGGTTCGCACGACGCGCCGCTGCCCGAACTGGGCGTCATGCAGGGCACGCTCGGTTTTCTGGGCGCGGCCTCGTTCGACAAAGAAGGCGACATCACGGTGCTCAACGGCAACCACGGACGCTTCTTCGCGCTCACGACCGACGGCATCTATCTCGACGAAATGTTCAACGATGTGCGCGTCGCCCTCGAGCGCAACGAAATGCTCGTCGGTGGCGAGGCCTTCGGCGGCTACTTCAACCGCGATGAAAAGACTGGACGATACCTCTTGCAGGCCGGTCATGGCGCCTACCGCATTTATGAGCTGAAAGGCATGGATAAACTGGTGCGCTCGGGCGGTGATCTCACCCTTACGGCAGACCAGCTTGCCGCGGCGCAAAAAACCAACGAGGCGCGCGTCGCCAGCCAGCGTGTGCGCAAGGAGACCGTGCTTCGCACCATCCGCGACGACGTCAAACTGTCCGATAACCCATCCGATTGGCCCGGCGTCTGGGCCGCGGAGTGGGGCGATGCCGCCCGGCCGTTCCCTTATGTTCGCGTGAAAATGCTGCGCCAGGGCGGAAATCTGGTGCTCGCTTACGACGTCAAGGATCCTTCGCCATGGCTTAACCAGGGAAAGGTTCAGAATCTCCTTTTCAAGACCGGTGATGCCGTGGACTTCCAGTTCTCGACCAATCCTGCGGCGGTTGCTTCCCGCAGCGATCCGGTCCCTGGCGACCGTCGTCTTTTGTTTGCCGATTTCGAAGGCAAGCCCGTCGCCGTGCTCTATGACTTTCGGGTTCCGGGGACCACCAGCCCCGTGATCTTCAACAGTCCGTGGCGCAGCACCAAGGTGGATCGCGTCAACGTCCTTACCGATGCCGATATCAAGGTCAAAAAAACGAAGACCGGCTATATCCTGATCGCGCGTGTCCCGCTCGCAACGCTGGGGTTGCCCGCCGCCGGCGGCGATCCGCTGTTGGCGGATTTTGGCGTCATCTATGGCGACGACGAAGGAACCATCGACTTGCTGCGAAGCTACTGGGCCAATCCGTCCACCGGTCTTGTCAACGATGTGCCCGGTGAAACCATGATCACGCCCGCTCTATGGGGCACCTTGCGTTTCGAGTGACCGACACAGCGTTTAATCAATTAGCCAACCTTCGACTTTTCGTATCCCTATGAACGTTTTTTCTCGTCCCGTCTTTTTGTTTATCGCAGCCCTTGCCGTCGTTGCGCCGCTCTCCGCTCAGGTCTCCATCCGCAGCGCCGGCATTCTCGGCAACTCCGGCGAGGCCGGTGACACCCTCGTGCGTTTTTCCGATCGAGAAAACAACTCGCGGCTTCAGCAAAACGGCCTTGGCGTCGATCCCTCGGGTTTTTTATGGGCTTTCGCCGGGCTGTCCCAGATCAACCGCTATTCCACCGATGGCCGTCTGCTCGGTGTTTATCCGCTGCCCAAGGCCATGCTTGGGAAAGGCCGGCAGATGCTCAACGTGGTCGGCTCCCGCGTGATCATCTGCAGCAACGACAAGCTCTGGTCGTTGCCCGTTACCGCTCCGTCCGGCACCGCGCCCACGGTGATGCCCGTTGCCGCCAAGGCCATGTCGCTTACGGCCATCGAGGGAGATATCGGAGTCATCTCGCCGGAGGGAGGTCTCAGCATCCTGAATGTAGCCACTGGCCAGGCGAAGCCCCGCGGCACGCTTGCGGAAGTCTCCGCCGGTCTTCCCGCCACCAACAATGTGCGCGGCAACTTCATCACTCTGATTCCCGGTGGTGCGCTCGTCATCGACTCCGCCGTCAAGCTCACCCCTGAAGGCCTCACCAAGCAGCTGAAGCTTCCCGGCAGCGGTCCCCTCTGGCTCGACGGGAGCCTCTATGTTTTCAACGGCTACATGACGATCAGCCGCGTCGATGAAAACGGCTCGCCGGATCCCGGCGTGGTTTACGGCGGCAGCTCGGGCAGCTTCATCGGCACCCTTCCCAAGGACGGCGAGGTTAACATGCCCGGCGGCCTGGTCCACTTGGGCGGCGATCGTTACGCCACGTGCGGCGGCACGGGTGTGATTCATCTGATGCGCTGGAATGCGAAAAAACGCGGCTTCGAAACCGTGCGCCGCATCGGCGCCATCCACCGCTCCTCCGGACTCGCAGTCGATCGCAAGGGCCGCGTGTGGTGGAATTGCGGTTACTGGGAGTGGACCGACGGCCCCGCCGACATCACGCGCAACACCGACATCATGCTCGATGGCGACGGCCAGCAAACCGTCCTGCTTGCGAGCGACGCCATTTGCGGCTTCGCCGGCTACCGCAACAAGATGCCCTTCATCCTCAACGGTTCCATTGATCCAGCCCCTCGCAAGCGTTACGACGACAGCTCCAAGGATGCGCAGTTTCCGCCCAATCTCACCGGCGCCGCCGTCTTCGGTGTCGCTGGAAAGGAAGAGGTCTTCATGGTCGCCGCCTCCGGCAAGGGCGTGATCATGAAGGTCGATATGCTCGGCCACTTTCGTTCGCTCGGCGATACCATCGATCTCAAGCTGACCTCTGCCAAACCCGCCGTCACCAGCCTGGCCGCCGCGCCCTCCGGCGAACTTCTCGCCGCCGATGGAGCCTCACTCGTGCGCCTCAAGCGCGACGGCGGCAACTTTACCGAACTCTCGCGGGTGGATGGTTGGGGTGCTGCGCCCGACACCAAGTTCGGTCCGGGCATATTTATCTCTTGCGATGGTCCCCGCTTATGGGTGGCCGATCAGACTAACAACCGTGTGTTGCTCTTCGCGTTGACCGCCGACAGCAAACTGTCCACGCCCGCGATCTTCACGGGAGACCCCATGATTGGCGCTCTCAACCATCCCCAGCGCATCTCCGCCCGGGGAGATCGTGCCGTGGTTGTGGACTGGGACAATCAACGCTTGGTAAAACTTGAGGCGACTTATGTCCGTTAATCGGCGGGATGAGGGCGGTCCCCCGAAGGTTGGAAAATGCGTCGGTGCAATCGGCTTCTCTTGACACCGTGTAGCTACGCGGAAGTTCTTGGGCGATGAAACCTCGCCCCTTTAACGGTTCATACGAAGGAAAGGCACTGGAACATCTTCACTTTCCGATTGGCGGTCTCGGCGCCGGCATGTTCTGCCTCGATGGCACAGGTTCCTTCTCCCATTTCTCGCTGAGACATGCACCGGATTTGTTCAACGAGCCGCTGATATTTTCGGCTCTTTCGTTGAAATGTCCGCATGCAGGAACCGTCGTCCGCGTTATCGAGGGGCCTGTCCCTGCCTGGAAATTCTTTTTCCCTTGGGATCGGAAGTGGGACTCCTCGGGCATGGGTGGTGGCAAGCGGAGCTATGGACTACCTCGTTTTGAAACGGCCCGGTTTGATGCGCGTTTTCCCTTTGCCACGGTCTCACTCTCCGATGCGAAAGTTCCGCTGGAGGTAAGTCTTGCCGGTTGGAGTCCCTTTATCCCTGGCGATGAGGATGCTTCCGGCCTGCCGGTCGGCGCGATCGAGTATTGCTTCAAGAACAACACCGCCGATCCGGTCGAAGGCGTCTACTCCTTTCATGCCCGCAATTTTTTGGGAAGCGATGGCGCCGGAGCCGCGGTCAAGGCCTTGCCCGGCGGCTTTCACCTGCACCAGGAGGGTCTGCCGGGAAAGCCCGAGGTCGAGAGTTCGTTTGCCGCCTGGATCGACAGCCCCGAGGCCAAGGTGAATCTCGCCTGGTTTCGCGGCGGCTGGTTTGATCCGCTGACCATGCTGTGGAAGGGAATCGAGGAGGACGGCATCGTTGAGCATGGCCCGGTCGCCGATGGCAACCCCAGCCCGGGGGGCAGCGTTTTTATTCCGTTCCGCCTTGCTCCCGGTGAGGAAAAAACGGTGCGCCTGCTTCTTGCCTGGTTCACGCCTTACGCCGATCTGCATGTGGAAAGCGGGTTGCCGGCAAATCCGAAGCCCGACTTCAAGACCGAGTGCCATCGCCCCTGGTATGCTTCGCGGTTCAAGGATATCGCCGACGTGGTTTCCCACTGGACGCGAGAGGCGGGGCGATTGCGCGAGGCGACAGAGAGGTTCACCGACTGTTTTTATGACAGTACTCTGCCGCCGGAAGTCGTCGAGGCCGTCGCCGCCAACCTGACTATCCTTAAATCGCCTACGGTTCTGCGCCAGTTCGATGGCCGGATGTGGGCGTGGGAGGGTAGTCAGGACGATCAGGGTTCCTGCCACGGCACCTGCACTCATGTTTGGAATTACGCCCAAGCCCTGCCGCATTTGTTTCCGTCGCTGGAGAGGGGACTGCGCGAGACGGAGTTTATCGCCAATCAGGACGAGCGCGGGCATCAGAACTTTCGTGCATCGCTTCCCATCGGACCGGTTGCGCACACTTTCCATGCCGCCGCCGACGGTCAGTTGGGCGGGATCATCAAAGTCTATCGGGAATGGCGCATCGGCGGCGACACCGCCTGGTTGCAAACGCTCTGGCCGCAGGTTCGGAAAAGCCTCGAATACTGCATCGAGACTTGGGATCCCGGGCATCGTGGCGCGCCTTTCGAGCCGCATCATAATACCTACGACATCGAATTCTGGGGCGCCAACGGCATGTGCGCCAGTTTCTATCTTGCCGCGTTGAACGCCGGCATCCGCATCGGCAAGACTCTCGGCGACGAGGTCGCGTCATTTGAGGAAATTCTGGCGGCGGGCAAGACCCTCATCGAGAAGGAACTTTTCAACGGCGACTACTTCGTCCAGAAAATCCAGTGGGATGGCCTGCGCTCGCCTAACCCGGTCGAGATGAGCAGGCATACCTTCAACCTCGATTATTCGACCGAGGCGCTGGAGCTTCTGAAAAAGGAAGGGCCCAAATACCAGTATGGCGGAGGCTGCCTCTCCGATGGTATTCTTGGGGAATGGCTGGCCTGGGCAGCCGGTCTGGCTCCCGTCGCCGACCCGGTCAAAATAGCGAAACATCTCGTTTCCGTGTACCGGCATAATTTCCGTGCGGATATTTCCGGGTTTCCCAATCCGCAACGTCCCGCCTACGCCATTGGGCATGAGGGTGGTCTCATCCTCTGCACCTGGCCGCAGGGTGGAAAACCGTCGCTCCCCTTTGTCTACTCCGAGGAGGTCTGGACCGGCATCGAATATCAGGTCGCCTCGCATCTCATCTCCTTCGGGCATGTCGACGAGGGGCTTGAAATGGTGCGCGCCTGCCGCCGTCGCTATGATGGCGGCATTCGCAACCCGTTCGACGAACTCGAATGCGGCCATTGGTATGCGCGGGCCATGGCTTCCTACGCGCTGCTTCAGGCCTTGACCGGTGCGCGCTACGATGCGGTCGACCGTACCCTCCACGTCGCTCCGAAAATCCGCGGAGACTTCCGCAGCTTCCTCGCGACGGCCACCGGCTTTGGCACCGTCGGAGTCAAGGACGGAAATCCGTTCTTTGAAGTCAGGGCGGGGCAAGTCGACGTGCGGCGGATTAACTACCGACCGGCATGATTTAATCGCACGAACCGACCCGGCTAATGTCGCACGTCGGCACCGTGTTCAGCCACTCGCTCGTCCGGCCCCTCGACGCATCGCTTCATCACCCATCCTCCTCCGCCTTGATCGGTAGTTTATGAGCAACCACATGCAGCAAAATCTTGTTTCTGGTGTCAAAGAACACCGAGAGCATCGAGATTTTTTCGCAACCGCTGCAATGCGGTGATCTGATCGGATGGGATCAATCCGTGGCGATCCGGACCGACGTCGAGCAGTTGATTGCAGCCGCGTGAACGGGAAAGCAGCGCCTGCCCCAGCAACTCGATATCCGACTTTGGCCTGTCACCCTCAACCCAGAACCAGTGCGGGTTGACCGTATCGCAGACTTCGCCCGGGAGATAGTAATGTTTGCCGGCAAACTCATGCCAAGCTTGATGTCCGGCCGTGGCGCCTTGGTGAACATAGTAGCCGGGAACTTCGGTTTCGTAATTAAGGATGTCGGTCGGCCAGGCGCTGAAGAGCAGCTTTCCCCCGGTGAAGAAGCCCCTGTTCATCACGATCACGGCGTGCGGTTGCAACTCCGCGAGACGGTCGTAAAGCTGGATCCGGAACCCAGGGGAGAGAACGCGCGGGATATCGATCCAGAATTCGCCGATGTCGCCGTATCGCGTGGCGAGTTCCTCCATCTGTTTATATTGGAAGTCTTCATATGCGCGGGTCGCGAAGGAAGTATCCAGGCTCTTCGTATCGACGGCGGTGCCGTCCGACAGGAAATGGGGCGTGGTGGAGCCGAAGCGGTTGCGGTTGTCCCAGGAACAATAATAGAGTCCGGGAAGGATTCCGGCCTTTTGGCATGCGGCCACGAACGCATCGACGACATCGGTGCGGTTCCCGCTGGTGCCGACGTGGTAATCGTTGTGCGCGGTCGGCCAGAGGCAATGTCCCGCGACGTGTTTGGCGGTGAGCACCGCGTATTTCATGCCGGCATCTCGAGCGACGCCGATCCATTGCGAAACATCCAGTTTGTCGGGCGCGTAAGTCGCGGATGGCCGGTCGCCCCGACTGAATTCGTCGCCATCAAAAGTCGACATGCCAAAGTGAATGAACATGCCGAAGCCGAGTTTTTCCCATTGATGAAGCGCTTTCGGCGCCAGACGTTGGTCGCCGGATTTTCCGGCCAAAGGATTGTTTTCTTTCATGATTTTCGAGAGCCACCCGAGATGCGAAGACGTAAGGAGTCATAGTGAGTTTTATCGATATATATTTTCCCGGACAGGGTGAAGGGCCGCCGCACGTGAACTTTGAGCGGGCTGCGAAGTCGTCGTTTTGTCGAATAGTCGGGGCTTCATTCATTGCTACAACTCGCCACGGCCCCTTCGGCTTTTTCTGTTTATGCGCCTATTTTTGCGTGCAGAGTTGGTTTTCTGAGGGCGTTCCCGTGAGAAAGGATTTCACTTTTCCACTGGCGACCACGGCTCGCCCCAAAGCAAAGTCCATTGCTGGGCGTGAGAGGGAGAGGGTAATTCGGAAAGCTGGTTGATCCTGATGCCGTCAAATCTCCCCGTCAGCTCTTTAAGCAACCGCCGATAGCCATGGTGGTCCTCTTTAACCCACCGATGGGGGCCATCGTCATCGACACATCGAAAGCCGATGCATATCTCATCGTTCGAGAAAAAATCATCTCTGAATGCGACGACCGAGCACACGTCCGACCAATCAATGCGAAACTTTTGCGTGGTTTCATGGATCACGGTAAACCCTGCGTCGTCGAACAGGATCTTACACCGGCTCGGCTGGTGCCGTAAGAGCCCTTTGATGAGTTTTAAGAGCACGGCGGTGATCGGCCTGGGCCTGTTTTTGAATTTACCGGTTGAGCAAAAAAAACCGCCCCTGCGAATAGGGACGGTTTTGCGCGGGAGAAGGCTCACTGCATGTACGTGAGGGTGCGCAGACCCGCGATGCCCGAGACGATGACCGGCGTGCCCTGCGTGAAGTCAGTAGGATAGGCCTCGTTGGCGACCGTACTCAGAGCCTTCACGTAGTAGGAAGAGCCGACCAGCGAGGCGATGTTCACCTGATTGGTGCCGTTCTCCAAGAAGAACTGGTCGGCGGCGGCGCCGAGCTGGCGCATGTTGTTGGTGACCGACTTGTCCTGGGAGGCGGTGCGAACCTTCTGGAACGCGGGAATGGCCATGGCGGCAAGGAGACCGATGATGACCACGACAATCATGATTTCGACGAGCGTGAAGCCCTTGGATGAGTTGGTATGTTTCATGGGAATAATTCCTGATCGCTAACGTTGTAGGGAATAAAAGGCTCAAATGTGAGCATTGATCACCACGACGCCCAACATATCGATTTGTTACAGGAATAAGAGCAGAACGATGTAAAGAAATTGTATATTCACGGACGAGGACCAAGCCCGCGCAGCAGATCTTCAAATACACGCTCCTCTTTACACGTTGGGTCTCAGGTCACCGCTTCAACCGGCCTGGGTTTGCCGCTGGAACCCGAACGACGCCAAGCGACCAATCCGAAAAGCCCCATGGCGGCGGCAATAGGTATCCAAGCCCCCGCTTCGGGCACCGGATGCCCGTCGATGGTCACGGCGTTGCCCACCTGGTAGACGAGCAGGCCGCTCGCATTGAGGGCGGTGGCGGTAGAGGCCGATGTCACGCTGTTGGTGTTGTCCACCTCGATCACGATGTAGTTGGTGCCGATCACAAACTGCGCGTTGCCAGAAGTGCCGGTACCATTGGTGCCGTTTTGGAGGGTGAACGATGTCGTGTTGGTCCATGCGCTCAATCCGCTGGCCGAGGCTGTGCCGCTTGACGGCAGGGTGGTACCATTGCCGGTGGGATTCACGAAAACGTTATACTGGTCGTCCGCCGCGATCGTCATGGAGATCGAGATGGCGTTTGTCACGAGACTGCCGGTGCCTCCGGTCCCCGTGATGTTAAAGGCCAGGGTGTAGAGGAATTTTGCCTCCTTGTAATAGGTGGACCCGCTTTGTCTGGCGGTCGAGGTGCCGTTGCCGGGCAGGAAAAGTCCGCCCGTGTTGACCGAGCTGCCCGAGCTGTCGATGGCCGCCCCCGGCGCGGTGATCCATTGCGCGGAGGAGGTGTTTTGCACATAGCCCGAGCCGGTGATGGATGTTCCCAACACCGTGTAAGCCGACCCCGTGTACGCACTGGTGCCGGTGTAGGTGGTGTTGTTGTAGAGCGCATAGGTCACGTTCCAGTTGGCGTCGAGCGACCCTCCCGACTGCAAACCGCCGCTGCTGTTCAATCCCGTGTAATACAACCCCGTGATATTGGTGGCGGAACCCGCCCAAACGCCATTGGCCATGCCGGCAAAGATGCCGGTCAGCAGGATCAAAAGCACTGGATTTGGGTTTGTTCTCAACTGACTTATACTAGGTGCATTCATCTTTTTTCTCAACTCGATTCTTGTATCTCAGTCTCCCGCCTCGGCCAGCGCCCGGGCGGCGGCTTCGTCTTGCGCCGCGATTTTGCGCACCCAAAGATCCGTTTCCACTTCGTAAAGGTTCAGCTTGCCCGCCGTGCGGATGAGCGTGAGCCTTTTTACTGTCGCTCGCACGGGTTCGTCCGCCATGGGTGTCTCGCCCTTCGGCGATACACTTGCCTCGATCCGCAAGACGTCGTCGCCCGCCGCCTTCAAATCGAGGTCGAACTGCCACAGATCCGCCCATGAGTTGATAACGTGAAACGTGCCTGCGCGCGTCTGTGGGTTGTAGGTGAAGCCATTGAGCACGATCTGGTGCCCCACGCGGCCTCCGCTCCACGGACGCTGGCCCACGAAGCCGGGAGGCAATGCCTGCCATATCTCGCGGGGGAAAGAGGCCAAGATCGGCCGGCCCTTGCGCAGTTGCGCGCGCGTCCAATCGAAAGGATCGACGCCCACCGGCAATGGATGCACATGCGGGCGGGGCGAAGGCGTTTCCACCAGAGCATTGAGCGCCTTGTAGTAGAGCGGGTTTTCCCACGGCTTGTCGGACGGGCAATTGTTGATGGTTTTATAGATCTCGGGCGTGTTGAGGCAATACCCCGCGATGTCGAGCCAGTGAACGCGGGCGTAGAGCATGCAAGTGCCGCCGATCTGGTCGCGCATGATGTTCGGCTGGCACAACTGGACCGTCTCCAAGCCATTCTCGATCTTACTCACCTCAATGGTGACCTTAAGCGTGGTTTCCACTTTCACTACCTGCACCGTGGACTTGCCCTTGGCGAGCGGACTGCGACGGGCGAGCGCCTCCATCCAGGCGCGATCCTCGGGTGTGAGGGAAGCGAGCGGCACCAGCCCGCGCGACCCGTCGGCATTCCGCACCGCCGCATAAGCTCCGTCGATACGCGCGGCCACCGCCGTGTGTTGCACGTCTGCGTCGGCGAACGCAGCGTCCGACAGGACGAGTGCTGCCAGAATCGCGACTAAGACGCGTGCGGGGTTCATTGCCTCCAGCGCACACCAGCCGGCCGCATAATCCAAGGACTTTCGTCTTCAACATAATGTGTTTGGCCATGGGTTGGCATACTCGGCGTATCCAGCAATTCGGCCCTGCCTCAATCCGAACAAAAATGGTTAATCCGAAGGTGTCTGGGAGAGTTTGATCAGCTTATGGTTTCTCGGACATGGTGATGGGCCGCTGCACTTGAGCTTTGAGGTGGCTGCGAAGTCGTCGTTTTGTTTTTATCCAACGTTCAGGGATTCATTCATTGATGAAACCTCCAACCCCTTTGGCTTAACTTAACCCCATGAACATCCATCTCATCTTTAATGCGCACATTGATCCCGTCTGGCTTTGGCCGTGGCAGGCGGGTCTCGACGAAGTCTTGGCGACGTGCCGCAGTGCTTGCGACCGGCTCGACGCCCATCCTGATCTGACTTTCTCGCGGGGCGAAGCCTGGGTCTATCGCCAGATTGAACGACTTGATCCCGCACTGTTTCGTCGGATTAGTCGTTTCATCAGGCAGGGGCGATGGGAGATTGTGGGCGGCTGGTGGATTCAACCGGACTGCAACCTGCCGAGCGGGTTCGCGATGGAACGACAGATCGAAGAGGGGAAACGTTACTTCCGCGACCGCTTCGGATCTTTTCCGAAAGTTGGATATAATGTGGACAGCTTTGGGCATGGTGCCGCACTGCCCGGTTATCTGCGCGCCGCGGGCCAGCGTTACTATGTGATGATGCGTCCGCAGGAGCACGAGATGGCGTTGCCGGCGCGTCTCTTCCGTTGGCGGGGCTACGAGGGCGATCCTGAAGTGGTCACCTTTCGAATCGCGTCCGGATATACGACGAGAGAACTGAGCGAGAACCATATCGCGGCGTGCCTGAAAGGTCTGCACGAGGGGGTGAACGATACGATGTGTTTTGTCGGAGTCGGCGATCATGGCGGCGGGCCGACCGAGCGGCAGATCGCATGGTTGCGCGAACATTGGAATGCCTTCGACGGGCACCAGTTTGTTTTTTCGACCCCGTCCCGCTACTTCAAGGCCGTCGCCAAACACGCCTCCTCCCTCCCGCTGGTGACGGGCGAACTCCAGATGCATGCCGTGGGTTGTTACAGCGTCTACAGGCCGGTTAAGACCGCGTTGCGCCGGGCGGAGCATCTGCTCGACCAGGCGGGGCGGTTGCGCAACAAACTGACGCCGTCTCAAGAGCGCGATGTTCCCGAGTTGGGCGAAGCGTGGCGCCAGGTCGCATTCAATCAATTCCACGACACGTTGGGCGGCACCTGCCTGCCGAGCGCTTATCCGCAAATCCTCGACCAACTCGGTGCGGCGGCGGCCGCGGCCGACGAAGTCATCCAGATTGGTTTTCGCGGTCTCCTGCAATCCGAAGGCGGGGATGTCTTGCAGCGTATCGCGGTGCACAATCCTTCGGCCATGGACTTTGACGGAACGGTTGAATTTGAACCGTGGCGGGCTGATCCGTGGAACGAGCGCACCCATCTTCTCGACGACAAGGGACGGCGTCACCCCTTCCAACGCATCCGCTCCGAAGCCATCGCCGGGAATGACAATACGGGGAAAATACTCTTCCCCGTCCGCGCGGCCGCTGGAAAAACCGTTTTCTTTCGCATTACGGAAGAGGGGAATCCGGCCCCGGTCAGAAGCGGTGTTTCCGGTTCCGCCACGAAGCTGAAAAACAACCGGGGTGTCTCGATTGATGTCGCATCGGGCTGGAGTCTTTCGCTCGGCCGCCGGGCTGTAACCGTCCCCGTGCTCCAGCTTATTGTAGACCCTACCGATACTTGGTCGCATGGTGTTCGCACCTATGGAGTGTCGATCGCCGAACCTGTTTGGGAGAAACCGGAGTTGATTGAAACCGGACCGTTAAGGTCCGCTCTTATCCAGACCGGGAAAATAGGGCAAAGTCGCCTTCAGGCCGAATGGCGTGTCGAGGCGAATGCGTCGCATGCGGAGCTTCTACTGCGCGTTTTCTGGTCGGAAAAACACAAGCTGCTGAAATTGACCTTGCCGTTGCCGGCTAGCGCCAAGGAGCGGATCGATGGCGTGATGGGCGGGATGTTGGTTCGCCCCAACGACGGTCGGGAGTTGCCTCTGCGTGATTGGACTCGGGTGACCTGCGGCGGCAATACGCTTGGCGTGGTCGCGCCCGACATCTACGCGCTGGACGGGGATGGCGGGGAACTCCGATTCACCTTGCTGCGCAGTCCATTGATGGCGCATCACGACCCGCAGCCCCCGGAGCACCCGCGCGGCGTGGTGTCGGATCAGGGCGAGCACATCTTCCGCTTCTGTTTCTTCCTCGGGGAAACCAACACGGAGCAACTCGACCGTCACTCGCTTCAACTGCAGCAACCGCCGCTGTTGGCCGATTTGACGAAGGGCATGCCAACCCGGTTTCCATCATTCTGACGATCCTGTCGCTCGGATAGCGGGTTGGTTGTCACGACATCAGATCGTAAGTTCGGACGGCTTGATTATAATTCATGCATTCCCCTTGCCCGTGACACGGGAATTGAGGACGGGTCATTTTTTCAACTCGCGCAAGAGCGACGGGATATCGAGAGGGCGGGTATACATCGCCAGCTTGCCATCTTCGCCAACAGGCCACTTTTCCTTGGGGCGATCAAAATACAGCTCCAGGCCGTTGTGGTCCGGATCATGCAGGTAAAGCGCTTCACTGACTCCGTGATCCGCCGCGCCATCCAGGGGAATCTTGGCCTCCTGCAGTCGCCAATAGGCGTCCGCCAAATCCGATCTCGTCGCATACAGCAGGGCGACATGATAAAGCCCGGTGGTTCCCGGCGCGGGAGGATGGCCTCCCTGACTATCCCATGTGTTCAAGCCGATATGGTGGTGGTATCCGCCGGCGGAAATAAACGCCGCCTGAGCACCAAAGCGCTGCATCAACTGAAAGCCCAGAACTCCGCAATAAAACGCCAGTGAACGCTCGATATCCGAGACACGGAGATGCACATGGCCGATGCGGACATCGGGAGATATTGGGCGAGCGAGTGTGGCATTCATGGTAAGATTCACCTGACGTTGATTATACCGCAGTGGGTTGATTTATCCACTCCCGGTTCAAATCTGCTTGAAAAAGATCGAGGCCATGTTCACGCGGGCTTTGAGCGGATGCGAGGTCATCGTTTTGTTTTCATCGAATAGTCGGGGATTCATTCATTGATGAAACGTGCCGCGACTCCTTGGGCTCGTTGGTGAATTTACCGGTCGAGCAAAAAACCGCTCTTGCGAACAGTGGCGTAAAACGATGTAAAAGAATTGTATATTAACGCAGACCCCGAAAATAAGATGCCCAGATAGCGATATATTCGTATCAGTGCTAAGAACTATTATCATGGCCAACATTTTACTGATCGATGACTTCGGGGATTTGCGCGAGATGATCGCCCTTTTTCTCAAGGAGCAGGGGCATGCCATCACCGAAGCGTGTGACGGCCTTCAGGCGATCCAATGTTACAAGGAGGAGAAATTCGACGTGGTCGTCACCGATATGAGCATGCCCAACAAGGATGGCGTCGAAACCATCGCCGAATTGCTCCGGATCAACGCGGACGCACGCATTGTCGCCATATCCGGTGGCGACCGTCTTGTCTCACCTGAGGCTTACCTGGAAATGGCAAAAAATCTGGGGGTAAGGCAAGTGCTGAAGAAACCCTTTGGCCTCCATCAGTTCGAGGAATGCATTCTCGCCGCATTGGCCTGACTGCAGGCCGGAACGTGGTTGGGTTACAGCAGCAAGTCCGTCTGTTTAACGGCGCTCTCTTGGCAGCCGTCGTTCTGTTTTCATCGAACAGTCGGGGATTCAGTCAGGGAGGAAACTCATCGCGTCCCCTTTGACTCGTCACCGTTGATCTTGAGCACGGAATACTCCTCAACAATGTCCGTAAACTTGTCTCTGTGGGCGGGGCCGAGGTCAAGTCGAGCGAGACTCCACCCTCCCTGTCCGATGGTAATCCCATAGACCTGTGCGGTGGTCCCTTTGTAGGGTCCTGCCAATACCAAAACGCGGTCCCCGGTCTTCAGGGGCGCTCCATTAAACCTGCTGCAGATGGGCCTAATCCACGGCCAGCATGTAAACATGCCGAGGAAAAATCCAAGACCAGCCGTAGCGGTCAGTGCGAGCAGCAGCAATGCCAACCCCTGCCAGTCGGACGCAATGCTGGTAAGTCGCACACCATCCACAAGCATCCCGAGCACGAACGCTTCCATCACGCATGCTCCGATGATCCATGAGACGACCACTGGACGGGCGCAAATTCTGTTGAGCACAGTCGGCGTCATCTTATAGCGGCGGACATAAAGCGCGCCAAGGAGGCGCGACGGGTTTGTTGATTCTTGTTTTTCATGACAACGGGATGATCCGCCGCACTCAAGCTTTGGGCGGATGCGAAGTCATCGTTTTGTTTTCATCGAACAGTCGGGGATTCATTCATTGATGAAACTCGCCTCGGCTCCTTCGGCTTGATTGCTTTTTAAGTTGCTGGAATAGTGCGCCATGAATACCAGCAAACATCTGCAATGCTAAGTTTTCCACGCATGGATACATTCATAATCTTGACGGTAGTTAGTGCTATTCTCGCATTAAGTGCAGTCGTGGTAAAATGGAGTGATGATCAGTCAAAGGCTGCAGCAGAGGCTGCAGCAGAGAAGGTGGAAAAGGCTCGCCAAGGGAGTTTGGCTGAATTGCGCCAGCAGGAAATTATTCAGATGTTCGTAGCTAAAAATGAAATCGAAAGTCTCCGAACGCAGCTTGAGCGTAAAACAAAAGAAGTGGCGCCGAATACGACTGACGATCATGGGGACTTATCCGCTACTTTTACTGAAGGGCTAGACAGGTCGATAAATTCGGCCCTGAGGGAAATTAACGAAGAAGCCGTGCTTGCCGTTAAAAAACGCGCAGAGGATCTAAGGAAGAGAAAAGAAGCTGAGCAAAAAGCCGAAGAAATTAACCGCGTAGCTAGGGCCGTTCTCGTGAAAGTCCGGCAAGCTGTTCTTACGACTTTTAACGCAGCACCTAAGCTGGGGTTCGAGGTGGTGGAAGAAATGAGCCCATACGCCCCTGAATGGGTAAAAGGCGTTTATCCGATTCCCGGGAAAATAGTGTTCGTTCAAGGAGACGAACGCCTACGGCAAGAATTCAAAGATTTTTATCTTTTTAAAATATCATCCAAAAATGGAATGTGTGCCGTATGCAAATGGAGCCCGGGAATAGTGTCGCCAGAAAATCTGCCCGATACGCCTCCCTCCCTAGTCATAGCGGCTGGCGAAGGAAGCGACCCTCACCCTTGGCTACCTGCGGCAGCGCACTTCATTTTTACAGGAGAAACACGCGCTAGTGGCCCCATCATCAGTGTGAGGTACGAGCCTTCGTTTGAGACGAAAGCCGAGATTATCTTGCACCTTGTTACTGCCCACAACGACGGGAAGTTAAGTGCAGAAGAGCTTGCATCTAAAGTTACGATAGAAGTTCTGAAGCACCTGCGAGGCATGGAGATTTCGGAGCTCGAAAAAAAGGGAGCACGCTAAGCTACCCATTTGTTACCCTGCTCTGTTGGTAGGCTGGATGTTTCGGAGCGGTCGGCCCGGAGGGGCCCCCTACCTTTCTTGATCAGACCGGGTGGGTTTGGGGTTGGTAGCCGACTTGCCCGCTGGCGGATGGTTTTGGGCTTCCGGCGAGTCTTTTAAGGCTTTTGGCGATTCCCGACTGTCTGTTGGCGGAGATTTTTTCGCCGTTGGTGCATCCCGGTTGCGTAAAAACGGTTCCCGATAGGCCAAAAATGGCCTCCGACAATCCGAAAACGAATTACGGCAATCCATAAAAGTCTTCCGATAATCCTCCAAAGGATTCCGATCTTCCTTCAGGGGCTTCCGAACTTACTTCTGGGTATTCCGATCTTCCTTCTAAGGATTCCGAATCAGTAATAATGCTTCCCGAATCTCCGTTGGCGAAGGCTTTTTTGGCGTTGGTGAAGCCATTTTCTCCTTCTTTTGAAGTCTTTTGTGTGGAAACGAAGGGTTTTTGCCCGGAAACAGTGGATTTTTGTCTGTCGAAGCATCCCCGGCGCTGTCCGGCCATGCCGGTTTTGCCAATGGTCGGAGTTTGCGGCCCGTCGGCGGAGGGCGCACGAGCACCGGTTCGCTCGCGGCGAGACGCAGGGCGAGGTCGCACGCATTCCGGCATCCGGCGTTTGCGATGAGCGCGGCGGCCAACACCGTTTCAACCGACCCGCCCCGACCTCGGACCAACGGCAAGGCCGAACGCTTCATCCAACCCCTCGCCAGAGAGCGGGCTTATACGACCGGTGACGAACGCTACAGGCGGATTTGATGTCGAGGATTGGACTTGCGAGGGGGCTTGGAGGCTCATTCATTGATGACAAGTTCCCCTGCTCAACTCCAACTTTGCAGCCTTAACCAACTCCAAGGCTCGTTTTTCATGCTTTCCAAACTTTGCACGGTGGCCCGGGTGAGAGACGAAGCGAAGGCCCATTTGCATCAGCTGTCTCCCGCGCATCCCTCCACGTTGATCGACGAGGTGTCCGCATTGGTGGAGACGCTGTTTCATGGACGTCATCCCGATTACCAAAAGGTCGATCTGAGGTATCATAACCTCCAGCATACGGTGCTGGCCACCCAGTGTTACGTCGATTTGGGCGGCGGGTGTGCGAGGCAGGGTTCCACGCCCGGGTTTGGGCCGCGCGAGTTCTCGCTGGGTTATGCGGCGATCATGCTGCACGACAGCGGCTATTTGAAGACGCGCGACGACGTGACCGGAACGGGAGCCAAATACACCACCACCCATGTCCAGCGCAGTTGCGTGCTGGCGGGGATCATGCTGCCCGGCCTTGGCTGCAGTCCCGAGGAGATCGAAGGCGTGCAAAACGCCATCCGCTGCACCGGACTCACGAGCAGGATCGAGCAGATCGTGTTCAAGACGGCGAGCCAGCGGACGACCGGTTGCATGGTGGCCACGGCCGATTATCTGGGGCAGATGGCCGATCCGGATTATCCCGACAAGCTGCCCAGTCTTTATCTGGAATTTGAGGAGGCCAACGATTTCAACGGCGTTCCCCCGGAGCAGCGGCCGTTTAAGTCCGCCAAGGATCTGATGGCCAAGACAACCGGGTTTTGGAACGGCTTTGCCATGCCCAAGCTGGAGCGCGAATACGAGGGCGTTTACCGCTGGCTGGCGCTGCCGGACGGCGGTAATCCCTATCTTCGGGCCGTGGAGCAAAATCTGGCCGCCATCGCAGCCCGTGCGGTGAAGTGAACGGTCGGAATTCCGCTGGGTCGTTTACTTTTCCTTCATCACGTAGGTGCCGTCCCAATTCGCCGCAGGCGGCTCGTCTTGGTAGTGCCGGGTGATGCCGATGTAGACCAGCGAAGGATTGCTGTGCACACCGGGCGTGACTCCGGGCTGATTGGATTCAAGTGTTTGACTTTGGGTAAAAAGCCCGATGGCCGCCATCCAGTCGCGGGTATAGAATTTTTCGAGGGCCGCCGCAAAAATCCGCAGACATTCGCGGGTTTGCGCGGAGACGTTTTCCTTCAGCCCGACGATCTCGTAGATGGGAACCGCGGAGGAACGGCCCTTGACGACGATGCGGCCAAGCGCACGGAAGACGACGCGGTCGCCGCCCGCCTTCTCGCAGGCGATCTTGGTGGCCTCGGTGCACATCGTATAGACGCCCCAGCTCTTGGCGCCGGATTCCATGCGGGCGGCGAGGTTTACGTTGTCGCCCATCATCGTGTAATTGAAACGAGTGCGGCTGCCGATGTTGCCGACGATCGTCTCGCCGCTGTTCAACCCGATGCGGGATTGCATCTGCACGACGATCTCGGGCCATTTGGAACCCTCGGAGCGCCACTTCTCGCGCAGTTCTCCCAGCTTTAGCTGGATGCGTTGGCTGGCGATGCAGGCGCGCAACGCATGATCGGGCAGGGGCAGGGGTGCGCCGAAGATGGTCACCACGGCGTCGCCGATGTATTTGTCGAGCGTGCCGAATTCCTCCTGCAGGATATCGGTGCAGGCCGTGAGGTATTCGTTCATCAGGTCGACCAGCTGGTCGGGCGGGATGAGTTCGGAAAAGGTGGAAAAGGACTGGATGTCGGAGAAGTAGGCGGTGATGTCCTCCTTGTGTCCGCCGAGCTGGGGCGACTCGCCCGATTCGATCATGCGGTTGACGAGGGTCGGGGACAGGTAGGTGCCGAACATCCCCTTGATTTGCTGTTTGGCGCGTTGTTCGCGGATGAGTTGCCGCACGATCATGAAAATCTGCAACACGCCGAAGCCGAGCACCGGCCAGAGCAGGGGAATCCAGAGACTGAGTTTGATCCAGAGAAGCGTGGCCAGGCCGAGATAGGCCACCGGCACGCCGAGAGCATACAGTCCCTGCTGGTAGAGTTTGCGTTTTGTGAAAAACACCAAGCCGATCGCTCCAAAGCCCAGCGCACCCAAGAGCACCGGCCATGTTGGGCTGCGGTGCGCGTAGTCCTCGCGCAGAACATTTTCGATCACATTGGCGTGGACCAGCACGAGCGGGGTGAGGTTGCTGAACGGCGTGGGCCCATTATCGGTGAGTCCCGTTGACATCTGGCCGACGAGCAGAATTTTCCCCTCGACGCTCGGCAAATCGGCGCGGGGGCTGTTTTTCTGGTAATGTTGGACATAACCGGCGAGCAGTTTGCTGTAGCCAAACTTGTTGCAGGTGGCGTAGCTGACGCGGTAATTGATGGAATACATGCCGCTCGCATCAATCGGGATGCGGCGACGAACGTCCTCGCCCTCCAAGTATATGGCGTCGCCTAGAACGACGCGCACCTGCCCAGGATTGAGCCGCCAGTAGATCATCAGGCTTTGCAGTGAGAGGCTGGGCAAGACACGGTCGCCGGTGCGTTGAAGCATGGGAACCCTGCGGATAATTCCGTCGGCATCCGGATCGGCATCGCAGAAGGCGGTGAACCCGCTGGTGCGCAGGACAGGGACGGGAAGCAGCGAAAACGGGGTGGTGGGAATCTGGTTTAAATTTCCCGTTATCCGGGTGATCGGCGCGGTCAGGTCATTTTCAACCGGAGCTGTCGCACGGGGCTCCTGGTCTGTGGTATATGCGCCGAAGATGACGCGGCCGGCCAGTTTTTCGGCCCCGACCACCAGATATTCATCTTCGGACTTGGGCTCTGAAAATAAGATATCCCAGGCCACTACGGACGGCTTCCCGAATGAAATCGCATACATGAACTGGCCGTGCACCTGGCGGGTCCATGGCCAGCCGCCAAATTCCTTTATTCCATCGTCGTCTATTCCGACGATGACGATGCGTTCGTCGGCGCCGGGCTGGATATCCGTGCGCAGACGGGTGAGATGATCGAGCGCGCCGGATTCGAGTCCTTGCCACCACAAGGTGGAGTTCAACGCCAACGCCAAGCCAACGCATACGAGAGTCGGTAAAATATGCTCCTTCAGAAAACCAGTCAGACGCTTTTTCATGGGGAGTGTGTTCTTTGATTTTATGGCAGACCACTGCATCGGACTGCCAGCCCTCTTTTTGGGACGGTTTGTCGTTTGTGACGGTTTACGCCGAATGGCATCAGGTCAATCTTGCAAGGTAAAGGAGGTGGATTGGGTCCGCATTGAGCTAGCCACACGGGCGGCTTTCACGCATGTCCTTGCCTGTGCATCGACCGCGTTCGTCATGCTTTTTTTGGACTGCCAGACTGCTGTTCGCAGGCGGTCTGGTCTGCGTCGCACCCGCCGCGAAGGCGTCCGGCTGGGCTCTGCCCGCCTGGAGCGGCGAGATCACCGGACAGGCGTTTCCCTTGGGCGAAGGCGGCCTGCGCCTCGCTTGGACTTTTACGCCGCGAACCACCGGTGAAGCGGCGCGCGAAATCGTTTTGCGAGCGGAAAACGACGCCACACACCTGCGTATTCTCGTCACGCTGGATGCGGCGACGGGTGACGGCACCTGGAAGATCGAGGAGGGGCGCATTGATGTCGGACCATGGCTTGTCGCGCTCGCGCCGCAACTAGGCCAAAAAATGGCCGGCCTCACGGCTGAAGGTGCGATTACTCTGATAGGGAAGGGGGCGATCCACGGCGGACGTCCGACCGGCCATATTAGAATCGAGTGGCTCGACGGCACCGTGAGCAACACGGGGCAGGGATGGTCGCTTGCGGGCGTCACGATCAAGGCGGAGGCGGATGTGGAGACTTTGCCGGACGGCGCCGTGCCCGTGGAGTTGACGGTCAAGACGATCACCACGTCTCGTCTCGGTGCGAGCAACCTGTCGGCCAGCGCGGTGCTGAATGGAACCCGGTCTGCGGCGGTGGCGGCGGCGCGGGTGGAAATCGCGGGGGGCGAGGTCGTGGTCGATCCGTTTGTCGTGCCGCTCGCCGAGCCTGCCGTGCATCTCAAGCTGCACATGACCAAGGTCGGTTTGCAGGACATCGTGGCGCTTGTGCCCGCCGCACTGGCGGATGCAAGCGGGTGCATTGATGGCGAGGTGGAGTTGGGTTGGAGCGAAGCCGGCGGGATTGAGCTTGGGAATGGCGGCCTTTCAGTGCGCGATGATGAATCCAACAGTATCCGGCTGATGCCGAAGCCGGGTTTTTTGACCTCAAGCATGCAGGCGCGGTTCGTTCTTTTGCCTCAGTGGATGGGGCCGGTGGCGCGCTGGTTCGGCTTTGCCAATCCGGCTTATGGCAGCCTGAGATCGGTCGAACTGGGCCAATCGGACCTTCGTATCTGCTCGCTCAGCGCGCATGTGACCCCGGAGGGCGATGGGCGCGGCCGCTCCGCCAGCGTGGAGATTGTGACCGAGACCGATCCGGCGAGCGGACGGACGGACAAGATTATCTTCACCATCAACGTCGCCGGTCCGCTTGAACAAGTACTGCGCCTTGGGATGCGTGAACACATTTCGGTCGGCGGACGTTGAGGAAACTTTCGTTGCCAAGGTCGGGCCAATCGTTGACCTTGATCGCATGCTTCGCCGTCTCCTCCTGTTAATTTGCGCCGTCCTCTTCGGAGGCTGCCTCCATGTAACCCTCGCGCCCGTCGAAGTTCACGCCACCGTGGATGTGAATGTGAAAGTCGACAAGGCCCTCGATGATTTCTTCGGCGATATCGACAAGAAATCCACCACCGTCACCGCTCCCCACAACCCCTGAGTCTATGAAAACATTCTTTCTTCGTCTTATATTGGTTTCCGCGATGCTTGCCGTCGGTGCTTCGTTTGTCCGTGCCGAGGATCTCGGCGCCGTTCGCGCCCGTATGGAACAACGCATTTCCCAGATCGACGCGCTCAAGTCCGCCGGCGTGCTCGGTGAAAACAACCGCGGTTTCCTCGACGTGCGTTCCGGCAACGACGGCGGGGTCGCCGCCGTCGAAAACGCCGACCGGGCCGTCGTCTATGCCGCGCTGGCCCATAAGACCGGCACCAGCGCCGATGCGATCGGCAGGGCCCGCGCCAAACAGCTTGTGAACAACAGCGCCAAGGGCGTCTGGGTGCAGGCCGACAACGGCCAGTGGGGAAAAAAATGACGATTCACGAACGTCTCGCCCAGTTTCTCGGTAAGACGCCCGATGTGAGCGGCGCGGTGTTTGTCGCGTCCAACGCCACCGTGTTGGGTGATGTGAAGCTGGGTAAAAACAGCAGTGTCTTCTACGGCGCGGTGTTGCGCGGTGACATCAACCAGATCGTGTTGGGCGAGGGCTCCAACATTCAGGACAACGCCGTCGTTCACCTGTCGGATGATGCGGGTGTGAAAATCGGCGACCACGTCACCGTGGGCCACTCGGCGATCATCCATGCCTGCACGATCGACGACGGGTGTCTGATCGGCATGGGCGCGACGATTTTGGATCATGCGCACATCGGTGCGGACAGTCTGGTGGGCGCCAATTCGCTTGTGCCGCAGGGATTCACTTGCCCGCCCGGCTCGCTCGTGGTCGGCACGCCGGCCAAGGTGGTGCGGGAGCTTTCCGTCGAGGCGCGCGAGACAGGCCGTCGTCTGGCGGCGAAATATGTCGAGGTGGCGAAGGCTCATGCGGCTCTCGCCCGCTCTAGCGCACGAGGGTAAGAAACGAATAGCGCCAGTGGTCGTCGTGGGTGTCCTTGCGTTCGATTTCGCGGGCGAAGTGGGCGCGCCAGTCTGGGAAAAAAGTGTCGCCCCCCTCAATCTTGGCGTGGACGAGCGTGAGATAAAGACGGTCCCCGATGACGAGGCCCTCCTCGTAAACGCGCTGGCCGCCGCAGAGGTAAATTTCGCCGCGCAAAGTCTGTGCTCGGGCGATGGCCTCATGCAGGCTGCTGACGCGGTGGATGCCCGGAGGAAGGGTGCGGGGGTCGTGGGTGATTATGATCACATCGCGCCCCTCGGCGGCGCTTGGCCATTCGGTAAAACAGTGCGAGCCCATGATGACAGTGTGGCCGCGCGTCTGCGCCTGAAAAAACGCCGTATCCTCCGGGATGGACCACGGCATTCCGCCGCCGATGCCGATGACGCGGTTCTCGGAGCAGGCGACGATGAGGTTGATCGGCTTGGGCATGACGTTTCTGAATATTGCAGGGAGAACAAGGGGAAGAACGAGAATGATTTTTTGTGGGCATGACAAATGAGGCTTGGTCAGTTACCTCGGATGCCGTCATAACGTCTAATCCTCGTTCATGCTCGCCTGTCGTAATCTTACCGTTCGTCCGCGTATCGGTGCCGCGCCCTTGGTCCACAATGCCACCGCTCGTTTCGGATCTGGGGGCCTGCATGCGCTCATCGGCCCCTCGGGTTGCGGGAAAACCACGTTGCTCAAGGGCATCCTCGACATCCTGCCCGCCGAAGGGGAAATCCTTCTGCGTGGGCGTCCGCTTGTGTCGAGGGATGCGTTGTTGAGGGAGGTGGCGTTTGCGCCGCAGTTCAGCATCGCACACGGCAAACTCACGGTGGCCGAATCGGTCGCCTGCTCGCTACGGCTTTACCAGTCGGTGGATGATGCGACGGCGGCGTTGCGCATCGGAGAGCTGCTGGGGCTCGTCGGTCTCGCCGAGCGCGGCGACACGCTCGTGGAAAAACTCAGCGGAGGACAACTACGTCGGTTGGGGCTTGCGTTGGAGTTGACGACCGATCCGGCGTGCCTGTTGTGCGACGAGGTGACCAGCGGGCTCGATCCGCGTTCGGAGGATCTGATCCTCGCGGTGTTGCGCGCTCTTGTGGAGGAGCGGGGAAAAACCGTGGTGTGCGTCATCCATAACCTCGCGAAGCTTTCCCAGTTCGACACGGTCACGGTGATCTACGAGGGATCCGTGGTTTTTCAAGGAACGCTGTCGGCTCTGTTGGCGCACTTCGGGATCGTCGATGCGCTGGAACTTTACGACTGCCTGAGTCAGCAGCCGCTTGCCTACTGGCAGGAGCGATGGGCGGAAGCGGGGTTGACGCAGACCGAGCCCATCGAGGAAATCGCCTTGTCTGCTCAGCAAGAACGGAGCCGGCCGTCGTTGTTGTCCCAGTTGGTGACGTTGCTGGGCCGCCGACTGCGCCTGATGTGGCGCGACCGCGGCTACGTTCTGCTCACGCTGGCGATCACGTTTGGGTTTCCTTGCCTGGTGGTTATTTTCGCGTTGGGCGGATTGCCGCAGATGCATGGGCTGTCGCTCGACCAGGCGGGTGGATTTTTGGAGACATTACAAGCGCGTGCATCCTACCGGCAGTCGGCGGCGGAGACGGCCACACTGGTGTCGGGGCTCATCATTTTCCAAGTGATCCTGCTTTGCCTGATGGGAAGCAATAACGGTGCGCGTGAAATCGCCGCCGAGCGCGGGCTTTATGAAAAGGAACGCATGTCGGGCCTGCGCCCGGCGGCCTATGCGTGGTCGAAGTTGATCTACGTCGCTTTGCTGGGAGCGGGGCAGGGAGTGTGGATGACGGTTTTCGTCAAGGTGCTTTGTCAATTCCCCGGGGATTGGGGGCCGCAGCTGGCGGTGCTAAGTGCGGTGGGTGCATCGATGAGTGTGGTCTGTCTCGGGTTGTCCGCTATCCTGCAATCCCCAGACAAGGCCTCGTTGCTTTCGATTTATCTGGTTGGGTTTCAGCTGCCGCTTTCAGGCGTGGTGCTCGCACTGCCGCCAGCGCTGGTGTGGACGGTGCGACCGTTCATCGCGACCTACTGGGGCTGGGCCGGCTACCTGACGGCGATGACGGAATCGCGTTTTTACGATGCCGTGGTCATGCTCGACAAAGGCTGGTTGTCGCCGCCGTCGGGTGCGGTGGCGGTGTTGGGGGCGCATCTGGCCGTGGGCGCCGGACTCCTGTTTTGGGGTTGCCAGAAGAAACGCTGGCCTTAGCCCTCGTATTAACCCCTCTATGACACGGTTCCTTTCAGGTTTTGCGATGTTGTCGGTCCTCCTCGCGGGACTGGCTTTCTCCAGTGGCTGCGGACGTTCAGGCGAACCGTTTCCCGTTCATGCATTCATCGCGGCGCCGGATAATTTGCAGGGCAACCGCTACCAATTGGAAGCCGAGGTGGATGCTCAGCTCAACTGGCGTGAAGGCGTGGGCCGGATCATCGCCGTGCGGCCGTTGAAGGGCGACGTGCGCCTGCCCATTTTCATCGCCGATTCCCTTAAGGCCAATCTGCTGGTCGCGCAGCGCTACCGCTTTGCCATCAGCGTTCGCAAGGGCGGCCTTCTTTACGTCGAGCATCTGGATAAACTCTGACCCCATGCACCGCTTCCTTTTATTTTTCGTCGTCGCCGCGTTGGTCGCCTCGTCTTGTGTCGAGGCGCAAAATGCATCGCCGGTGGGCCGGGCGGCGGCCCCCGTCAAGACCCTCAGTGCGGGTAGCAGTGCCACCGCCGCGGCGGACGCCGCCGATCAAAAGCCCGCCGCGGCGGACAGCATGACTCGTGCGGTCAACATCAACAGCCTCGAGAGCGGCACATTGTTGAAGATCATCAGCCAGGCCTTCGACACCAACTCCGACTCGATTAACCCTGAAAACGGCACCTTCAACTGGAAGGGGCATAGCTACGATATCGGTCAGTTCCGTGTTTTTCGCGGCCGTTTCGAGCGCTATCTCTCGCTCCCTCCGACCAAGGACGACAAGGCCTATGGCGATACGCTGAACCAGATCACCGAGCTCCTTTCGACCCGCAATGGCGACGGTGCTGCCGGCAACGTAATGGAAGCGTGGAAGCTTCTTTACCGTGCTTCCGATTATGATGCGGATGGCGGCAACAGTCTCGGGGTGGCTAATCAGGTTTTCAACGCTTGGCGCATCCGTGACGAAAAGCAGGCGCTCACCGTTGCGCAAAATGAACTCGAACACATTCGCCATCAGCAAGAGGGCAGCTTGGTTTACGGCGCCGACGCGCTTGCCGCCGAGACCGGTCAGACGGCGTCGGATGCGGTTTCATCTGCGGCGATTTTGGGCAATTTAACCACGGGCACCGCCACGAATGCCAATACCTCCGGCACCACTCAGGGCAGCACTCCGACCACGCCCGCCGCCGCTGGCACAGGCAATGCGGGAAACAAGAACTCTGGTGGGCAAAAACCTAAGACCGGTCAGGTTGGCAATGGAGGCATGGTCGGCCCGACCGGCCAGCTCTTCCGCGCCCGCGAACTCGCGGAGACCGAGGCCAAGATCCAAGCCCTTTCCGTCGCCGGACTGTTGTCCGTCACCCAGGCAAAGCTCCAGTTCCAGAGCCAGATCATGAGCTTGTTTCTCCAGCGCCGCTTTCAGCACTGCCTCATCGCGGCGAGTTTTTACCGGTTTATTTTCAAGGGATCGCACCAAAACCTCGAAGTGGGCAAGAAGGAGATGGCCACCTTCATGCCTTCGAGCGATCTTGCCTTCACCGTCGAGACTATCGAATTTCTCGCGCGTGAGGCGATCAACGACGTGAACAGCGGCATGGCGTCCGTGCGGTCCAGCTACGACGACAACCGTAAGATCGCCGCGCTCGAACGCCTGCAGGAAACGTTTTTCCTCGGCGAATATCTGCCCTCCGTCACACAGTTCGAGACCGCCCGCAAGGAGTCGCTCCTGACCATCTATCGCAAGGTCGATGAGGCGCGGAAGCTCGCCGATCTGCGCGACTACGCCGCGGTTGTCCGCTTAAACAACGAGATCACCGCGCTCACCAGCGATTTCCGGGGCGCCGAGGTCAACGCTGCCGTGAGTTCCGCCCAGCGCATGAGCTCGCTCGCCCTCAGCGCGGCGCAGCAGTCCGCCGCCAATGGCGAATATCCCAAGGCGCAGGAATTTGTGGAGAAGGCCGCCCAGCTCTGGCCCCTTAACCCCGACATCAAATCCTACAGCGACAACATGGCCTCGCAGGCCAACATGGGGACGCAGGCCGCGTTGTTTTTCGACGAGGCGTTCAAGCGTGACGACTATCGCCGTATCTATGAAAAACGGGCCGAGCTCGCGGTGGCTTTTCTCAGCGACACCGTTCGCGGTCCCCAGCTCAAGGCGGTGATCGATCGCATGGCCCGCGTGGAAATGTATTTGGCCCAAGCCGACGAACTGCTCGCCCAAAACAACGCCTTTTCGGCATGGGAGTCGCTCGTTGGTGCCACGACGTTTGCACCCAATGACGTCGAACTCAACCAGCGCATGTCCACGCTCGCCCCTCGTGTCGCTGATTTTGTCGGACGGCTCGACCAAGCCAAGCGCTACGAGGCCGACAAACACTACGCTGCCAGCCTGACCAACTATCTTGCGGCGCAGGATATTCATCCGGCAAGCCAGCTTGCACGTCTGGGGCTTGCGCGCGTGGCCGAGTCCATCATGGACCAGGTTGCCGCCGAGAGCCCGACCGCCGTCGCCCCGACTGTCCCGACCGCCCCGGCAGACCAGGTTGCCGCCGAGAAAACGGCTGTCGTCACCCCGGTTGACAAGTAACGCGCATCGGAACAGTTTCCGTTTGGCAATCTAGGACGGTGTGGATATAACCTCTCCAGTTTCAACCCCAGCCCCACCATGATAAGAATTGATGCCCACGATCTGGATGTTTACGTGAAGGCGCACCGTAGTGGTCCATTGTTCGCGATTCTCGACGAGGTGCGTGATTATGTGTTCATCAAGGACGTCGAGGGGTGCTTTCTCTTCAGCAACCGGGCGCACTTGGCCCATCTAGGGCGCAAGGAATCCGAGGTGCTGGGCAAAACCGATTTTGATTTGTTTCCGGCCAGACTGGCCGAGGAATTTTACGCTTCCGAGACGCATTTGTTTGAAACGCAAATTCCGGTGATTCGGCTTCAGGAATCCGTCGGTGCAAGCGGGAAAAAATTTTATTCCACCGCCATCAAGTTTCTCATCTGCGACAAACGTGACAACGCGCTGGGTTTGGTGGGCAGCGTGCATCGAATCGCCGCGGAAGACTCTTTGGATGTGGAGCAGTCCAGAGAGCACATCCTGTCTATCCTGCGCCATCAGCCGGGGGTGACTCACAGTCAGTTCAAGGCTTTCGAGGCGTCCTTGCCCGCGTTGCTGGGCAAACACTAAAAACCGGCTCCGCGTGGGCGGAAGCCGGTCGGGGGAACATCAGGTTGCTCAAGCGACCGCCACGATGCGGATGCTCTCGACCTCGACGCGGTCGATGGGCGTGCTCTTCTCGCCGCCGCTGCCGTGCGTCGTGGGGACGTTGGCGATCTTCTCCAAAACACCGTCGCCGCCGACGATCTGGCCGAACGCGGTGTATTGCTTGTCGAGGAAGCGGGCATCGCCGTGGCAGATGAAAAACTGGCAGCCGGCAGAATCTGGGCTGGCGGAGCGGGCCATCGAGAGCACGCCACGCACGTGGGCCTTGGCGTTGAATTCGGCTTTCACCTTGTAGCCGGGATCGCCGGTGCCGGGCATGCCGCGTGCGCCCTTTTTGGTGTTGGGGCAGCCGCCCTGGATCATGAAACCTTTGATGATACGGTGGAATGCGGTGCCATCGTAAAATTTGTCGTTGGCGAGTTTTTTGAAGTTCTCGACCGTTTTGGGGGCGACGTCGGACCAGAAGGCGACGGTCATTTCGCCGTAGGAAGTCTTGATGATGGCTTGTTCGGTGGGAGTGCTCATGGGAAAACCGCCAGCAAGCCACCGCCTGATGCGCAGGGCAAGCCAAAGGAAATCGAACCTTTTGGAGGCGGTTCGTCGTTTTGGGATTTGGCCTTTTGAAATTTGAGGGTTGGCTGTGCGCGTGCCCTATTTCGATCACAACGCCACCACGCCTCTTGCGCCCGTTGCCCGCGACGCCTGGCTCAAGGCTCAGGACGAGGTATGGCAAAATCCATCCAGCCCCTACCGTGCGGCGGTGCAGGTGAAGCTCCGACTAGACGCGGCTCGCGAAAAACTGGCCCTCGTTCTTGGCGGCGAGTCGGAGCACTATGTGTTTACTTCAGGGGCCACCGAGGCGGCCAATCTCGTGTTGGCGCACTGGGCGCGGGTGCTGCCGGCGGATGCGGTCGTCGCATTGAATCCGACCGAGCACCCCTGCGTGCGTGACGCAGCCTTGTATTATTTTGGTGACCGCGTGCGCTGGCTCGATGTGATCCGTGCCGGTGTGGTAAGCGTTGAAACCGTCAAGGCGGTCGTCGGCCGGGTGGGCGCGGTGGCGATCATGGCGGCGAACAATGAAACTGGCGTGATCCAGCCGTGGGCGGCGATCGCGGCTGTGTGTCGCTCGGCGTGCGTGCCATATTTGTGCGATGCTTCGCAGTGGCTCGGCAAACTGCCGGCGGGCGGTTTGGGCGATGTGGATTTTGTGATCGGCGCGGCGCATAAATTCGGCGGACCCAAGGGCGTGGGGTTTCTCAAAATTGGGGCGCAGGCCGAGGGGCTGCGCGGACAGTCAGGCGGTGCGCAGGAGCGCGGTCACCGCGCGGGCACGGAGGATTTCCCGTCCATCGCGGCGATGGTAGCCGCGCTTGCTGAGGCGGAGGGGAAACAAATGCTTCTCGAAACGGAGCGACTGCGCTGGCGGGAGGTGTTTGAGCAAGCCGCGCTCGCGGCGGTGCCGGGCGTTCAAGTCGTGGGTGCGGGGGCGGACCGGCTCTGGAATACCGTTTTATTACTGATGCCCCACGGCGAAAATCACCGCTGGGTCGCTCGGCTCGACAAGCGCGGCTTTCAGGTTTCCACGGGCTCGGCGTGCGCGACCGGCAAGGAAGGCCCGTCGCACGTGCTCGCCGCGATGGGTTATACGGCGGAGGAGGCGAAGCGTGTCATTCGCGTGAGCGCCGGATGGGAGACGGGTGCGGATGACTGGCAGGCGCTGGCGGCTGCCTTAACCGAAGTGACGATGGAACTGAATTCCGGCGATGTAGATCACGTGGTTCAAGTTTGAGTGGAGCACGCAGTTTTCGCAGAGCGGTGCTTATTGATTTTTCCTCGCCCAGAGCCGGAGGGAGCTGAGCAGAAATTCCTCCAGCGCGGCGGACTCGTTGAGGTTTACGCGTAGCAGACCCACGTCGTGTTCGAGTTTTTCGATGGCGGCGGTGAGCGCTCGCCGGGTGGATGCGTCGCCTTGGCGCAGGCGGGTCAGCGCGAACGTGCGGGTTGCGTGCTCGATGTCGGCGAAGAGGCGGGAGCGGAGGCCGTTGGCGATGCCGGTCTCGATGGCGACCTGCTCGTCCTCGTCGAGGTCGGGCGGGAGCTTGGCTTTTTTGAGTTTCCAAATCTCGCCCGTGGCGAAGTCCAAAACGGTGGAGAAACGGGCGATCAGGCCGTAGGCGGCGAAGACCGAGTCGGCGACGGCTTTTTTGTCGGCGACACCTTCGCTGAGGCGGCCGAGCCAGTCTTGGTAGTCGCCGAGCCAGGAGGTCCAGCCGTCGGGGGTGAAGGTCGTGCTCGCGCCGGGGAAACGGAAGTGCAGGCACCGGCTGCGGATGGTGGTCAGCAACGCGTAGGGGCGCGTGGTGAGCATGAGCAGGGTGGTGTTGGGCGGCGGCTCCTCGAGGGTTTTGAGGAAGATGTTGGCCGCTGCGGTGTTCATGCGGTCGCACTCGTGGATGATGGCGACCTTGCGCGTGGCGACGGTGGGGGAGACCTGGACCTTGCCGATGAGGTCGCGGGTGGCGTCGGCGGATATCTGGCGCATTTTGCCCGCGGGCCGCAGGGCGAAGCAGTCGGGATGCGCGTCGGGCGGGAAGGGGGCGCTGGACGCGGGGGTGTTGAGCAGCCGGTCCGCGATGGCGAGGGCGACGGCGAGCAGGGTCTCGTGGTCGTCGCCGGTGACGAGCAGACTGTGCGAGAGGCGGCGACGCTCGATGGCGCGCTCGATGACCGCGACGGCCGGAGTGCCGGCAAGCGAGGAGGGCCAGGGAGCGGATTCAAAAGCCATGGTTAGGGGATCGGAGTGATGGCCCGGCGGACAAACGACAGGCTCGCACCCATGGAAGACCGGCGTTCAGCCGAGGAATTTCTGGATGTCGTGCCAGATTTCCTTCTCGAGGGCGTCCTCTTTTTGCGTGCCGTCGATCACGAGGAACTTGCGGGGGAGGCTGCGGGCGAGAAGCAGGTAGCCCTCGCGGACCTTGTTGTAGAACTCGATATTCTCGCGCTCCATGCGATCGGGCAGGTCTGAGGCGCGCTGGCGGACGCGGGCGAGGCCGACTTCGGTGGGCACGTCAATGATGACAGTGAGGTCGGGCATGACGTTGCCAACGGCGAACTGGTTGATGAGATTGACCGGATCCATCGCGAGGTTGCGGGCAACGCCTTGGTAAACCGTGGTCGAGTCGAGGAAGCGGTCGCACAGCACGATGGCGCCGCGCAGAAGGGCGGGGGCGATGATCTCGCGCACCAACTGGGCGCGCGCGGCGGTGAAGAGAAGGAGCTCGGTCTCGGCGCACATCTCGTCGCCCTTGGAATTGTGGACGATGATGCTGCGGATATGTTCGCCGATCTCGGTGCCACCGGGTTCGCGGGTGGTGAGGACTTCGCGTCCGAGCAGTTGGAAGTGATTCGCGAGGCGGGCGATCTGGGTGGATTTACCACTGCCCTCGGAACCTTCGAAGGTGATGAGTTTGCCGACGGGTTTTTGTTTCAGTGGCATGAACAGAAGATGAGACGGTGCTGGCAGCGGCGCAATCGTTTAGCGTGGGCTACTGCCAATTGGTCAGCAGGGTTTGGAGATCGGCGATCGCGGGGCTCTGGCCGGTGCGAACATAGTGACCGGAGGTGCTGACGCCCATGGCGAGGCAGGACTCTGGGGAGAGGCCGAGCAACTGGCCGTTGGAGAAGCCGGCGTTGAAGTGATCGCCGGCGCCGGTGGTGATGAGCGGTTTTTCGGTGTAGGGACCAGGAACCCAAGAAGTGCCGGTGGCGGTGGCGCAGGCGGCGGATTCTCGGGGATGAATGACCACGGTGGAGAGGGAGAGTTTCTCGCGAATGGCGGTGGTGCCGGCACGCAGGCCGGACTCTGTGCTGTCGATCGCGGGGAGACCGAGCGCGGCGACGACCTGCTGGGATTCCTTGAGGTTCAGGCCTAGGGTGACACGGCCGAATTTTTCAAATTTCCCGATGGTCGCGAGCGCGTGGAGGAGGTCGTCGCGTGAGCGTTTCTCCGGGTCGGCGAGATCGAAGAAAAACAGGCGTTCGCGGGCGGGTAACTTTGGCAGCACGCCGTCCACCAAGGCGGTGAAAATAGCCGTCATATTCGGGATCATCGTCCAGTTGACCAAGGCGATGAGATCGGCGGCGCCTAGCGCCTGAACCAAGGCGCCCTCGCCCATCTTTTCAAGGAGGCGGGCGAAAGTGATTTCATCGAGGCTGCGCATCTGGCCGAGCATGAGCTTGCCGTCGGTGAACTCGACCGCGGTGGTGGCGGCGGGATCGCAGAGCGAGACGACATCGGCCCGGCTGGCGAAGTCCTGAAAAACGGAATGGATCGCTGCACGGCCGAGGGCGCCGATGTACTTGAGCTTTCCGCCGGCCGCAAGGAGCGCGTTGGCCATGATCGGGCCGTTGCCACCCAGCTTGTCCATGCGCGGATAGAACTCGATGTTGGTGCTTTTGCCGGCGGCCCCGAGGATGCGGTTGCCGAAATCCGTGATCGTCGTGATCGGGGTGAACGCTTCGCCCTGCGCGGTGCGCAAAGCCACCGGCGTGACGATCGTATCGACGAAGCCATCGAAGCCGACGATGGAAAGTTTGTCGCGCAGATCGGCATCGTGGTTGCTCAGGGCGGTCAGCGTGCGGGTCTTGAAATTCATAGGGTTGAAAGTTGGCAGGTGAGGGAAGGTTCCGCAATAAGCCCGGGCAACCAGATTCGCACGGATCAAATCGCCATGATTTCCGTTGAATGGCCAAGGCAAACCCTCCAACGCTTATCGTCCTTTACACGCACTTTTTCGATGACGCTTCTTTTTGCATCCGCCAACCTGCTTCAAATCTTCGGGGATACCGACATCGTCGGTCAGGTTCTGACCACCGGCCTGGGGGTTTTCAGCCTGATCACGTGGACGATCATGCTCGGAAAATATTTTGAGCTGAAACGCCTGCGGGAACTCAATTTCACGTTTGAGCAGCACCTGCGTGACGAGAGCACTTTGCTCAACCTGCCGGAGACCTACCGGCACAAGCGCATAATTCCCTACGCGGATATTTTTGCCGATGCCGTCGAGTCCTACTGGCGCGCCGCAGGCATTCAGAAAGAGAAGGGCGAGAACTCCAGCCGCTCGCGCCTCGAGCACGCGGAAAACGCCATCCAGCGTTCCATCGCGCGCCAGGTGCTGCGCTATGAATCGAGCATGATTTTTCTGGCATCCATCGTGACGGGCGCCCCGTTCGTCGGTCTGCTGGGCACGGTGTGGGGCGTGATGGTGGCGTTCAGCGCGGTGTCGGGCCAGCAGACGGCCAGCATTCAAACGCTCGCGCCTGGTGTTTCCGCGGCCTTGCTCACGACGATCGCCGGCCTCGTCGTCGCAATCCCCTCGGTCTTCGGCTACAATTTCCTTCTTGGAAAAGTGAAGCAGCTCGTCACTGAAATCGAAAACTACTCCAGCTCGCTTGCCGACCGCATCGAGTTGGAAAGCAAGTAACCGGACACGACCATGGCACGGACTTTCAGACAACGCCGGCAGATGCACGCGGTCGCCGAGTTGAACGTTACCAATCTCGTTGATTTGGCGTTCACCCTCCTTATCATTTTCATGATCGCCACGCCGCTCATCCAGCAGGAGCAGACGATCCCGGTCAACCTCCCCGTCGAGTCGAAGAGCCAGCAGCAAAAACCCGACAAGGATACCAAGTTTGAGAGCATCACCATCCTTGCGGATGGCACCTACAACCTCAGCGGACGCGTCCTGTCGCGCACCAAGCTGGCCGGCGAATTCGCCCGCTATGCAAGCGAGGCGAAGCCGCCGGTGTTTCGCATTCGCATGGATGCGAAGGCGACCGCGCAGCAGTTTATCACGGTGATGGATGAGCTGAAAAAAGCCAACCTCACCCGCATCACTTTCGACACGCAGACCGAGGGTTAACGTCAACCTGATCCGCACGCGCCATGTCCGGTGTCACGAACAGTCACTCGCCCAACGCCTTCCTGCTTTCGGCCACCTTGCACGGCTTGGTCGCGGCGTTGTTGCTGTTCTTCGCCTATGTGGCCAAGGATCACACGGTGGAGGCGCCCAAGATTTTCGAACTTGTGGCCGGCCCGGGCGACAACTACGCCGCGACCGAGGCACCGGTGGTGGGCGTGCCCAACGGAATCAAGGTCGATATCCCGCAGCCTCCTGTCGTCACTCCTGCGCCGGATCCGACACCTATCGCCCCGACTCCGCCCCAACCCGTGCCCCAGACGCCCATCGCACCCATCCCAAAACCTGCCAAGCCGGTGCCGCCCAAACCAACACCGGATCTGGCAAAGATGGTAACACGTATCGCGGACAAACGCGCCACCAAGATCGAGAAAAAGTTTTTGAAGGAGAAGCAGGAGGCCGAGGCGCGCGCCGCCAAGGAAGCCGCACTTAGCGCAAAACGCGTAACCAAGATCGACGTCGAGGGCATCGCCGCCGGCGTGCTCGACGGCTCCACGAACAACAAAACCGGCGGGGCCGGCAGCAAGGCGCTCACTCGCGAGGAAATGGACCTGTCCGATGCTTACATCGCGCTCTTGATGCAACGCCTGAAAGAGGCGCATCGGAAGCCGGAGGGACTGAGTGATTTGTTGCAGACGAAGGTGGAGTTTCGGCTTAACCCCAATGGAACCATCAGCGGCGTGAACATCGTGAAGTCTTCGGGTAACGCGGAGTATGATGCTTCTGTGCTCGCTGCGTTTCGCAACATCCGGCTGCCATCGCCGCTTAAGCTCAAGATCTACATTTACAGTATAACCTTCAAGATGAAGGAAGACGAGTAGGAGAAACCTTAAAAAAACCGCTTGCCTTCGGTGATCAAAACCTGATTTTCACCACTTCCCGTCAGTTACGGGCTCTTAGCTCAGTTGGTAGAGCGCCTGCATGGCATGCAGGAGGTCAGCGGTTCGACCCCGCTAGGGTCCACCAACTTTGGTGAAACGCCATCGGCATCCCCGGTGGCGTTTTTTGGGTCCGGTGGAGCGTAGTGACGCAGGCAGGTGCGTCGAGATAATGATAATCATAAGGTTTTGTGCTAAAGATGGCGATGTTCATCAAAGGGATACTGGTTCATACGTATGACGCTGGAAACCGCTGGGTTGATGGAGGGGTTCAACGCACATACCGCATATATTGTTCCGCATTGCGGTCCGGCATCTAGACTCTACGATCTTCCCCCTTATGTCGTCGTCCGACTCACCGGCCAAGCGCAGTCGAGCTCTCGTCGAGCAGCTGAAACGTTCGCAGATATACTGTGACTACGAACAGGCGTTTCGTGACACCACCGGTCTGCCCATCAACCTGCGCGCGCTGGAGGCCTTTGATCTGCCTCATCACAAGGATCCCAACGAAAATCCGTTTTGCGCGTTGATGGCTAATAGTAACCAGTCGTGCTCCGCCTGCCTGCTGCTGCAGAAAAAAGTCGAAGAGGAGGCGCAGATTGAACCGAAGACGCTGAAGTGTTTCGCGGGTCTGTGTGATTCGTCGGTGCCGATCCGCGTGGGCGAAAATTTGATCGCATTTCTACAGACGGGCCAGGTGCTGTTGCACCAACCGACTCAGGAGCAATTTGCTAAAACCACCCGCCAGCTTCTCAAGTTTGGCATGGATGTAGACCTGAAAAAGCTGGAGGAGGCTTTTTTCCAGTCACGTGTCGTCACGAAGAAACAATATGACTCGATCCTACGCCTGCTGGCGATTTTTGCGCAGCATCTGGCGACCCTGAGCAACCAACTCTCGGTCAAAGAAGAGAATGCCGAGGCTCCGGCGATCGTGCGGGCGCGCGTCTACATCACAGACAAACACGCGGATGATCTCTCGCTCGACGAGGTCGCCAAGGCGGTCAACATGAGCGCATTTTATTTCTGCAAGATGTTCAAAAAGGCCACGGGCATGACCTTCACCGACTACCTCGCCCGGGTGCGCGTTGAGAAGGTCAGGAATCTCCTGCTCAATCCCCACAAGCGCATCAGCGAGGCGGCGTTCGAGGCGGGTTTTCAGTCGTTATCCCAGTTTAACCGCGTGTTCCGCAAGATCGCGGGCGAGGCACCCACCGTCTATCGCGCCAAGCTTCACGGCGATACCGCCGCGTGAGGTTCGTGCCGGTTGCGTTGGTCATTGTGCAAACAGAGCGCACAGAAAGTCTCGATTTCGCGGCGCGACACGATTTCCAGTGCCTGCTCCATCTCCTCTGCATCCGCAGGCTGAAGCGGCTTGCCGCCGGCGCAAATCTCCATCGCTTCATGCAGCGAAACTTTGGCTGTCGCGAAGTAGGCGATCAGCGGGTTAAGACCGCAAGGGCAGGGGGGGCGTGGCGTTTTGCGGCGGACGTGGTGCGCGGCCAGTTCTCGGAAAACCTGGTCGAGTGTCCATTCCATCAGATGGACGAGTGAGTCGGGGTTGGCCAGCGGTGAAGTCACGGGCGCGGCACGCAGACGAGCCTCCCATTTCGTGCGTAGGGTAGGTCGGTGTGCTTGCAGGGAGCTGAGGCTGCGCTCATCCATGGTTACATTCTGTCATTTTATGGAGCGAGCGGCTTCGCATGGTTTGGCGAAGCGTGCGCATCTTTTGTGGCTGGCTTATAGACCCTATAACAAAATATGCGCAGCCCTAGCCAAAGTGCGCAGAGAGAGTTCTGCATGCGGGCGCTAACATGAGGGCGTTTTCTGATAGTCGCTATCACTAATGCTCACCACGCCCGTCCACCGTTTACCACCCACCACCGATGTCTGTCATCCCACTCACTCTGACCATCAGTCTATGCTTGGTGTTTACTTTTGTCCTATTCTTCATACGCGAGCAAAGTCGGCAGCACCTCGGTAGTGCCGAGAGCGAAGCGCTCCTGCCGCTCGCCGACGAAACTCCTCGGGTCGCTGGTTCGGGGGCGGTTATGTCCGCTATGCACGAGCACGACCATGCGCATGCTTGCAAGGGGAACGGCTCATGTAACTCTTGTCAGCGAAGGGCGGCGCACCAGTAGTAGGCATCGAGTTTACGCTCCTTCGTCCGTTCCGGTGCATTCTGTTTAACCGCAGCATTCCACTCATGTCCGAACGCAAAATCACGCTCGAATACAACGACAAGGTCATCCGTCAGTTCATGCTCGCCGCTATTATTTGGGGTGTGGTGGGCATGCTGGTAGGCATGCTGGTCGCCTCACAGCTCAACTACTGGCGGCTCAATTTCAACTTGCCGTGGCTGACCTTCGGGCGGCTGCGTCCGTTGCACACCAACGCGGTGATCTTCGCCTTCGTCGGCAACATGATGTTTGCCGGCGTCTACTACTCGACGCAGCGCCTGGTGAAGGCGCGCCTTGCAAGCAATTTCCTCTCGACGCTCCATTTCTGGGGATGGCAACTCATCATTGTGGGGGCGGCCATCACGCTTCCGCTGGGATTCTCGCGCGGCAAGGAATACGCCGAGCTCATCTGGCCGATAGACATCGCGGTTGCCTTTATATGGGTCGTTTTTGCGGTGAATTTTTTCTGGACGCTCGCTCGGCGTCACGAGCGGAGTCTTTACGTGGCGATCTGGTTCTACATCGCGACGATCATCACCGTGGCGCTGCTTTATATCGTCAACCATCTCTCGATTCCCACGTCGTTGCTCCATAGCTACCCAATGTTTGGCGGCGTGCAGGATGCTCTCGTCGAGTGGTGGTATGGGCACAACGCCGTGGCGTTCTTCCTGACGACGCCGATCCTTGGCATCATGTATTATTTCCTGCCGAAGGCGGCGGAACGTCCGGTCTACAGCTACCGTCTTTCGGTGATTCATTTCTGGTCGCTGGTTTTTGTCTATATCTGGGCCGGTCCCCACCACCTCCTCAACACTGCGCTGCCTAGCTGGCTGCAGTCGTTGGGGGTAATATTTTCACTCATGCTGTGGGCGCCGTCGTGGGGTGGCATGCTCAACGGCCTGTTCACCCTGCGCAGCGCATGGGACAAGCTTCGCACCGATCCCGTGCTCAAGTTCTTCGGGGCCGCGGTGACTTTTTACGGCATGGCGACCTTTGAGGGGCCGCTGCTTTCGATCAAGTCCGTCAACGCCCTCGCGCACTACTCCGATTGGATCATTGCCCACGTGCATGGCGGTGCGCTCGGCTGGAACGGCTTCATGGCCGCCGGTATGTTTTACTGGCTTGCGCCGCGTCTCTGGAACCGTCCGCTGCACTCGCAGGCACTCGCTAACCTGCACTTCTGGCTCGGGACTGCCGGTATCCTGATTTATGTATCCGCATTGTGGACCGCAGGCATCACCCAAGGCTTCATGCTCAACGCTACCACAGACAACGGCACCGTTCTCGCCTATCCCAACTTCCTTGAGACGCTCACCACCATCCGCCCGATGATGCTGTTCCGAGTGGTTGGCGGCGGGCTCTATTTCGTCGGTTGGCTCCTGCTCGTCTATAATATCTATCGCACGATTCGTGGTGCCCAGGCGGTCAATGGCACGATCGAGGTCTTCATTACCGACGACGACAAGGATGCCGACGAGCGTCTCGGCCTCGGTGGTGCCTTTTTCAGTCCTCCCGTGGTGTTTGCCGTCGTCGGCACACTCTGCGCCTGCTCGTGGCTGTTCGGTGGGGATTTGCTGAAACTTGCCGGACTGTTCGGCACCATTACCGCCGTGATCTTGGCTTGGGTTCACTTCGAAGCCTGCAAAAACAAGTGGGGCGACTGGTATGACCGCCTGCTTGTGAACGTCATGCCGTTTACCGTTCTCACGTTCATCGCGGTCGCCGTCGGCGGTCTTATCCAGATCATCCCGACGGTCATCGTGAACCGGGCCGAAAATGTCGAGGACCGCCGCCAGACACCCTACACTCCGCTGGAGCTCGCCGGGCGCGATCTCTACGTGAGCGAGGGTTGCTATAATTGCCATTCACAGATGATCCGCACGCTCGTGCCCGATGTGCTTCGCTACGGCGACTACTCGCGTTTGGGCGAGTCGATTTACGACCATCCCTTCCAGTGGGGATCGCGGCGTATCGGTCCCGACTTGGCCCGTGAAGGAAGCAAGTATCCGAATATTTGGCACTACCGCCACATGGAGGATCCGCGCTCGGTTTCGGCTGGTTCCAACATGCCCAACTATCCTTGGCTGTTGACCGACAAGACCGACGTGGCGGACCTCCCGGCCAAGCTCGCGGTGCAACGCATGCTCGGGGTGCCTTACCCTCAATGGACCGAGGCGCAGATTGTGGAAAATGTGGCTCAGCAGGAAAACGCGATCGTGGCCGATCTCCGCACTGCAGGCGCCGATGCGGCTCCTGATCATCAGATTATCGCGATCATCGCCTATCTTCAAAAGCTGGGGAAGTTCGAACCGGTTCCGGCGATCACCACGACCGCCCGCTGAAAACCGGGCATCCGCGTTCTTCAATCTTAAATTCACCATGTTTAAACGCCTCCTTTTTGACGATTGGGTGATGATTTTCCCGCTGGTGGCTTTCATCACCGCGACCTCGGTTTACGTAGTGCTGACTTGGCGTGCGCTTCGCATGCGTCGCAGCCAGATCGATCATTTCGCCAATCTGCCTTTCGAAAACGAGACCTCCTCCCGCCATGAAACCGAATGACCCTCTGCCTCCTGAGGACGAACTTCGTCATCACACCTACGATGGTATTCAAGAATACGACAAGCGGTTGCCTAACTGGTGGCTTCTCACTTTTTACGGGACGATTGTTTTTGCGATCTTCTATTGGCTGGTGACGCAACACTTCCCAAGTTCAACCGACGCGTCACGGCTCCAGGCGGAGATGGCGCGGATCGACGCCGCCAAGATGGCTTCGTCCACTGCCGCGCTTGATGACGCCACCCTCTGGAAAATGAGCCGGAATGCGGTCGTGTTGGAAGCCGGCAAGGCCACTTACAAGGCGACCTGCGCCAGTTGCCATAACGAGGCGCTGACCGGCGGCATCGGCCCCAACCTCATCGACAAGATCTGGATTCACGGTGGCCGGCCCACCGAGGTTTTGGCTGTCGTCACTAATGGCGTGCTCGCAAAAGGCATGCCGAGTTGGGGTCCGGTGTTGGGCGCGCAAAAAGTATCCGAGGTCGCGGCCTATATCATGAGTTTCCAAGAGCTTCCCAAATAACAATCTGGACGGCACGTCCTCTCCGGGCCGGGGGCTCAATGGGACAGTTTTCCCTTCCGCTTATGCCCGTTTTACCGTCATCGCCAAAACCGAATCGCGACTCCGTCACGACCATCCTTGCCGATGGGTCGCGATTTTTTCTGCATCCGTCGGATGCGCACGGGTGGTTCACCACGGCCCGCCGCTGGTCGGGTTGGTTGTTAATCGTTATCTATTTCGCCTTGCCGTGGATTTCTGTGGGCGGGCATCCGACGGTGTTTTTTGATGTTCTTGAAAGGCGTTTCCATCTCTTCGGTCAGACGCTCGCGTTTCAGGATGCATGGTTGTTTTTTTTCGCCATCAGTGGACTTGGTTTCACGCTTTTTATGGTGACGGCTCTGTTGGGGCGGGTGTGGTGCGGTTGGGCGTGTCCTCAGACGGTGTTTCTTGACCATGTTTTCAGGCGTATCGAACGCTGGCTGGAGGGCGATGCGGTGGAGCGCCGCCAACTCGACGCCGCGCCATGGATGGCGGGGAAACTCGTGCGCCGTGGATTCAAGCAGGGGCTTTTCATCTTGGTCTCGGGACTGATCGCGCACCTGTTTGCGGCTTACTTTATCTCGATCCCCCGGCTTTGGACGATGGTGAAGGCCACTCCGAGCGAACACTGGGGATTGTTTGTTTTTATCTCCACGTTCTCGCTTGTGCTTTATTTTAATTTCGCGTGGTTCCGAGAGCAGTTGTGCATCGTTATCTGCCCATACGGACGGTTGCAGTCTGCCCTGATCGACGAACACTCGCTGGTCATCGGCTATGATGCGAAACGGGGAGAGCCACGCGGCAAACTCGGGCTTCCGGGGGCGGCCGATTGTGTTGATTGCAATCGTTGCGTGCAGGTCTGTCCAACAGGCATCGACATCCGTCAGGGGCTCCAGATCGAGTGCATCGGTTGCGCGGCCTGCATCGACGCTTGCGACGAGGTGATGACGAAAGTCGGGCGTCCGCGCGGGCTGGTGCGTTATGATTCGTTTACGGCCTTTGCCGGCGGAGTGACCCGCTGGCTGCGTCCACGCACGCTGGCCTACGCGGTTTTGATGCTGGTCGGTGCGGCGGTGGCGACGTGGGCATTGTCCACGGTGAAGCCGGCGAACTTTGGTATCACTCGTATGACGGGTGCGCCTTATTTCGTGGATGCACATGCGGTGAGAAACCAGTTTCTCATCCGGTTGGTAAATAAGCGTGACATGCCCGCCCATTTCGTGGTCATCCTCTCCGGCGCGCCGGTCGCAGTCGTGCAAAACGGTTTTGACGAAGGATTGGAAGTGGCGCCGATGGCCGAGGTGGTCCGGCCGATCATTCTGCAGGTTGTGCGTAAGGATTACCGCGGGCATTTCACCTTGGTCGTTCATGTTGGCGACAAGGCGAAAACTTTCGAACTCGCACGCGAAATTGAGTTCATCGGCCCTGATGCCGGCTTGTTGAAAGAGGAAGCCAAACCATGAATTCAAATCACAAGCGTGCTCCATGGCTCTGGGTTTGGGTGGGCGGAGCTTTTGTTCTGATGCTGCTTGCCTGGACGGTGTTGTTGGTCGTTGCGCACCAAAACCGCGTGCTGGAGGTGCCGTTGATCACAAAACCGGCGCGCTGATCATGGAACTCGCGAGCATCAACACACCGGCGGCGGCTTTTGTTGCAGGACTGGTCACCAGTCTGCATTGTGCCGGCATGTGCGGGCCGCTGGCCTGCATGTTCACGCCGACGCGTGATGACGAAGCCGATCCGCAGACCGTCGCGACGGTTTATCATTTGGCCCGCATGGGCGGTTATGCTGTGTTGGGCGCGATCGCCGGCGCGGCGGGGCAGGCTCCGCTGGCTTTGTTGGGCGGCCTGCCCTCGCAGGTGTTTCCTTGGGTGCTGGTGGCGTTTTTTTTCATGGTGGGGTTTCGCTTGGAAAAACACCTTCCTCGGCTGGCGTTTTTAGCGCGCATGCAAGAAAGGCTGCAAGCGATGTTGCGCGGCCGATCGAGGCTGCGGGTGGCGGCGGCGATGGGGGCAGCAACGCCGATCCTGCCATGTGGACCGCTTTATTTTCTTGTGATGCTGGCGGCGCTGTCAGGTTCGGCGTTGCGTGGTATCGAGTTCATGCTGGCCTTCGGTCTGGGCACGGTGCCGCTGCTCTGGTTGGTTCAGTCGAATTACGGCCTGGTGCGCGCACGGCTTTCGTCCCTGTGGCTGGCGCGGTTCCAGTCGGGTCTCGCGCTGGTGGTGGCGGTGGTCATCACGTGGCGGCTGCGGAGTTCGCTCGGTTTCGCCGGTCCGGCGGTGGACAGCTTTTGCTGTCACTGATGATGAGCGCACCTAATCGGAAGCCTGTGTGTTTGCATTGCGGCGCGCCATCGCCGTCGGGTGAATTTTGCTGCGCGGGCTGCGCCTATGTTTACCGCCTCGTGCATGACGAAGGGTTGGATGCGTATTACCGGATAAAGGACGATGTGACGGTCCCGGCCGATCCGTCGCTGTTGCAACCGAGGGATTACGCTTGGCTGGCCGCTTCCCAGCAGGAAGCGGAGGCTGCAGCGGACAAAGGGGCGCCGCGTCTGCTGCTCGATGTGCAGGGCATTTCATGCGCGGGTTGTGTTTGGCTGATCGAAAAAGTATTCCTTAAGCAGCCCGGTGCCGGACGGGTCGAGGTCAACGCGCAGACCGGGCAGATGCGGCTTTACTGGGAGGCCGGGATATTTTCCGCTGTGGAGTTCGCACGGGCGTTGCAGCGTTTCAATTATCTTGTCGGTCCGGCGGGAGTGTCGGCCCGGCCGATGCAGTTGGAAAGCCGGGCGCTCTCGCGCCGCATCGGGCTCTGCACGGCGTTTACGATGAACGTGATGTTGTTCACGCTGCCGGTGTATTTTGGAATGGAGAAGACCTTCGCATATGCGCGGTTGTTCGGGACGCTTTCGATGGCGTTCGGCACGCTGAGCATGCTCGCCGGCGGCGGCTATTTTTTGAACAAGGCGGTGCGGGCGTTGCGTGAGGGCGCGGTGCATATCGACCTGCCGATCGCGTTGGGAATCGTCGGTGCCTACACAGGCTCAATGCTCGGCTGGGTTAGCGGGAGGGAGGAGTATGTTTACTTCGATTTTGTGAGCACGTTCATCTTGCTTATGCTGGTGGGGCGCTGGGCGCAGGTGTTGGCGGTGGAGAAAAATCAACGGCGCTTGCTGAGCCAGCAACCGGTGCCGCCGAGCGTGCGGTTGATCGGGGCGGACGGAGCGACGGCAGAGGTCGCGCCGGAGCAGTTGCGGGTGGGGCAGCGGTTCGCGGTGGCGATTGGGCACAACGTGCCAGTGGAGGCGCGGCTTGAAACGAACGAGGCGTCGATCGGATTGGCGTGGATCAACGGTGAGGCTGATGCGCGCGTTTTCCGGGCGGGCCAACGGGTGCCGGCGGGTGCTCAGAATCTGACGCGTGGCTCGCTGGAGTTGACGGCGACGAGGGGGTGGGAGGGCTCGCTGCTCGCGGAATTATTGAAACCGGTCGTGCGCGAGGGCTCTAGGCACCGGCTGCTGGAGCGCGTGATCCAGGGATATCTTGTGTCTGTCATCGGCATCGCGGTGCTGGCTGGCGCGGGCTGGTGGTGGGCGTCGGGCGACGTGGTGCGTACAGGCGCGGTCGTCACTGCGATTCTCGTGGTGTCGTGTCCGTGCGCGCTCGGTCTGGCGTTTCCGTTGATCGAGGAATTGGCGAGCTTGGCGTTGCGACGGCGAGGGGTATTCGTGCGTGCGGGGGATCTTTGGCCGCGGATCGACCGTGTGCGGATGCTGGTTTTTGACAAGACTGGAACGCTCACGCCCGAGACGCCCGTTCTGCTCAACACAGGTGCGTTGGCCTCGCTGGACGACGCCGAGCGTGCGGCGCTGCTTGCGCTCGTGCAGGCTAGCGCGCATCCGCTCAGTCGGTCGTTGCACGAAAACCTACTCGTGTTCGGACGGGTCGATCCGCTGGCGGGCGAAGTGATTGAAACCATCGGTGCCGGTGTCGAACTGGGCGCATGGTCGTTGGGCCGCTCTGGCTGGAAGGATGCAGCAGGCGGGGAAGAGGCAGGCGTGGTATTCGCGCATGAGGGTCGAGTGTTGGTTCATTTCTTATTTGCGGAACGGGCCCGGGTGGACACGCGCGAGGAACTCGTAGCGCTGGAACGTCGTGGCCTGCACGTCCATGTGCTCAGCGGGGACCGCCAGTCCAAGGTCGCCGCGTTGGCTGCCGATTTAGGTTTGCCGGAAGCCCGCGTGCTAGGCGGGCTTTCGCCGCAGGACAAGGCGCGCTGGCTCGACGCCCACGGCGCGGATCAGGCGCTCATGCTTGGCGACGGGGCTAACGACAGCTTGGCGTTTGACCGTGCTCTCTGCCGCGGCACGCCGGCGATCCACCAAGGAGCGCTCGAACAGAAGGCGGATTTTTACTATCTTGGCCGCGGCATCGCTGGCATTCGCGCGCTTTTCGAGGTCAACGACGCCTGCCGCAATTCGCAGCGGATGCAGCTCGTGTTTATGGTGGCGTATAACGTTTTTGCGGTCGGTCTAGCGGTGATGGGGCGGATGAATCCGCTGGTCGCGGCCATTTTGATGCCGGTCAGCTCGCTGCTCACGCTGGTGCTCGTGTGGTGGGGGATGCGCTGCGTTGCAACGCCGAGGGAGTAACGCCCGTCTGCCGACGAAACCAGCGCGCGAAATAACTCTGGTCTGGCAGACCTACAGCATCAGCGACACTGCCAACCTGCACGCCTTCGGAGAGCAGTTTTTTGGCCAGCGCGAGCCGGCGTTTGGCGCGATGCTGGCCGAGTGTGAGGCCGGTGTGGCGCTTGATGAGGCGGTTGAGATGGTCCCGCTGATAACCGCTTTGGGTGACGGTTTCCAAGAGCGGGGCGGAAGGTTCCAGCTTACCGACGAGTCCGATCAGGGCGCGGTTGCGCGGGTGATCGGGGAGGGCGGGGGCACGGTCCAGCCAGCCGGCCGAGCGCAGCAACATCATGAGGGTTTGCAGAATCACGACGGCGCTCTCGCAACGCGGTCCCTCGTGGGCGTCTTTGTGGAGTTTTACGAGTTGCGCGAGATTTTGCCGGACCTGCGATAGTTCCGACCGGCTCAGGCTGGTCACGGTGGCGTGGCGTTGTCGCGCCCCGCGGAAACGGAAATCGATCAGCAGGCAGAGAGGGGCCCGCCGGCCAAGGCGTTCAAACGAGTGGGAAACCCCCGGCGGCATCATCACGAGAGTGCCTGCCTCGACCCGCGCCCAGTGGTTTGCAAAGGTCTGCCGCCCGCCTCCGCTTAGATAAAGAATCGCCTGGCTCCATACGTGGCGGTGCTGGCTTACCGACGCCAATTCTGGCATATGTCCATGGGCTGCAAGCATAAGCACTTCAAGACCAGGAATGCGCAGGCGGGCGTTGTCGATAAGAAGTGAGCGGAATTCGCGCATTATTAGGACAGAACCTAAGTCGATTTTATGCTAATTTGCACCGACAAAATCCTCACGTTTTTACGGTGGGGGGTGTAGAGTTGTTCCCATGTCCGCTGCTTCACCTGTTATTCTTGTTACCGGCGCCGGCCGTGGTTTGGGCCGCGGCGTGGCCATCCAACTCGCCGAGCAGGGCTGCTCCGTCGCCATTAATTTCGCCGGCAACCGCGCCGCCGCCGAGGAAACTGTTGTGCTGTGCCAGAAGGCTGCCGTCTCGTCCGCACAGAAATTCATCCCTGTGCAGGCCGACATCAGCTCGCCCGCCGACCGCCAGCGTCTAGTGGACGAAACCCTCGCCGGCTTTGGTCGTATCGATGCCCTCGTGAACAACGCCGGCGTCGCTCCCAAGGTTCGCGCCGACATCACCCAAGCCTCCATCGAATCCTTTGAGGAGATCATCCGCATCAATCTCCAAGGCCCGTATTTCCTCACCCAGCTCGTCGCTCGTCACTGGTTGGATAAAAAGCCCGAGCCCGCGCTCAAGGGCGGATTCAAGATCATCTTCGTCACCTCTATCTCCGCCGACACCGCATCGATCGCGCGCGGCGACTACTGCATCTCGAAGGCTGGTCTCGCGATGGCCGCCCAGCTCTGGGCCACGCGTCTCGCCGCAGAGGGCATTTTGGTTGTCGAGCTGCGCCCCGGCATCATGGCGACCGACATGACGACCGGCGTGAAGGGAAAATACGACGACCTCCTCGCGCAGGGTCTCGTTCCGCAGATGCGCTGGGGCACGCCGGAAGACGTTGGCCTCGCGGTCCGCTCCGTGATCGCCGGCGATTTTCCATTCTCGACGGGTGCGGTGATTCCCGTGGATGGCGGTTTCAACCTGCGACGTCTGTAATTTTCTAACTCCGATGATCAAAATCGACTTCACCCTGACGCCCAAGGCTCTCCAGCCCGCCGTCGAGCGTCTCTTCTCCCTCTCTGCGCAAAAAATACACGCGCTTCAGAAGCGTTGGAACGCCAAGGACTGCACGCCCGTCTTCACCGTCGCCGGCAAATACACATCGCGCGGTTGGACCGAGTGGACTCAGGGCTTCCAGTTCGGTGCGGGCGTTCTCCAGTTTGACGCGACCGGGGATGCCAAGGCGCTTGAGATCGGCCGCGAAGGCACGCGCAAACACATGGCCAGCCACGTGAGTCACATCGGTGTTCACGATCACGGTTTCAACAACGTCTCCACCTACGGCAACCTTCTCCGTCTCGCTCGCGAGGGGAAAATATCCGCCGACCAGGGCGAGGTCGATTTCTACGAACTCGCGCTGAAGGTCAGCGGTGCCGTCCAGGCCGCGCGCTGGACCGATCTGCCGGAAAATCTCGGCTACATCTACTCCTTCAACGGACCGCACTCGCTCTTCGCCGACACCATCCGCTCGCTGCGAGTCCTCGCTGTCGGCCATCAACTCGGCCACAGCCTGATGGGCGAGCGTGATCGCAAGATTTCTCTCTTGGACCGCGTGTTTCAGCACGCCGAAACGACCGCCCGTTACAACGTCTATTTCGGCAAGGGCCGTGACTTCTACGACCTGCCCGGCCGCGTCGTGCATGAGTCGATCTTCAACCTGAACGACGGTTCCTATCGGTGCCCGAGCACGCAGCAGGGTTACACGCCGTTCTCCACATGGACGCGCGGCCTCGCCTGGATTCTCACCGGTTACGCCGAGCAGCTCGAGTTCCTCCAGACCCTCCCCGAGGCGTCCTTCAAGTCCCAGGGCGGCAAAAAGCAGGTTCTCGCCCGCTACCTCGAAGTAGCCGAAGCCACCGCCGAGTTCTTCATCAAATACACGCCCGTGGACGGCATTCCTTACTGGGACACCGGCGCGCCCGGCCTCGCCTATCACGGCGACTACCTCGACCGCGCATCCGAGCCATTCAACGCTTTTGAGCCGATTGACAGCTCTGCCGCCGCCATCGCCGCGCAGGGCTACATCCGCCTCGGAAATTATCTCAAGGCCAACAGGCAGGCCAAGAAGGGTGCGCGTTATCTTTCGACTGGGCTCACCATCGTGCAGACGCTCTTCAGTGACAAATACCTGTCGCTCTCGCCGAAGCACGAAGGGTTGATCCTTCATTCGGTTTACCACCGTCCTAACGGCTGGGACCACATCCCGAAGGGCCGGAAGGTTCCCTGCGGCGAGTCCAGCATGTGGGGCGACTACCACGCCCGCGAACTTGCGCTCCTCCTCCTGCGCATGGCCCGCAACGAGCCCTACTACACCTTTTTTCTGAAGTAACTCCCCGCACGCTCCAGCGTCGCTTCAACCATCAACCCCTCGCCGCCATGACCGCCCCTCTGAAGGATTTTTCCAAGCTCTGTATCCACACCATCACGACCAAGCCATGGGCGTTGGACGAGGCCGTACATCACTATTCTGCGGAAGGCGTCAAAGGTATCACCGTGTGGCGTCAGGCACTCGAAGGCCGCGACGTTAAGGCCTCCGGGCGGATGATCCGCGACAGCGGCATGGAAGTCGCCGCTCTGTGTCGCGGCGGCTTTTTCCCATCGACCACCGTCGAGGGTCGCGCCCTCGCGATCGACGAGAATCGCCGCTGCATCGACGAGGCCGCCGCCCTCGGAGCGCCCATGATCGTGCTCGTCTGCGGAGCCATCCCCGGCCTCTCGCTTTTTGAGTCCCGCCGCCAGATTGCCGACGGTCTGGCCGTGCTTGCGCCGCACGCCGCCGCCGCCGGCGTGAAGCTTGCCATCGAACCTCTCCACCCGATGTATGCCGACGACCGGTCCGCCGTGAACACCGTTGGCCAGGCCCGCGCTATCTGCAACGAACTCAACTCACCTTGGGTCGGCATCGCCATCGACGTTTACCACGTCTGGTGGGACGACCGTCTCAAAGAAGAGATCGCCGCCTGCGGTCGCGAGAAGTCGATCTTCGGCTTCCACATCTGCGACTGGCGCACCCCGACCGCCGATCTGCTCAATGATCGCGGTCTCATGGGGGAAGGTTGCATTCCCATCCGGCAGATTCGTGGCTGGGTCGAGCAGACCGGCTTCAATGGTTTCAACGAAGTCGAGATTTTTTCAAATCGCCTTTGGGCCAATGACCAGCACGAGTTCCTCCAATCTATCCAGCACGCCTACCTCGACCACGCTTGATTTGCCCTATTTCGCCAATCCAACTTCCGCTCACACCCTTTCCATGAAAGAACACACCATCGGCATAATCATGAACGGCGTCACCGGACGCATGGGCACCAATCAGCACTTGGTCCGCTCCATCCTTGCCATTCGCAAGCAGGGCGGCGTCAAGCTCGCCAACGGCGACGTCATCATGCCCGACCCCATCCTTGTCGGACGCAACCTCGACAAGCTCAAGGTTCTCGCCTCGACCCACGGCGTCGCCCGCGTCACCACCGACGTGGAAGCCGCGCTGAAAGATCCGTTCAACAAGATCTACTTCGACTCGCAGACCACCGACCGCCGCGCCGAAGGCGTGCGCAAGGCCATCAAGGCCGGCATGGCCGTCTACTGCGAGAAACCCACCGCCGTGGACACCGCCACCGCGCTCGCCCTCTACAACGAGTGCAAGGCCGCCGGCATCAAGAACGGTGTCGTGCAGGACAAACTCTGGCTGCCCGGCCTGATGAAGCTCAAGCTCCTCATCGACTCCGGCTTCTTTGGCAAGATCCTCTCCGTGCGCGGCGAGTTCGGCTACTGGGTGTTCGAAGGGGACCTCCAGCCCGCCCAGCGCCCCTCGTGGAACTACCGCAAGGAAGACGGCGGCGGCATGATCATCGACATGCTCTGCCACTGGCGCTACGTGATCGACAACCTCTTCGGCAACGTCACCGCCGTCTCTTGCCTCGGCACCACCCACGTCGAAAAACGCTTCGACGAACAGGGCAAGGCCTACAAGTGCACCGCCGACGACTCCGCCTACTCAACCTTCGAGACGGACCAAGGCATCACCCTTCATTTCAACAGTTCGTGGACGACCCGCGTCCGCCGCGACGACCTCCTCACGCTGCACGTTGACGGCACCAAGGGCTCGGCCGTCGCCGGCCTGCGCGAGTGCTGGACGCAGCGCGCCGAGAATACTCCGCGCGCCACGTGGAATCCCGACATTCCCCAGCCGATCAACTTCGCCGAAGGCTGGCAGAAGGTTCCCGAATATGCGAATTTTGACAATGCGTTCAAAGTGCAGTGGGAGCTTTTCCTGAAGCATGTCGTCAACGACGAGCCCTTCCGCTGGACGCTGCTCGAGGGCGCCAAGGGCGTGCAGCTCGCCGAAGCCGGCCTCGACTCCTCCGCCAAACGCGCATGGGTCAACCTGACGAAGATTGGGTAGTCGGTTCAGATGAGAGAAGGACTAACTCAGTAGCGTTCGGCCTTGGAAACTTTGGTTTTCATGAACTCGCGGATCACCTCATGGCGGGCGCGGACTTGATCTTCAATTTCGATCTCCTCGATTGAGCGCTGGTGCTCGTGGCTGGCTAGCGCTTTCCGCATCTTGGAGAGGGCGATGTTCTGGAGCTGGCGCACACGCTCACGGGTGACACGGAATTTTCGGCCGACTTCTTCGAGCGTGAGCTCATCGTAGCCATCGAGTCCGAACCGAAACTTGATGATTTCAGCCTCACGCGGATCGAGGTCGGAGATCATCGAATAGAGGTCGGAGTTGTGTGTTTTTTCACGCAGCGTTTCAAACGGGCTGGTGGCATTTTCGTCGCCGACCATCTCGCCAAATGTCGACGAGTCGCCGTCCTGCCCGACAGGGGCGTCGAGCGACGCCGGGCGTACGCTCACCGATTTGAGGTGGGCGACCTTGGCGGTGGGAATCTGAAGTTCGATAGCGATTTCTTCATCTGTAGGCTCGCGGCCGAGTTCTTCGGTCAAGGCCATCGCCGTGCGGCGCAGCTTCGAGATCTTATCAACCAAATGTACAGGCAGACGGATCGTCTTTGATTGGTTGGCGAGGGCGCGTTTGATGGACTGCTTGATCCACCAGGCGGCGTAGGTGGAAAGCTTGCCGCCCTTGGTCGGGTCAAAGCGTTCAACCGCCTTGATTAGCCCGATGTTGCCTTCCGAAATGAGATCCAGCAACGGAAGGCCAAAATCCTTGTAGTCCATCGCTATTTTGACGACGAGCCGCAGGTTGGCCGAGATCATGTGGTCTCGCGCGGCCTTGTCGCCTTTTTGAATGCGTTTGGCCAAGGTGACTTCCTCGGCGGGAGTAAGGAGCGCGGTTTTACCAATTTCCTGCAGGTAAAGCTGGAGGTTGCTGCGCTCAGACGGTCCGGTGTCACGTTCGCGTTGAGCGGGTTCGTTTTTCTCCAGAAAGGAAGGAGGTGCCTCGAGCTCGGATGCGGCAACCGAAGCCGGTGCGATAGGCGTCTCGTTTTCATCGTTTTCCGAGAATTTTCTAGAGGATTTTGTTTTGGGGGACATGACCGTAAGTGGGTTGGATATGTGTTTGGTCTAAAACTTCTCGAAATGTGAATCCTAGGCGGAACGATTGTAGTGATTGGACAGATATGAGCTTGAATCGTTCCACATTAGGCAAACGGTCAACTACTGGGGACTGGATGGAAACGGGTAAAGCACTGCGCCTTTTTGACTCGTTCTTAGCTAAGGAGTCTCTAAAAATGCCACAGCAATCAGTGGATAATGACTTGGGCTCGCACAGCTCCCGATATCCTCAATGAGCATCTGTTCGGTCACGCCTCGTAACGTCGATCGGATCAGTAACAAAAATGGATTGGTATCGTTGGTGATAGCAGTTTGAACCTCAATAACATATCGGCGTGTTTTAAAACACTTTTGCCTGCATGCCGTGTAGGTGCGAGTGTTGGCGAGTGACGATTCGTCCGCTTGTTGGCGCTTACGGCTACGAGTAGGGGGCAAAGCGCGTTAGCCTTCGACAAGAAGCGCAGCCTGCTGGCCCGGGCCATGTACGCCTTCGATGAGGATGCCTTCGACATCGGCGGTTTTGGAGGGGCCGGTACAGAAGATGATGTTGGGATCGTCGGCCAGCGCGGTGACGGCATGCTGCAGGTCGGCGAAAATTGTCCCGCGGATCAGCACCGCCACATGCACCCATGGTGCGAGGGCGGCGAGTCGGCTGGAGGTGGTCTTGTCGGTGAGGATGAGCGACCCGGTTTCGGCGACCGCTCCGGCGGCGCGCGTGATGCCGAACTGGTAGTCGTCCACGCGCGTCCGGTCGAAAGTCGTCTCCACCGTGAAGGTCGCGGGAAACGCGTCCTTCAACGAGGCCCACAACGCGGGGTCACAGTAGCCATGACGCCAGCCCTGGCCGTCGAGCCAGGTGACGAGCGCGGCGAGGCTTTCGAACGAGACGCCGTTGACGAGTTTGAGGCGCTCGCAGAAGAGCGGCCACGCATCGACGGTGCCTCGCAGGGTGCGCATGGCGATGAGTTCGTTATCCCAGTCGGGCAGGGGGGCGCGTTTTTCGAGCGGCGCGAGGGCGCCGCGCACACGGGAGAGAATGGCTTCGCGGTTGGCGCTCATGAAGAAGAGGATTTGGCCGGACGGTTGCGCAGCCACTTGCGGAAAACGCCACCTTTCCACTCGGGCAGCGAGTGTTTGTTTTCCCAAGTGTGCAACGCGGGGACGGGAATGAGTTTTGTGGAGACGTAGTTGATCGCCTTGCCGCCCGTGAGGGCGGTTTTCCAGATCATCGGACGGGACGCCAACACGGCCCACGGACCCATCGGCGGTGTGCCGGGGGAGGGGATGTGCTCCTGCTTGGCCCGGTCGCGGAGGCGCAGGAGCAGGTCGGGGATGGGGATGTTGACCGGGCAGACTTCGTTGCACGCGCCGCACAACGAGGATGCCTTGGGGAGGTCGGCGAAAGCGGGGAAGTTTTTCCCTGCGAGCAGGGGAGTGAGCACGGCGCCGACCGGGCCGGGATAGACGCTGCGATAGGCGTGGCCGCTGGCCTGGCGGTAAACGGGGCAGACGTTGAGGCAGGCGCCGCAACGGATGCAGCGCAGGATTTCGCGGCACTCGCTGGCGAGAACGTCGGTGCGACCGTTGTCCACGAAGACGACGTGCATCTCCTCCGGGCCGTCGGGCTGCGCGGCGGATTTCGGGCCAGTGATGAACTCGGTGTAGACGGTGAGCTGCTGGCCGGTGGCGGAGCGGGCGAGCAGGTTGAGCAGCAGGGCGAGGTCGCGGTCGCGCGGGAGGATTTTCTCGATACCGACCATGGCGATGTGGGTCTTGGCGGCGGCGAGGCAGAAGCGGGAGTTCCCCTCGTTGGTCACGAGCACGAGGCGACCGCTTTCGGCGGAGATGAAGTTGGCGCCGGTGAGGGCGACGTCGGATTCGAGATACTTCTTGCGCAGGTGGGCGCGGGCGCGGCGCGTGATCGTCTGCGGGTCGTCATTATAGGCACCGAGACCGTGTTTCTCGAACGACATGGCGATGTCGCGGCGGTTTTTGTGGATGATGGGTTTGACGAGATGCGACGGGTGGTCGTTGTCGATCTGGATAATGAACTCGCCGAGATCGGTCTCGACGCACTCGACGCCGTTTTTCTCAAGGAAGTGGCCAAGCCCGGTCTCTTCGGAAACCATGGTCTTCGACTTCACCATCTTGGTCGCGTTACGGGCGCGCATGATGTCGAGCACGGCCTGATTGGCGGCCTCGGCGGTGGCGGCCCAGTGGACGATCACGCCGTTGGCCTTGAGCTTCGCCTCGACCTGCGGCAGGTAGGTGTCGAGGTTTTCGACGACGTGCTGCTTGATCTCGCCCGCGACGACCCGGAGGCGGTTGGGATCCTCGAAATGGTCGAAGAGCGTCTTGATGCGCGCGTCGTAGCCTTTCTTGGAACCATCGTAAACCGCGGCGCGGGTGTCGGCTTTGAGGTGCGCGGCGAACTGGTCGATCGGCTGGGTTTTCATGATGCGCGGGTCAAAGCAGGTTCGCGTTTTTGAGGGCGTCGCGCAGGACTTGGACAACGTGTTGGGTCTTGATCGGCTTACTTTCTTTTTCGGCGATGCCGCCGAGGTGCATCATGCAACTCATGTCGGCGGAAACGAGCACCGACGGGTTGGCCTTGCGGATATGGTCGAGCTTCAGGTCGCCCATCGCGCCGGAGATGTTGGGGAATGTCACCGAGAACGTGCCGCCGAAGCCGCAGCATTGTTCGCCTTCGCCGAAGGGCACGAGCGTGACTCCAAGAATCGACGACATGAGCGTGGTGGCTGCCTCGCCGCTTTTTGAGCCGCGCAAGTGGCAGGAGCGGTGAAACGCCACGACGGCATCGTAACGCCCGGGCCATGTCTTGATGCCGAGGCCGTTGACGATGAAGTCAACCAGCTCCCATGTGCGGCGGGCAAATGCCTCGATCTCGGGCAGGTCGGCCTCCTTTTCAAATTCTAGAAGCGCTTCGTGAAACATCATTGCGGCGCAGGAGCCCGACGGCACGATGACGGGAACGTCGCCGGCAAAGGTCTTCACGGTATGGCGCACGACCTTGCGCGAGGCCTCCCAGTCGCCGCCGTTGAAAGCCGGCTGGCCGCAGCAGGTCTGGCCAGCGGGAAATTCGACGGTGCAACCGAGATATTCGAGCACCTCGACGGTCGCGCGGGCGACGTCGTCGTAAAAGGCGTCGCACAGGCACGTGGCCATGAGTTGCACGCGTTTGGATGCCCCGGGAAGCTGGCGTTCGGATAAGTTCAAAGGGAGGCGGGAGTGTAGACGGTTTGTCGGAGATTTTTGGCTAGAAGGCGACGGAATGTCGGCAGATTCTTCACGGCTCCGAGCGCGATCAACTGGCTGGCCAGATTGCCGACGGCGGCGCCTTCAAGGGCGAACGACACCACGGGAAGACCGCTGGCGTTGGCGGTGGCCTGGCAGAGCAGGCGGTTTTTCGAGCCGCCGCCCACGATGAGGATGCGCTTGAACTTCCGGTTGGCCAAACGTTCAAACCGGCGCGCGGCGTCGGCGTGACCGCGTCCGAGCGAATCGCAGATGAGGCGAGCGTAGCCGGCGAGCGTGCGCGGCGGCCTGGCGCCGTTTTGCCTGAGCTGCGCATCGATCACCGTGCGCATGGAGACGGGGTTTTCAAACGCCGGATCGGCGACATCGAGCAACTGGGTCGGTGCGGGCAGCTTTTCGGCGGCCTTGATCAAGGCCGACCACTCGCGATCATCTCGGGGACGTGCGGCCGACTCCTTGAGGGTCCGCTCTAGCAACCAAAGTCCGATGATGTTTGTGAGCGGACGATAGCGGCCGTCGCCGATGCGCTCGTTGGAAACGCGTCCGGCCAGCGCCTCGTCGCCAAGGATGGACGTGTCGCTTTCGAAGCCGATGAGCGACCACGTGCCGGAGCTGAGATAAAGGTCGGAGCCGTCTGCGGCGGCGGGCATCGCGTCATAGGCGCAGGCGGTGTCGTGACCGGGCACGGCGACGACCTGCACGTCGTCGAGTTCGGGCAGGCCGGCGACCTTGCCGAGCCGGGTGCCGGCGAGCACGGGTTTCGTGAACCAGTGCGCAGGCAGGTGGAAATGATCGAGGGCGGCCCGCGACCAGTCGGTCGAGCGCACGTCAAGCAGCTGCGTAGTGCTGGCGTTGGAAATCTCGTTTTCTTTGCGGCCCGAAAGCAGGTAGTTGAAATAGTCGGACAGGAGCAGGCAGCGTGTCGCCAAGTCGGCGACGGCCGGGCAGCTCGCGACGGTTTCAGCCAGTTGGAAACTGGTGTTGTAGAAAACGGCGGGAATGCCGGTGGCGGCGTAGATGCGCCGGAGGGCGGCGCGGGTGTTGGCGAGCGACTGCAAGCCGAGCTGCGTACGTGCGTCGCGATAGGCGTGCGCAGGAAAAACCAGCCGACCGGCGTCGTTCAATAAAACATGATCAACGCCCCAGGTGTCTACGCCCACGGAGGCGAGCGTCGGGAACCGTTGCTTCGCCTTGAGCAGACCGGCGCGCACCTCGTCCCACAAGCCTGGCAGGTCCCAATAATCGTGTCCGCCGAGCGAACGGAATTGATTTTGGAAGCGGTGCACTTCGGTCAGCTCGAGGCGGTTGTCCGACCACGAGCCGACGATGACGCGACCGCTGGTCGCACCCAGATCAACTGCCGCGCAGTACACTGTCTTCATAATTTTTTGGATCAACGCAGGAACGCTTCGTGGAGGCCGCCGTCCACGGTGATGACCTGACCGGTGGTCTTGCTGAGGCGCTTCGTGACGAGGAGGAAATACGCCTCGGCCTGGTCGGCGGGCGTGATCGGAGCCTTCGTCAGGGTGCGGTCGGCGTAGAATTGGGCCAGCTTGGTCACGAGGCTGTCGGTCGCCTCGTCGTCCGCGTAAGGGATGTTGTATTTCGCCAGCGAGCCGATGACGCGGTCGCGGGGGAACATCGCAGAGCCTTGCACGACGGTCGCGGGGGCGACGCCGTTGACGCGGACGAGCGGGGCCAGCTCGATGGCGAGTTCGCGCACGAGGTGGTTGGCGGCGGCCTTCGAGGTGTCGTAGGCGAGCGAGCCTTTCTTCGCGACGGCGGCGTTGGCCGAGGTCGTGAGGACGAGGTTGCCGCGCAGGCCCTGCTCTTTCCAAGATTTGAAGGCTTCGTCGGCGACGAGGTAGCTGCCGGTGACGTTGATGTTGAAGGTGAGCGCCCACTTGTCGTCGGGGATGTGGCCGGTGGTGTCGGACGGCACGAAGATGCCGGCGGTCACGCAGATGCTGTCGAAGCCGCCGTAGGCGAGCGCGACCTTGTCGAGCATGGCACGGATGCTGGCGCGGTCGGTGATGTTGGCGGCGAGGCCGATGGCGGGGCCGACGTTGGAGAGGCCGGTGCCGGCGACGCCGATGCCGACGCCGTATTTGGCCTCGATCTCCTTGGCGGTGGCCTCGGCGGCGGCGGCGTTGAGATCAACGCACACGACGTGGGCGCCTTCATTGACAAGGCGGTGGGCGGTTTCCTTGCCGATGCCAGAGCCGGCGCCAATGACAACGATGACCTGGCGGGCGAGTTCCTTCTCGGCGGGCATACGCTTGAGCTTGGCCTCTTCGAGGAGCCAATACTCGATGTCGAAGGCTTCTTGGAGCGGGAGGGCGACATAGGTGTCGATGGCCTCGGCGCCGCGCATGACCTCGACGGCGCAGTTGTAGAACTCGGCGGTGACGCGGCTTTCGGACTTGTCCTTGCCCCAGGCGATCATGCCGAGGCCGGGGATGAGAACGACGGTGGGGTTGGGATCACGCCGGGTGGGCGAGCCGGCGTGTTTGCACTTCGCGTAGTAGGCGGCGTAGTCCTTGCGGTAGGCGTCGAGGCCGGCGGCGAGCCTGGACTTGAGAGCGGCGACGTCATCAGTCTGGGGATTCCAGTTGACGAAGAGTGGCTTGATCTTGGTGCGGAGGAAGTGGTCGGGACACGAGGTGCCGAGTTCGGCGAGGCGGGCGGCGTCCTTGGAGTTGACGAAGCGGAGGATCTTGGCGTCGTCCTGCACGGTGCCGATGAAGCGCTTTTCCTTGGAGACCTGGCCGCGGAGCCAGGGGAGGATGGCGGCGAAGGTGGCGTTGCGCTTCTCGGTGTCGAGGGTGGCGTAGAGTTGTCCGCCGAAGGCCATGGCGTCACCGCCCTTGGCGGCGTAGCTGGCCTCGATATAGGCGGCGGCGGTCTCGATGAAATCGAGGGTGTGCGCGTAGCAGGTCTTTTCGTCGTCATCCCACGAGATGAAGCCGTGCTGGCCCATCATGATGGCTTTGATGGCGGGCTGCTTTTTTGCGATCTCCTGCATGGCGAGGCCGAGCTCGAAGCCGGGGCGCATCCATGGAACGTAAGCCATCCGCCCGCCGAAGATTTCCCGGGTGAGTTTCTCGCGGTTGGCCGAGGCGGCGATGGCGATGATCGCGTTCGGGTGCATGTGATCGACGTGCTTGCCGGGGAGGAAGCTGTGGAGCGTCGTGTCGATCGAGGAGGCGCGGGGGTTGAGGTTGAAGGTGGCGTGGGCGAACATGCCGACCATGTCGTCTTCGGCCTGCGACTTCAGGCCTTTGTCGGGGCGGGTGGCGTAGAGTTTCTGGAGGTCGAGGAGCTTCCGCTGGTAGAGGGAGGAGAAGTTTTCGCGGGTGCTGGTGCGGAGGTCGCCACCGGAGCCTTTGACCCAGAGGACTTCGACCGGCTGGCCGGAGAGCAGATCCTGCTCGATGATCTTGGCGGAGGTGTTGCCGCCGCCGGTGTTGGTGATGCGCTGATCGCTGCCGAGAAGATTGGAGCGATAGATCAGGCGGCCGACGAGATCGAGGGACGCCGCCTTGGCGTCATTCCAGAGGAAGTTGACGTATTTGTAGGAGGGCATGGATCAATTTCTGTTGAAAGGTGGATGGATCAAAGACCGAGCGCTTTTTGGCGGTAGTGCTCGTCGGGACGGACGGCGATGCGGGTTACTTGGGCGGGCGTGAGGAACTTCGGCGCACCTCCGATAGCGGTGGCTCCGGCAAAGATTTCGGCGGACTTGGCTCCCATTAACGTGGCGGCGAGCACCGCTCCGGGCGTGGGCCCGAGCGCGATGAAGCCATGGTTTTCCAGGAGAATCACGCGAGGCGGACGCGAGAGACGCTTGATGTAGGCGACGACCGCGTTGCGGATGGCCTGGGCGAGCTTGAGGCCGGGATCGGTGTAGGGCACGAAGACGCTTTCGACTCCGCAACACACGATCTCGTCGGGGAACAACCGGCGCTTCGCAAACGCGCGGGCGAATTTGGAGCACAAGACCTGGTTGACCGCGATCGGATGGGTGTGGCCGACAAAGTTTACGCCAGGAAGCGTGAGCAGGTAAGCGTGAAACACGGCCTCGACCGAGGGCTTTTTTGCCTTCGGGTCAACGCGTGCGGCGAAGAGGGCCTCGTCGATGGCGGTGTCGAGGAGGCTTTTCTTGGCGAGCAGCGCGGCGAGGTTGGGAAAGTGGCATTCGGTCACGCCGGCTTCGGAAAGCGTGGCGAGATTCGAGCCGCTAGCCTTGACGACAAACGTGTCGGCCGAGACGCGCGCGGAAGTGTTGCCTTCGCCGAGAATGGCGAGACGCCGCTCCTCGCGGCCAAGCTCGTGCGAGAGCTTGAGCAAGGCCGCGAGGGGGGAGGCGGGCGTGGGAGCCTTGGACATGTGTTAGAAGGCGGAACCGTCGGCCTTGGTGCCGGCGACGCATACTTCGAGGCCGAGCTCGGCGGCGAGGGCGGCCTTGGTGTAGAGGGCGAGGTCGGCCTCCTTGGCGCTGTTGGCATAGGCGACCTGGATATGGTTGGCCTTATGGCGGGCCATCATCTGGTCGCGTGAAACGCCGTAGGTGACCGCGTGCATGATCGGCCATTGCACGGTGGTTTCCTTCCAACGACGCTCGGTTTCCTCCTTGGGCAGGGTGATGACCTTGGCGCGGCCGAGGTCCATCTTGAGCTTGCCGTTTTCGACAAACACGCGGCTCCAGACGATCTCGCCTGGCTTGGCGATGCCGCGCACGGTGCCGCCGCCGAGACGGAAATACATGGAGGGCTGGCGGAGCGAGTCGGTGCCTTTGTAGCCGCCTATGTGGTGGGCGGGAGGAGCGCTGCCGGAGATGAGGAACACCCAGACGTATTCCTTGGTGCTGCCGCTGTGATCCCAATCACCCCAGCGGAGGTCGTGGAGGGTGTTCTCGACCGGCTGGCCGAGGGCGGTGTGGACACGGTTGGTGAACAGGCCGTCGAGGCCAGCGCACTCGTCAACTTCGTTGAAGTGGGTGAGCGGCTGGCCGGTGCGGATGACCTTGCCGTTGGCGTTCTTGACGGGCGGGCGGTCGGAGTTGTTGAGCAGGCCTTCGACGAGGTCGGAAGCGGGGAGGAGATCCTTGAGGCCCTGTTGATACTGGATACCGATGCTCTCGCAGCCGAACTCGTCGGCGATGCGCAGGGCGGCGACGTAGGTTCTGCACTGCCAGAGGACCTGGCTCTCGGTGAGCTCGGTTTTCTCGTCGGCACCGAGGCGGAACGTCATGCCCTTCTTAAGCAGCCATTGGTAAACGGCCGCGGCATCCTCGTCGGAAACCTGAGTCGCGCCGTAGTAGAGAGCGGACTGGGAGAGGCGCTCCTTGTAGACGCCGGTCTGGAAGAGGAGTTCGTCGGGGATGATGGCGTTATACATGCCCATGCAGCCCTCGTCGAAGATGCCCATGATTGACTTCTTCGTGCGGAGGTCGGCGGCGATTTTTTTCGCGATGGCGCGGGCCTTGGAGGGGACGGCTGCCTTGGCGAGCGGTTTGATGTGGGCAGTCTTGTGCTTGGCGACGCCGGTCTTGAGCCAGTTGGCGAGGCCGGTGAGGAAGTAGGCGTCGGTGAAGTCGTCGCTCCAGAGCGTGGAGTAGCTCACGCCAGCCTTGGTGAGGGAACCGTTGAGATTGAGCATGCCCACGAGGCCCGGCCAAGTGCCGCTCCAGTTGGCCACGGTCAGGATGGGGGCCTGATGCGAAATCAGGCCGGGAAGGAGGTGGTGGGAGTATTGCCAGACCGCCTCGGCGACGATGATGGGTGTCTTCGGATCGATCTTGGAAAATACCTCCATGCCCTCCTTTTGGGAGCTGATGAAGCCGTGTTTGACGGCCGGCTTGTAGGCGTGGGTGCGCACGAGCTTGTAGCCAAGCGTGGCGACGGCGGCGGAGAGCGTCTGCTCCATTGTCTTTTGAGCGGGCCAACAGACTTTGTTGGCGGAATTACGCAGGTCGCCGTTGGCGACCAGCAGGATGGTTTTTGAGGTTTTAGCCATAGGAAGAAAGGGAACTTAAACGTGCAGGCAGGTATCTTTGTTCACCGAGACGTGCGCAGCCGCGAGGTCATTGCGAGAGGCATCGGTGATGAGCGTGGAGACGCCGCTCCAAGGCCTGAGCAGATGATCGGTGGCGTGGCCGAGCTTGGTGGCGTCGAGGCAAAACCAGGATCGGTCGGCCTTAGCCTGGATGTCGTGCTGAAGTTCAATGACCTCCTGTTGCGTGTTCCAAAGGCCCTGCGCGTCCATGCCCTCCGCCGAAAAGAAGGCACCGTCGATCCGCCATGTCTTGATGGCACGGCGGGCCTCGGGACCGACCAGCATTGACTGCCGGTTCAGCCAGCGTCCGCCGAGCAGGCGCACGTCGATCTCCTCTGCTTTGGCCAAGAGATCGGCGGCGGCCAGATTATTTGTGAGGATGGTCAGTGCGCCGACTGGGTGGTCGCGCAGCTTTTGAGCCAGTGCCAGCATGGTCGTGCCACCGTCGAGAAAGCAGACCATGCTAGGGCGCAGAAATTGATGGGCTGCCTCGGCGATCCGGGTCTTGGCGGCGCGGGCCATCCGCGTGCGCTCGCGCAGGGAGGCGAAGGATTGTTCGAACTCGGGCAGTGCGCCGCCATGGGTGCGCGTGATCCGCTCTTCTTGCGACAACGCCGCGAGATCGCGACGCGCGGTCGCCTCCGAAATACTCAACTGTGCGCATACCTCGGGGACGGAAAGATAGCGATGCCGCTCAAGCAGACGAGCCAGTTTCTCGCGGCGGGCTTCAACGATGTGTTTTGCGACTTTCAATGGGAGGAAAGGTAAAATATCTATAGTTATATGACTGAATACAATCATATAAAGCCAAGCTTTAGTTCATCAGTTTCATCCGTCAGGTCGGCAAGGCAAGCATCCGTCATGATCTTTAAAAAACCGCTTGCTTCCTGTGAAGGCATCCGGCTTTCTGACCCTTCTTCCGAAAGTTCGGGCTGTAGCGTAGCCTGGTAGCGCGCTTGCATGGGGTGCAAGAGGTCGTGAGTTCGAATCTCACCAGCCCGACCATTTTCCCCGACCGCACATTGGCGACGCCATGCGGTTAATTGCTAGTAGTGACGACGTATCAGAGGATTTGCAAGATTTTGCGATTCCGACTCGGCACGACTCTAAAAGACATAGAACGACCGATTATGACCCCAGTTTGTGTGCGATCTGTGTGCTTCATTTCCGGTTACGGACCGATTCTGCGATTGAGGCACTCACGGCATCAGCGATTGAGCGTTCGTTCTTGGTGGAGGTGACAGGTGCCTGCACTGCCTTTCCGGCGTCGTTCCCGTTCCTCATGGCAGCTTCAATAAGTCGGTTGATCTCATTTCTATCATATGCCTGTTTTGCTGGGATATGGATAATCGGTAAGCCACCGGATGCGAATACATTATCAACAAATGAGTCGCGTGAAATTCTTTTTTCTTCTTCGTGCGAACTATCGTCCAACTCAATGCCAAGAAGCGGCTTCCCATCACTTTTTTGGATAAATAAGAAATCCACATGCTTTGCGGCGATGCGATTCAATGCACGCTGACGGTCGCCTCTTTCCAGTCCCTTTTTTATCCCGAAAATATCGGCCAATCTAACTTTGGATGTGATGCCGATTCCGTCATAATTTAAAGTCTCAAGAACACCGAAAAAGGAACGCTCTGCCGGTGTGAATAGTGACTTTTGGAGGAAGTAAACATCAGGCTTCGCGCTGGGCTCTGAGGCTCCGGCTTTTGCTTTTAGTGCGGCGAGCGCAATTGCGATGACGACAAACAGAACGACGACGATGATTAGAATTGTAGGCATTTTTTTTGGAGAGGGGGTAAGGTTGATAATGCAACAGCGAGTGCCGATGGCTAGACGGCATTTCGCTGGAACATTGGAATCGACGGCAAAGCAGCCAATGCCGCGGAAAGGTCCAACTGCGCGGCATCCGTGTAAACCTTCATGGTCAGTTTTGGGTCACTGTGCCGCATCAGTTGCATTGCCTCATTCAGAGGCACCCCCGACAACGCCAGCAGCGTGCAGAAGGTCGCCCGTAGTGCGTGGAAATCCAATCGCCGTCCCGTGGCATCCATGAAGGAAATTCCCGCTTTTTCTAAGTCCTTTTGCAGCGTTCGCACCCGTGGCACCTCATCATGGAAAACCCATTGAAACGGCGCAACGTCAGTCGGACGGATTGATCGCAGCGACTCCACCACTTCCGGACGCAGAGGGAGATTTGCCTCTTTCTTGTTTTTAGTGATCGACGCCGGCGCACAAACAAATGGCTTCACCTCATCCAGGTGAAGGTCACCCCAGCGGAGTTGGTTCAATTCGCGCCGACGCAGCCCCGTGTAAACCGCTGTCATATAAATCACTCGTCGCAAAGGCGGAGCCACGGCGAGCAATTTACAGACATCCTCATGGCTTAAGGCACGGCGGTATTGAGCCTTGCCGCGTGTGTCCACGCGTTCGACATATTTGAGCGGATTCGCCATCAGCATCCGTTGACCCTCCAACCAGTCGAAAAATTTTTTCGCGCAGGAAAGGAGGTCATTTGTGGTTTTCCCGCTCAGCCCGCACTGGTTGCGCCATTGGCAAAAGGAGCGGGTTGTGACGTCCTGAATTTTCACCCACCGGCACCGCTCGAAAAGTTTTCTGAGGATGGTGCGGTATTTCTTGATGGTGCGAGGAGTTCGCCTCCGCGATTCCAGCTCGACGAGAAATTCCGTCATGAGATCGACGAGCGAACGCTCCGCAGCTTCACGGACCGGCTTGGGCGGAATGATGCCGTTGTGCTCCTTTTCTCGTTCTTCCGCGATTCGTCCCAGCTTCTGGAGAGCAAACCGTTTGTCGGTTGTGTTAAGGGCAATGGTGCTGACCGTAGTTTCCCACGGCATGCGCAAACGGCCTGACCAGCTGACGGCCTCTTTTATTTCACCATCCACCCGCCGCCGTTGCTTGAAGACGGAGCAGATCATGTGAGTGAGGGGCTGGCAGGCGTGCCCTTGAGGGTTGCGATGTAGGCCCGCACGTCCGCATCTGAAAAGCGGAGCGAGCGACCAATTCTCAACGGTTGAGGGAAATGCTTTTTGCGATTTCCCGTTCGATGGTGCGAGGGCAGACGCGAAGAATCGCGGCAACTTCTTTGAGCGTCAGGAAATTTTCTTCCGACGCCAAAACACTGAATGCGGACATGGTAGGTTCATGATTAAGGGAGAGTGCCCCGCGATCCGTTGCGTTTGTGCAGCGTGCCGCCTTGAGCTCATTCCCGCCTACTGGCGTCCGGGTCAGTGTATGTAGTTGCGAGGGTTCACGCACGTAGCCGGACATTCTGTGCGATACTACCCCGCTTAATTTATTCTTCGGCGAGCACCCCAAAAACACGCTTTCTCGTCCGAAAGTCAATATAGGTCGAGTCGGTTTCATATGACTTGAAGCGACTCTGGATGACTTCCGACGACAGGCAGGAGGGGAATCACGACTCCGGTGAGATACTGCACCCCGTTATGCATCCTGATCGACGACAGGCGCGCTTTCACCATTGCTCCGACTTCCGCAGGCAGCACCACAGCTTTTACGTCCGCGCCACGAGGAAGCCACTCCCTCACATGTTGGGTGTTCCCGCCGCACTCGACCACATGCTCGATGTAGGCCGATTCAATTCTCGTTCCCGTTGTGTCGTCCTTCTGAATTTTTTGCGTGACGGTCAATCCACGGTATTCGCCCACGACGACGAACTCACCGGTTTCGATCATGCTTTTAAGCAGTCCATCCCACTGAACGGCGGAAATGAAAAGCCGCTGGATTTCCTCCTGCGCTGGAGTTTCCGCCACGCGGATACGGGTCCGGACCGGTTCCACGCCTTCGACGGTCAACTCGACAATGGTGAACGCTCGGCCTTCCCACATTTTCGGGAGATACCGCGTTTTCGATGAGGCTTTGACGCGGTTGACCGGCACGCCATCGAAGCCCACGCACGCCCACCGGCGCAGTCCTTTGGTCAAGATGCCGCGTGAATCCTTATTAAGATACTTGGCCACATACCCCGCACTTGAAGCCCGAATTTCTTTCACGTTGATGCGTCCGAATCCGTAACGCTCAACCGTCTTGCGGATTTCGTTAACATCCCAGCGGTCAGGAGTGACGCAGTGATAGTGCCACCGGCCATTTTTTCCGCCCGATTCAAGGACGCGCACGCACACGCGGTCCGAATCGACGAGCCAGCGGACAAACAGCCGCCAACGACGCGCGGCCTCATCTGGGGAAACATCATCGGCAAAAGTGAACGTCCACAGGTAGCAATTCGCAGCCTCACGGAAGAGGAACTGGATGGAAAGAGAGCACGCCGCTTTGGAAAGGTTAGACATGGTAACCTCCGTTACGTTGTTCCCTCATATACAAGGTTAGGAGGGCAACGGCGGGGCGGCCTTCGGCCGCCTCCGCTCGTGCCCTCCGAATGCCTTGGGTTAAACGCGGGCTACCGCGACCGGCTTCGCCTTCACACCGCCATCCCTTGGGGATGGGTGGTCGGTGTGATCGCTGTCTGCCAGACTGTCCGTCTGCCGTGCGTGTTCGTGCGGCACCGGATACCGGTGCGGCGTGTGTGTTTCCTGTGTGCATCCTGTGCGACTCCTTTGGCTTTCCATTGGTTTATCGCCAGTTGCGGGGTGGGCTGGTAGAGTTCGAATCTCACCAGCCCGACCATTTTCCCATAACAATGGGTTTGCCCATTTTACGGGGATTTACCGTAAATGTATGTTCATGGGGTTTTGTTCCCCTTGGCGTTATTGGTTATTTTATGTTTCATTATAATAATGATAGAGTTATAGAGAGATTAAAACAGGGTTGACGGTTAGGGTATTCACCCTAATTTAATGGTGTATGAGGTTCGGACATTTCTTCTTTTGTGTCATGGCGATTGTGGGTGCTTTAAGCATCGACGGCATTGCACGCGGCGGCTCTGCAACGAATCTCAGCGGGCTTTATTACACGGGTCTGAACAGTAGTGGTACCTTGCAGTCTGGTGGTGGCCAAGACGCCAACTGGGACGTTACCTACGCTTTTGTGGGCGGAACGCGTTATCGTAATACAAGTACCTACACCAGTCCGGCCGGAGCCTACGTGTTGGCCAGCACGGCTAATAGCGGCGGAACGGCGAACTATATCGATGGAGCTTATGTGCCCAATACGAGTTCGGCCCAGTGGATCACGGCACCTGGTGCGATGACCGCGACTAGTGGAGGCACGGTAAATGTTGGTGGCGATAATCTGCCGGGCAATGGCACCACGGGCACCAACACGGCGTTTTATGTTTATCAGCTGGCTTTTACGATAACCGGCACGGGCACCGGAGTCGTCACGAACCAAGTTGCGATCAGTCTGACGATCGCAGCGGATGATTCTTATGACATTTATGTCACGCCATCTGCACTCACGGTCAGCTCCGGCGGGACGATTACTTCCACCTATGGCATATCCGCGTCGGGCACCGCTGCGTGGAGCAATACGACTGCACAGAGTCTTCAAAACTTTGGCACCGGTGGCGCGAATAACACGACTTTCAATATTGGAACCAATTATCTTACGGTCGTTGTGCGCAACTCCAACAGCGTTACCGGCACGAGCACCAGCACTGCCCTCAATCCCAGCGGTCTCCTGATGTATCAAGTGGGCGCCATGGCGACGATCGATGGTCGGCCGGTGCCTGAAGTAGGCGCATGGCTGCCTTTGCTGGGGGCGTTGGGATTGTATGGGCTTTTCGCTTGGAGACGGCATGGACAGACCGCAAACTTATCTTGGTGGCAGTGATTTGAGCTTGGCTAAAATCTGTGCGGTCTGCCGCGGTTTGAAGCGGCACCGTTGCTAGCGCATCGCTTGTTTGATCAAGGAGGTTTCCTCTTTTGTCAGGGTATCGGGAGAGAGTGTTGCAAGCACTGTTCGGGCTTCGGCTTTTTGCTGCGTGCCAGCGAGGGCCAAGCCGTAGGGGAGGGTGATGACAGGTGAATTTTTCCAATGGTCGGCCACGGGCTTGAGAATTTCCAAGGCTTCGGTCGCCCGGTTTTGGGTACAGAGCACGAGAGCGTAGGTCGCCCGGTAGGCGATGCTGTCAGGGAATTTCTTGAAATTTTCGACGGCGATTTGTTCGCCGGCGCGGAGGTCGTCACCGGTGAGCGTGGCGAAGAAGGCGTAGTTGTTGGCAATCGACGGATCATCGGCCCGCAGTGAGTGGAGGCGTCGGAAGACCCGGCATTGGCCGGTGGCGTCGCGTTCGACTTGATAATGGCGGGCGAGCGTGCCGAGGGCTTGTATGGCGATCTCGGGTTGGTCAGCGATGGCCCACAGAAGTGTGACGGCGTTATCCCAGAGACCCCAGCTGTAGAGCGTGTCGGCGGTGAAAATAGTGCGTCCGCCATCGGAGGTGGCGCGGGATTGGAGTGTCTTCCACAGTTCTTGCGCAAGGCTGGTCTGGTTGAGTTGGCGGGCGGCCTGCAGTGTGTAGGCAAGGCGGAGGGATTCGAGATCCGTGCCCCAGTCGGCATCTCTGGTCCATGCGAGCAGTGCGGACCAGTCTGCCAACTGACGGAGGGATTCGGCGATGCTGACTGCGGCCGGAAGTGCCTTTGTGAGTGTAGGCGGAAGCTTTTTAACCCACGCGATGGCTTCGCCGCTTCGTCCGATTTGATTGAGCCAGCTGAGCAGCAATGCGATGTTTCCGGAGTCGACCGCATGGTTTTTTTCCATGATGGCAAGGACTTCGGCGAAGCGCGTTTTGTCCGTTTTTGAGAGGGCGAGCAGGCAGTTGGGAATGTCGCCCAACGTGCATCGGGGATGGGCGCGGAGGGTGTCGGCCCAATGGAGCATGGCGGGCCGATCATCATGGATGAGCGCATCGGCAAGGAGGGTGCGCAAGACGTTGGCGCCCCATTCCACGCTGGCGGTCCATTTGCCGAGCAGATCAAGTCCGCGTTTGCGGTCGGTCTCGTCGTGGGCGTTGAGTAGGATTGTTCCAAGGGGGACTTCGTCGATCGGTAGCGGACCGTCGAGTCGCAGTGCTGTTTCGAAATGGGCGCGGGCGGTGGAAAACTCACCGCGGCGTCGGGCGATTTCGCCGAGCATCCGCTGGGCGTAGGGTGAGGCGGCAAGGCTGGTATTCGGAAGCGTGGCCAGGGCGCGTTCGGTTTCCTCCAATTGATTATCCAGGAGGGCGTCCGCCGCCCATTGCAGGATGAGATCGGCGTTGCCCTGCATAAGGGAGGCTGCGTGGCGCGAGCAATCCACGGCGCGTGACTTGTTGCCGCCGAGTCTGGCCAGGGAGGCCGCCACCTGCCACGACTCCGACTGCTCCGGAGCGATTTCGAGTGCCTCGTGGACGGCTTCGGCGGCGTGATCGAGCCGTCCGGCGGCAAGCCATCCTCGGGCGATGCTGATGACGTTGCGCTGGTTCCACCAAGGGTAAATCCATACTATGGCGAGCGTGATCAGAATTCCTGCCCCAACCGCTGCGTAAATGGTCCGGCGGAGTTTATGTTTGGCTTCGATCAAATCCAGCAACCGCCACCATTGCTCGCGAAGATCAAACGCAGCTTTTCGTTTCAGCCAGCCGCTCACTTTCTTGAAATTTGACTTCTCATCTTCTGAATCGGGAAGTCGGCTGTTATCTGCGTCGTGGGGAGGAGGCATCTGGAGGGAGTGAACTTACGTTATCTTTACACATTGCTAAGTAAAAAACAAATCGATGGCTGGCGGTGATTGCCTCCTTGGATTTAAGCCCGTGGTCCATCAACATGGTGGCGTCCTTTTCTTATGTCGCCCAACGAAGTCCAGTCCCGCATCGCCATGCTCCGCTCCGAAGTGGCGCGTCATGACGAGCGTTATTACAGGCAGGCCCGGCCTGAAATCAGCGATTTTGATTACGATGGATTAAAGCGAGAACTGGCGGAATTAGAGGCGCACTTTCCTGAATTCGCGGCGGATGAGTCGTCCACACGCCGTGTGGGCGATGATCGCTCTGAAGGATTCGTGCGTGTGAAGCACCGGTTGGCGATGACAACGCTGGATAATACCTACGACGAGTCTGAGCTGCGCGAATTTCATGCGCGACTCGGCAAGGCTCTCGATGCCGAAGATCTCGCCTATACGGTCGAACCCAAGATCGACGGTGTGGCGGTGAGCCTCACTTACAAGAAAGGGAAGCTCACGCGTGCGGTGACGCGTGGCGATGGGGAGGAAGGCGATGATGTCACCGCCAACGTGAAGACGATTCGCGGGCTGCCGCATGTGCTGAAGCCGGCCGTCGATCTGCTCGCCATGCCCGTGCCCGATCTGATCGAGATACGCGGCGAGGTGTTTTTGCGCGATGAAGAGTTTCGCCGTATCAATCAGCTTCAGGAGGAAACGGGCGAGGCGCTCTACGCCAACCCGCGCAACCTTGCTGCTGGCACGCTCAAGCAGCTCGACTCGAAACTGGTGGCAACACGCCGGTTGGAGATCGTGCTCTACGGTCTAGGTGCATGCGAACCGCCGCCAACGGGCTTCGATTCGCAAAGCACGTTTCAGTCGCAGCTCCGCTCATGGGGCCTGCCGGTGGTGGGAAAATTCTGGGCCGTACGCGGGATCGACGCGGTGTGGACGGCGATCGGCGAACTCGACACGCTGCGGCGCGGCTTCGTTTATGCGACTGATGGCGCGGTGGTAAAACTCGACGCTTTCGCACAGCAAGCGGTGGTGGGTTATCGAGGAGCCGGCCAGGCGGCGCGCAAGCTTTCGCCGCGTTGGGCGTGCGCCTACAAGTTTGCTCCCGATCGCGCCGAGACACGGATCAACGCGATCACGTTACAGGTCGGTCGTACGGGTGCGGTCACACCGGTGGCCGAGCTGGAACCGGTGCTGTTGGCGGGCACGACGGTGAAACGTGCGACGTTGCACAATGCCGATGAGATTGCTCGCAAGGATGTGCGCATCGGCGACACCGTGCTCGTCGCGAAAGCCGGTGAAATCATTCCGGCGGTCGTGCGAGTATTACTCGAAAAACGTCCGCCGCAGTGCGAAGCCTATGTGTTTCCTAGCGAGTGTCCGGCATGCCGCACCCTGCTGATGCGCGAGGAAGGCGGCGTGAAGTGGATGTGTCAGAATCCAGAATGTCCTGAAAAAATGCGGCGGAAGATCGAGCATTTCTCGTCGAAGGCCTGCGTCGATATCGACGGACTTGGCGAAGAGATCGTAGATCTTTTGCTCAAGCACGAGCTCATCAAAAACGTTTCCGATCTGTTTCGCCTAAAGGTGGAGGTTTTGCTGCCATTGAAAAAATCGGGCGAGGTGTGGGCGACAAATCTTGTCAACGCGATCGCGGCGCGGCGCACGGCCGACCTGTGGAGGGTGATCCATGGGCTTGGAATTCCGCAGGTGGGCGCTGCGTCGGCGAAGGATCTGGCGCGGCGTTTCCGCTCGCTTGACGCGCTGGCGGAGGCGTCGCTCAACGATCTTGTGCAGATCGACGGCTTCGGCGAAAAAACCGCCGAGGCGGTGCGCACCTGGTTCAACCAGCCGGCGAATCTCATGCTTGTTTCCGGGCTGGGAAACGCGGGACTGAATCCGGCTCCGCCCTCCGATGCGACGACCGGCGGGGCGTTGGCGGGGAAAACCATTGTGCTCACCGGTACGCTGCCGACGCTGTCCCGAGAGGAAGCGACCGCGAAAATCGAGGCGGCTGGCGGCAAGGTGAGCGGGAGTGTATCGCGCAAAACGCACTACGTCCTCGCAGGCGAGGAGGCTGGTTCGAAACTTGAAAAGGCCAAGGCGCTCGGCGTGACAGTGATCGACGAGGCGGGCTTAATGGAGCTGCTCGGATAATTTTTACCTTTATGACCGATGACCTTTTCTTAGAGGATTTGGAGCATCGGGCGTTTTGGTATTTCTTCGACACGGCGCATCCGCACACGGGATTGATTCCCGATCGTGCGAAGGCCGATGGTTCCAAGCCGGGCGACATGGCCAGCATCGCGGCGGTGGGGTTCGGACTCACCGCGCTGGCAATCGGTGCTGAACGCGGTTGGGAGTCGCGCGCCGAGTGCCAGGCCTGCGCCGAACGGGTGTTGCGCACATTGTGGCGGGATGTGCCGCACGAGCACGGGTTCTTTTTTCACTTTGTGGATATGCGCACGGCGGCACGAGGATGGAATTGTGAGGCGTCGAGCATCGACACGGCGCTGGCGTGTTTCGGAGCGTTGTCGGCCGGCCAGTATTTCGGCAGTGTGGTGGCGGAGCTGGCGCAGGCGATTTATGAGCGGGTGGACTGGGCTTGGATGACGGACAGTGCAGGGCTGATCCGGCATGGCTGGACGCCGGAAACCGGTTTCATGCGTTGGAGCTGGGATCAGTTTTCCGAGCATTGGGGCATGACGCGGCTGGCGATGGCGTCATCGACGCATCCCGTGCCGGCGGGCGCGTGGACCGCTTGGAAGCGTACGCCGTGGGTCGAGTATGCGAGCGAACGGTTCCTGCATCATCCGCCGCTGTTCGTGCACCAGTTTCCGCAGGCGTGGCTCGACTGGCGCGGGTTTACCGACGAGGTGAGCGGAGTTAATTTTTTCGCCAACGCCAGCGTGGCGACGCGGGCGCAAAAGCAGTTTTGTCTCGATCTGCGCGGACGATTTCCCGGCTACGAGGGAAATGTGTGGGGGCTTACGTCGTCGGATGGAGCGGCGGGTTACGTCGATTGGGGCGGGCCGCCGGTACGGGTGGGTGAGGTGGATTTGCGTATCGATGGCACGGTGGTTCCGTGCGCGGCGGCGGGTTCGCTGCCGTTTGTGCCGGTGGACTGTCTGGCGGCGCTGCGCGAGATGCATGCTCGCTGGGGCGACAGAATTTACGGGCCGTATGGCTTTGCCGATGCGTTTAATCCGCAGACCGGTTGGGTGGGCACCGATGTGATCGGTATCGACCAAGGTATCACGCTTCTCATGGCGGAGAACTTGCGGACAGGCTTTATCTGGAAGTTAATGGAACAGTGGCGACCGCTCTAATAAATCGCCGAAGCCATAAGAGTTCGGCGACGAGGCACGGCACGTGCAGTTTGATGCGAATCAGACTTTGATCGGCGCGCCCTTGGTGTCGGAGGCGATACAGGCGTCGAGGACTTTCTGGACCTCGGCACCGCGGGCGAAGTCGGGTTGGTCCTGCTTGCCGGTGCGGATGCTCTTGATGAAACGGGCGTAGTTGTTGGGCGTGGGCTTTGCCTCGACGGTGATCCACTCGGCCTTGTCGAGTGAGGTGCCGGCACAGAGTTTGTAACTCGTGGTCGAACGCTCGGAATCGATATCTATGGAGCCTTTGGTGCCTGAGATTTTTAGGAAAAGCCGATTGGCGTGTCCGCCGGACCAACGGGTGGTATGGATGGTGCCGAGCGCGCCGTTGGCGAACTCGACGGTCATCACGGCGGAGTCGTTGGCATCGAGGACATATTCGCCGACCCGGTTGCCCGGGGCCTTGTCGAAGGTCTTTAGCTTGCAGTAAACGGTTTTGATCGGGCCGGCGGGGAAGGTAGCGAAATCGACGATATGGACACCGATATCGCCGAGGACACCACGACTGCCGTGCTTGGTGGAGAGGCGCCAAAGCCAAGCGGACTTGGTGCGCCAGTCGCCCCAAATCTTGCTGGGAAGCCATGACTGAAGGTAGTTCGCCTCGACGTGGCGAATCTCGCCAAGCTTGCCGGAGGCGATCACGGTGGCGACGGCCTGGATGGCCGACCAGTTGCGGTAAGAAAGGTTTACCATGTTGATGACGCCGGCCTTCTTGGCGGCGGCGACCATCTTCTTCGCGTCGGCATGGTTGAGCGCGAGTGGCTTTTCGCACAGGACGTGTTTGCCCGCCTTGAGGCATTGGATCGACTGAGCTGCGTGGAAGGCGTCGGGCGTGACGATCGAGACGGCGTCGAATTCGTTCCAAGCGAGAAGCTCATCAACCGAGTTGAATATGGCGGGAACACCGTGGTCTGCTGCGAATTTTTCGAGTCGTTCACGGCTTACATCGACGGCGGCGGCGAGTTTGCAACCGGGGATTTCCTTGAAGCACTTGGCATGGCTGTTGGCCATGCCGCCTGTGCCGATGATGGCGAGGCGGATAACGGGAGTTTTTTTAGAAGAAGACATGGATAGGATTATTTGTGACCGACAGTGGGACGGGCTGCGGATTCGGAGTCGACAGGGAGTAGTTCGAGCGGCTTGGCGTTGGGGCACATGTCGGGAATGCGAACAGTCGCGCGGGCCCAACGAACGGCATTGGTGATTACCTGCTGAACCTGCTTGTGGTGGTATGTCGGATAGGTTTCGTGGCCGGGGCGGAAGTAGAAAATACGACCGTTGCCGCGTTGCCAGGTGGCGCCGCTGCGGAAGACTTCACCTCCGGTGAACCACGAAATGAAGATCAGCTGATCGGGCTCTGGGATACCGAAGGGCTCGCCATACATTTCTTCGGAGGGGATCTCGAAATACTCACCGATGCCCTGCGTGATGGGATGCGCGGGATTGATGTTCCAGAGGCGCTCTTTATCGGTCGCCTCGCGCCATTTGAGGGAGCATGTGGTGCCGAGGAGAGACTTGAAGATTTTGGCGTAGTGGGCGGAGTGGAGGGCGATGAGCCCCATTCCCTCGAGCACGCGGATTTTCACCTTGGCGACAACGGCGTCCTGCACATCGCCGTGGGCCATGTGGCCCCACCAGATAAGGACGTCGGTGTCGGCGAGGATGGCGTCGGTAAGGCCGTTCTCGGGTTGGTCGAGCCAGGCGGTGCGCACGGTGAAGTCGGCGTTGGAGCGGAGGAAGCCTGCGATGGTTTCGTGCATGCCCTGCGGATAGAGGGCGGTGACCTTCGGGTTCTTCTTTTCGTGGCGGAATTCGCCCCAGACGGTGACACGGATGGTTTGGCTCATAACACTTTTACGATTTTTAGGGGAGGGACAGGGTTGGGATGCGTTTCAATCGCTTCCTAGGTAAACACGCTTGATTGAGCGCTGCCCTGTAAATTTGAGCAATAATCGGAGATCGTATTTCTCTGCGATTTATAGCAAAAAACCGATCATGGCGGTTATCCTTGAACAACAGGCGGCGTATGAGCGCGACCTGGAGGCGGCGCTGGCACGGTTGCGTGCGGGTAAGGCGCACGTGCATGTGCCGAAGTTGGTGGCATTGCATCGGAGGAAGCAGCGGTCACATTTTCATCCGACACCGGAGTTATTTGTGCAGACGGGAGGGGCGACGGAATTCGAGTGTCCGGGGGAGGAGTTTACATTGGGCACGGGGGAGCTGGCGGTGATGCCGCGCGGGGTGCCTCATGCGGAAACGCCGATTGATCGGCGGACGCCGTACGGGGTGCTCGTATGCATGCACTCGCGGGACGGGTTTGCGTTGCATCGCGGCCGGGCGGCCCATGATCGGGGTATACAGGGCTGGGGCACGGAGCGACTAGTCAGTCCGCGAGGGCGAGAGGCGTTTCGTTATCTCGACGATGTGGCGGAGGCAGACAAGGTGCCGGTGGAGCATCGTCCGCGATTTGTCGCCGGATTAGTGGACGCATTTTTAGTGACGATGCTTGGGGAGTTGCACCGGCCTGCGGTCGTGAGCGACGCGCTGTCGCCCTACGTGCGCGAGGCGGAAAAACTGGCCCGGACGATGTTAGCGGATCCGGAGTTGTCGGTGGAGAGGCTGGCGGCCTCGGCAGGGTGCGCGACGGACACGCTGTCGCGGCAGTTTCACCGCGAGCGCGGAGTCACGTTGACGACATGGATCGCAAAGGAGCGAGTGGCGCTCGCGAAGGATTTGCTGGCCGACGCGCGCTACAACGTGGCCGAGGTAGGCTGGGCGTGCGGGTTTAGCGCGCCGTCCTATTTTATACGTGTGTTTCGCACGCACACAGGCATGACGCCGCGGGCGTGGCGGGTGTCGGCAAGGCCGGGGTGAGGCCGCAGAAGACACAAACGGCGGACTGAGGTCGCCTCTATCTGTCGTCGAATCTGATTACAGTCCCTTTTTCTGCAGTTCGGCTTCGAGCTGGCGCATGAAGGACTGGGCGTCGGTCGGATTGGGACGGTAGCCGGGCTTGCTGATTTTGGTGAAACCAGGGCGGCCTTGGTTGTCGATGATCCACTTGCCGGTCACGCCATCGCTGAAGGTGACTTCGCCGCTGGCAATGGCACCCGGGATGAGTGTGACGCCATCGACCGACACCGTGACGCTGCCACCGCCTGCGGCGGGTGCGTCGGCAACATCGTCCTCAGGGGGCAGGTCGTCACCATCGGCGGCTGCGGGCGGAACAGGAGAGTCTTTGTCGGGCGTTTTGCTGACGTCGCTCGTATCGACCTTCTTGGGCGGATCCTTGAGTTGGAGGTTCAGGTCGTCCACGAGGAAGCGGACGTCCATGTAGGTCATGGCTACGTTGAACTGCTCGCGAAGTTTTTTCTGGATGACGGAGAGGTTGTCGCCAGCGGCAACCCAACTGGAGACGGCGGCGGTTTGTTCTGGTGTGAGTATCATGGGTGGTGTTTGTGAAGGCTAAGAGCTCGGAGCCGAGAGTCTAGAGCTTTAGACGGGCGCAGGCTGGTCGGTACAGCCGTCTGGTTTGGACTGTTCGATGGATCCCCGAGGGTTCACCTTTGTGCGTGCCGTTACGAACATGTATAGTTGAAGCTGATGCGCCCGTCATCCATGCGGTTGGCGGCGACTTCGTGGCTGAGCCAGGTTTCGAAGAGCATCACGTTGTCCATCTAGGTGGTGTAGAGGCGGTTTTCGTCGCAGACCCAGTGGCATTCGCCAGCGGGATCGTCGTTCAGGCGGGCGAGACCCTTGGTGGGAGCTTTTCGCAGTAGATGAACGTGGGAAACCAGGCTTTGAGCGGCATGGGCGGAGCGTTTAGAGCGGAGGCATCGGAGTCTACAGCGGAAATTTTTCGGGCGGACTCGCTCGACAGGTCGAGGAGGGAGGTTAGTAACATCGCATGTCGTTAATCGAGGGTATCGTGGGCTTTTATGCGATGATGTCGTTCATCACACTGGGGCTCTACGCTTGGGACAAGCGGGCGGCGAAACAGCCGGGCGCGCAACGTGTGCGCGAACGTACGCTGCACTTGTGGGCGTTTGCGGGCGGGGTCGGCGGTGCGTTGTTCGGGCAGTTTTGGCTGCGGCACAAGACGCGGCATACGTCGTTTGCCATGCTGACGGCGCTGGCTTGCGCCGTCCACGCAGGATTGTGGGCGATGTTGCTTGCGGGATGACGGGAGAGACGACCCCGATGGCCGCCTCAGTAGACGCGGGCGGCGGGACCGATCTTGTAGGCGTCGCCAAGAAGGACGCCTTTGAATCGCTATGGTCGGCGATGATCTTGATGTCGGGCATGATCTACTCGGCGTGGCGCTTGACGAGTCCGCCGCCGACGGAGCTAAGGGAGCGCGCTAGGCCACCGGCAGTGAGAAGAGCGACTTTCTTTGGACAGACAAGTGTGCTCATGATTCGTAAAAAAACGAACAAATTTGCCGGTCAGTCCCATGCCATCGAATAGGGATCGTGCGCGCGGGATTGGCAAAAAAGGCACGAGTATTGAGGGGTGTCAGCCGCGCGACGATACTGATTTGCCGAGAGTTTTTTTAAGGATTTTGCGCAGCTTGATCGGCGGAGCCACTTTTTTGGGATCGATCGTTTCGATGTTGAGCAAAACGTAGATCACATCCGCTGCGGAATAGGTGGTGCGGTTGCCGCGCAGATAGCGCGACAGATGGGCGACATCGTTGCCGGCAGTCACGAGGGCAGGCTCGGGGTAGTTGCCCTGCATTTGGCCCAGACCGACGGTGGCGAGCAGGCCGTTGCAAAGGCATTTGCGTCCGGCGGTTTCCTCGCGAGTGCCGCCTTTGCGGATGAAATTTTCAACAGGTTCGCCAGCGCAGCGGTAGCCGACGGTGCCGTCGGATTTCGTGTAAGCTTGGCGCAGATATCCGAGGTCGCAGACGCGCGGTCGGCCAGCATAGCGCGCGGGGTTGGAGAGCGAGTCGTTTAGCTGGAAAACTTTGAAAGGGAACCCGGTGGGCGAAGCCAGAGGATCGGTGAACACACCGGCTTTGCCGGCCACGCTGAGGGCACGGGCCTGGGATTTGATCGGGGCCGTGATGCCGGACTCCTCGCAGAAAGCAAAGGCTGTCCCGACCTGAACTCCGGTTGCACCGAGTTGCAGGGACATGGCTAGGGTTTCCTTGGTGGCATGGGCTCCGGCGATCCAGAAAGGGAGTCCGATCTCGCGGATTTTGCCTATGTCGGGAATGTCTCGCGGACCGTAGACGGGTTCGCCGACGGTATTGAGCTGCATCGGGCCGCGCGGAGGAGCGTTGTGGCCACCAGCGAGTTCACCTTCGACGACGAAGCCGTCAACGCGTCCGGTGGATTTGCGGGCCAGCGTCAGAGCTAGGGTGGCCGAGCTGACGATGGCGAGGAAGTAGGGCCGTTTCAGGACAGGCACGGCGCCCTTGCAGAAGGCCTTTGGATCAAACGTAACCTTGGCGGAGGCAGTGGACGCGGGATCGGCACCGGCGACATCGACGGGAAGTTCCGCAGCCTCTCCCCGTGAGAGCTGGTCCAGCACGCCGGGGATGGCCCGCGGGATGCCCGCGCCCATCAACACATAATCGACACCGGCAAGCATCGCGCCGAAGAGCGAGGGCAGGGTGGGGATTTGGATTTTTTCGAGGAGATTGATACCGACCACGCCAGAGTGGCCTTCCTTGGCCAAGAAGACTTCGACGAAATTGGCCGCGACCGTGAGTTCAATGAGCTCCGGGCTGGAATCGAGCACGGGCATGGGTGCGGACTTGAACGGCAGGCTACCGGGTTTCCCGCCAGCGACGAACCATGTCTTGAGCACGCGTTCGGCCACACCGGGGATTGGGAAGTGGCGCAAGGCCCGCTGGAGGTGGCCACCGGGATCGCCCTGTTGCAGACGACGCGCGAGGACCACTGACATCAAAGTGCCGGAAACTACGCCGAGCTGGCCCTGTTGAGATACAGCTTTGGCTAGTGGCCAACCGGAAACGGCGACTCCCATCCCGCCTTGAATGATGATCGGATGTGACATTGATGATGACACCACAAGCAGACTTCCAAGATGAGGAAGTCGTGGTGGTAGCTGGGCAGTTAGCCCTCTGCTTCCACCTAGGGAAAGGGCCATCCTTGGTTTTACAAGCGTTGGTTGCTTTGCTGCTACTATCTATTTGAAATACTTATAGCTCGTACGAGTCTTATTCTGCGGCGCGTTTCAGTTGGAAGAACGCTTGCAGCATGGTCCGGCATTCGTCTTCGAGCACGCCACCGATGGTGAGTTCAAGGTGGTGGTTGACGCGAGGAAGGGCATTGAGATCCGTCGCGCCACCTAGGCAGCCCATTTTGGGGTCGGGGACGGCGTAGCAGACGCGCTTGAGGCGCGACATGAGCGTGGCACCTGCGCACATGGGACAGGGTTCCTTCGTGACATAGAGCGTGCAACCATCGAGCCGCCAGTCACCGAGCCGAGTGGCGGCTTGGGTGATCGCGAGGACTTCGGCATGCGCGGTCGGATCGTGGGAGCCTTCGACGGTGTTGTGCGCGGCGGCGATAATTTCGCCGCCGTGCTCGATCACGCAACCGATGGGCACCTCGTTTTGGCGCCAAGCGTCGATGGCTTGGTTGTAGGCGAGGCTCATGAAAAACATGTCGTCGCGGACAAGTTGCGACGGAAAGCGTTTCTCAAATGGGCAATCGGGGGTGGTGGGCGAGGTCATGGGTGTTGGTGAAGGAGGTAAGCCGCGACCGGCGCTTCGAGGAAAACCTTGACTTACGAGGGGGGGAGATGCCTTACAAGTAGCTTTTACACGCCAACCTAAACACATGCTCATCACCTTCACTGGCTTTGTTGCCGCTTCCCATGTCTGAATCTTCCGACGGCAAATCGATCGAAGTTGAGGGCAAAGTCGTGACCGTCCTTCCCGGCACGATGTTCAAAGTGCAGCTGTCCAATGGACATGTCGTGCTCGCCCATATTTCCGGGAAGCTCCGTAAGAATTTCATTAAGATCGCCGCAGGCGACGGCGTGAAGATGGAGATGAGTCCCTACGACCTCGAAAAGGCTCGCATCACCTACCGTATGAAAGATGTCAACGCCCCTGCGTTTGTCGCCCGTCGCCGCCGCTACTAATTAGTTCCCATTCGCGAGCGCGCTTTGATTTAAATGGACGCCGTCGGTTTGACGGCGTCTTTTTGCGTCTGGTGCCCGACTCTTCTTCCGAAACCAATCCTTTTGCGTCCGCGTCCGAATTGCCCGAGAGGCTGGCCGAGGCGATCCGTGATTTTGGTAATGTGCTCACACTGGAGCGCGGTCGCTCCGACCGCACGCTGGAAGCCTACGAAAGCGATCTGCGCCAATGCGCCGCCCACCTCGCCGGCAAAGGCGTGAGAGATTGGAAAACCGCCTCCGCCGCCTCCGTGATGGAGTGGCTGTATTCATTGAGCGGTGACGATTACACCGTGGCGAGTCTTGCGCGGAAGCTTTCGGCGTTGCGGATGTTTGCCCGCCACCTCGTGCGCGAGCGGGTTAAGCCGGATGATTTTACCGAATTGCTGCAGGGCCCCAAGCTCGTCCGCCATGTGCCTGGCACGCTTTCGACGCAGGAGATTGACGCCTTGCTCGCCGCGCCGTCGGGGGGCGATCCGCACTCGCTGCGTGACCGGGCGATTTTGGAATTGTTTTATTCGAGCGGTCTGCGCGTGTCGGAGCTGGCGGGGCTTATGTTGCAACAGGTTGATCTGGACGGCGGGTTTCTCCGCGTGTTTGGCAAGGGCTCGAAGGAGCGCGTCGTGCCCATCGGCGGCAAGGCGGCCGATGCGCTCACCGTTTACCTTGCGTCGGCTCGGTCTCACTTTGTGAAGCCAAAGACCGGCAGCCAGCTCTTCCTGAGCGAGCGGGGCACCGCGCTCTCCCGGCAGATGCTTTGGGTTCTCGTGAAAAAATACGCGAAGCGTGCCGGTATCACGAAGACCGTGAAACCTCACTTGCTGCGTCATTCCTTTGCCACACACCTTTTAAGCGGAGGGGCCGATCTGCGCGCCATCCAGGAAATGCTCGGGCATGCCAACATCGCCACGACCCAGATTTACACGGCGGTGGAGGGAAAGCGCCTGATCGACCAGCACGCGCGTTTCCATCCGAGAAATCAGGAGCCGGGCCCGCGTGGGTAAAAACCCTTGACCACAGGGCGATTCACGCCGTCATCGTTTCACTTTAACCGTTGTGAAAATTAACGTCTTCGTAACCCTCCCGCATACCGTGCCAGCGCGCACCGTGACGCATGCAGAGGCGGAGTGGACTACATGACGGACGCCATCTTCAAGATGACGCTTTTTGTGTTAAACTCCTTCATGGTCACCTGTTCATCCCGTTTGGCATATCCGGCCTGTGGCCGTTGTTTTCCATCATGAGCGACAAGATCACCCACGAATGCGGCATCGCGATGGTTCGGCTTCTCAAGCCCCATTCCTATTATCAGGAAAAATACGGCACGCCGCTATGGGGTTTCACCAAGCTTTTCCTGCTGATGGAAAAACAGCACAACCGCGGCCAGGACGGCGCGGGCGTGGCCTGTGTGAAGAGCGATGTCGCAGCCGGCGATCCCTTCATGTTCCGCGAGCGGTGCGTCAAGACCAACCCTCTCGACAAGATATTCAAGACGCTCCTCGGGCAGTATAACGAAAAGGTCGACGCGGGCGTGATCCACCCTGAGTTCGCCGAGACGGTGAAGAAGCATTTCGACTTCGGCGGCGAGCTGCTCTTGGGTCATCTGCGCTATGGCACGAGCGGCGGCTACAACATGTCGTCCTGCCACCCGTATTTCCGCAGGAGCCCGTGGCCGACGCGCAATCTGGCGTTGTGCGGCAACTTCAATATGACGAACACTGCGGAGCTGAACCAGTCGCTGATCGCGATGGGCCAGCACCCGATCTTCGCCACCGACACGCAGGCGCTGCTCGAAAAAATAGGCTTCTTCCTCGACGAGGAGCACGAGGAGATTTTTCGCAAGCTGCGCGCCCAAGGGCTCAGCGGCGAGGATACGTCGAAGCGCATCAGCGAGGAGCTCGACCTCGCCCGCGTCATCACCCGCTCTTCCCAGAAATGGGACGGTGGCTATACGCTGTGCGGCCTTGTCGGCAATGGCGACGCCTTCGTCGCCCGCGATCCGTCGGGCATCCGCCCGTGCTGGTATTTCCAGAACGATGAGGTCGTGGCCTTCGCCTCCGAACGCGCGCCGCTCATGACGGTGTTTGATCTTGCGGTCGAGGACGTGAAGGAGGTTTTGCCAGGCCACGTCATGGTGCTCAAAAAGAACGGTCGCATGAGCTCATCGGCGTTCACCGCGCCGCTGCCGCGCTCGTCGTGTTCGTTCGAGCGCATTTATTTTTCACGCGGCAACGATCTGGAGATTTACAAGGAGCGAAAACTCCTTGGTGGCCGTCTCGCCGATCAGGTGCTCAAGGCTGTTGATTATAATTGGGAGCACACCGTTTTCAGTTTTGTGCCCAATACCGCCGAGGTTGCCTTTTACGGGCTCATGCACGCTCTCCGCGAGAAGCGTCGTGCCGAGGTGAAGACCGCCATCCTAAAAGCTTCGAAGGCCGGTACTCTCGACGATGTCTTGCTCGACGATCTTATTTTGCGCAACTGGCCGCGGGGCGAAAAGGTCGTCTCGAAGGACATCAAGATCCGCACCTTCATCGGGCAGGAAGGCATGCGCAATCAGCTCGTGAGCCATGTTTACGACATCACCTATGGTTCGATAAAACCGGGCGATCACCTCGTGTGCGTGGATGATTCCATCGTGCGAGGCACGACGCTCCGTCGCTCCATCCTGCGCATCCTTTCGCGGCTCAACCCGCGCAAGATCGTCATCGTTTCCACCGCGCCGCAGATCAGGTTTCCCGACTGCTACGGCATCGACATGTCGGAGCTTGGAAAGTTCGTCGCCTTCGAGGCGACCATCGCGTTGCTTAAGGAGCGCGGCCAGACCGACCTCCTCCGCGAAGTTTACGAACTGTGCCGCGATGCCGTGGCCAAGGGCGACTCGATTAACCATGTCCGCAAAATCTACGAGCCGTTTACGCCCGAGGAGATTTCCGCAAAAATCACCGAGCTCGTCCGTCCCAAGAACATCGAGTGGAAAGGCGAGTTTGAGATCATTTTCCAGACGATTGAAAATCTCCACTCCGCCGTGCCCAACCATACCGGCGACTGGTATTTCACCGGAAAGTATCCGACTCCCGGTGGCTTTCGTGTCGTCAATCAAGCTTACCTGAACTACTATGAAAAGAGCGAGGGGCGCTCGTATTGATCTTATCCCATGTCGCTCTCCTACGAATCCTCCGGCGTTGACTACGACCAGCTCGACGCCTTCAAGCGCGCCTGCCAGAAGGCCGCCAAGACTACCGCGCCGCTGCTGGAGACGCACGGCTACGCCGAGCCCTCCAACACCCGCGGCGAGAGCTGCTATCTTATGGAGGCCGCCGACCATTTTCTCGCCCATGTCGAGGAGGGGCTTGGCACCAAGAATCTCGTGGCCGACGCCGTTTACGCGCAGACGGGTAAAAATTTTTTACCGCGAAATCTCCATCGATACCGTTGCCACCATCGTCAACGACCTCGTGACTTGCGGCGCGTTGCCCATCTCCGTCGCCATGCATGCGGCCGTGGGCGAGTCGTCGTGGTTTGCCGATGCGAATCGCATGGAGGCGCTCGTTGCCGGTTGGGCCGAGGGCTGCCGTCAGGCCGGCGCCGTCTGGGGCGGAGGCGAGACGCCGACGCTTCCCGGGATTGTTAAAGAGGAGGCCATCGTCCTCGCCGGCTCGGCCATCGGCAAGGTGGAGCCGAAATCTCAGCGCATTACCGGCGATGTGAAGGACGGCGACAAAATCATCTTCCTTGCGTCTTCGGGCGTGCAAACCAACGGACTGTCGTTGTGCCGTCTCATTGCCTCGAAACTTCTGCAGGGCTACCAGACGCCCATCGGCCACGGCGACTCGCGCACCTACGGCGAGGCGTTGCTTGCGCCTTCGGTCATCTATGTGAAGTTCGTGGCCGAGTGCCAGAACGCGGGCATCAAGCTCAACTACGTCTCGCACGTCACCGGCCATGGCTGGCGGAAACTGATGCGCCTCGACGAGCCGTTTGTTTACGAGATCACGAATCCCGGTGAAGAACCCGCGTTGTTCAAGTTTTTGCGCGAGGCCGGCCCGATCGAGCTGCGCGAGGCTTACGCAACCTTTAACCAAGGCGTCGGTTTCGCCGCCTATGTCTCGCCTGCCAACGCCGAGGCGGCGCTCGCGGCGGCCAAGGCGTCCGGCTACAAAGCGTGGCTCGCCGGCACGGTGAAGAAGGCAGGCGCCCGCAAGGCCGTGGTGATTCCGTCGCTCGGCATCGAGTTTGACGGCAGCACGCTGCAGGTGCGGTGAACCGGCGATTGCCTTCAGCGTCCTTGGCGGTTGCGCCAGTGGGCGCCGGGTTTGCCTTTGGGGTGGCGCAAAGGATTGCCGCCGCCGAACGGGCGTCCGCTTGAGTTGGGGGCCTGATTGGCGCCTGACTGTCCCTTGGTTTGTCCACCAGCGCCGAGGTGTTGGCGTCCGGCCCGGCGCGGCGGGGCCGACTTGGCGGGATCGACGACCGGAGGCTTGCCGCCGACATACTCGAAGCCGTCGAGCGTGACCTGAGTAATTTTCTGGCCGATGAATTTTTCGATAGCCGCGACGTCGCCGGCCTCGTCGGGCGAGGCGAGGGTGAAGGCGTCGCCCTGGGCCGAGGCGCGGCCGGTGCGACCGACGCGATGCACGTAGTCGTCGGCATGTTGCGGCACGTCGTAGTTGATGACGTGGGAAACATCGGCCACATCGAGGCCGCGGGCGGCGATGTCGGTGGCGATCATGATACCGTATTTGCCGCTCTTGAAGCCGTCGAGGGCGGCGGTGCGCTGCGCCTGCGTGCGGTTGGAGTGGAGAATGGCGACGCCGTGGTTGGCGACGCGCAGGCAGTGGGCGATGTGGTCGGCCCCGAGCTTGGTGCGGCAGAAGATGATCACGCTTTTGAAATCCGTCTGTTTGAGCAGCGCCAGGAGGAGGTCGAATTTCTGCCCGGCGGCGACGGGATGGACGGAGTGCGTGACCGATTCGACAACGGTGCGGCTGGAGCCGATTTCGATGCGCTCGGGATCGGAGAGGGCGAAGCGGGCGATCTCCTGGAGCTTCGGCGGTATGGTGGCGGAGAAGAGCAGCGTCTGCCGTTTTGCCGGGCAGAGTTTCACGATGGTCTTCACGTCGTCGATGAATCCCATGTCGAGCATGCGGTCCACTTCGTCGAGGATGAGCACCTCGACGCGGTCGAGCCTGATGAGGGTGCCGTCAAGAAACTCGCGCAGGCGGCCGGTGGTGGCGACGACGATGTCGGCGCCGGTGCGCAGGGCGTTGCGCTGCGGGCCGTGGCCGACGCCGCCGTGGAGGACGGCGGTCTTGAGATCGGTGAACTTGCCGAGATCGCGGAAGGCGGTCTCGACTTGCACGGCGAGTTCGCGGGTGGGTTCGAGGATAAGGACGCGCGGGCCTTCGGCTTGGTGAGGGCCGAGGCGGTTGAGCACGGGCAGGGCAAACGCGGCGGTCTTGCCGGTGCCCGTCGGCGCGGAGGCGACCAGGTCGCGTCCGGAGAGGACGGCGGGGATGGCGCGCAATTGGATGGGCGTGGGCTCGGTGTAGCCCAAGGCTTGCGCGCCGCGCACGAGGCTGGAGTAGAGACCGAGTTTTGAAAAAGGCATGGGCTGATTGCCAAAAGTCCGAGGGGTAAACGCGAGGGCAAAAACGGGCCCACGCCCCTCTTGGGGTATCGGCCATGAGAAATAGTTTGCACGTCGGCTCTCTGGGCCCGCATCTGAGGTTTTCAAGGATACACGCCTTACCCCACCATGCGCACGCTGCACCTGTTGCCGACGTTTCATCACGACATCGCCTACCTGAGGCGATGCGACGAGTATCTTCCCGTTTGCGAGAAGATCATTGACGAAGCCCTGCGTATTCTGGCCCTTGAACCCGATTACACCTTCATGATCGAGCAGGCGTTTCTGCTCGATTGGTATTGGGGGAAACGGCCCGATCAGCGCGAAGTGGTGAAACGGTTTTACGCCGAGGGCAGGCTAACGATCGCCCCCGGCATGTGGACGGCGCCCGATCTCAATCTGCCGGATGGCGAATCATTCCTTCAGCAGGTCCGCATCGGCAAGGAGTGGATCGTCCGACACCTCGGGGGCGAACCGCGCATCTGCTGGATTGCCGACTGCTGGGGGCACCCTTCGCAGATGCCGCAACTCGCTCGTCTCGCCGGTTACTCCAGCTATATTTTTTGGCGCTGTATGCGTCCGGAGGTGCAGCTGGCTGATTTCATTTGGCGCGGCCTCGATGGTTCCGCTGTTCCCGCCCGATGGATGGCCCGCGGCTATGCCAACATTCGTTTCCCCACGGAGGCGGAGGCGGTGAACGCGGCCGAGCTGCGTTTTAACAACAGCGGCGCCGACAGCATTAACAGGCTCGTCGCTGAACTCGACCGCTACAGTGCCGCCGGTTCATCCGCCAACCAACTCGTCTGCAACGGAGGAGACATGGCGTTTCCGCAGGCTTCCAGTCCGGGCATCATCGCGCGGTTGCGGCAGGCGGGATATCCGGCCGAGCTGCGATTCAGTTCGCTTGAGGCGTTCTTCGAGTCGCGGGCGTCCGCGGCACTTCCCGAAGTGGAGGGTGAATTCAACAGTGCGCTGACCGGCACGTTCACGAGCAACATCCGCATCAAGCTCTTCAACCGCGCCTGCACTCAGCGTCTACTCGCCTTGGAAAAACTGGCGGTCGTCCGGGGAGTTGCGGAGGATTTCGATCCGCACTGGAAGCTCCTGCTCAAGCAGCAGTTTCACGACACGATTTGTGGCACGCTTGCCGACGGCGCGTTGCAGGATTCGCTGGACGAGTTTGCCGCCCTTCAGGGAATGCTCGACGCCGCCGAGGGGCGTCTGGGCGGACGGGGCGATGCCACCCGAGCCGTGTCCGCATGGTTCAACGCATGCAGCTTTCCCCGCACTGTCTGGATCGGCGGCGACACGTCTCCGGTCCTGCTCGATCTTCCCTCCCATGGCACTGCGCCTGCGTCCACCGCCCGTGTCCTCGATGGCGCAGCAGGTGGTCCGCTTCCTGACGCATTTGCGACGTCGAATGGCCGCGCCTGTTTTGATGCACAGGGGTTCATCACCAGCCTCGTGGAGGTCTCCACGGGCACCGAGTGCGTGGATACATCGAAGGCGGGCGGCCCCTTTGGGGCACTCGCGCTCGTGCCGGACTACGGCGACCTCTGGCTCAACCACGCCGGGCCGCTCAACGGCGGGAGCTTCCAGGCCTCGCTTACCCAGAATCATCCCGATCCTCTCTCTCGTGGAAGCAGGGAGGATTTTGTCATCCACGGTCCCTTCTGGCCGGCCATCACGGAAGTGCGCGTGCTCTTCAACGGGCCGGACGCGCTTGTTTTTGAGCAGCACGGGACACTGAGTTTCTGGCGGCAGCACGTCCGTTTTGTGACCCGGGTGCGTCTGTGCGCGGCGTTGCCAACCATCGAGTATCGCACGCGTTTCACACCCTCGGGACGGGATTTCCGCCTGCGCGCGGCTTTTGGCACGCCTTTTAATTCTCCTGATGCCGTGACCCGCTTTGAAGTTCCTTTCGGCGTGGCGGTGCGAGGTGCCGGCGAGCACGCCGCCCAGAACTTTGTCGATCTCAGGAGTCCGAGGGCCGGTATTGCCGTGCTGAATCGTGGCACCGCCGGCCATGCAATCGAGGACGGCACCATTTTGATGTCTGCATTCCGGTCGGTTGCGATGGCTTACAAGGCGCCGAGCGAGTTGTCGTATGGCGAGGGAGTCCCGCATGAGTTGAATTACGCGGTGATGCCTCACGCGGGCGAGGCCACGGCGCAACTTGTGCAGGCGGGCGCGGCCTTTAACCGGCAGCCGGTGCCGCTTGCGGAGGGCGTGGCCGTGTCGCCGGGTGGCGACTACACGGTGGATTGTCCGCACGTGGTCGTTAGTTCCCTGCGCGCCGCTTGGCCGGCCAGCGACGGCGTGGCGGTTCGTCTGGCGGAGACCAGCGGTCGGCTGGCCTTGATTCACCTCAAGGTTCCGCTGGGCACAACGGGTTGGGCGGAAGCCGACGGTCTCGGTCGTCGCACGGGCGACTGGAAGCCGCTTCCTCAAAACGGCCGGTGGATCGGATCGATCAAGCCGTGGCAGGTGCTGACGATTGTCGTCAAGACGACGTAACCCTTAACGCGGCGCTCTGCTCAGCCGGCGTCGGTGAAGCGGTAGCCGATGCCGGATTCGGTTTTCAGGAATACGGGTTGCTCGGCGGACACTTCGATTTTTTTGCGGAGGTTGGCCATGTGAACACGCAGGTAGTGCGTGTCGTCCTCGTGGCTGGGGCCCCAGACGTCGCGGAGGAGTTGGCGGTGCGTGACGACTTTGCCCCGATGCGATCAGGCTTTTCCCGGACACGGCAGGATGCCCATGCCACGCGGGGTGAGTCCCAATGCGAAGGCGCTTTGGTTTTACTTGGCGGGCGCCGCCGGCGTCTCCGGCGTTGCGGAGGCCGAGGCTTTGAGGGCGGAGGCTTTCCTGGCGGTGTCCGCCCGCTGCTGGAGCACTTGGACCTTCGTTTCCTCGGAGGCCCAGAAATAATAGCCGTGCCGGTTGTGGTTCACGCGAATCCAGACGGAGGCGATGGCGAGGAGCACGGCGAGAATGACGGCCGCCTTGCGCTGGCGGGCGGCCTCCTTGTCCTCGTAGGGATCGGTGAGGTCGCGCTTGGCGTTGGCGGGAAGGAGGGCTCGCTCGGTGAGCTTGGTCCCGAAAGGAATGTTGATTTTCACGCGGCCGTTGATGGCCCAGCCGTTGCCTTCGAGGATCGGGCCGAGGTTGCGCTGGCGGAGCTTGAGCCACGCGATGAGCATCGAGGGCAGCGATACCGCCGTCATGAGGCCGACGAGCACGAGGGGCAGCTGCAGGGGGCTGAGTTTGGCCAGATTGGTGGCCACGGCTCCGAGGGCGCCGCCAATGGCGCCGACGGCGACGCCCAACGCGGCGACGGTGCCGATGTCGATTTTCTTCGATTCGGCCCTGGCCTTCTTGTCGGCGTTGGCCGTGGCGTCCGCGACGGAGGCGAGCTGGTTGGAAGCCTCGGCATCGGCGGCGGCGGCGCGCTTGGCGACCTGTTCCTCGATCAGGCGGACAAACTTTTTATAGGGAGACCAGAACGCCTGTCGGATGCTGATGGGATTGTCGGCGATGCTGGTGATGGTGGCGTCCCAGTCCTGGCCTTGGCGGTCGTAGAAGACGCCGTTGCGCCCGACGAAGAGGTAGTCGCTGTCGCCCTGGGTGAAGCAGGCCGCGATCTTCATGGTCGCCCCGCCGATGCGTTTGCAGTCGCAGTAGGCGATGTAGGCCTTGCTCATGGCGGCGAGCGGATTGGGGCCGGGGACCTGAATGCAGAACTCGGTGCTGCGGCTGTCGAGGAAGAGCGTGCCCGCCTGGAACACGGCGAAGTGGTCGGGCGAGTAGAAGTCGAAGAAGTTTACGAAATTGTTGAGCAACGCGCGGAAGTCGCGGGCGAAGCGCAGGAGTTTTTCGACGGAGGAGATGGCGGTGAACTCGGGGTCGAGGGCCTTGTCCTGCGCGATGAGCGCGGTGAGGGCGGGCTGGAGGGCGGCGGCGGAGGCGAGGATCGACTTCACGCGGTCGAGGCCGAGTTTTTCGACGGAGGCGCCGGCTTTGGCGGCGGCCCACGTCTCGTAGGCGGCGATCTTGGCCTTGAGGGCGGCCCACTCGGATTCGGCGAGATCGGTCTTGGCTGCGCCGAAAACCGGCGCGACGGCGTCGCGGTGGAGCGCGACGAGGGCATCGCTCCACGCGGGATTGACGGCCACAAGGAGCGGAAGGGGCTGGCCGGCGACAATGCGGGCGAGAGGAAAACCGGCGACTTCCCGCGCGGCGATGGAGAGGTCTTGCGCGGCGAGGGCGAGGTAGTCGCTCTCGCCGCGGTTGAGCGCGGCGAGAGCCCGGGCATCGTAGGCGGCGAGACGGCTGCGGGAGAAATAGTCGTCCACTTTGGCGCGCACTGCCTGCACGGCGGCGAGGGCGGCGGCGGTGCCGGCCCCGAGGGTGAGCACATCGGGCGAGGCGCCTTTGTCGCTCCAGGCGGCGAAGGCGGTCGCGTCGGCGAAGAACGAGTCGATGCGGCCTTGGTCGATGCCGCTGCCGCCGCTGCGGTCGGTGAGACCGCCGAGGGCGGCGACGATGTCGGCGATGAGGAGCTTGAGGGCGTCGTCGGTCGCGGAGTCGGGGGTGATGACGCCGTCGCCGTTGAACTTGGTGGTGGAGAAGAGGCGAACGGTGTCGATGGCCTCGGCGAGGGAAATCTCGGTGGCGTCGGGTTTGCCAAGGCTGGCGAGGATGCGGCGGGCGGAGGTGAGGACGGCCTTGCCCTCGGGCGTGGCGGTGTTGAAGGCGGCGAGCGCGAGGGTGTCGCGGCCCTTGAGGAGCGCGCCGACATCGGCGAGATGGGGCGCGGCCCAGTCGATGGCGGCGAGAAGTTCGGGGGCGCGGATGCGACCGTCCTTGTCGGTGTCGATCAGCGCGAGGGTTTTCTCGTCGAGTTCGAGGCCTTTGACGGGGCATGAGAGGGCGACCCAGAGTTTCTGGTCGAGGTGCTTGAGGGCGAGGAGATCGGCGCCGGTTTCAATGGCGACTTGATCGAGACCACCGATGCGGAAAAATTTCCAGACGTGCGACGGGACGGGAGAGGTCATGGTGTTTTTGCTAAGGGAAACTGCGCGGGCCTTGGCCGCGAGGCAATCCACGAAGTCGTTGGCTCCGGGCGGTCCAACGAAAGGCGGAGGGCGGGCGCCGGATTCCGTGAATTGCGAAGGGTTAGTCTCGATTTCGGGCGTTTGGCCAACTTAATGCGAGACAGGCCTGAGTCCACCCCCATGAAAAAGCTACTCATCATTTCGCCGCATTTTCCTCCGATCAACGCTCCGGACATGCAGCGCGTGCGGCTGGCCCTGCCTTATCTGCGGGCCCATGGCTGGGAGCCCACGGTGTTGGCGATCTCGCCGGAATCGATCGAGGGCGCCGTCATGGACAAACATCTGGAGGACACGTATCCGGCGGATATCCGCGTGATTCGCGTCAAGGGACTGAACTCGCGTTTCACCCGCTGGGCCGGAATCGGCAGTCTGTGGTGGCGTTGCGGGCGCGCCTTGACGGAAGCCGGCGAGGGATTGTTGAAAAAGGAGCGGTTCGACCTGGCGTTTATCAGCACGACGCAGTTCAGCGCGTTCCAACTCGGGCCGCGCTGGTTGCGCCGGTATGGCCTGCCCTACGTGCTCGATTACCAGGATCCGTGGATCAACGACTACTACCGTCTCACCGGAGTGCGTCCGCCGGGAGGCCACCTGAAATTCGCCTTCAGCCAGTGGGAGGCTTCGCGCATCGAACCGGTCGCCCTGCGGGAGGCCGCCGGCATCATTTCCGTTTCGCATTCCTACGGTGCGATGCTGGCGGACCATTATCCGTGGTTTCTCGCCAGCCGGCTCAAGCTGCTGCCCTTCGGCGCGTCGAAGGCGGATTTCGAGTCGTTGGGCAGCTACCAGCCGCCGCAGCTGTTGATCGATTTCAAGGACGGCTGCTTCCATCATGTTTACGCGGGGCGGTGCGGACCCGACATGACGTTCGCGCTCACGGTGCTGTTCCGCTCCTTCAACTTGTTTCGCGAAAGCCATCCCGAGCAGGCCGCGAAAATGAGGTTCCATTTCATCGGCACCGATTACGCGCCACCTCCGCTGGGACGCGACTGGGTCTTGCCGATCGCGAAGAACGAGGGATGCCTGGACTACGTGCGGGAGCACCGCTATCGCGTGCCGTATTTCGACTCCCTGTATTATCTGCGCAACGCCGATGCGCTGGTCGCCGTGGGCTCGAACGATCCGACCTACAGCGCGTCGAAATTCTTCCCCTACGTGCTCGCCCGGCGCCCGCTCCTCATGATCTTCCACAAGGACAGCCCGGTCCTCCGCTTCGGCCAGAATGTGGGCGCGGGGGTGGCGCACGGCTTCACGGGTCCGGAGGACATCACGACCTTGGCCGCCGACATTCATCGCCGCTGGTTCGTCGATGGAGAATGCCACCGGTATACGGCGTTCAACGAAGCGGCGTTCGAGCCTTTCTCGGCCGCCCGCATGACCGACGGGCTGGTGGCGGTCTTTGAGGAGGCGATGAAAAAAAAACCGCAGTCTTAAACTGACGGCTAGCTTTTTCTGTTCTCCTGTTTTTTATACGTTCCGTTGTTTTCCCTGTGACAAAATCCCCTTCTTTATTTCGCCGGGTGGCAGGACTGTGCCTGGCGCTGGCGGTCATTTTTATTTTTGATTATTTCACATCTTACGAGGTGAACATAGGGCCGCTCTACATGCTCGCGGCCGGTTACGCGGCGTGGCAGCTGGGTTTTTTGGGAGGAACTTTTTTTGCATTCTTATGCATGGGGCTGTGGGCGTCGTGCGATTACCTCACCGGGCATCGTTACTCGCAATTATGGTTGTTTATCGAGAATGCCGCCATTCGTTTATTTACCTACGAGATGACGGTGGCGGCGGTCTTCATTTACAAGCGCACATTGGAAGCCCACCGGCGTCGGCTGGCCATGCTGGAGCGTTTGCTGTCGGTGTGTCCCGGATGCGGGTGCATCACAGTGAACGAGGCCGGCTGGCGCAAGGCCTCGGAATTCCATCAAAAACCAAAGTCGCTCTACACCCTGTGACCCACGTGCGCCGCCACCCACAAGCCCGATGCCACTCCGGATACTTCACGCGTTATACACGGTTGACCCGAAGGCCGCGGGGCTGACCGAGGACGTGCTTTTGCTGTCGGCGGCCCATCGGGGCCTCAAACATCGGATTGAAATTCTAACCTTCGATGCCCCGGGCACCTCTTGGTTGCTGGAACTGGGTATGCCGGTGCATCGGGTCGCCTCACGGCAATTTCTACAATGGTTGCGCGGGCATGCCGCCGGGTATGACTGCGTGCTCGTCAGCGGGATTGCCGGCTTTAACGCCTTCCGGGCATGGCAGGTATTGCGGGAGGTCGACGCGCCTTATTTCATTTTTGCGCCTCGGCATCCCGGCTTCCCTTCCGGTCTGCCCAAGCAGTTTGAAAAGTGGAAACAACGGCTGTGCTGGCCGTGGGCCGGGTATCCGTTGCTCCGCGACGCCCATGCGGTTTTCTTTTCAAGCGAAGAGGCCAGGCGTCAGGCGCGACAATCGTTCTGGCCCTACGATTGCCACGAGTTTCTGCTGACTTGCGGTGTCGCCGGGCCGCCGGCCGGTGTTGCCGGGGGTGCCCGTGACGAATTTTTTGCCGTGCATCCGGAGTTGCTCGGCAAACGCATTTTCACCGTTTTCGCCGACGGGTCCGGCAACGTTCCGGATATCCTGCTCGGGGCGGTGCGCACTCTGCTCGATGCGGGCCGATGGGAACGCGGCTCCATGCGACTCTTGATCGCGGGAGGCGCCGGCGATACGCGCGCGGTGGAACTTCATGATTTGGGCGACATCGTGACCTTGGTCGGCAAACCGCCAGACCGTGAGCGGTGGGGGATGCTGCAAGCCTCCGAAGCTCTCATCCAGCCGACGCACAGGGAAAACTCCGGCCGGATGGTGGCCGAGGCATTCTCAGTCGGAACTCCGGTGTTGATCGCCCGGGGAGTAAACCTATGGCGAGAGGTCATGCTCCACGCGGCGGGATGCGCCGGAGATGACACGGCGGAGGGCTACGCTGAACTTTTCACCCACTGGTTCGACCAGTCTCCCGCAGAGCGCGCCGCCATGCGCACCCACGCCCGGCAGGGATTTGAAACGCACTTCAGCGAGCAAGCCGCCGCCAACACCCTGACGGCCGTGGCCTATCTTTTGATCGGTGCCAGCCGGGCGAATGAAAACCCAAACGCCCCGGAGATTTTCAGGAACGAAACGGATTTCCTCTGACTCGCGGATCACCCTGGCGCGATTCAAGGCGAAGACGGCGAGTCGGTCGGTTTGCCCGCGGAGTGGACCGCATCGAGCGTCGTTTTGAGCAGGACGTTGAACATCGGATCAGGCCGCTGTTGCGCGAGTATCCACTCCAGATAACGACGCACCAGCGGATGTTTATAGGCATTGGCACCAAGCGACCACTGGGCGGCTTTTAGAATCAACTCCTGCATCATTTCGGGTGTCGGCCCCTTCGAGGTTGCGGCGGACGGGTTGGCCTTGAACCGCTCCAGCGCGCCGAGTGAACGATGCAAGGTGAGCGCGGAAGCGATGCGGTCGACCGGGGCAAACGCGCCGGTTGCGAAGAAGCGTCCCCAAAGCAGATCGAGTTGCATCGGGTCGTTGAAATCGCCGCGATCGGCGTCGGGCCACGGGCCTTTGCTCAGATCGGCATAGGTGGGATCGTTCCGCCACGCATAACCGAGGACAAACAGCAGGAGAGTGCGATCGGCGGCGTTGGCGTTTTTCAGCCGGTCCAGAAATACGGCCGCGAGCCAGGGATTGGCTTTCAGCACTTCCTCGTAAAATCCAAGAATAGGCGGCCACGCATCGGTATTGTCCTTGGAAAGAGAGGCGGCGATTTTGAAGAGGGCAGGCAGTGCCAGTTCGGGCGAGGGGTTCAGGTAATACGACGCCATCCAACCGGAGGGATTAAAGCCGGTCGGCAGCAAGGGTTCGACGTAAGGTGCGACCTGCAGCGTTACGGTCTTGCGAGTGGAGGTGCCGGCGACGCGGTCCTGGGCGGTCACAGCGAAGATATAGTTGCCCAGTGGATCGCCGGATTCTGCGCTGAACGACGCGTTCTGACCGGCGTAGGCTAGCAGAGTGATGTCCGGAACGGGACCGACGCAAAGCCGCAAGTCGTGGCCGGCCCGCTGGGTCTTTCCGCCTGGGTAGGTGATGTCGAGATCGTAGATCAGCGAGGCACGCTTGGACGCGTTGACCGAGTAGTTTTTGGCCAACACGACGAGGTCGATGCGCTGGCCGGGAAAGATGCTCGTGGCATCCCGGAAATCCGGTCCGGCGCCATTGGCGGTGTGGGCGTAGAAATCGTGCGTGGCGTATTGCGTGGTGGCGACGAGGACGATCTCCAGCGGCTTCGCCGGATCGGCGCGCCGGACGGTCTGGGCAGGGGCGGTCGGACCGGCAGAAAAGGCGGCGAGCAAAAGAACGGGCCAAGTGGAAACTTTCATGTTCGTAGCGGGCGCATGTTACCGAATCAATCGGTGCGATGTCGATGTCGCTCCGCGCTAGAAATCATTGAGGCGGCAAAACGAGGACGCTGGCGCGACGATTATTGGCGGGGATTTGATCGACGAAGCCGGGTGGCATCACCAACTCGGTACGCAGCACAAGGCGACCGCCTCGTGCGAGCAATGCGGGATCAACGGGCAGCTTGATGGCGACGGAGGCTCCGGGGGGCAGCGATGGAACAGCGTAGGTGCCGGCGGAACCGTTGACATCGGCGTTGAGCATCAGTCCTTCGCCGCCGCGTGCGCCGCGATTTTGGATCACGATGGAGATCGTGGCGGTTTCGGCATCATAAGTATTGCTGGAAAGAGCGATGTCGGCGCGCGACGGGTCGTTGCGGGCCATCGCCCAGCCGAGGTCAACCACACCGTTGCCGTAATCGGGATCAGGGCCGGCGGGGCCGCCGTCGTCGGCGTGCGTTTGGAGAACCTGCACGGCTTGCGCGGCGGTGAGGCCCGGTGTTTCCGACATGACCGCGGCGATGGCGCCGGCCACGACCGGCGCGCTGGCGGAGGTGCCACTGAAGAGCCTGCGTTCACCGTTCAGTCCGGCGGTCTGGATACCGTAGCCGGGCGCGGTGAGGTGGAGCTGCGGACCGGAGTTGGAGAAATTCACCTGCTGGCCGGTGGCGTCGACCGCGCCGACCGAGACGACACGCGGATCGGCGGCGGGCCAGGTGAGACGGGAGGCCTGATCATTGCCGGCGGCGGCAACGATGACAACCCCGTGATCGACGGCGTAACCGATGCCCCGGTCGAGCACCTCAGAGGTCGAGTAGCCGCCCATGCTGATGTTGATGATCTGCACCCCCGCATCGACTGCGGCGACGATGGCTTGCGTGACCGTGAACGCGTCGCTCTTGCCGTCGGCTTCCGTCACGCGGATACTCAAGATCCCGGCGGCAGGGGAGACGCCACGGGCATCTGCCGATGTCCCGGCGGCGAGCGCGGCAACGCTGGTACCATGGGCGCTGTCTTCACCGCTGCCGGTGTAGCCAAGCCCAATGTCGAGATAGCGCAACCGTCCGCCGCCCAGTGTCGCATCCGGCACCGCACCGCCGTCGAGCACGGCGATGGTCACGCCACGGCCCCAACCGGAGTTGTCGGTGGTGATACCAAGGGCGGCGAGCAAGTTGTCTCGCACCGGCACTTGTGGTTGCACGGAGCGTTCTTCGGGCATGGGCGGCGTCTGGATGAACGTGTTGGCCGCCACCCCGCCGTAATCGTTGGCATGGGCCAGCAACTCTTGCGCAAACGTGTCGTAAGCGCGCACCCGGACGCGGGCGATGGCGAGCGGGTCGATTTTGCCCAGCACTTCGACGCCGGCCTGGGCGGCGCGGGCGAGGAAGCGGCGGTAGCCGTCGGCGTTTTTGAAAATCAACACCGCCTCGTGCTCGCGGACTCCGGCATGGGTCAGCCGGTTTCCGAGCTTTGCGACGAGCATGGCGGCGTTCTCGGTCTGCGCAAGATCACGACCGGTGGGATCGTCGGTTTCTGTAGGGAGCGGAGTTTGCGCCGTGGTCGCGTCGGCAATAAGGGCTGGTTCCGGTCGGACCGCCTCGGCGCGGCGCGGCGTGAAATGCCACAACAGCCAGAGCAGGACGGCGCCGATGGCCAGCAGGATGATGATCTCGAACTTTCCTTTCATGGATGGCCGTGGGCCGGATAGGTTGCGAACGGTTGGGATGCGGCGATGAAAGTTCAATAGCCTAGACGCGGGCATACCCTAAAAGTTTCGCCAAAAACCGTTTGTCAGACCGGGGGTAACCCAGACACGTTGACTACGTCTCATCGTGTTCAACGTCTCTTCTCTCCTATTTATGAAACTACGCCTATTCCTGTCCGCGATCCTCATTGCCCTTGTCTCGTCCACGATGATACGGGCCGCCGATACCGCGCTTGAAAAAGAAATGAAGGTCGTGAAAAACGCCTTCAACCAACTGAAACAGCAGGCGGCTGATCCCGCCCAAAACACTTCGTCGCTCGCACTGGTTGCCAAAATCCGCGCCGCCGCGAAGTCCGCGAGCTCCCTCGAACCTGAAAAGACCGCCGATCTGCCCGAGAAGGACCGGGCCGCGTTTGTGGCCGACTACAAGGACGAGATGAAGACGTTCATCGCCAACCTCGACAAACTGGCGGCCGCGTTGAAGGCGGGCAACAATGCGGATGCGGTCAAGATCGTATCCGATCTCAAGACCATGCAGCGCGAGGCCCACAAGGAGTTTCGCAAGTCGGAGGATTGAGCCTTGCAGGAGTCTTAACCAAACAGAGCCGGCTTGATATTGGCGGCGACGTAGAGCGGATGTTTGGGGCGCCCGCTGGCGTTGCAGACAAGCGCGTAGGTTTTTTCTCGATAAGGTTTGAGCAGGTCCATGACCTGCCGATCACGATCGAGATGCGAGCCGTGTTCTCCCCAGCCACACATGACGCGATCGACTCGTTCGGCCCAGTAGTTGATCCAGTGATCGTTGTCGGGGCCGACGGGATCGGGGACGGCTTTCATGCCGACGGGCGAAGTATCGCGCCACGCGAAGAGATTCAACATCACGAAGTGCGTGTAACCCCAAGAGTCGGAAAACCCGCGGATGCGGCGCAGTGTCGGATCGAGTTGGTTTTCGTCGGCGGTGCTCGGGTTGAGGCATATCCAAGCGATGCCTTTGCCGGAATCAGGACGGAGCAAGTCGTCCCACCGATGAATCAGCGTGTAACGGTGGCGGCGGTCGGCGGAGAAGACGCAGGCGTTAGGCATGGCGGTGAGTTCATCGTTGAAATGCAGTGCGGCGCGGGAGTCGAGTGCGAGACTCAGGGCGGTTGGATTTACCGCGTCGTGACGGGCTCCGGGTGCAGAGCCTTGACATGTTTCCAGCGCCAGGTGTCCACATCGGGCCAGTGGCTGATGGTGAGGGTGATGTCGATGACGTCGCCTTCCGCGAGGTGGTCGCGGTCGGTGCGGAGGATGCGGTAACCCCAGTTGGTCGCGCGATCGGCGTCGAGCGGACTGGAATTGAGCGAGAGATCGTCGTCCACCAGCGCGCGGAAATACACAACGTAGCCATCGAGTCGGCCGGCGCGCGTGATCGTGCGGGTGAAGCGCAGCTCCGTCGGCAGGTCGGTGGCGGATTTCAAGGTTCCGAGGTCGAGGGTCAGGACCGGAGATGCGTTGCTTAGGAGGTAGTCGATGTAACCGAGGTCGGCGGCGGGGATGTGGTAGTAGTGCGGGTCCTGCGGGCGTTCGCGGTCCATGCAGGAGTAGTCGATGCCGTGGACATTCAGATCCCACATGTGGGGAACGAAACGGGTGTCGCGCACCTTGACGGGTTCGCAGAACAGCTCGAAGCGACTCGGCAGGATGAGGCCGCCCGGCTTGAGCAGGCGGTCGCGAAGGTCGGTGATGTTGGTAACCATGTCCTCGTCGAAGAGGTAGTCGCCCATTTGCTCGTGGAGAATGACGTCCACCGGTGCGTCGAGCCTGAGGTCCTTGCTGTGGGTGCTGACGAACTCGACGTTTTCGATGCGGTTGTGGGCGGCGAGCGTCTTGGCGTGCTCAAGCACGACGGAGTGGTCGATGGCGTAAACCTTGGAGGCGCCGCGGCGCGAGGCGAAGGCGGCGAGGATTCCGGTGCCGGTGCCGAGGTCGATGACGCGGTCGCCGGGCTTGATGTGGCGGGCGATGGCGGCGTAGTAGAAATCCATGCGCGGTTTGTCGGCGAGCATTTTTTCCTGTTCGTAAAACTGGGCGAAGTAACTGCGGTTGAATTCGCGGTAGCGCTCGTTCTGGGTCGGCTCAACGTCGGGCTCGGGCGTTGGGTAGACCCAGCGGTTGAGCCGCTGGCTGAAGATGATTTTCGCGGCGAGTTTCCCGCGCAGACGGCGCAGCAATTGAAGGAAAGCAGACCAAGGACTGCGAGGAGATGAACTGGGCATGGGAGGCGAAGCGATAGAGCTTCGAGACATTGAAAATGCGTTTGCCGGGTAAAGCCAGTGCAACCCGAGAGTGGTTTTGTGCCTTGCGACCTTGGGGTTTGCGCGCCCCGATGGCATGACGATGGCCCGAAGTGTTGTTCTCAATCCGACGCCGCGCTGCATGCGCTGCCAGCATTTGCCCCGGTGGTGCATTTGTGACGGGCTGCGGACGCTGGAGTGTCCTTTGGCGATCGATGTCCTCATGCACAGTCGCGAGGCGTGGCGGCCGAGCAGCACGGGGCATCTCATCAAGCGCGTCATCCCCGCGTCGCGTCAGCATGTTTACACCCACGGCACACCGTTGGACCGTGCGCAGATCGCGCGGCCGGGGAAAACGCTGTGGATTCTGCACCCGCTTGGAGAGCCGTTGCCGTCGGATCAAGCGTCGGGAGATCTGCAAATCCTGCTGCTCGACGGAAGCTGGGGCGAGGCGGCGGACATGAAGAAGGCGGTCGAAGGCTGGGGGCGGCGGGTGAGCCTGCCGATGACGGGGAAGAGCCGCTACTGGTTGCGCGCACAGCAGGGCGAGGGGCAGTTCTCCACAATTGAGGCGCTCTTGTTTGTTCTGGGGTCGCTCGGGTTGAAGGTGGAGCACGACGCACTCCGACTTCAGTTGGAACTTCACGTGTTTGCGGGGTTGTCCACACGGGGGCACAAGACGCTGGTGGCGGATTTTCTGGCGGACTCGCCGTTAGTCGAGGCGATGTCGGATCTGCTGCGCCGGTTGCAACCGCAGTCGCCGGTGGAGAAGCGGGCGTTGCAGGCTCGACTGGCGGAACGGTTGGCCGCCGGAACGGATGTTGAACTCAAGCGAAGCGGAGTTGCCGGCGGGCTGAGCGGCCCATAAGGTTAGTCACTTTTCACCATGCTCACTCCAGGAACATTTTCTCCTCCATCGTCACCCCGCGCCACGCGCGTCCTGCTGCTCGGTTCGGGCGAATTGGGTAAGGAAGTCGTCATCGAACTGCAGCGCCTGGGCTGCGAGGTGATCGCGTGCGACCGTTACGCCGGCGCGCCCGCCATGCAGGTGGCGCATCGCAGTCATGTGTTTTTCATGCTCGACGGCGCGGCGCTCCGGCGCGTGATCGCCGAGGAGAAACCCGATCTCGTCGTGCCGGAGATAGAGGCCATCGCGACCGATGTGCTCGTCGAGTTGGAAGCGGCGGGTCAACGCGTGGTGCCGACGGCGCGCGCCGCGAAACTCACGATGAATCGCGAGGGCATTCGCCGACTTGTGGCGGAGGAATTAAAGCTGCCGACTTCGCCGTATCGTTTTGTTGGCACGGAGTCCGAGGCATCGGCGGCGGGCGCGGAGCTGGGGTTTCCCTGCGTGCTCAAGCCTCTCATGTCGTCGAGCGGACACGGTCAGAGCGTCGTGAGAACGGCGGCGGACATGGCGGCGGCCTGGCAGTATTCGCAGGAAGGAGCGCGGGCCGGGGCGGGTCGCTGCATTGTCGAGGGATTTATCCGTTTCGATTACGAGATCACCGTGCTCACGGTATCGGCGGTAAACGGAATCCAGTGCTGCCTGCCGGTCGGCCATGTGCAGATCGATGGGGACTATCGCGAGAGCTGGCAGCCGTGTCCGATGGCGGCGGCGGCATGGGCCGAGGCGCAACGCATTGCGAAGACGGTGGTGGGCAACCTCGGCGGCTACGGGTTGTTTGGTGTCGAGTGCTTCGTGCGCGGCGACGAGGTGATTTTCAGCGAGGTAAGCCCGCGTCCTCATGACACGGGGCTCGTGACGATCGGCAGCCAGCCGTTGTCGGAATTTGCGTTGCACGTGCGGGCGATCCTTGGGCTGCCGGTCCCGCCGATTCAGTTGTTGCGACCGGCGCACAGCGTGGCGCTGCTTGGCTATGGCGACGGCGTCCCGGTCGTCTCCGGCGTGGAAAAGGCGCTGGCGGTGCCGGAGAGCCACGTGCGGATTTTTGGGAAACCCGAGTGTCGCGGACATCGCAGATTGGCGGTGGCGGTGGCGAGCGGGGCGACACCGGAGGAGGCGCGAGACCGGGCGCAGGCGATGGCTGCCGCGATCACCATCACGGTGGAAAAATAAAGCCTACGGCTCGACGATCACCGGCAGGCCGACCCAGGCGATGGAGAGGAGCGTGCGCGCGTCCCAGTTGGCGAGGCGAAAGCAGCCGTGCGACTCGGTGCGGCCCACGTTTTCCGGGAGCGGCGTGCCGTGGATGCCGTAGCCGGGGCGGTCGAGGCCGATCCATGCCACGCCGACCGGGTTGTTAGGGCCGGGCGGGATGATGAGCTTGCGTCCGAGCTGTTGCGCCTCGGCGGATTCGGGGAATGTCGCCGGATCAAACGTGTAATCGGGGTCGGCGATGATGATGGCGACATGCAGTTCGCCAACGGGGCGTTTCTCCACCTTCTGGGCGATGCTCACGGGAAAATGGGCGACGAGTACACCGGTGTCGTCGCGGGCTTCGAGAACGTGGTCGGCGAGGTGCACGTGAAGCCGCGCGGGTTTGGCAGGCGGCGCGTCAAGTTCGACAGCGGGGACGCTGACAATGGTGTCGGGTGTGAGAGCGGTCCAATCGACGGAAGGGTTGAGTCGGCGAATGAAGGATGGGCTGGCGTGCGATTGTTCGGCGACGAGTTCGAGGGCGGTTTCGTAGGCGAGGGCGGTCTGCTGTGATTTTCCGAGCCAGGTGGTGCTGAGCGGTTGCAGGCTGGCAAGATCGGCGGCGGTGACAGGCAATTGATGGAGCGGCGGGGTTGTGAGCAGGAGCGTCGCGCGGGTCGCATCGTCGAGTCGGCCGGTTGTTGGAAGGTCGTGATCTTTTTGAAATGCTCGCAGGGCGGAGGCCGATTGTTCGCCGGGGACGCCGTCGATCGGCCCGCAAGAGATGGCGTGGCGGGCGAGGGCGATTTGCGCTTCCATCCAAGATTCAACAGGGCGCGGATAGGTGCGGACGGGGAGGGGTTTGAACGTTACTGCGGGTACAAGTGTGGACGGCTGTCCTTTGGCCCCCCCGGCCGCAGCAATCATAAGAATGATCAAGCCGACCAGGATTTCCGGGAAGTTGATTGGGTGAAAACGACGTGTGGCCACGGGCGAAGTGAAGAAGAAGTTTTGGCCGACCTAGTGAGGCGCCCCCACCTTGAATGTTTTCGAACAAATCTCAACACGCGCTTCGCGGCAAATAAGATAGGAATAAGACAAGGTGCGCAGGGGGTTCGGCGCTGGCGAGGTGACCGTGCCGCTGCGGCAAGGTGATCACTTGAGATCGTTCAACACATCATTCAGGGTATCGTCGGGTTTGGCGATCGTAGGATCGAGATGGGCGTTGGCCGTCTCGGCGTGGAAGCGGATGTGACCCCAAAGATTGGGGTGCAACTCTGCTTCGCTGGGGGCATCCGCCGTGATGAACGTGAATTTGTTGGCCCAGTATTCGCGTTGCAGGACCTCGGTGCCGTCGGGGCCGCTCTCGAGCATACCCCAATCCATTTTGAGGCGAAGACCGGGGGTGATTTTCAGGCCGAGTTCGCTCAGCGGAATGGCGGCTTCGACGACGTAACGTTCGGAGTCTCCTCCGGCGAAGAGCCGGGGCTTGGCCAGCTTCACCACGCGATCGAAGGTTGCCGAGCCCACCGGACTTACGACCTGCCACGTCTTGTCCAACGGGGTGCCGGGGACGACCGCCTGATAGAGCACCGCCGTGGGTTCATCGCCCATGAAGGTGAGGATCAGGCGTTGGTCGCCGGACACTGGAGCGCGGCGGTCGGAGGCGGCATTGGGATCGGTCGCGATCTGCAGGTCGACGGCGGCGCCTGATTTGAAAAGCTGGTCCCATTGCTGACCCTGGTTCTTCAGCGGACCCCGGCCTTCGATTTCATAGGCGAGGTAGAGGTAGGTGTCGTCGTAGCCGATGCGGAACCGGGCCTTGGCGTCGATTTCGGCGCTGACGAAGGGCCAGTCGTTGAGTTGTCCGTCCAGCTTCGGCGGGGCTGGCATCCGATAGGCGTCGATGACGGGGGCGCGGGCGTAAACCTTTTGGATTTCGCTGGCGCGTTCCCAGTCTTGCGTCGCCTTGAGATCGTCGGGGCGGACGGTGATTTCGCCGCCGAAACGCTTGAAGCGGTCCATACCGATGATCTGCACGACGCTCGCGTGATTATGGCCGGCGACGGCGTAGTAGCGGTTGTCGGCGGTGCGCACGAAGCAGCCGTTGAAATGTTCCTGCCCAAGGGTGCAACCGTCGATGGATTTTCCACGGGTGATGTCGGGACTGCTCCACGGGCGGGCGAGACGGTCGCGGATGTCGCTGAAGATCTGGCCGGCAAAAAGGCCGTCCGACGTCATGATATTGAAGAGGCCGGTGTTGGTGTTGAACACCATGAACTCGCCCAGGTCGCCGGCGTGCGCCATCGTGTGGCCGGCGAGACCAAGCTCGCAGACGATCTGGCCGGCGTAAATAGGCCGCGATCTCGTGAGGGCGTGGACGCCGGCTCCTTCGGTGCGATAGGTCCAGAGAAGCGAACCGTCGGGGCGTTGCACGGCGATGTTGTCGTCATGCGTGCCGTCCTCGACGTGGTAATAATTGCCGTTGTCGAGGCGGAGCGTCTGGCCGTCCCAAATTTTCGGCGAGTCGACGCGTTCGTAAACAGGCACGCCGTTGGGCAACCATTCCTTTATGCGGAAACCGATCGAGCCGATCTGCGCGCCGAGCTGGCTGTCGAACAGCACGGCGGGCCGTTTTTCAACGGGCTTTGGCCAGAGCTGGACTTCGTTGGGCTGGGCCTGCCCGTCGCCGTTCAAGTCGGACCATGCGCAGATATAGTCGGTCAGGACCTTGCCGCCAAAGGCCTTGACGAGCGAGGGATCGAGGAGCTGCTTGCACTGGCTGGCAAGGCCGATGGCGGCGACGATCCGCACGCGATTGTTTTCATAAAGATAGACGAGGCCGCACGATTCGCTGCCACCACCATTCGGACGAACGTTCGTCAGGTAGAGGCGGTTGTTCACCCGCACGGGCCGGTCGCCCACTTCGGAACCGCCGAGGGAAGTAAGGTTTTTCAACCGCGTCTTGCCGGTGGTCCAGTCGAGCTGGAACTCCAGCGGGCCGTAAAAGAGCCGGCTTGGATCGGCTGGGTCGAGCGCGCCGGCACCGCCGTATTCGGTGGGGCCGAGGAATTCCTTCAGGAAAGTCCCTTCCTTGCTCCAGAGGCTGATGCGTTTGGGCCAATAGTGTTTGTCCACCGCCCAGACTTGTCCGCGGGAGTCGACGGCGAGCGCGCTGACCTCTTCCATGCGGTTTTGATTCCAGGGGCCGATCTGGTAGCCACCGGGTTCGCCAATGACGCGGATGAATTTCCCGTCGGGCGCGTAAACGCGGATGTTTTTCCGGTCTTTCGCGGCGTCGAAAACATAGAGATTTCCGCTGGCGTCGCAGGCGAGGGCGGTGGGGAGGACGAGGTCGCCGGCCAGCACCGTGTGATTGCCTCCTTCGAGATCGACACGCACGAGCTGCTCGTTGGAGATGGCGAAAAGATCACCGGCCGGGTTGAATGCGAGGATATTGCCCCGAGCCGCGCGACCGATGTTGCCACCGGCCTTGGGCAGGGGGACATCTTTCACGATTTTGCCGCTGGTCGCGTCGAGCACTTCGAGGCGTTCGGTGACAAGCGGATCGACTTCTTTTTCGCCGCCGAGGTACTTGAGCGGCGCGATGCCGTAGACGTGGCAGCGTTTCAGATCAAGTGTCTCCCCGCCCTGGTCGAAGCGCACGCCGGAAGGGTGATGGGCTTTGGTGTCCCATTGTTTGACGACGCGCAGGCGGACGGCGCGTGTGCTGACCTCGCGTCCGAAATCCACATAACCGTCCATGTAACGGGCGCGGGAGTTATGGAAATCATCCGGCTGGTAATAATTGCGCAGAGGCTGGTTGTAGGTCGCGACGTTTTCCCAGCCCTCGGTGGCGGCGATGTCCACGCGGACGCCGGCCGGGCCGGTGAAAACATCCACTTCGGTCACGGCGCCGTCGATTTCCTTGATCGCAAGGCCGCGCATTGACTGCGGTTGTTTCCATTCGAGCGCGTAGATGGCGGGCTCTGCGGTGCTGAGCGGCTGGTTGCGCTGGGCGTCCCACGAGCCGTCGGGCGAAACCTGCCCGCTGTTCACGCGGACAGTCGCGGTGGAGAAGAGGTTTTCAAATCGGCGGCTCAACAATTTCAGGCCTTCGATGCGGCGCTGCCACAGTTCATCCTCGTCCCCGCCCAGTCCCGATTTCTTTGATTTAGGGGTGTCCACGCTGTCGAGCGAGGGCATGTCCTTTTTGCCTTCGACCTCTGCGAGCAAGTCGTCTGCCGCGCCCGCGCCGCCGCGTGTGAAAGTGAGGAGCAGGGCGCGCGTGGTGGCGCTGGCGGGCAGGGTGAGCACGGCCCAGGCGCTCGGGTCTTTCAGCGGCACCACTTCCCAGTCGTCTTTCTCCTGAGGCCGCGGCGGGTAGGGCGCGCCGGGGCGCAATACGCTGACCTGAAACTGCATTTTGTCCTCCTTGGGTGGAGGAGGGAAAACGAGACTGCCAATGGCCACGGGCTTTTTGAAGGCGACCATGATGTGCTGCTGGCGGTCCGGATTTTTGGTGGATTCAAGCCATGTCAGGCCGAGCGAGTTCTGGCCGGGCGGAGTGTCTTTGAGCCGTAACAGGCGGAGGAAATCGGTGCGCTGGTCGGCGACGGTCTCGTGAGGCATCCTCGGCGGTCGCGCCGTGGGATAGGCGGGCAACGAGGCGAGCGGATCGACGTCTACGGCGGCGACCGCGTTGTTGAGCCAGTCGTCAACCGAGCGGATGGCGAAATAGACTTTGTTGTCGCGGGCGGCCATGCCTTGGATGCCGCGTTTGCGGGCTGCGGTGGGCTGCAACATCGACACGGTGCGGGTTTCGCGCGTGGCGAGATCGATGCCCCACACCGCCTCGGTGTTTTTCTCCATGCCGGCCTTCGCAAAATTGGCCGCGCCGATGGCGTTGAACAATGTCTTCCCGTCGGTCGCGAGCATGCCGACGCCGGTGAAGGCCTCGAAGGACTGGCGACCCCAGACTTTGCGGCCATCGAGATCGGTCTCGATCAACGACACGCCGCTCTCCGCCACCGGAGAACCCAGAAAAACGCGGTCGCCGGTGACGGCCACCGCCTGCGGGGCGGAGTGATCCGCCAGCCAGCCGCCGGTGCCGTTGGGACCAGTGAGCCATGCCACCCGATCGGGAAAATAACTGGTGACGTTGGGATAGGCGGTCATCTCGTAGCGCAACTCAAGCGGCGGATGTGTGATGGCCTTCCATTGATACTTTCCGGGCGGGACGTAGGCGCCCTTCTCGTCTTTCAAATTCCACGCCAACGCGTTGGCGCCGGCCGATTGGTCGATGTTGGCGGCGACGTTTCGCACGCGTACGCCATCCGGGCCGTCGATCACGAGGGTGACTTGGCCGGCATGGGCGAGTGAGTAGGGGATGGTGACGGGAGGCCCTGTCTGTGTGGACGGGGCGACGATGGCGGTTGGCTGGTCCCCGATGTTGGAGAAGACATGGAAGCCCGAGAGTTTGGCGACGGGACCGTCCTTCGTTTTGGTAAGACGCAGGCGCAACGCGCGCGTTTTCATCGGCTCGAAGGTCAGCCAGCGCTGTCCGTCGATGAGGGTCTGCACGGGTTTGCGGATGGTTTTCCACTCCTGTTCGGTGGCGGCGGTGGCGTTGATGCCGGGCGGACCGTCGAAGACCTGGAGGTCGAATTTTTCAAAGTTATCCTGCAGCACGACGCCCTCGATGCGGCGCGGTTCGGACCAGGACAGGACAAACCATGACGGCGCGACGTCGGTGATGGGCGCACGGGGGTTGATGCCATTGGCCTTCTTACCCGAGTTAATCCATGTGCCGGCTCCGCGCGTGATGTGGCCGGCATCATAGGTGTAGGGCGGGCTCAGATACGGTTCGCTGGTGAATTCCGTATCGGCGTTCGCGACGGCAAGCGGCGTGTGATTGGCAAGGCGGGGGGTGAGCAGTCGCAGGTAGGGTGATCCTGAGCGAGGGGCGACGGCGGAGACGATCAAGGCCCGCGTGAGCGTGCCGGGAGGCAGGGGGGCGAACCGAGGTGAAGATTGATTGGGTTGCACGGCAACGGATGTCCAGTCGGCGACGTTGTCCGCGTTGGGAGGGAGAGCGGCGCCGGGCTTGAGCACCCACAACTCGCCCGTGCCGCCCAGGACGGTGCCGAGGGCTACCGGTTGTTTGAACACCAGCAGATAGCGGATGGTTTCCTCGTCTTTGCGCGGCACACGAGCGAAGGATGGCCGTGTGTTGCCGGACACTGCCGCATCGAGCCCGAGAACATCCAGCAACGAGGCTTCGTCCACCACCGCCACGCTGTCACAACTGATAATCCTTGAAGCGGCGAAATCGATGTCCGCTTGCGTGATGGCCCTGGGAAATGGAACGGCCAAGACGGCCGACAGACTCAGGAAGAACAGGACGCAGGCGACCGGGACGGATAATTTCATCTGAAAACGAAACGGGATAATTTTTGAGGGAGGAGTAACTCTGAGGACGTTGGGGGCGTCAGTTTGCTACATCAATCAAGCGGGACGGAGCGGAATGTTTCTATTGAATGACGCTCGGGTAAATCTCCAGCCTCTTTTCGTATTGCTCCTGTCGCCCTACTTTCTTCACGCTCTCCATTTCACCCCATTTCTTGTCACGCCTCGGTCTTCCCAGTCACAACGCCGAAGATCGACGATAATTTTTTAGGCCGATGTTTTTGAATAACTTCCCTCACGTTTCATTTCCTTCACTGACGGCCAGCAACCGCAACCATCTTTCCAGAGTTCTGCTCATCGGAGCCTGTATCTTGGCTCTGTGTTTCGCTTCAGTGGGCGCGCAAACCCCGCCTGCCGGCGGGAGTGCCGCCTCTCTGGTGGATGATAAAAAGGCCCGTGCCCTGCTTGACGCGGGCGACGCGCGTTTCGAGGCCGGTGAACTTCCCGCCGCGATGGATCTCTATAAATCCGTGCTCGACCGATATCCAACGTCCCGCTGGCGGTTTCTCGCCCATTTGAAAATGGGCAAGCAGTTGCTCAAGGAGAAGAAGTTCGACCTCGCGCTGGATGAATTTCGCCGCGTGTCCATCGAGGAAAACGAGGACGCCAACCAGGTGGGCGACGCGAGTCTCCAGATCGGTGTTTGCTACTTCGAGATGGGTAAGTTCGAGGAGGCGTTCGGGGAACTGCGCAAGGTGATCAAGGTCCATCCAGGCACATCTTACTCAAACGACGCCTATTATTATATCGGCCAGGCGCATTTTAAACTCGGGCGCTTCGGCAACGCCATCGACGCCTTCAAAAACGTCGGCACTTCCATCGATCCAACCCTGCCGGATGCGGCCAAATTTGAAGCCGGCAAGCGGCTTTTCATCAAAATTGAAGACCGTGATCTTTCCGCCCAGGCGGGCGAGGTCGGTGTCCCCGCCACCATCACCACCAGTTCCGGCGACAAGGAAACCATCACCTGCTACCCCGTCGTTCAGGGGGCTCCCATTCTGATGGGCAGTTTGCGTACCCAGCTTGGCGAGGCCGTGCCAGGCGATGGGGTCTTGCAGCTTGTCGGCACCGACAAGATCAAGGTCACCATCGTCGACAAGCAAACCGCCAGCGGGCAGCTCGACGTCGTTCGCTCGAAGGAACTCCAAGTCGTGGGCAACGCCCGCGTGAAGTTCGTGGACGGCGCCTTTGCCGAACAGGTCGGCGCGGTTGTGCTCGACAAGCCGGCATTTCTCTTTGTCCAGGACTCCGATCGCGATATATCGGGGAAAGCCGATGAAATCGAAGTCGTCATCCGCACCAAGCGGCCTTCCGAAGAGCAGCCCGTCCCTGCGAACTCCGGCGGTCCCGTTGGAGCTCAGGCTGTGATTGACACTGCCGAGAAGGCCGCGCCGGTCTTCAAGGTGATTGATGAGAAAAAAATCAGACTCACCGAAAAACCTGCCGAGGGCGCGGCGATCGGGGCACCGGTCCACACCGGGATATTTGTCGGAGTAATTTCCGTTTCACGCACAAACGGCAAGCCACAGCCCGATGCCGTCATCGCAGACGTCGGAGATATCCTCGAAATTGAATACATCGACGCCGTCAGCCTCGAAGAAAAGCCTGTTGCCCGCACGGCCACCGCCAAGGTTATCGAAGGCAACCTCAATCCTCTTCAAGTTGCCAACACTCAGATATCCGACGAAGAGCTGAAGTTCAAAACCGCGCTTAAGACCAGCGACGCCCTCAAGAATATCGGCAACATCTACAAGGATCTCGGCCTCACAAAGCAGGCGACCGACAAATACAAGCAGGCTCTCGCCGAAACCGAGCAGGTCGCCAAAAACTATGGCGCGCTTAACCAGCGCCTGCTGGAGCAGACCTACGTGCAGATGTGGAAGATTTACTACGCGATGGACGATCTCGGTCATGCGGCGCAGATGTGCCTTGAGCTGCAGCGCCGGTTTCCGGACAGTCCTTTTGTGGACGAGGCGCTGCTCCTGATGGGACAGGTGAGCCAAAAGCTGGGTAAGTATCAGGAGGCTATCGGCGTCTACCGGCGCTTGGCCGCGCTTAAAAACTCCCCGCTTGCACCCGCCGCCCAATATGCCGTCGGCGAGTCCTTCGAGCAGCTGGGCACCTCGTTGAAAAACAAAATTTATTATGATGAGGCGTTCCTCGCCTTCAAGGCGTGCTTCGAGAAGTTCCCCAATTCAAACCAGGCTGGCGACGCGCTTTCCAAGATGGCCGAGTATTATTACAGCAAGGAGGATTTCACCCGTGCAATCGACATTTACGAGGAGGCGCTTGCCCAATACCAAGATAGCAAATTTATCGACGTCGTCCTTTATAACTACGGGCGTTCCCTGGTGAAGATGAAGAAATTCGACGAGGCGCAGGAGAAGTTCAATCAGCTCATCTCGACGTATCCCAACAGCAAGATGGTCGGCAACGCCCAGAAGATCGTCGAAGCCATTCAGAAACGCCAGGCCCGGACGGGCGGGGCGGGAGAAAACTGATCCGCCGCTCATCGCTCTTAAACCGCATCGTCTCGTCTGCCACGTTCGCCCTTTTTATCATCTCGTCATCGTGAAATTTCGTTCCGTTTTTTCCCTAACCGCCCTGATCGCATTCATACCCGTGGTAGCCCACTCTGCCGCTGCCGCGACAGCCGTTGAGGATGCGCGCGCCCTTGTTCAGGCCGGCAAGCCCGGCGACGCCATCGCTCGGCTGGAAGTCGCCCTGCGCGCCGGCGGCGCCGACAAGTCGGGGATCGCCCTCGAACTGGTGCGCACGCAGATCGCCGCCGGCCGGCTCATCTCCGCCCAGCAGACCGCCGAAAATTTTCTTCGCGACGCCCCGGTCGATCCGCAACGCAACGCCTTGGCTCTGCTCAACGCCCGTCTCCGCGAGGCCGCCGGCAGCCCCGCCGATGCGTTTTCGCTTTACCGCGTGCTTGCCGAGCAGACGCCGGCCATATCAGAGCGTGCCGATGCCCTCGCCGCCGCCGTCCGGATCGCGGGCCAGTTGAACAACGCCGGCATGGTCGAACGCTCTCTCGCCGAGTTCACGGAGTCCTTCCCTCAAGATCCGCGCACGAGCGGATTTCTGCTCCGTCTCTATCGGGTGCGTGTGGGGCAGGGTGATCAACGCGGGGCCGCCGATGCGGTACATCGTTTCAAGGCCGCTTTCCCGAATGACCCCGCAGGCGCGGCGCTTTCCGAGGCCTATCACCTCGCGCAAGCCGGTGACGCCAAGGCCGCGGTCAGCGCCTTCCAAGCCGAGCGCAAGCTGCCTACCTTCACGCTGACGGCTCCGATCGTCGCTACGGTCCTCGATGCGATGCGGCGCGACCCGGCGGGTTACGCGCTCATCGAGCCGCTTGCGACCGAGTTCGCCACGCTCACCGGCGATCCACAATTTCAAGTCCTGGCGGTCGAGTGGCTTCCCGCTCTCAATCTCGCCGACCAGGCGGCCACGCTAGGCAACGTCCTTTTGCCCGCACTTTCCGGTTCCGCCTGGGCTCCGCGCCTGCGTCTCGCTTTGGCCAACGCGCAATGGCTCGCCACGAAGAAAGCCGCCGGGGTTGAAAAGCTGCTGGTGACGGTCCTGACCGAAAATCCAGCCAGCGATACCGCCTGGAATCTCTATCGCGAGGTCACCGCCGGGGCGAACCGCGCGGATGCCTATCCAACGCTTCTTGCGCAGACCCTCGCGGTGCTGCCCTCCCAGAAAAATCTCAGCCTTCGTTTCGCCGCCCAGGGGCAGATTCGCTACCGTCTTGCCCAGCTCGCTTGGGACCAACACGACGCATCCGCGACCGCGAAGCACGCCAAGGCCTTTTTGGAAGCCGACGGGCTTTCCGTTTACGGCCCCGAAGTCATAAAACTTTTTTCCGATGTGTGTTTCGACGGTATGAGGGACGCCCCTGCCGCAGGGTTTGACGCGAAATTCGCCATTCTGCTGCCGGCGCTCGAAACCTATCTGGTGCGCACCATCGCGTGGGGTCCGGCCTTGGACGCGATCGACACCCAGCTAAAGCCCCGTCTCGCGCCGAAGTCGTTCGCCTCCCAAGCGAGGCAGTTGAACGAGATGCTGGCGCGAGTGAGTCAAAATACCCTTGTGAAGTCTTCGCTTTCGCAGTTCCAGCGTTTCAATGCCGCGGCCGATTGGCCGAAGGCGGCCGCCGCCGGCGAGATACTCCTGCCAAAACTGCTTGCCGTCGGCAATACGCTCGGTTTTGAAGGCGGTACGGATATCATCGACGCCATTTTCCGCGCCCGCCAGTGGGACAGGGTCGTTGCCGCCACCCGGCTTTACCTTGCAAAATATCCCGGTGCGACGGGTCCGCTCAATACCCTCGCCATCGCTGCACGACAGCTCGGCTCTCCCGACAACCGCGAGGTGCCAGCGCTGATTGCCAATGCCATCGCCCAAGCTGGCGGCAGCTCTTGGCCGCACGACAGCCTGGCTATGAACGGGTCCTTGTTTGCGATCGCCGAGCAGAACCGACTGCCTTCCGAGATGGTTGCGCAGTTCAAGCTCCTGGCTACCGCGTATCCGGGCTTCTGTGACGCTTGGGACTATCAGCGACGCATCGGCGAGACGCAGGCCGCCGCAGGCGATCTTGAGCAGGCGAAACAAACCCTTTTGGCCGCCGCCAAGGCCGCGCAATCGACCGGCATGGATCCGCGGGTCCTGCACGTTATCGCCCTCCTGTTTCCGGATTCCGCCGGCTGGCCGGAGCCCTTGCTCGACGCCTATCTGGCGCGTCCGACGCGCGGCCCGCAGCAGGGTGGCATTCAATTGCTTCGCGCCCGCCTGCTTGTCACCGCCAAAAAAGATCCCGCCGCCGCACTTCAAGCCGTCAAGGCCGCCGCCGCGCGCCCGGTCGACCTGCTTTGGAACGCCGGAAGCGTTCCTTCGCAATGGGTGGATGCGTTCGTTCAGCCCATCGCCAGCGCTCCGGTTTCCAGCGTGACGTCCGAGCAGGTTGCCCAGCTCTCCGACTTCGTCACCGTTTTCGGTCCGCAGTTGTCATGGACGGCCACCCTCATGCTTCGCCAAGCGCAAACCGGACGGAACCTTGAGTTCTCCGAAAGCTTGAACATCCTGACCGCCCTTCAAAGTTCCAGGGACGGCATCGCCCTCGCGACAGTCTATCTGCCCTTGGCGCAACAGCTCGTCACCCTCGAAAAGCCCGAACTTGCCGGCCTTGTCCTCCGTGCGGCTGTGAATCGCTTCACCGATGTGGATGCGAAGTTGCGCTCCCAGGCATCCCAGTCGCTTTTCAGCCTTAGCAGCAAGAGCGGCTTTCGCGCGGTGGAGATCGACGAAAAGCTTGAATGGGCTCCCTTGCTCCGGGCCGCCACGAGTTTCCGCAACGGCGATCCCGTGGTCGCGTGGCAATTGTTCCAAGCCAACGATGCGTTGTTCGACAAGTACGAGGATAAGCTGCCCGTGGATTTCCTGCGCTGGGTGTCCGAGCGCCTTTTGCAGCGCGATGACGATCCCTCTCGCGAACGGGCCGAGAAGATTCTCCGCCGCTGGATCATTGCCAACGAAAATTCGACCGCCATGCCCGCCGCCGAAAAAGCCGCGACGCAGCTTCAGCTGGCCGACGTTTACTTCAAGACCCTTCGCTACGATCTTGCACGTTCCGAGTGTCTTTCGCTGGCCAACCGGTTCCCGGACACGCCGCAGGCCACGGAGGCGCAGTTCCGCATCGGCGAATGTTATCTGAACCAGAAGATGTATGTGGACGCATCCAAGGTCTTCGATGGCCTGGCCAAGTCGAAGAACAAACAGGAGGCCAGCCGCGGGGAGTTTTTTCTCGGTGTGCTTGCCCAGCAGCGCGGTGACACCGAGGATGCAAAAGCGCGTTTCCGCAATGTCATGGATCTCGCGCCGTCGAACGAGGTGGCCGACGCCATTCTCTACCGCCTCTCCGAGCTTTACGGTCAGGAAAACCGCTTCAGCGACGAACTCACGCTCCTGCGCAGCATCGGACTCATCGGCAGCAGCGCGAAGCAATGGCATACGCCCGGCCAGCCGCTCAACATCGTCATTCAAGACTCCGATCTTGGCGTGAGCCGCGGCCAGAGCTACGTGCCCGTCGTGGTGACGACTTCCAGTGGTGATCGTGAAGTCGTGCATCTTGAGTCGGGGTCGGCCGGGAAGGGCTTTTTCCGTGCTGAGCTTCCCACCCAGCTGGGCGCCCCGAAGCCGGGCGACCACATCCTTCAGGTCAACGGCACCGATGTCATCACCTACGACTATCCCGACGACTTCAAAAAACAGTTCACCAACATAGCCCCTCCGCGTTCCAATATCCGCCTCGCATCCGACGCCGAGTTCAGAATGTCCGCCACTGAAATCAAGGACGAGGAGGAGATTACCTTCGAGGAGCGCCTGCGCGAGCAACGCCGGATCGCCGGCAAGCAGCCCGGCTTTGAGTTCCGCCAGGAATTCCGCAAAGGCGACGACCTCAAGCCCGGCAACAACATCTATCTCCAGGTCAAGGATGCCGACCGTTGCATCAGCAGCGGCCTTGATACGGTGAAGCTGCTTGTGACGGCCGCCAGCGGCGACCGGGTCACCGCCACGCTGACGGAAACCGCTCCGTTCTCCGGTGTCTTCCGGGGCACGGTCAAGACCGTGGAAATTCCCGCCAACATTTTTGCCAGCGATTACTCCAGTGGAAACGAGGCGGTGCGCGCAATCGACAACAACCGCAAGACCTCATGGGAGGGCCTCAACGACGGTCGAGCGCCGAAGTTCATCGTGCTGGATCTCAAGCAACCGGTGAAGCTCGGCGGTCTGAAGTGGGGCAACGATGGGTTCCGCAAGGACAAGGTTCCTCTTGAATACGGCGTGCAGGTATCCAACGACCAGATGAATTGGACCACGGTTGCCGCAACGGCGGATTTCACCAGGTCGACGAAGTCGTTGGCCGGTCGCATCACCACCACCGCGGAGGGCAACCTGATCAACGCGACGGTGGATCTCACGGGCGCCGAAGGCCGCTATGTGCGGATGCTGATCGAGAAATTCAGCGGCAGCGCCCCGCGCATCGCCGAAATCCAACTGAGCGACGCCTCCGGGGCCGTGCTTATTCCCGCGCCTGCTCGGGCCGATGCCGAGGCGGTTTCCGCCGAAGGCCTGCGACTCACGCCCAGCGACCGCATTACAGCGGTTTACGACGACGAGACGAACATCTCCTCCCCGGGCCACACGCGCAGTCTCACCCAGCAGATACAGGCGACTTATTACAACGGCAGGATCGATTTCATCGCCTACGAATTCAAGGCCGTGGAGGGTCAGAACGAGCCCATTCAATTTGTGAAGCAGGTTCGCCGCGTCGAACCTGGCCAGCGCGTCATCGTGCGGATCGTCGACTACGACTGCGATGTCAGCGACAAGTGCGACAAGGTGAAATTCAGCCTTCGCACTCCCGATGGCAAGGAGACGGTCATGGAGGTGATCGAGACCGGGCCGTTCACCGGCGTGTTCACCAAGGAGATCGACATCTGGTCCGCCGGACATCCCAAAGGCGTCAAACTCGAGGCTGGCACCACCTTGGAAGCCAGCTATCTCGACGAGCAAAACACCGATCCCGGCGCGCCGATCCGTCGCATGGCGTATCTTGACCTTGCCGTTCCCAGCGAGGCGAAAGTCGCGTTTGTGCCTTCGACCGTCAAGGTGAACAAAGACGGCAAGGCGTCGTTTCAATTCACACCTGCGCCCGCTGCCGCCGCGCCCGCCATCAAGCCTGTCGCCTTCGAGCCCCCGCTCACGTTCGAGATCATTGATCCGGCGTCCGCGAAGGACTCCTTCAGTGAAGTCACGGCGGTCCTCACCACGACCGGCGGTAGCCGCGTCGAAGTCATCTGCCCGCTCTCGACCTTCCCCGACGGCAGGGCCCGCGATGGGAGAAAACCGGACGAAGCGCTGGAACGAGGCCGCTTTGTCGGCCAGATTTTCATGACCCTGGGGGACAAGGATTCTCCGGCCACCAGCGTGCTTGAGCTGGGCGACACCCGCACCCTCGTGCCGCGCCGCAACCCAGTCGCGTGGCAGGACCAGAAACTCGCGAATATCGTTCCTGTGCTAAACCTCAACGGTCAGGATATCATCACGGTGAGTTACTCGGCTGCCGGGAAAACAGTCACGGACCAGGCCCGCCTTGCCGTTAAGCCCACTATCGAGTTTACCGACGGCAGCTACGAAAAACCGGTTACAAGCCTCTACCTCGGCGACAAGGTGTATGTCTCGGTCAAAGATCTCACCGCCGACGCCACGTCCGGCCCCGATAGTGTTGAGGTGCTTCTTACCACTCCCCGTGGGGAAAAATTCGTCGCGACGCTTCTGGAAACCCTGAATCACAGCGGCGAATTCACCGGCAGCTTCCCGCTCGTTCCCAACGCCAATCCCGTGCCCGGCGACCAGAAGATGGAAGCCTGGTTCGGAGACGTTGTCACGCTGAGCTACATCAGCAAAGCCAATGCGAACGCCAAGTTCGAGCGGACGATCAACGTCGCCCGAGGCACTGACGCCAATCTCATGGTCTTTGAAAAGAAATATGCCACCGAGCAGGTGGCCATCGAGTCACAGTTTCGCATGGCCGAGGCCTACTTTGAGCTTTTCAAAAACTATCGGACCCTTAAGCAAGAGACTCAGGCGGGCACCGTCCTCACCGAGGGCATGCAGATTCTCAAGGAATTGCGCGAGGATTATCCGAGCAAGATCTACGAGGCCCGCACGGATTACCTGCTCGGCCAGTTCGCGCAGGAGTTGAAGAAATACGACGAGGCCATCGGTTACTACCGCCGCATCGTCCAGAACTATTCCGACCATCCCCTCGCGCCGGACGCCCAGTATAAGCTCGGCCAGTGCCAGGAGGAAAAGGGCGACATGGACGCCGCCAGCGCCGAATACGTCACGCTTGCCTACACGTGGCCGGAAAATCCGCTCGTCGCCAACGTCGTCGTTCGCATCGCCGAGTATTTCTACAACAAGAAAGAGTATCCCACCGCGGCCGAAGTCGCGAAGAAGTTCGTCGAACGCTTTCCGCAGCACGAATGGGCCGAACGCATGCTCTTCCGCGCCGCGCAATGCTGGTATAAAGCCGACCAGTTTGAGCAGGCCGGCAAGGAATTTGACCTGCTCGTGGAGAATTATCCGCGCGGCAAGTTCCGCTCCGACGCGATCTTTTGGGCGGGTGAATCCTATCGCAGCGCCCATCAGCTCGAAACCGCCTTCCGCCGTTACAAGCGGGTGACCTGGGATTACCCCGAGAGCGACGCGGCAAAGTTCGCCCGCGGAAAACTTGTCCTTCCCGAGATGGTTAACGTCGCCGACAAGGACTTGCAGCCGCAGTGAGCGCGATTCCCTTTAGAAAAATGAAAACGATACCAGAAAACGTCCGCGGCCCCCGTTCGATCAAAGTCCTGTGGCGATGGACCGGTGTTTCCGCCGGGCTGCACGTGCTCTTAATCGCCTTGCTCTGCGGCGTGAGTTATTGGGGATTCGAAAAAAAGGAGGCCGCCGACAAAGCCCGCGCGGCTGCGGAGGCCGCCGCTGCCGCCAAGGCCGAGGCTGCGGAGGCAGCCAAGACTCCCCCTCCCGTTGTGCCCGCTCCTGCTCCCGTCCCCGCGGTTGCATCTCCTCCTCCCGTGCAGGCCGAGAAAATATTGGGCATCGACAAGGTCGCCAAGCCCGGGGAAACGCCCACCAGCCCCTTCGCCGGTGGAAATGATGACTTGTTGAAAGACCTGAAGTGATCCTCTGCCGTCCCGCCCGCCCGCCACGTCCGGAGTGATGAGCCTGCCCGTTTCAGCATCCGTTTGCCGCGTCTGGAATCCCTTCCGGCGAACCGCCGTGTATTGGCAGGGCCGGCACGGACGCCTGCGCCGGTTTTTCGCCTGCTCATTCCTGGGCCATGTCGTTCTCATCCTTGCCATCGTGGGCTCGATGTTCATCCCCGGATGCAAGAAGACCTACGATCTCGTGAAAGGCTCAGGCAAGCCCAATGCCATGATCAGGCAGATGAAGATCGAGGTGAAGAAAGTGCAGCGGAAAAAGATCTTGGTGAACCCGAACAGCCCGATCATTTTTGAAACCCCTCCACTCGAACTCACCCCGCTCAATCTTAAGGAGGTTACCGCCAACGAATACAAAGTCGGCCAGGGCGACGGTCCAGGTCCGGCCGGCTATGCCGCGGGTCGAGACGGGGTGCGCTTTGTTTTCGTGCGCGTGCACTACGAGGGTGGCAACTGGGATTTCAACCTTCGCAACGGTGCCGATGAAAACATGACGAAGGAGTTTGGCAAACGCTCCCACATGCCCGTTTCCACCGTCCCTCAGGACGTGACGTTTCTCGAACTAGGCCGCTATGTGAAGGGTCGCGCGCCCCCCGTGGTGTTTATGGCCGGCAGCTACGGATTTCGCTTTGACGCGCGCGAGGTAAAGGCCGTCCGCTCCTATCTTCTTGAGAACCGCGGGATGATCTTCGCCGACAACGGTGGCAATCAGTTTCATGGTGCGTTTCTCCTGCTCATGCGGCAGGCTCTTCCGGAGATCGCCGCTGTGGAGATTCCCGACGATGATCCGATCTACCGGGCTCCTTATGCGATGCAAGGTTGTCCTCCACTCTGGGCCCACAGCGGCACCCGGGCGTTGGGATGGAAAAAGGACGGTCGTTGGGTGGCGTTCTACCACCAGGGTTCTATCTCCGACGCATGGAAGGATACGCATGGCGGCACCAGCGCCGAGTCGGCCGAGCAGGCGTATCAACTCGGCGTCAACCTCCTCGCGCAGGCCATGGCCGGTTACAGCGAATGGAAACTCTCGCTCGAGGGCCGGTCCAAATGACGACGAAGTTCATTCCCTTTTCCAGCGATTTTTATCAAACCAGTCAGTGAAACCTTAACCTACCAAAATTATGTTGTGGAATTGGATTATAGCCGGAGGCGTCACGATGGCGACCTTGATCATGTTGTCGGTCGTCAGCATCGGCGTGGTGCTGGAGCGCCTCGTCTTCTTCAAGGAGATCCGCCGGGCGACGGAGACGTTGCGCGCCGGCATTAAGGACGCCTTCGACCGGCAGAACTACGACGCGGTGCTCCCCCAATGTCAGGCCAGCGAGTCGCCTCTCGCCGCGATGATCCTCGCCGAAGCCGCTTCGGGCCATGACGCGGACAGTGCCGAGCGGGCGATGATGCTCACCATGCGCGGCGAGATGGCCCGCCTGAAGCAATACCTGCCCATCCTGGCGACCGTGTCGTCCATCGCACCCTTCGTGGGCTTGTTCGGCACATGCAAGGGCATCATCTCGGCCTTCTCAGACATCAGCACCCAGGGCATGGGCGGGCCTAGCGTTATCGCGGCCGGCATCTCCGAGGCGCTCGTATGCACGGCGACGGGCCTGCTCGTCGCCATTCCGGCCCTGATGTTTTACAACTACTTCACCAAAGCCATCGCCAACCTCGCTCTCGAGTTGGAGTCGTATGCCTTTAAGGTCTACCGTGACCTGCAGCAGCGGCCTGCAGGTTCACCCTGATCGCAACAAACTGAGATCTGCACCATGGACCACAACTCAGGCGATGACGACGAGCCGATAGCGGCGATCAACTTCATCCCAATGATCGATATCTCGCTCGTGCTGCTCATCATTTTCATGGTGGCAACCACGTTTGTGAATGTGACGGGCATCGATCTTAAACTGCCCAAGGCTTCCACCAGCAAGAGCGCCGAAGCCAAGACAGTCTCCGTGCAGCTCAATGTGCAGAAAGACCTTTATCTGAACGGCGAAAAGACCACATGGGAGGCGATCAAGGGAGGCATCGAGGGCAAGCTCGTCGGCACCAAGGACCGCGCGGTGGTCATCAACATCGACCGAGGCGTCGATTATGGCAGCGCCGTGAAACTCATGGACATCGTCAACCAGTGCAACGCCGCGATCGTGCTCGCGACAGAGGTGGACAAATGAGGGTCGTCACGCCTGCGAAGCTCCTGCTCGGGGCGTTTTTCTGCCTGCTCATGTCCGCGTTGACAGCCAACGCAAAACTTGCGCCGGAACGCTGGATGCGCGTCACCGAGGAAGAGCGCCATCAGCTCATCCGCGCGGAGCGCTATTTCGACCACAAGGAGTTCAAGAGCGCCTTGGCGGAGTATGAGTTGTTCCTGCAGCTCTACGCTAAATCCGAGGTCGCCTCCTACGCGCAATTCATGTTTGCCGAATGCACCCGGCAACTGGGCCAAGTGAACACCGCCATCAATGAATTCCGCACCGTCATCGACTACTTCCCTGACTCCATTGACGCCGCCGCTGCCCAATATTCCATCGGCGTCTGCCTGAACCAAGGCGGCGACGCCGAGCAAGCCGCCAAAGCCTTCGAGAAAGTCGTCGAAAAATGGCCCAAGGAAGACTTTGGCGCGCTCGCCCGCAACGAACTTTGCGCCATCTACTTCCGAATCGGCCAGATTGATAAATGGCTGCCCCACATGCAATACTTGGCCACCGGTGAATACAAAGACACCCAAAATCTCCGCAATCTAGCGCAACAGCGGCTCGTCATGCATTGGATCGAAGAACACAACCCCGCCGAAGGTTTCGCGCTTGTCAGCCAAGCCAAGAAAAAAGATCCGCTCATCGTCTTTGCCTTCTGGGCCGCTCGCGCCATGCAACCCATGCAAGGTCCGCAGGCGCAAAACATCCAGACACTTTACGGTGAAAAAGGAAAAAAAGCGCTCCCTGCGCTTGCCTCCGAAACCGTGGCGTTCATCGAAAAACAACCTGCCGCTGATCCCGCGCAGAAAAGCCTCGTCGATCATTGGTGTGCGCGCATTTTTGCCAACGCGGGCGTGACTGACAAAGCCACGGAACGTTTCGCCACGCTCCTGAAAGCCCATCCCGAAGACGACGTCCTGCGCTCCGAATACGCCTCCCACCTGCGCGACAGCCGCAAATTCGGCGAAGCGCGTCTCGTCTTTCATGAGATGAAAGACGCTTACACCGCTGACCGTGAAATCGCCGAAACCTACCTTGCGGAAAATGACGCGAAGAGTTGCGTCGAAGCCTACCAGGCAATGCTCGGTAAACACGCGGATAAAGTCGGTGAAATCCAATGGCGACTCGGCGAGGTGCTGCAAAAAAATGGCCGATATCAGGAGGCGATCGCCGCCTATCAGCAATCGAATCGTGACCCGGCCGAGCTCCTCCGTACCGCTGAGTGTCAGGCCTCGCTCAAACAATACACAGCGGCGATTCAGACGCTGGTCGGCGTGATTAATTTTTTCAAAGACGCCGCCCCTGAGGCCCAATACCGCATCGCCGACTACCAAGCCGCAAAAGGCGATAAGGACGCCGCTATCCGCACGCTCAAAACCGTCTGCAAGGTTTACCTCAGCACTCCCTGGGCTGGCCGCGCGCATCAGGATCTTTCGCTCAAATATGGCGTGGACGTCACACTCGGCGGCGCCGCAAAGAAGGATGACAAGTAAGCGTTGCCTCGGCGCCATTCAAAAATAGCGCAACCCGACGGGGTGGGCGGTCCCGGTCAGCGTTCCAACGCCCCTAGGACAATCTTGGGCGAGAGCAACTCGGGGAGCAGGATCGGCTCCGAATGCCCGGGAAGGTAAAGCATGTCGAAGGGCACCGCGCTGCGATTCCACCGGGCGAGTTCGGTTGTGATGCGCGCATCATGGTTGGTCCAGTCCGCACGCAACGTCACCACGCCCAGCTCGCGAAAGCGTTTGCGGACGTCGTTCGAACCAAAGACGAGTTTCTTGTTCAACTGGCAGGTCGCACACCAGCGGGCGGTAAAGTCCACGTAGATCGGACGTTCTTCCGCTTGCAACTCGGCGACGCGGGCGGGGCTCCACGGTTCCCACACCATATCGGTCGCCCGGGGCGAATGTGGCCAGCCCAAGAAAAGGCCGGTGCTCAACAACGCGAGGCCGCCGATGATGCCGATCCGACGTTTGACGCCCGAAGAGCCCAGCTGTGCGTAGCGACCATAAAGCCAGGTGGCCATCGCGATGAGCGTGAGGCCGAAAATAGCCATCAGAGAGCCGCTTTCGCTGGTCTGCCCCGTCAAGACCCACACCAAATAGCCGGTGGTGGCATAAAGAGGGAACGACATGGCCTGTTTGAAGGTTTCCATCCATGCCCCCGGTTTCGGCAGCAGACGCACGGTTTGCGGGAAAATCGAAAGCAGGAGGTAGGGTGTGGACAAGCCCACGGCGATGGTCGTGAAAATGATGTAGGACTCCACCAGTGGCATGGCAAGGGCCGCACCCAGCGCGGGGGCCAGGAACGGCGCGCTGCATGGGGTCGCCACTACGGTGGCCAGCACACCGGTGAAGAATGATCCGCGGTAGCCGGACTGTCTTTGCAGACTGGCGCCCGTGCCCATGACGCTCCCGCCAAATTCGCAGACTCCGCTCAGGCTAAGCGCGAAGACCAGCATCACGGCGGCGAGTCCGAAGACAAACACCGGCGACTGCAGTTGGAATCCCCAGCCCAGATGGCTGCCGCCGGTTCGCAGCACGGCGAGTGCGGTGGCCAAGGTCCAGAATGAAACCAGCACTCCTGCCGCAAAGATGAGGCCGTGCATGGTGATCTTGCGCCGATCGGCTCCCGATTGGTTGACGAAGCCCATGATCTTGATGCCCAGCACCGGGAAAACGCACGGCATCAGATTGAGGATCAAGCCGCCGATAAAGGCCAATGGCAGGGTCGCAGGCAAACCGGCCGGCGCACCGGCCGTGTGGTTGGCGGTTGTGAGCGCAGGGGTGAGTGGCACGTCGATGAGCAGCGCGGTTGACGTGCCGTCGTCGGCGGCGGGGGCGGAAGCGGATGAACGTAAAACACCACGCAGGTGCGAAGAATTGGGCACGGTTTCGCCTTGTGCGAGATTCAGCGTCAGCATCAGCGCCCCATCCGCTTCCATTCGCCTGGTTTGAGGTTGGTCAAAGGCGATAAAACTGTCCTGGGCGAAAAACCACCAAGGTAACTCGCCTCCATCAACCCCGCGAGGAAGGCCGACGACACGCAGCGTTACGACGCCTTTGGAAAGAGTGGACGAGGCGGTGGCGGTTACGTGGATGTCTTTCCGCGGGAGGGCCGCAAGCGTTTTGGCGATGGCGGGGCCGTTTACGGGATCGGGCGCGGGTTGTCCGGCTGAGACAGGCAGCTTGAGCTCAACCGCGGCCTTGCCCGGCACACAGGTGTCGTGGCACATGAGCCAGGCGGCCTGAGCCTTGAGAGTGACGACTGTGCCGGAGGGCAGGTCGGCGGATGGGGTGAGCGTGACCGGCAGATAGACAACCCCATCATAACCCTGGCCCGTGATATGGCCCGTATCATCGGTGATGGTTTTTGGCGCGGGCCATTTAATGTCACTGGCGGTCCAGCCGGGTGGAAGCTCCCAATCAAACGTCGTTGGATAACCGGTGCCCGCATTGATCCAATACGTGTGCCAGCCTGCGGTGTGTTCGAGGCGAAGGGCGACGGTTACGGGATGTCCTTGTTGCACCTCACGGGTTTCGGCGACGAGCGAGACTGCAACCTGGGCCCGCCCCGAGAGAATAGCCGCCAGGAAGAGGCCGCACCATCCCAAGAGAAAATTGCAACGGATCGGCAAGGTCATAGCAAAAGGCGCTTGAAGTGTTCAACCACTCGTCGGCACTCGCGGCCACGTTAATCAGACGCCGGCCTCGATGCGGGCGGTGTGATGATTGCGCCAGCGGTCGGCGACGCGACGATGGATGGCATCGGGCGAAAGTCCGTGGGCGGCGCGGAGGATTTTTTGGTTGGTGCCATGTTCGACGAATGTATCCGGCCAGCCGATGCGTTCGACGGCGGCGGGACGGTTCGCGTCCTGCAACGCTTCGAGCACCGCGCTGCCGAAGCCGCCGGAGAGCACGTGGTCCTCCATCGTGACGATGAGGGGAATGCAGGCGGCGTGGTTGAGGAGCAGCGTGCGGTCGAGCGGCTTGACGAAGCGGGCGTTGACCACGCCGACGGAAATATTTTCCTCGGCCTCGAGGCGGGCGGCGAGGGCGAGGGCGTCCTGCACCATGCTGCCGAGCGCCCAGATCATGATGCCGGAACCCTGTTTCAGCACTTCGGCCTGGCCGACGGCGAGAGTGGCGGGCTTGTCCTTGATTTTAACCCCCACGCCGGCGCCGCGCGGATAGCGGATGAATCCGGGGCCGGGAAGCTGGAGGCTCGTGTGCATCATGTCCACGAGTTCGTCCTCGTCCTTGGGCTGCATGATGGTGGCGTTGGGCACGGGGCGCAGGTAGGCGAGATCGAACAAACCGTGGTGGGTCGGGCCGTCGTTTGGCGAGAGGCCGGAGCGGTCCATGCAGAAGGTGACGGGCAGGTTTTGCAGCGCCACATCATGGATAATCGGGTCGTAGCCGCGCTGGAGGAAGGTTGAATAGATCGCGACGACGGGACGGATGCCTTTGGTTGCGAGCCCGGCGGCGAAGAGCACCGCATGTTCCTCGGCGATGCCAACGTCGAAAAACTGCCTCGGGCACTCGACGGCGAGGTGGGAGAGACCGGTGCCGCTCGGCATGGCGCCCGTGATGCCGACGACATTGGGATCGGCCTTGGCGAAGCGGACGAGGGCTTTGCCCATTACGTCCTGGTAGTTGGACGCGGCCGGCGTGACGGGAGCGGCGGCGGGCGTGATGCTCTCGCCGGTGGCGGGGTCGTAGGGGCTCGCCCCGTGGAATTTCTCCGGGTGGGCGAGGGCGGCTTCGAGGCCTTTGCCCTTCTTGGTCAGAACGTGGAGGATGATCGGCGTGTCGCTGTGTTTTGCGAATTCGAGATTCTTGACAAGCTCGTCGAGATTATGGCCGTCGATGGGGCCGATGTAGCGCAGGCCGAATTTCTCAAAGAGCGAGGAGGGAACGAAGAAGTCCTTGGTCTCCCGTTTCCACTTCACCCACATTTGGTGCATGTCCTGTCCGCCGGGCAGGCTGGTGAAGAACCTTTCGAGATCGTGGTGGACCCTGTTGTAAGTGGGGTTGGTGCTGAGCCGGGTGAGATATTTGGAGATGGCGCCGACGTTTTTGGCGATGGACCATTCGTTGTCGTTGAGAATGACGATGAGTCGCCTGGTCGAGCTGACGACGTTGTTGAGCGCCTCCATGGTGATGCCGCAGGTGAAGGCGGCGTCGCCGCAGAGCGCGACGACATGTTCGTTCGAGCCGCGCAGGTCGCGCGCCGTGGCCATGCCGAGGGCGGCGGAGAGGGCGGTGCCGGCGTGGCCCGCGCCGTAGCAGTCGTGCACGCTTTCGGCGCGAGAGAGGAAACCGCCGGCCCCGCCGCTCTGGCGGAGTTCTTGGAAAAACTTTCCGCCGCGTCCGGTGAGGAGCTTGTGGACGTAGCCTTGGTGGGAGACGTCGAAGACGAACTGGTCCTCGGGGGTGGAGAACACGCGGTGCAGGGCGAGGGTGAGCTCGACGACGCCGAGGTTGGACCCCACATGGCCTCCGTTTTGGGAGGTTACGGCGATGATCTCGTCGCGTATTTCCTGGGCGAGTTGAGGGAGCTTTTCGGGCGGAAGCGCCTTGACGTCAGCCGGGCCGTGGATCGCGGGCAGGATGCGAGGGAGGACGGAGGGAGAGGCCGGGGAGACGGCGGACGTGTTCATCAACAAAAAATTAAACCGGGAGGGCGGTTTCAGGCGCCGCGCTCGGTTTCAAACGTGGAAAAGGCGGCCGGGCCGTCCTTTTGTTTCTTGAGCTGTTCGATCTTGAGTTCGGCTTCCTTCAGGCGGGATTCGCAGGTTTTCAGCAACGTGTTGCCTTCTTCAAACTTCGCCAGCAGTTCGGCCAGCGGGACTTCGCCGGATTCCATCGATTCGACGATGGCTTCGAGGCGTTCCAAGGCGTTCTCGAACGAGGGCGGTTGTTTGGTTTTGGCTTCCACGGAGGACAAACCATGAGGGGGGAGGGCGGCTTTTCAATCAAACTTTGCCGTCCGCCGCTCGTGCGGTTTCCCCATTCGCAACCACCGGCGCAGGCTCGGGGTCTTTCCTCGTAAGCTCCTTGATGTATTTCAGTGTATGAGACGGACGAAGACGAGTCGTTGGAGGCCGGAGAGAGAAGATGCGACGCGAATGGAGGAGGAGATTCAGCCCTGCATCACCGGTGCGTTGGCAAATGGTAGAAAAGGTGCCGGAGTGTTCATGCGTTGAGGCCAAGACGCGTAAATTGATCGGCGGGGGCATTGCAGCGGGTGAGTTCGGAGACGAGAGCACGGGATAGGTTCGCCTCGATCGCGGTATTGGTGAGCGGGTGGAGTTGACCGGGGTCGTCTTCGAGATCGAAAAGCAAGCTGGGTGATGTCGCCTTAGCCTGCGCCGAGATAATGACGGGAATACGGAGCACTGGACAACCCTTGGTGAAGGGGAGCGGTGGTGAGAGTTCGACGCCGGAGGCAAGTTCGGCGGGGGAAAAGCGCTCCCGCATGTGTGTTGGCATGAGGGTGTGCTCGTGCAGCGGCTGGTTGTCGGCGGTCGCCGGTCCTCGCATGTAGACGTGGCGGCCGTCGGTGATGTTCACCTGCTGGCCAAACAGGCCGAAGATGGCGTGATCTCGCACGGACTGATCGTTGACGATGGTGGCGGCGAGGTCGTGTCCGCGCATATCGGCGGTAGGTTCTAGGCCGAAGAAACGCAGCAAGGTCGGGGCGAGGTCGATGGCGGGTTGCACGAGGGCGTGACGGCGGGTGCCGGCGGCGGACGGGCAGCGCGGATCCCAGATGAAGAAGGGTGTGTGTGCGATCTCGTTATAGAAACGAGTCCAGCACTTGGCCCAGCTGTCGTGTTCGCCGAGGAGGAAGCCGTGGTCGGTGCAGACGATGAGCATGGTGTCTTCCCAGAGGTTGAGTTCGTCGAAGATGTCGAGCACCTCGCCTAGCTTGGCGTCGCAGGCGGTGACGAGGGCGGCGTAGTCGTGGCGGGTATGCTCGACGGCGTCGCGCGATTCGCGCACCTCGCGGTAAAACGGCCAGTCGGCGGGCTTCCCTTTGTAGGCGTCGTAGTGGGCGGCGTAGGGTTTTTTGTGTTCGGCGAGACTGACGAACGGTTCGTGCGGATCGAAGGTCTCGATCTGGAGAAACCAGCGGTCGTCGTCGCGATTGCGGCGAATGAATTCAAGGCCGTTCTTGAACGTAAGGTTCATGGGGAACGTCTCGGGGCGGTTGGTGAAGGGGCGGTTGACGATGTCTTGCCGGTAGATGCCTGCGGTGACGCCCTGCGGTCCGAACTCGGTTTCAACGGGCGCCGGCAAACGCGCCTGCCCGATCCACGGGTCTCCTTCCTGTCCGCGGGAAAAGTCCCAGGTGGAATAGCGAGGATGATAGGTCGCGCCGCCGTCCTCCCAGTAGTGGGGATGGTCGCTGGCGAGATGGGTGTGAATCCCGGCGTGCTTGAGCAGCTCGGGCATGGAGTCGTCGAAGGGTTCCAGCGGTCCCCATGAGCGGTGCAGGAAATTGGGACGTCCGGTGTGCAGGTCGCGGCGGGCGGGCATGCACGGCATGGAGCAGACATAGCTGCGGTCAAACGTCGCCGTGCGGGCGGCGAGCCGTTGGAAGTTGGGGGTGTGAACCCAGTCGCAACCGTAAGGCTGGAGATGCCGGCGGTTGAGGCTGTCGAACATGACCATGATGGCGCGCATGGAAGGAGGGGTTAGGCGAAAGTGAGGCGGGGGGCGACTGATTGAGTGATCGCGGGAGCGAGGGTGGCGAGGGTATTCCGCAACTGACGGGTTTCCGGATCGCGGAATGCGGTGTCTGCGATGTTGTCGAATTCGTCGGGGTCGTTGGTCAAGTCGAAGAGTTCACAATCGGACGAGCCACCGGGATAATCGTAGGTGCTGAGGCGGAAATACGGGGTGATCCATGAGTTGGATTGGCAGGTGGGGGAGAGGCGCGTTTCCACGAGAACACCGGCGCGGGATGCGTGATCGGGCCGGGCCCAGGTGGCGGACTGATCCACTCCTTGCATGGCGGGGTGAACGGGAAGGCCGGCGGTTTTAAGGAAGGTCGGGGCAAGATCGACGAGGCACTGGAGCGAGGCGCTGCGTTCTCCTGCGGGGACAACGCCGGGCTGGCGCACGATAAAGGGGACGCGGGTGGAGCCGTCGTAATGGGAGGCGCCTTTGCTGTTGAGCCAGTGGTCCCCCATCATGTCGCCGTGGTCGGAGGTGAAGACGACGAGGGTGTCGTCGGCAAGCCCGAGTTCATCGAGGGCGTCGAGGATGCGGCCGATTTGTTGATCCATGAACGATGTCATGCCCATGTAGATTTTCCATTTTCGCTCCTCGGAGGGAGTGCGGGCGGCGGACGTCGCGGCGGAGGGGTATTGGGTGGCCGGGCGGACGGCGGGCGAGTCGCAAAGAGTGCCGATGGTGTTGTCGAGCGTGGCCTGGTAGAGGGCTGAATTGCCTTCCCGTTCGCCTTCACGGCGGATTGGCGGAGGCAACGGGGCGTCGTCGTGCAGGGTATCCCACGGCGCGGGCACGAGGAACGGACTGTGGGGATCGGGAAAATTGACGGAGAGAAAAAACGGACGCTCTCCGGCGGTGCGCAGTTGCGCGATGGCCTGGTCGGCGGTCCAGGTGTTGACGTGCAGTTCGGCTGGCAAATCCCAGCGGCCCTCGCGGAGGCCGGTGCCCTTGGACCAATCGAGATCGAAATAGCGGTCGGGATCGACGCCGCGTTCGCGCAACCACAGGCCGTAGTGCAGGGAGTAGGCGTGGGTTTCGTTGACATGGCCGACGTTGATGCGGGCGGCTTCGAAGCCGAACCAGGGGCCATCCCATCCGGCGAAAACATCCCAGTCGCGGCTGCGGGGAAGCGCCTCGAAGCTGCCTTCGCGCAGGCAGCTCTTGAAGTGGCTTTTCCCGATGAGAGCGGTGCGATATCCGGCCTGTTCGCGCAGCAGGGCGGCGACGGAGAGCGCGTCGTCCGGTGTGTCCACGCCGATCGACCATGCGCCATGGCGGCTGGGGTATTGCCCGGTGATCATGCTGGCGCGGGCGGGCGTGCAGAGCGGGCAAGGGGTATAGGCCCGGGTGAAGACGGCGCCTTCGCGGCAAAGGCGGTCGAGGGCGGGCGTCTGAACGGCAACCCGGCCGAGCGCCCCGACCAGATCGGGGCGCTGTTGGTCGGAGACGATGAGCAGGATATTGGGTCGGGAGCGAGACATCGGGGCGGTCACGGGGGCGGCAGAGGGCGTTAATTCAATGGGTGAGATCAAACAACTATTGAAAACAAAACAACCTTCCGTTCCGCAACCCGCCGGTTCGAGGCGCGCAGGGTGGAGCTTCGAGCCGGACACATTGTCTTTTGGAGTCTGGGTCAAATGAATGGATTTTGTATATCGAAGGCGGTGGTTGTGGAATTCCCGTCTCGAGTGTCACGATGCGCCATGAGCAAGTTTTTTACCCCGTTGGTTGCGCTGGTCTTTTTATCGGCGGTTGCGTCCTTCTTGAAGGCGGAACCCCTTCTCCATCCCGGAGACCGCATCGTGTTTGCCGGCGACAGCATCACGGGTCAGGGCGGCAATGGCGGTCCAAACGGATGGGTGGGCCTGATCGGCGGTGCGCTCAAGGAACAGAATCCAGCCAACCATCAGATCTTGGTGCCGTTGGGCGGAAGCGGGCAGACCGTCGGCGGTTGGATCAATGTGGAGCGCAAAAGCCGGACTGCGCCCGCCTTCCTGGACGTCAAGGCCTTCGATGTGCAGGCCGAGTTGAACCAGCATGCGGATGTGGTGGTCGTCATGCTCGGCATGAACGACGTGTTGGCGCCCAGCATGAAGGATGCGCCGGACGCCTACCAGAAGTGGATCGCCTCCTACCGCACGCTGATCGCCGCCCTTCGCGAGCGCACGACGCCCCGGATCGTCGCCTTGGCCACGCCCACTCCTTGCACGGAAGATGCCTTGTCACCCAAAAACCAGGTGATGGACAAGATGGTCGATGAGATGAAAAAAATGGCGACCGAAGAGAAATGCGTCGTGCTGCCGACGCGGGCGACCGCGTGGGAGGTTCTCGGCCAGGGTCGCCGGGTGAAACCCGACGCCCACGTCACGGGCGATCAGGTGCATCCCAATGATCTCGGCCATCTCGCCATCGCGGCGGGCATGCTCAGGGGCTTGGGGGAAGACGCGGCGGCCAAGAGTCTTCTCGACCGGGTCGCGACCAAGTTGCGCGGAACCGGGAACGGATCGACGCTCTCCTACGAGGTCGCGCTTGTCCCGCAACAGCGGACGGACGCGGGTATCCAGTTTCGGATTCAGGCCTACCACTCGACCGACAAGGTCAAGCTGGAGTTGCCCGAAGGCTGGACCGTGAAAGACATGAAGGCGGGGCAGGGCGAGACCGTGTTTGTGGTGAACGCCGCGCCCGACCGGCTGGTCAACCATGTCGTGCTGCGCGGTGGCAACGACACCCGCGAAATCCTCATCCCCGCGCCGTGGCTCGTGGGGACGGGGAACATCGGTTGGACCGGATGGAAACTCGGCGTCTTTGACCGCGAGGCGGCAAAACTCCCGTCCGACGAGGTGGTCCGCACCGGAAAGGGACTGGCCGACGCGATGGCGAAGATGGAACTCAAACCCGGTGTTCCCGTGGCGTGGCAACAGTATGCGGGCGGCGTGAACTACGGCGGCGCGGGAGCGTCGGGCGCCATCGATTTTGCGGGTGTCACCTATTTCGGCGGCGGCGAGGTCGGCTATGGCCTGCGCTGGATCAAGAGCGACCGGGAGCGTCCGGTGGTCGTCAAAATCGCGAAACTGGGCTTTGCCGGAACCCCGTATCTGGAGACTTGGTTGAACGGAGACACCGTCTATGCGGGCGATCCCGGCAAGGCCAAGGGACAGGACTTCCCCATGAAGCTCAAGGCCGGCTGGAACCTGCTCTCCTTCAAAAGCGACTTCGCGCAATGGCAGTGGCAGTTCGCCATCGATCTGCAGGCCGCGACGGGTGACAATCTGGACGGCCTTCGTTTTTCCTCCATCCCCCGCTGACGAGACTCTGCGGGCGGCATGGCTCCTTCTTTCCGCCCTCATGCGGCTGCTCACCGTGGTTGTTACGGGGATGTAACGATAAGGACGGAACCCTCTGTGGTCGTCACGGCAGGTTGCGGGGTCGTCGCGGCACGCTGAATTCTCAGGGCGGAGGCCTAAGAACCTATGGCGGAACCGTAAAAACCAATGGCGGGAAGCCATGGGTTTATGTCAGGATGCTATGGACTTATGTCGGGACGCTATGAATCAGTGACGGGACGTTATGGACGAGTGGCGGCGTGCTATGCGCGAGTGTTTCCACACTAAAAACGAGTGGTTTGACGCTAAAAAGTTTGGAATTCGGCTAAGAACGAGTGTTTTCACGCTAAAAAGTTTGGGTTTGAGCCTAAAAAGTTTGGGTTTCGTACTAAAAACTTTGGGTTTCACGTTAAGAACGAGTGTTTTTGGACTAATTTCCTATGGTTTCGCCTTAGTATCTAATGTCAGAACGCAAATTTCTTATGGCGGAACGCTCCGTTGGCATCCCGAAATCCTATGTTTTTGAAAAAACAGGCGACAAGTCGTCCTTTTGGCCCGACGGCACACAGAGAAATCGAGCGGGATGAGGCAAGGTGGAGGTGAACGGAATCCGGCAGATTGTGTAACTCGGAAATTAATGAAATTCATCCTGACCCTTTGGCTCGACCGGGCGACCATGGAGATGCGGCTTTTGTGTTGTTCGTTGGCGCTTGGCGCTCGAAAACAAAAGGCTTATAAAATTTTATATAGGGGTATTTACGTGACTCCACCAACCACAACCTGTAGTGATTGGGCCTATGGCAGAGGACTATCCGAAAACCATGTTGGAGCTGGAGCGTCGGTTCGGCGACGAAGCTGCGTGTCGGGAGTATCTTGC